>JBCAWZ010000051.1:0-22102 GCA_038534315.1 Pseudomonadota bacterium | reverse complement strand
CAGCCCTGCACCTACGTGTCGGGAATTCCTACGCCGTAGCGTCGTAGGACAGAGTTCCTGCTCTGAACCGGAGGCTTGCGGGCCGGCCGGGGTTTTGTGGTGCGTGCGATCCTTAGGCGTTAACGTCCCTCGATCAAGTTTGAGGCAAGATACCGAGCGTCAATCCAAACAACCACATGTGTTCGGAATCGAGTCGCATTAACAATCCATTTCTTTGTGGATGGCCTGCGAAACCCTGTCGCAACCTTTTTGTCAGATCTTGCGGTCTAATACTAAATTATGCACTATATGTTGTAGGGCATAAGTTGAGCGATAAGGGGCTGACAATGGCAGACGGAATGATGAAAACACCGGGTTTGTTGACCCCAAGCCACTCTTACAAGCCGTTTCGGTATCCTTGGGCGTACGATTTTTGGAAGCTCCAACAACAAGTGCATTGGCTACCGGAAGAGGTGCCACTGGGGGAAGACTGTAAGGATTGGGTCAACCGCCTGAACGATCGCGAACGCAATTTGCTAACGCAGATTTTCCGCTTCTTCACCCAGTCGGATGTCGAAGTCGGCGCGAATTACATGGAACAGTACATGCCGCTGTTTAAGCCGGTTGAAGTGCGCATGATGCTCGCCTCTTTTTCAAATATGGAGACGGTGCACATCGCTGCTTATGCGCTGCTGCTGGAAACCATCGGTATGCCGGATTCCGAATTCTCCGCCTTCATGGAATATGAGGAGATGTCCGCAAAACATGATTATCTCGGCCAGTTTGGCACCGACACAGAAGAAGATATTCTAACGTCGATGGCGGTATTCGGTGGCTTCACCGAAGGACTGCAACTGTTTGCATCATTTGCCATGTTGATGAATTTTCCGCGCTTCAACAAGATGAAGGGAATGGGACAGATTGTGTCCTGGTCTGTGCGCGACGAGTCGCTGCATTGCGAAGGCATGATGAAACTATTCCACGCTTTTGCGGCTGAAACCGATGCGCTGACACCTCGAGTCAAGAATCGCATCCGGGAGTGCTGCGAAACGGTTGTGACGCTGGAAGACAAATTCATTGAGCTGGCCTTTGAGGCTGGCGAAGTCGAAGGCATGACGCCGGAAGATATCAAGCAATATATTCGTTACATTGCCGACTGGCGCATGGGGCAATTGAAGCTGGATCCGATCTTCGGCGTTGCCAAACATCCGATTCCTTGGCTCACAGAGATCCTCAATGGGGTTGAGCACGCGAATTTCTTTGAGGCCCGCGCGACGGAATATTCAAAAGGCGCGACACAGGGTGACTGGCACGGTGATAGCGGTGTCTGGTCGATGTTTGATCAGCGCAAGCCGCAGACCATCTTACTCGATCAGGACCGTTAGTCAGAATTGGGCTTGAAGTGTGGCAACGGCTTTTGCCTAAAAGCGGTTGCCCATCTTCTGCAGCAAGTCGTCGAAATAGGTGATGGTACGACCTAAGCCTTCTTTGAGCGGGACTTTGGGTTCCCAGTCGAGATTGTCTTTCGCCAACGTGATGTTGGGTTGTCGCTGTTTCGGATCGTCTTGCGGAAGCGGCTTGTAGGCGAGTTGCGATTTTGAGCCGGTCAACTCGATCACCAGCTCGGCCAACTCTCGAATGGTGAATTCGCCGGGATTGCCGAGATTGATTGGACCAATGACGTCACCTTTGCTGTCCATGAGCCGGATCAACCCTTCTACGAGATCGTCAACGTAGCAGAAGGATCGGGTTTGTGAGCCATCGCCGTACAGAGTGATGTCTTCGCCACGCAGCGCCTGGACGATGAAATTGGAAACGACACGACCATCATTAGGGTGCATGCGTGGGCCATACGTGTTGAAGATCCGCGCGACTTTGATCTCTAATTGGTGTTGGCGGTGATAATCGAAGAAGAGCGTTTCTGCGCAGCGCTTCCCTTCATCATAGCATGACCGTGGGCCAATCGGATTGACGTTGCCCCAATAGTCTTCGGTCTGTGGATGTACGCTGGGGTCGCCATAGACTTCCGATGTCGATGCTTGAAGGATGCGGGCTTTTGTTCGTTTTGCGAGGCCGAGCATATTGATCGCGCCGTGCACACTGGTTTTGGTCGTTTGCACCGGATCGAACTGATAATGCACTGGGCTTGCCGGGCAGGCCATATTGTAAATCTGGTCGACCTCAACAAACAGCGGAAAAGTCACATCGTGACGTTCGAGTTCGAAAGAGGAGTGGTCCAAAAGATGCGCAACATTGCGCTTCTCGCCGGTAAAAAAATTGTCGAGACAGAGCACATCATCGCCGCGTTCGAGCAAGCGTTCGCAGATATGGCTGCCGATAAACCCGGCACCGCCTGTGATCAGAATTCTTGGGACGAGGTGCATACGCTACATACTTCTTGTTAAACGGGGCGGCCGATTGAAGTGTAGTCGAAACCCCGTTTCGTCATGTCTTCTGGCTCATAAATATTGCGCAGGTCGACCAGAACGTCGCCGCGCATACTGCTCTTCAACCGGTCAAGATCGAGCGCGCGGAACTGGTCCCATTCGGTGATAATAACGACGGCGTCTGCGTCAGCTGCTGCATCATATGCGCTTTGTGCATAGTCGACGCCGTCGAGCAGATGACTCGCCTCTGTCATCGACTCGGGATCGAATGCTTTGATCGTCGCTCCGGCGGCCTTCAATGCGGGTACGATGTCCAAGCTTGGCGCATCTCGCATGTCATCTGTGTTCTGCTTAAAGGCGAGCCCAAGCACGCCGATCGTCTTGCCAGTAACGTCGCCGTTGAGAGCAGAAATGACGCGTTCCGCCATATGTTTCTTGCGGGCCGCATTTACCTCAACAACGGTGTCCACAATCCGGACGGGGCTGTTGTAATCATTCGCGGTTTTGGTCAGCGCGAGTGTGTCCTTTGGAAAGCAGGACCCGCCATAACCTGGCCCGGCATTTAGGAACTTTCGACCAATACGACCGTCCAACCCGATGCCTCGCGACACTTCTTGGACGTTGGCGCCGACTTTTTCACAGAGGTCTGCCATCTCGTTGATGAAGGTGATCTTTACCGCAAGAAACGCGTTCGCAGCGTATTTGATCAGTTCTGAGGTACGTCGATTGGTAAACAGTATCGGCGTTTCGTTGAGGAATAAGGGGCGATAGAGCTCGCGCATCAGTTCGCGGGCTTGTTCATTGTCTGTGCCGACAACCACGCGGTCGGGGATCTTGAAGTCTTTGATCGCCGCGCCTTCGCGAAGAAATTCGGGATTGGATACGACAGCGAAATCGGCATCCGGCCTTTTTTTCCGGATGATGTCTTCTACTTCGTCACCTGTCCCAACAGGGACGGTTGATTTGGTAACGACAACTGTAAAGCCATCCACGAGTTCTGCGATCTCTTCGGCCGCAGCATAAACATAAGACAGATCGGCATGACCGTCTCCGCGCCGAGAGGGCGTGCCAACCGCAATGAACACGGCGTCTGCATCGGCGATGGCGTCTTTTGCCTCCGTCGTGAAAAACAGCCGCTCCTGCTGCACATTGGTTTCGACCAATGTGTCCAACCCAGGTTCATAGATCGGCATTATGCCGTCCTTAAGTCGATCAATTTTAGTCGTGTCTTTGTCGACGCAGGTCACCGTATGTCCGAAGTCGGCAAAACATGCCCCACTCACAAGGCCGACATACCCAGTTCCAATCATTGCAACGCGCATATTCGCTCCGCCCGCATTATCTTTGTTCAGCGCGAGAGGTGCAATTAATGCGCCCTTTGGTCAAGACGTTGAGTTCGTCGAAACTGCAAAGCCGCTCTAGGCCGATGCAAGCACTTGTTTTGCAGCCTCATGGCAGCGCTCAATCTCGTGATCCAAGCCGACACAAATGCGTGTCCAGGTCGGCAATTCTTGCCAACGTTCTCCCACGACACGAACGCCGCGCTCAAGCATTTTTGCTTGAAACTCGCCATTCGGCATCCCGGTGTCCATATAGATGAAGCTTCCTTGTGGATCTGGCGCAATTGGGCGATTTAGGTCTGCCGCCATAGCAACCAGCTTTGCGCGACCGAGAGCCGTTTTCATTCGCATCTCTTCAAAGTAGGCTGTGTCATCTAAACTCGCGATACCGGCGACCAGAGCAAGATGGTTGACAGATGTGAAGCGCCCTGTGGTTTGCATGTCTGCGACCATGCTTTCGGGCATGATACCGTATCCCAACCTCTGACCAGCCATGGCGTATAGCTTCGAAAATGTGCGAGCAATCACAACAGGTCGTCCAGCGCTCACAAATTCGGTCATAACCCCGGCAGGGAAGTCGTCCGCCATATCGAGATATGCCTCGTCGACAAATACGGGAACTTTTTGAGATGCATCATCAACAAAATTTCGAAGCACGTTCGCGTCGATCGTCTTGCCTGTTGGATTGTTTGGATTGCACAAGTAAACGGCGCCGATATCGTCCGAAATCCGCGCGGAAATCGCCTCCATGTCGTATCCCATATCTTGGGATAACGGCATGAAGAGGATTTCAGTGCCATATGCCTTTGAAACGCGGGGAACGCCCTCATAAGTAATGGACGACGTCAACAGTTTGCCGTCTTGGTTCTTCACCCATTCGGAAAAAGCCGCCAAAATGGGCGACGACCCGTTTGCCACCAAGACTTGCTCAGGCGACACGTTTTCCCGAGCAGCAATTTTTTCCTTGAATTTCATTTGTAACGGCCAGGTGTAGCGATATATGTTTCCGAGCTCTGCTCGCATCGCCGCGACCGCCTTCGGAGAAGGGCCATATGGGTTTTCGTTGGCCGACATGATGGCTAAATCGTCTGGCATGTCTGGTGATGCCGACGCACGCAGTCGGTTGCTCGACATTAGAGCGCCTGCACTCAAAGCGCCAATTCCAGCGAGCTTCAAAAGCGTTCTTCTCGAAGCTGTGTCAACGGATTGAATGGTGTCGGTTTTCGACTCTGAAGTTGGCATCTTAGCGATCCTTTGTGAACATTGGGAAACGCCGGCCAGTTCTTCGTTGAACGTGGTCCGTACATTGTTGCGGAATAAGACTCTTGGAGTTACTGCTTCGCAAGTCCAGACCGAAACCTCGCTGGCCCAATATTAATTTCGCCTGTTCGGTAGGCAACCTTGGTCACAAACCCTGCAGCAAAGCGTTTTGCTATCCAAGGACGCTGTCTGCAACAAACGGGTTGTCTTTGCGCTCTTGGCCGAACGTGCTCATCGGGCCGTGACCAGGAACGAATCGCATATTTGGGCCGAGCGGCCAAAGTTTTTGCGTGATCGAGTCAATGAGGTCCTGGTGATTCCCTTTGGGAAAGTCGGTTCGACCAACAGACCCGCGAAACAGAACGTCTCCAACAAATGCGAGCTGACCGGCAGGGTGATAAATGACAACGTGTCCGGGCGTGTGGCCAGGACAGTGCGCGACATGAAATTCTTCACCTGCAAGCTCAAGCGTATCGCCATCGTCGAGGTAACGATCAGGTGTAACGTTTTTTCCGTCAGCGATTCCATAACGCGCACCTTGCGCCTCAATGTCATCGAGCAACCATTGGTCGTCTTTGTGAGGTCCGATAATCGGGCAACCCGTGCGTTCTTTAACCGCGGTCGCAGCGCCTGCGTGGTCGAGGTGCCCATGAGTCAGCCAAACCGCGACAATTTTCACGCCAAATTGATCCGCAGCAGCCATGAGTTTGTCAATTTCGCCACCTGGATCGACGAATACACCTTCTTTCGTATCACGACACCAAATGAGGCTCGTATTTTGCTGCAACGGAGTGACTGGCACAATCCGTATTTCGAGCTTTGGACTTTGGTCCGCAGTTGCATCTGTCGACATTTTAATACCCACCCATTTAGGTGCGCCTCGCGAAAGTGAGGCGCATCGTTGCGAGATTGTTTAGAACCACACCGAGTGCAAAATAGTAAAGTCCAGCACGCGTTTCAAAACCTATGTAGACACTGATTTGACTGATCCCGATAAGTAGCGCAGCCAAAAAAACGTCGAGCATAGACCACTTGCCCAAAATATTGAGTAACACAGCAAGCTTTTGGCTAGGCTCAGCGCCTTGCCGAAATATAACGGCAGCGGTTACGGTTTTTGCGATCGGGAAGACCCCGGAAAAAAACACCACAACAAGCCCAAGCCATGGAAGGCCTGCTTCAAAGAGCGTTTGGACGATGCCATACAAATTGTATTCTGCGCCGCCGAAACCAAAAGTGTTTGGTTTCCAGATAGACGGCAGAACCAGTCCCGTCACGATAAGCGCGGCTGAGACGTAAAGCGCAAGCTCAGCAAGAACATCAATGACGGACGTGGTTGTTGTCGGACTTGCTTGTTCAGTCTGCATGATCAAACTGATGCAGGTCCAATGGATTTGGGTCAACGCCTTTCCTGCCGCGAAGAGCGGGAGTACAAATTGGTCTATGGTAGTGGAGGGTGATTTGCACGTTGAGCATCAAAGGGTCATGCGGGCGGGCCTGCCGGGTGGTCGTCTTGGCATCATAATCTTAGCGCTCGTCGCTTTAGGGATCTACTATTTCTCCAATCAGCAAACGAACCCCTACACAGGAGAACGCGAATTCAACACCGTGCCTTTGGATACTGAGGTTCGGCTTGGCGCTCAGTCGTACATGCAGATTTTGGGCGAAGCAGGGTCAAACGTACTTTGCAAGCAGCGCTGCAGCGCAGAGGACCAACAGATTTTGGCAACCGTGCAGGAAATTGGCGAAAGGTTGCGGGTTGCTGCAATACAGTATGAACGAGAATTGCTTGCTGCTGGCGCTGAATTCACGCCTGTCGCGGAGACATTTGATTGGCGATTCAATGTTATCCGTTCAAATCAGCCCAATGCGTTCTGCCTCCCAGGTGGATACGTTGCTGTCTATACGGGCCTCCTTGATGTAACCGGAAATGCCGACGGGCGCGTAGATTTGTCGGATTTGAAGGATGTCGACAAGCTCGCTGTCGTCATTGGTCACGAACTCGGGCACGCGCTGGCACATCATGGCGCCAAGCGGATGAGTAACTCGCAACTAGCGCAACTTGGCGGTGCCGCTCTTGCGGTCGGCATGGGTGGAATGGATGTGCAGCAACAGATGATGGTGCGACAGGCGTTTGGCGTCGCCGCACAAGGTGGGATACTGGCGTTTTCCAGAGACCATGAAACCCAGGCGGATCAAATTGGATTAAACCTGCTTATACGCGCTTGCTATGATCCGAGAGAGGCGCCGGAACTCTGGCAGCGAATGGGGTCGCTCGGTGGTCAAAGGCCTCCGGAATGGATGAGTACGCACCCTGCGTCGGAGACCCGCGCGCAAAATTTTGAGAGGTGGATGCCCGAAGCCGTCGCTGAATTTGAAAAGCGCTGCCTTGGACGAACCGGAGCTGAAGCGCAATGAAGCTCGTACGGTAAGCGGTGGGCGGAGCCGACGCATTTGAGCTGAGTCCCACTGGCTATATGATACCGAAGGCCCTCGGATTTGCTATGGGGTCAATGGCGATTTCCGACAGGACAGACGAACAAGCCAGATGCAATTCGATGTTCCTTTTCAGCTCGGGCATCTGAGTTCAGGAAATGAAAATGGAGCCTCTTGGCATTGTGATTCCGGGCAACCCAGCGGACGTCGGAGTAGCGTTCGCGCTCCAAAAACATCTCAAACCAAGTGATTTAGTGGAAGTCTAGATTGACGGTATCGGCGTGCTTTCGAACTCTGTAGCTGTAGAGGTGATAACCTAAAAATCGTAGGCAATGCCGTTTCGTTCCCAATCTCCATAGCGAATCGGTTCGACTTTCTTGGGCCCACCTTTCTCGGACTGTCGCGCAGCTTCGAGTTCAGCTTCTTTTGCCTGCTGCTGCGCACGTCGTTCCTCTGCTTCGGCAAGCGCCCTCTCGGCGGCGGGAGACAGTGGTTTCTGTGTGACTATTTTGTCATCTGGCATGAACGAGACTCCCCGGATTGTTAATACTTCCATATATGTTCGAACTATAATCTAAAGTTTTGGTACATCAGAGCAAGGAGCCACCCGATGGGGGCCATGAAGACCTTTGTGATGCTCGCCGCGCTGACTGCGTTGTTCATGGCGGTTGGGTTCTTGGTTGGCGGGACACTAGGCGCGACAATCGCTTTCGTGGTCGCGGCAGCGCTGAATTTCTTTTCATACTGGAATGCTGACAAGATCGTTCTCCGCATGCAGGGTGCGCGGCAAGTGAACGCCGATGATCGCAGCCCGATTATCCGAACGTTTGTGCAAGACACCAAAGCGCTGGCCGATTCGGCCGGAATGCCGGAGCCGAAGATTTACATCATCGATACTCAGCAGCCAAACGCATTCGCAACGGGTCGAAACCCACAAAACGCCGCTGTTGCGGCAACAACCGGCTTGCTAAGCCTCTTGACCCGCGAAGAGACTGCGGGCGTGATGGCGCATGAATTAGCTCATGTTCAAAATCGCGACACGCTGACAATGACGGTAACCGCAACGCTTGCAGGGGCAATCGGCATGTTGGCCAATTTCGCTTTATTCTTCACAAACCGCGAACGTGGCGGAATGCTCACCGGGTTAGCGATCATGATCATTGCACCAATGGCAGCGGCATTGGTGCAAATGGCGATCAGTCGATCACGTGAATATGAAGCGGACCGTCGAGGTGCAGAGATTTGTGGCCAACCGCTTTGGCTGGCATCGGCTTTGGCCAAGATCGATCGGGGCGCGCGCTCCACGCTAAACAAGCGCGCAGAAGCAAATCCTGCTATGGCGCACGTTTATATCATAAATCCCCTTGCTGGTCGTAAAGGCGATGCTTTGTTCTCCACGCATCCTGCAACTGCGAATCGGATCGAAGCTCTACGACGATTGGCCCAGGATACAGATCTTGAGCAAGAGCCAAGTATTCGTGCGAATGCGGGACCTTGGGGCTAACCGCACTTGGTGATTGAAAACAGCCCACGCCGAATTGCCGCTGAGATTCTGATTGATGTCACCGATCGCGGGCGGACGACAGACGATGCCATCGTTTTGTCAAAGAAACTGAAGAATTTGGAATCTTCAGATCGTGCATTTGTTCGCGCCATGCTCGGTGCAACATTGAGAGATCGCGGGCGAATTGATCACACGCTGCAACAATTCCTCGATAGGCCAATTTCGGTTGCTTCTGCACCGGCAAGGGCGCTTCTGAGGCTCGGCGCGGCTCAATCTTGGGTCCTAAACACACCCGATCACGCTGTTGTAAGTGAAATGGTAGATGTTGCAAAGTCTTGGGAGGTCTCAAGAAATTCGGGGCGCTTTCTAAATGCTGTCTTGCGCAAAGTGGTTGAAGCGAAAGAGCTTTTTGAAAGTGCACCAATAGAATATAACTGGCCGGAATGGCTTTGGGAGGACCTGAAATCTGGATTGGGTCATGCGCGTGCAGTTCGACTATTGGGCGCGCAGAGATCTCAACCTCAACTCCATCTTACGCCGAACAAGATCTCTGCTGACGAACTGGCAACGCTTGTCGGTGGGCAACCGATTGGGCTCGGTTCTGTGGAACTCAATACGCAAAATGTTGAGCAAATTCCAGGTTACAATGATGGCGTTTGGTGGGTGCAGGATGCTGCAGCAGCTTTGCCAGCAAAGCTACTTGATCCAAGACCCGGTCAAAGGGTGGCCGATTTATGTGCCGCGCCTGGGGGAAAAACAATGCAGCTTGCTGCGGCGAAGGCATCGGTGACCGCCATTGATCGTTCTCGGCCCCGGCTGAGAAGGTTAAAGGACAATCTTAAACGCGTCGGGTTTGATCACGTGGACGTGATTGAGGCGGACGCCGAGAAATGGGTTCCCGACAGGCTTTATGACCACATTCTGTTAGATGCACCTTGTTCTGCTCTCGGGACACTACGAAGGCATCCAGAAGGCGCATGGATCAAATCAGCCGAAGACATTGCTCGGTTCCCTGAGGTGCAAAAACGGCTTCTGCACGCTGCGCTTGAGCAGGTGAAGCCTGGTGGCGCCGTTTTGTATTGTGTTTGCTCGCCGCGACCTCAAGAGGGACGAGATGTCGTTTCCGATGTGCTCGCAAAGAGCGATGCAAAACGGAACGACTTCCAGACTGAGGAAGTAGGCCCATTTGCTGAATGTGTTACAATGGATGGGGACTTGTTGACGATTCCAACGCCTGGGTTCGAGCATGACGCATTTTTCATTTCGCGACTGATCCGACGTGCTTAGAACTTCGGAGCGAATTCAAGGCTTCGGAATTCATACAGAGTTCACCTGCAGTGTGCAGACTGGGGTTAGTTAGTTGTGCGAAGGAGCACTTAAATGACACATCAAGTAGTGGCCGCGAGGGCCCCTAGCAAAGCGATGGCGGGCGCTTTTGCCGCCCTTGCAATGGTTCTGGCAGGTTGCGCATCGAGCTATGGCGCAGGAACTGTAAGTTCTAGCGCTGTCGGCTCCGCTTCGACTGTTCGTCAGGGCACTGTGGTGGCCGTGCGCCAAGTCACAATCAAGCCGGAGACATCCCTATTGGGCGCCGCAACGGGCGCAGTATTGGGGGGACTGGCCGGATCCGAGCTCGGAGGCGGTGACAAGGCCCAAACCGCCGGGGGTGTCGTTGGCGCGGTTGCGGGCGGTGTTGCGGGCAATGAAGCCGGCAAAGCGCTGAATACGCGACAGGGCTTGGCGATTACCGTCGATTTCGGAAATGGTGACATTAAAGAGATCGTCCAGCCAGCAGATATTGCGGTCCAGCCTGGTCAGGTCGTCAACGTCGCGTTTCGGACTGACGGTGTCTTTATCTCACCGGCGTACTAAACGTCGGAATTCACATTGGTGCCACCGCCAGCCTTGTGTTGGCGGTGGTTCCGTTTTAGTCAAAATTTATGCGTGATGTGCTGATATCCCCGTCTATTCTGTCTGCCGATTTTGCGGAATTGGGTGCGGAAATCAGACGGATAGATGCCGCTGGCGCCGATATGATTCATGTCGACGTTATGGATGGGCATTTCGTGCCCAATTTAACCTTCGGTCCTCCGATCATCAAGAAGCTCCGGCCACACACAAAGAAGCCTTTCGACGTGCATTTGATGATCGCCCCAGTGGATCCATACATCGAAGCGTTTGCGGACGCTGGCGCTGATATCCTCACCGTTCACCCGGAAGCCGGGCCGCATCTCCATCGGACCATCCAAGCGATTAGAAACGCTGGTATGCGCCCAGGTGTGGCGCTCAATCCAGGAACACCCGCCGACATCGTCGACCCGATATTGGGTGATATCGACTTGATCCTCGTCATGTCAGTGAATCCCGGTTTCGGTGGACAAGCCTTCATCGAAAGCCAGCTTGAAAAAATTTCATTGCTGCGCGAGAAAATTGACTCGTCCGGGCGTGAAATCATTCTCGAGGTTGATGGCGGACTGAATGCGGAAACAGCTCCACGCGCTATTGCAGCTGGGGTCGATGCGATTGTTGCGGGATCGGCGGTGTTTCGTGAAGGACCGGAACTCTACGCAGACAATATCGCTGCCCTCAGAGGCCATGTCGATATCGCTGCTTTAGGGTGATTCGATGACGGATATTGCCAGTAGTGGAGGCAGTGGACCCCGTCGATCGGCGGAAGAAGACGCTCAGCTCTGGGAGCGGTATCGTGGCCGAACCGGCGCTGATGCCAAAGCGACTCCGCTTCATCGCCTTCAAATCGGTGGCTCTATACCTGCACGCATCGATCAGCATTTAGAACCCGTTTTGCCAGCCGATAGGCTTCGCGGTGAGATGTTGCTTAAGGGTGTGTGGCGTATCGGAACCGATCGTCTGACACTTGAAGATGGCGCCGCGCCATGGGGCGATCCGACACCTTCAAAACACTATGCAGACCGGCTGCATCGTTTCGACTGGCTTTTAGATCTGACGTCGATGGGGGATGCCGGAGAAGAACGTGCCCGGGCGATGGTAGATGACTGGATCAGTAATTTCGGTCGATTCGATGGGTTCTCGTGGCGCGTAGGGTGTACAGCTGATCGGGTATGGAACTGGATGCGGTGCGGATCGGCGCTTTTTGATGTCGGAGAGCAGGAGTTCAGGGACAATCGACTAGAAGCGCTTGCCCGCCAAATCCGCCACGTTGCCGCGCTTGCAGATACCGAGATCGAGCCGAGCGCTCGCTGGAGATCCGCCTGCATAGCCGTTGCGGGTGATCTTTGCTTGTTTGAAGGTCGCGGCAACGAGCTCGCAATGCAAAGGTTGGAAGCAGAATGTACTGCTCAACTCTTGCCGGACGGTGGCCATGTAAGCCGGTCTCCGAGCCGCGCGCTTGCCACGCTTGCCGATTTGATTGCGCTGCGCAATTTGTTGCTACGGTGTGACCGGCCTTGTCCCGACTTTCTAAAACGCTGGATATCGCTTGCAGGCGGAATGGTCACCTTCTTCCGAAGCGGCGATGGCGCGCTGCCGCCTTTTCATGATGGATCGGAGAGTCTTCCCAACAGCGTCTCTGCCGTTTTGGAACAATTGGAATCGCCACCACGTCGTTTCGCAGTTGCGCCAAAATCTGGGTTTCAGAAATTGGCCAAGGGTGAGACGCTTTTGATCCTCGACGCTGGCGCCGCACCGCAACGTCCTTTCGGTGATCGCGCACATGCTGGAGCATTGAGTTTTGAACTAAACGACGCAGACGCTCGCCTCATCACAGCATGCGGCTGGAGTCCCGAGCTTGATTTAGACTTTCAAGAGGCTGTTCGGAGAACCAGCGCCCACTCAACACTCATCATTGAGGACGTGGATTCCTGCGGATTTGTTGCGAATGATGAGACGCGCCTACTTTACCCAATTGGACCCGAGGGGATTTCTGCGAAACGGCTTGAAGAAGACGATGAGATTTGGCTCGATGCCCAACACGGCGGCTACAAATCTCAATATGGTTTGTTGCACAGGCGGCGTCTATTCATGTCGGGAGATGGCAAGCGACTGACGGGTGAGGACTCGCTTGCTCGCCCCGTATCGGCCGGGCGTTCTGAAGAGGTGACCACCATTCCCTTTGCAATACGGTTTCATTTGCATCCAACCGTAGCCGCCGAAACCGCCGGCGACTCGATTTTGCTGCAAAGCGAATTCGGGCCGCGTTGGCGCTTCAAAACCAGTCACTCGCGCGCACAATTGTCGGACACGGTTTATTTTGCGCGAAGTGGCGTCGAGAGAAGCAGGCAAATTGTACTACACGGCGACGCCGAGCGAAACAGCGACGGATCTGCACCTCCAAATTGCGTGCGCTGGGCCTTTTTGAAAGACGATGCAAATGGGTTGAGTTGACGGCGGCCGTCCGCATGGTAGGCGAGCCGTCTTTAACAGCTACAATTGCTTGAAAGCCCGTCCATGACTCACTCCACCAAAATTCGCCGTGCTTTGATTTCTGTTTCCGACAAAGAGGGTTTGGTTGAGCGGGCGAAGGCGCTTGATGGGCTCGGGATAGAACTGGTTTCCACCGGTGGCACCTCGCGTGCACTTAAGGAAGCCGGCCTCGATGTGAAAGATGTCGCCGACCTGACCGGATACCCGGAAATGATGGATGGGCGTGTGAAAACGCTGCACCCGGCGGTCCATGGCGGTTTGCTGTTCCTGCGGGACAATGACGCGCACAAAGCTGATGCCGAGCGTCACGGGATCGAAGCCATCGATCTCGTCTACATCAACCTATACCCGTTCGAAGCGACCGTCGCGTCCGGCGCCGGATTCGAGGACTGCATCGAAAATATCGACATTGGCGGACCGGCCATGTTGCGGGCCGCGGCCAAGAATGGCGATTTCGTCTCCGTTTGCACCGATGGCGGAGATTTGGACGTTGTGCTTGCTGAAATGGCCGGCACCGGTGGCCGTGTCTCTCGCGCGACAAGCCGCAAACTCGCCGCAAAGACATATGCGCGGACGGCCGCCTATGATGCCGCTATTTCTGGCTGGTACGCCAGGCAGCTCAGCGACGGCGCGCCCGATTGGATCGGCTTTGGTGGTCAGTTGAATGAAGCGCTTCGCTATGGTGAAAACCCTCACCAGGCGGCCGCCTTTTACACGACAGGCGAAAACCGACCCGGTGTTGCGACCGCCCAGCAGCTCCAAGGCAAGGCGCTGTCGTACAACAACATCAACGATACAGATGCAGCCTATGAATTGATCGGAGAACTTGGTGGCGAGACCCCAGCTGTTGCTATTATCAAGCACGCCAATCCGTGTGGGGTTGCGCTGGGGGACACAGTTATCGAGGCCTACCGAGAAGCGCTCGCTTGCGATTCTACATCAGCTTTTGGCGGCATTGTTGCGCTCAACCGCCCTCTTGATGGTCCGACAGCAACCGAAATCACATCTGTTTTCACCGAAGTCGTTATTGCGCCAGGAGCTGACGACGCGGCGATCGAGGTGTTCAAGAAGAAGAAGAATCTACGCCTTTTGCTGACCAAAGGTCTGCCGGATCCAGCCGCGCCTGGAACCTTTGTGAAAACAGTCGCGGGCGGTTTGCTCGTTCAAGACAGAGACTTTGGCCGAATTGACCGTGATGATCTCAAAGTGGTGACCAAGCTTGCTCCAACAGAAGCCCAGCTTGATGATTTGCTGTTCGCTTGGCGGGTCGCGAAACACGTCAAGTCAAACACCATTGTCTATGCAAAGGATCGCGCGACAGTGGGTATTGGTGCGGGTCAAATGAGTCGAATTGACTCGGCGCGCATCGCGGCTCGAAAAGCCGAGGATGCGAAAGAGAAAGAGGGCTTTGCGACGTTGCGCACGGATGGCTGTGTTGCCGCCTCAGATGCCTTTTTCCCATTTCCCGATGGCATGCTTGCCGCGGCTGCTGCCGGGGCGAGTGCGATTATTCAACCCGGCGGTTCCATTCGCGACGATGATGTCATCGCCGCGGCTGACGAGGCGGGCTTGGCCATGGTTTTCACCGGCATGCGCCACTTCCGACACTAGCCGTCCCCCTGTATCTCTTGCTAGCACACATCTATGAGTGATCTTCCTCACCCTTTTGATGAGCATGGCCAGCACTGGCTGAAAATCCGGGTCTATTATGAGGACACGGATTTCACCGGCATGGTCTACCATGCCAATTATCTTCGCTTTTTTGAGCGAGGTCGATCCGACTTTTTACGCGACGCAGGTGTGAGCCATCAGGACCTTCTATCCCGCGACAAGCCTGCGGCGTTCACGCTTACCAATGTCGAGGTCGACTATAAACGCGCGGCGAAAGTCGACGATTTGCTATCCATCCGAACCCGAAGTCTTGGCGTGAAAGGGGTCCGCATGTACTTCGATCAGACCTGTTTGAGGGAGGATCAGATCATTGCGGAGGGCCGCATCACAGCCGTCATGATCCATGCCGATGGCCGTCCTATGAAGCCAATTCCAGACGTGATTGAGCAACTCAAACCGTTTGAGTATACGCCCTAAGATCGTACTCCATTTGACCGAGCGCAGAAACTCAAGTGACGCTATTGAACAACGTCTTGCCACTCGGGCATTTTGTTGAGCGTTGCTTTCGCGAAAGGACAAAGCGGGATGATTTTGAAATTCTCTGCACGCGCATCTTTCACCGCAGCTTCAACGAGTTTCTTGCCAACCCCTTGGCCTTTCAGGGCTTCTGGAACGTCCGTATGGTCGATAATGATGCGGCTCGTCCCAGCGCGAGAATAAGTCATCTCAGCTTCGTGTCCGTCGATGATTGTAACGTAGCGCCCACCATTTGAGGCGTCTTCTCGGGTAATCGTAATATCTGACATCATGTCCTCCATGGTTTGATTGTGAGGTAAGCTATGTGAGTGATCTGAGCTACATTGATCGATCGAAAATCTCTTATTCGGATGCCGTATGGGTTGATCGACGGTTATGCAGTCAAGCCCAAATCGGTCAGGACCCTGGGAATTGCCTTCTTCAATTTGAAGAAGCCTTTGGTGGCATGTGGCCAGAACGCGGCGTCCCAATCGCGGCGTAGCTCGATCAAGGAGATCTGGTTTTGTGCGAGTCTTTCGGTGATTGTATCAACCTCCTGTCTTGACCAGCCAATCGGGGTTTGGGCGATGATCAATTTCGACACGCCGATGTCGCTCGCGAACGCGATCAGTTGTTCCGAAAGCGACGCCGATACATCTATCTTGGTTTGATCACATCCAAATACGGATGCGGCGCTCGACGTAGCGTAGGACACGGCATTTTCGGCGAACGCTTGTGCCGGCGCGCCGACACCTTTGGGACTGCGATACTGGGGCAAGGCAAAGCCAGCGATGCCGATTGGTCTGGCCGCGGTCGGTAAGAGGCTGAGTGGATGCAAATCGTCTTCAGTGAGCACCAATCCGAACGGCGCATCCGGCAGTGCGGTGTTTGGCCGGAGTGGACGTGGAGCTGGCGGGACGTATCCCGCAAGGGGTGGCGCCGTGGGCGCAAGGCGGTCCAGCCCTGACTGCCAACCACCCCCGAGTTCTCGGCGAAAGCGGTCTTCCGCATATTTTTCGATGTTTGCAGCGCGCGCCAAATAGGTTTTCCCGCGCGTTTGCAAGCCCGCCGTCCAACGCCAGCTGAGTGTATTGCTCGCCGGGTCTGCATCGATCAGGTGTTGAAGGAAATGATCCGCGCCGAGCACCCAGGGTAATCCGAGCGTAAAAATCCAAATCGAACTCACCCACATTCGTGCATGATTGTGAAGATAGCCGGTGTCTTCCAATTCTTTCATCCATGCATCAAAGACCGCGATCCCGGTCTGCCCATTAGTGGCGGTGGCGACCTCGCTGGCGAGTGCACCATCTTTCTCCAGCGACCTGTATGCCGAGGCACGTTCGACACAGTAATCACTCCAGATTTGGGGGTTATGCTCAAGCCAACCCTTCCAATACGTGCGCCAACAAACCTCCTGAACAAACTTCTCCGCCGACGACAGACTAAACCGCTGGAGAACGGCGCGGATAACTTCTTCTTCCGTCAGCAACCGCGTGCGCAAATAGGGTGACAAGAGGCTGACGTTTGATCGGTTCGCGGGGCCGTAATCATAGTTGCGCTGGCCGGCGTAAATGCGCCCCATACTTGCATGAAACTCGGCCATTCGTGCGAGGCCTGCCGCGCGGGTCGGTGGAAACAGAGGTTCGGTCATACTGCTTAGCTATGCGGCTCGACGGTCTGGAAAAGTGTAGCTTTGTCGCGCTTGCAGCTTACGGCGCAGACGATAGGACGAGACGATGAGATTGCCGCCAAGACCAGAGCTGAGTTGGACCGAAGATGGTCTGCCGATCGATCAACGGGTCGATGATGTCTACTTCAGTCGGGATGATGGCTTCGCCGAAAGCCAGGCTGTGTTCCTGGCGGCGAGCGATTTGCCGGCACGCTGGCAGTCGGGTTCTGACTTTACGGTCGGCGAACTCGGTTTTGGCACCGGGCTCAATTTTCTCACCGCTTGGTCGCTTTGGCATGCGCATCGCCCCCAGACCCGCTGGCTGCATTTTGTGAGTTTCGAGGGTTACCCGCTCGATCCCGAAGACGTTGTTCGGGCGCTTAGCGTTTGGCCGGAACTCGCCGATTTTGCAGAGAAATTATGTGCAAACTGGCCCGATCGAGCCAAGGGTGTGCACCATTGTGCGTGGCCTGACGCGCGCATCAGCCTGACACTGCATATTGGCGATATTGCTAAAACGTTGCCGCAAGCAGCGCTCAAAGCCGATGCTTGGTTCTTGGATGGGTTTAGCCCGGCAAGGAACCCTGAAATGTGGAATGATCTGCTCTGGCAACAGCTGGCCGAGCGGTCCGCATCCGGGGCAAGCGTGGCGACATTTACTGTGGCCGGAGCGGTTCGGCGCGGCCTGCAAAGTGTAGGATACGCCGTGGATAAGCATCCGGGGCATGGCCGAAAAAGGGAACGGCTTTCAGGCTACTTATCCCCCGATGACCGGGGTACAAGCCAGGTATCAGATCAGACTCAAGCTCGATCAACCCCGGTCTCTCCAGGGGATCAGATTGCGATCATTGGGGGTGGGATTGCGGGCGCTTTCCTCGCGCAAAGATTGAATGCGCGCGGAGCTCGTGTAACCGTCTTTGATCCGAGTGAAGCGCCGCTGTCCGGCGCGAGTGGGAATCCGGCCGCCTTGGTGATGCCGCGACTTGACGCGAGTGACACACCGATCGCGCGGCTTTTGGTTGAAGCTTATGTTCGGGCACTATCTGCCTATCGCGATCTACCTGGAACAACCGAGACCAATGTCGTGCACCGGCCCCGCGACGAAAAGGAAGCCGAGCGCTTCGCCAAAGTGCTCGAAGATCCGCCGCTTGGCCTCGAGCGGCTTGAAGCGATCGCTGGTGGCGGGCTGCTTCACAAAGGCGCGTACCTTGTGAAACCCTCTAAACTCGCACCGACTTTGCTGGCCGGTATCAACACCTCTTTTGGCGCCGAGGTGGAATTGGATGTCGCGCGCCGGACGGTCAATGGTCAGCGCTATCAGGCGATCGTCTTAGCGTCCGGTCTGTCCGTCGCCGAGTTTGCGCCCTGGTTGCATCTGGTCGGCCGGCTTGGGCAAGTAGACTATTATGACAGCGCAGTTGCGGCGCCGTCTTCTGCGCTTGCGTCTGGGCATTATGCCTTGGCTGATGATCATTTGCGGCTTTGGGGCGCCAGCTTCGAAGCGTCCGACGGGGTAGCAACAACGTCGGATGCGGCAACGGCTTCCAACGCGGCGGCGCTGCAAGCGCTGAACCCCTATTGGCAGGTCGAAGCGCGCAATGTGATCCCTCGAAGCCGCGCGGGTATCCGGGCCACCACACCTGATCGGCTGCCGGTGATTGGACCCTTGCCAGATGCCGGTGCCGTGCTCGAAAGCCATGCGGGTTTGCGCACCGGTCAATCTGTCGGCTCTGACATTGCGCGCCAACCCGGTATTCACACCGTGACGGGGCTCGGGTCACGCGGCTTTACCTGGGCGCCATGGGCGGCCGATTTGATAACAGCCCAGCTGTTTGCAGATCCATTGCCAACCGCGAACGAGAGCGCTGCCTTGGTGGCACCAGAACGCCAATTGCTGCGGGATCTCAAACGTGGCCGGATTTAAAGCCCGGCCGTCATGCCGCCATCGACGGTGTAGTTTCCGCCATTCAAGAAGGCCGCTTCGTCCGAACAGAGATACGTGATCAAGCTGGCAACATCTGCCGTCTCAGCATACCGGTGCAGCGGAATGCGCTGCGTGACCGACTCGCGAATGGCACCCGGATCATCTGGCGCGAACCCCTTTTCGAGTGCAGCAAACATCCGCCCTTCGACGGGAGATGGGCACACGGCGTTGACTCGGATATTTTCGGGGCCGAGCTGAACCGCTGCAGACCGGGTCAATCCAATCACGGCATGCTTTGACGCGTTATAAGCCGGCGTTCCAGCGCTCCCGGACAGACCCGCGACCGAGGCGAGGTTGACGATGCTGCCGCCGCCACTTTGGCGCAGAGCAGGGATGGCATATTTCATTCCGAGAAACACGCCACGCACATTGACCGCGATGACCTTGTCGAATTCCTCTTCAGAGTAGGCTTCAACCGGCGCCACCGGACCTTCAACACCGGCATTGTTGATAAAGGCATCGACGCGGCCATAGGCGTCTAATGCCGCATCCACAACGCGGCTCATATCGGCGGCCTGCGTCACATCTGCCGTCTCGCCAATCGCGGGACGTCCCGCCCGGGTGAGCTTGTCGACCATTGCGGCGACGCCACCGCCATCATGGTCCGCCGCAACGATGCTGGCTCCGTCATCGGAAAATCGTTGTGCTGTTGCCGCGCCGATTTCGCCACCGGCGCCCGTGATGATGATCACCTTGTCTTTGAAACGCTGTTCCATCCTGTCCTCCCGAAGACTGCCATCTTTGTCGCGCGGCATCGCTGAAGTGTGTCTGAAACGCAGCCTAGCGGGGACTTTTCATCGGGCAAGATGGCGCGCCGCGTCAGCCTTGGCCCGTTAGCATAATGACACTGCCATTTCGGCCATAATCGGGCTCGCCTCGGCGGTTGCGGCGGCGATTGGAGAAGTATTCTTCATCCATCGCGCAGGTGTCATGTTCGAGATGATCAATCGCGCCGACGCCCTCGGACACCAAGATTGCGTGCACAAAACCTGGCAGATCAAAGTGAAACCGATCTCCATGTCCGGGTATAAAGAAGCGTTCTGACCCATCTGCCTTGGTCAAAAACGTATCGCGAAATTCAGGTCCGACTTCATAGCTTGCCTGATGTATCGACGGGCCGATTGCGGCAACAACATCCGCTCGATTGGCGCCAGCCGATTCCAAACGGCTGAGTGTTGCTTGGCAGATCCCGCCCAGTGCACCTTTCCAACCGGCATGACACGCGCCGATGACGCCCGCCTTGGCGTCCGCAAACAGCACCGGCACACAATCTGCCGCCAGCACACAGAGCGCAATCCCTGCCTCTTTCGTCACCATGCCATCGGCTTCAGGGCGCTTCTGAAGCGGGGCGACGATCCAAACACACTCATCGCTGTGAATCTGATAGCAAGACTGCAAATGTTGAGCGCCAACCGCATCGCGGACGAGTTTCCGATTGGCCACGATCGCACGCGCATTGTCACCCGAACCCTGACCAAGATTGAGGCTTTCATAGACACCCGTTGACACACCGCCGCGTCGACCAAAGAAGCCGTGCGCGATGCCTGGCAG
The DNA here is from genome assembly GCA_038534315.1 of Pseudomonadota bacterium. GTDB lineage: Bacteria > Pseudomonadota > Alphaproteobacteria > Caulobacterales > Hyphomonadaceae > Henriciella. Next base: position 1,467 of record JBCAWZ010000051.1, on the reverse strand, counting down.
CGTCGACATACGATCGGTGGTTGTGAATGGCGGCATGATCAAAACCCTGCGGGCGAGAACGAATCGACATTGCTGATACAGATCAGTTTGAAACGAGAGCCCATCTCGGCCGGATCGACAAGCCTCTTTACGCCCTCAAACAGGGATTGGCCGCCATCATTAGCCGCGGCTGCCAATCGATTGAGGTGCGTTTCAGCGCCGAGCGATAGCAGGAACTGCCCTTGTTCGATGGGTCCTGATACGTGCAGTCCATGGCGTTGTGCCAATCGTTTCAAGCGTCCGAAATCAACATCGACGGTGAGATCACTTTCTCCTGGTGCCTCGAGCGGTTCGATTTGTATGCCGTTCTGAAAGGCCCGTAATGTATCTTGGGGGGCGGGGTTGACCTCGCCATAATCGATTAAGAGCGCAATCAGGGGCGCCCCCATTTGCGCCCGAGCCGCAAGCGTTTCGATCAGCTGATCCAGTCCGGGCTGGATCTCGACGCTCTGAGGTGGATCGATCGCCGGGTCGGTTTTTGAGATCGGAAAACTGTCTTCTGGTGATCGATCGATGCTCAACCCAAACACCAACTGCTTTGTGGCGGCATCGACGCCGACAACCCGTTCACGCCAGTCTCCATCGGACTGCACAAATTGGCGCGCCGGTAGACAGTCGAGATACTCATTCGCAATCAGGATCGTCGGCGCGGCAGGTAAGTCGTTCAAGGATGGAAGAAAGACCGGCGCCCAGGGGCTCAATCGGTTCGCTTGCACCCGCTGTAGTGCAGGACTGGCTTCGATGAGCTGTAGACAGAGTCCGTTCTGGAAGCCGTCGACCGAGCGCGTCGCGCGCAGGGCGTCAGCCATCAGCGTGCCGCGGCCTGGACCGAGCTCCACGAGATTGAATTCAGCCGGCCGCCCGATTTGTGACCAGCAGTCTGCCGCCCACAGGCCAATCAGATCGCCAAAGATTTGGCTGATTTCGGGCGCGGTGATGAAATCCCGGCCGAGTCCGGGTCGCGTGGCGTAATAGCCATGCTGCGGATCGTGCAGGCATAGCGTCATATATGTACTCAGAGGCATTGGCCCGTCCGTCTCGATCAGCTGGACCAGCCTGTCTTTGAGGGCGGTCATAAGCTCAGGTCGTTTGTTGGATGGCGGGTCTCTGCAAAGCGCGCCAGACCAGATAGATGCCGGCAGCCCACATCGGAACCGACAGAATTTGTCCCATCGTGATCCATTCCGGCAATCCCTCGACAAATGCGTCAGGTTGACGGAACCGTTCAGCGATGGTTCGCCCAACGCCGTACATCAGTAGGAACAGGCCAGCGATCAAGCCAGGGCGTTGAAGCGCTTTGAACCGCCAGACCAGAATGCTTGTCACAATGACGGGGATCAGACCCTCCAACACCCTGGCTTGATCGCTGGCCTGTTCCTACTGATGTACGGCGTTGGGCGAACCATCGCTGAACGGTTCCGTCAACCT
>JBCAWZ010000050.1:0-22369 GCA_038534315.1 Pseudomonadota bacterium | reverse complement strand
ATAAAGTCGAGCGACAGGGCGTGTTTCACTTCAGACAAATGATCGTGGATCGCTTGCCGTCCGGGTCGTCCGACCACATCGCCAAAAAAGGCTATTCTCATTCAAGCGATATGCGCACGAACGCGCAAAAAGAAAAGGCGCACAAATGAACTGTGCGCCTTTTCCGAAAATTGAATCAGCTCGCGTCTAATTATTGCTTGCCGAGAATCCAAGTGCATCCTTGGTAAAACCGGCCGGATCCGGATTTTCCATCATGGCTGCAATCGAAAGCGGAGCATCCGGGCTCAACTTCAACGTCAATGTGCCTGGCTCATTAAGGAAGCTGGCAACCGCGGTCGTGGCCTCTGTCACCAGAGCGACATCAACACCCGAACCCTGGATCATCATTGGCGCCATGCTGAGCATCGCGCCCGCTTGGGTCTTTAGCTCCGCTGGATCCTGGCCCATTTGAGTGGCAGCCAGATTGAACACGCGATTTACCAAGCTATCATCGGCAATCTGCAGTTCGAAATTGTGGATGGAGATCGCGCCTAACGCGTCTGTCATCGCGTTTGGATCCGGCTCTCCGCCTGCAGCCAAAGCTTCGAAATCAAATGCCGTTCCGATGTCGGACGCGTACTGGCTGTAGCCTTCGACTTTGCCACCAAAACTGAATTTGGCGCCATCAACGAGTTCAAAGTAATTTGAATCGGCATCGAAGCTGATGATGTCGAGGTCCGGATCATATTCTGAGACGCCCGCACCATTGATGGTGACTTCCTCATAGCCGATCATGCTTAGGCCTTGCGCAAGCTCCGAGCCTGCTTCACCGCCTTCGGGATCCGCCTTCAAGTTCATCGTGAACTCTTCAGTGACGAATTTGACCGGCTGGCCGGCTTGGTTGCGCTCCACAAATGTTGTCATGGATGGCATTGAGAAGTCCGCACCAGCGACGGCGACGTTAAAGTCGCTCATCGAGATTGCGTCATATCCCGGGTCCATTGGGTTTTCGTAGGCGACATCCATCACAGCGGCCATCAGTGCTTCTTCATCGCCAATATTATCTTGAATGGCGCTGAGAACCTTTGCGTCAACATTGCTGAGCGTGAGATCACCAAGCGAAATATCCGCATTCATATCATCAGATGTGTCGAGGACATTAAAGGACAGATCGCTCATTTTCATTTGTGCGGCTTTTAAATCGCCGACACCGCGAATTTCAATGGAATCCAACCCAAATGTCCCGGATGCTTCGGTGTCATCAAACGATCCGGTCAGGCCGGAAATCGCCCATGAATCGAAGCTAATCTTCTCGGCTTCTGGGAACTCAGTGGGCGCGCCAGTTTGCAGTGCGCCAGCCATCCAAGCGGCAAGCTCAGGGGAGGGATTGACCAATTCGAGGGTCGCAATGCGAACTTCGCCATCTTCTTCACCCTCTGGATCGGATAGGACAACATTATTGAAGACCATTCGAGCGAAATTCGCGTTGCCATCGGTCATATCAAGACCTTCAAACACGAGGCTTTCTGCTTTCAAGGCCTCTTCACCGGCCACAGTGACGTCGGAAAATGTGGCGTTGGCGCCTTCGACAGAGGAATCGGCGAAGGTTAGGATCCCGCTACCTGATTCGGCCAAGGACATCGCTGCGAGGGCATCAGGAGCCAAAGCTGGATTGCCGGTGCGGACAACAATTTCTCCAAGTTCTTGTACAACTGGCGTCGTTGTTGACGTATCTTCGGCGTTGCAGGCAGATACCATTGCAATGGCTGCTGCACCGAGCATTAATTGTTTCATCTTCAATTCCCCTTAAAGGCCCTTTTCGGTAGCATGTATCACATAGTCTGTTCGATGGGTATTTAATGATTATCGATAAAGGCGACAAAATGGCAATGACTACAAAAAGTAGTGAGACACTGCCGCTTCGGATCAGTATTAACCCGAAAGCCAAGCGCTTGATACTCCGTGTTGACGAACGCCGCAGAGAAGCTGTTGGGGTGGCGCCGCATAAGAGAATGGTTCCGGAGTTGATGGCATTTGTTGAAGAACGATCTGGCTGGCTGAAGGCTCAGCTCGCGAAGATTCCTGAACCCTGCGCCGTGCGAAATGGCGCCGTAATTCGGTTACGCGACCAACCGTGCAAATTGTCGTTAGAAGGCTCCGGGCGACGGCCCCAGTTAATCGACGGCGCACCACAGATTTTGCTTTTGCCGGGAGATCCAGAAACAATTGGACGACGGGCGCTTCGATATTTGAAATCTCAGGCCCGAACGGATTTAGCACGCTCGGTTGAGCATCACGCCAAAACTCTTGGGATTAAAACGGGCCGCATTAGTGTCAAAGATACGCGGTCGCGTTGGGGGTCCTGTACGGCTCAGGGCGATTTATCATTCTCATGGCGTCTGATCATGGCCCCTCCGCACGCGCTAGATTATGTCGCTGCGCATGAATGCGCCCACCGTCTCGAAATGAATCACAGTTCTGTATTTTGGCAACATGTTGAGCGCTGCAGACCAGATTGGAGACAGTCACGCGACTGGTTGAAAGCCCATGGCACGGCGCTGCATAGCGTTGAGTTCTAAGCCTCAAACAGACTGCGTGGCGGGCACGCCATTCACCTCTGGCGCAAAACTGATCAAAGTGGTGCCCTCACCGCCTTTGGGCTCCCGATTTGGACCAATCATGCTCAGCGTCCCGTCCGGCCGAATTTCCGCAATTATGTCGGCTTGCTCACGGTCTGTCCGGAACTCAGCCAAAGTATATTTGTCAGTCAACTTCGTTTTTCCGAAGCTCCAACCGCGATACTGATCCCGGATTAGGCCATCATACGTACGGCCACGGCGGATCAATGTGCGGCCCCGCGCATTCACACTCAAGGCCCTGTCATCGACTTCGTCACCATCGGTGAGCGACAACTGGTAAACCATGTGGCGGCCCAATTCGGGCGCAAAATGACTACATACGAGCGCGTTGTAGGAGTCATTGGTGGACAGGGCGACCACTGTGGAGAACCGCGCATGGTCAAGTTTGAGCTCAGCGTCTTCAGACAATACTTCGCCGAGAAACACATCGAGACCGGCTTCGCGCGCGCCTCTCAAGCGACGATAGGAATTATCAGCGATGATGGTTTCAACGCCAGCGCTCTGAAGCGATTTCGCAAACTCCTGGCTCCATGCATTGGCGCCAACAATGAGCACGCCCGGCTTTTCTTTCCGAGCGAGCCCCAAGGTACGAGACATCGGTCCGATCGTAAAACCATGCAGAACCACCGTGACGAAGACCATCGCGAACGCCAATGGTGTGATCTGATCGGCGCCTGAGAAGAAGAAACGGCCTTCCCGCGAGAGGTCGACCAGCAGTGAGCCAAACAAACCAGAGACAGCCACGGCAACAATACCGCGCGGTGCAATCCATCCCAACAACAAGGCTTCATTGCGAGTCAGTGTTCCATATGTGGCGATCCAAACAGACAGCGGCCGCACCAAGAACAACATGCAAAACAGGAACGCGAAGGTATTGAAGTTGAGCGCACGACCAATCGTCTCGGGAGTAAGGTCCGCTGTTAACATCACAAACACACCCGAGACCAACAGAACGGCAATGTCTTCTTTAAATTTTTGGAGCTCCGTCAAACCGGCAAGCTTTGAATTGGCTAGCGTCATTCCATAGGCAGTGACCGCGACCAAGCCGATCTCTTTTTCGACGAGTTCCGCAACCGCATAGCACAAGACAATCGAGGCGAGGATCAAAGGCGCTTTGAGGTATTCGGGCGTCCAACCTTCACGGAATGCCTTTGCCATCAGCCAGCCAAATGTGACGCCGAGCGCAATTCCAAAAGCGGCCGCCGTCAGAATGAAAAGAGCCGTACCAATTGTGCTTTCTCCCAGCGATGCGACGCGGATCACTTCGAAACTGGCCACAGCGAACAAGGCACCAATCGGGTCGTTGACGATCCCTTCCCATTTGAGAAACTGAGCCGGACGACCACCGAGCTTCGATTGGCGCATCAGCGGCATGATCACGGTCGGGCCCGTCACAACCATAACGCCAGCGAGAACGACAGCGCTTGCCAGGTCCAAACCCCCAGCGAAGTAAGCCGCGAACGTCCCCAGCACCCATGCCAGCGGGCCACCAAAGAACACCATGCGCCGAACGGCAGCGCCTGCATCTCGAAGGTTTTCGAATTTCAGTACTAAGCCGCCTTCGAATAAAATCACCGCAACAGCCAAAGACACAATGGGTCTGAAGACGTCGCCAAAGGTTTGTGATGGGCTCAGCAGAGGATCGTTAAACAACAGTGCCCAGGCGGGACCAACGGCCAGTCCGGCAAGCGCCATCAATACGATCGCAGGTGCTTGCAAACGCCAGGCGAGCCATTGCGCCCCAAGGCCAAGCGCGCCGATCAGTGCGCAGGCGAATATAACACCACGGTCCGCCCCACCAGCAAGAAGGATTGCAAAATCCATGAGTAACGTGCCCCCCGTCCTCTAGGACGGGCCTCTCTGCATCTTACGAGCGCATATCGTCAAAGGAAAAATGCACAGGTCCATGGTCCCCGAGACAGGCCAGACTGGAGGTTTCTGAGCTAGCGCTGTTGTAGGGCTCCCAGTGTCATAATTCGACATGACGCGGTTCCAGAATGCGAGGTGGATGATTTTAAGCCAAATAGTCTCTGATCCGTGAGAGTGTTTGGCGGGGCGAATATCCGTAAGACAGTCAGGCTGCGACGCGCGGAAAATGCGCTTGCATGACAGCCTGGTCAAGTGCTGCCGAGTTTGGACGCACTCCAGCCGGTAGTTCTGCGCAAGCTTGCTCGATGCACCGCATCGGCGGCACGCCATCAAAATGTGCCGCAAGAACGCGCCCAATGGTCTCCAGATACTGGGAATCCTCTTCAACGACTTGGCCGAACCTATTGGCAAGTGGACCAACCAAACCATAGGCCAGGAAGACGCCGAGAAATGTTCCCAACAGCGCGGCAGCAATCATTTCTCCGAGCACGGCCGGTGATTCGTCTATCACACCCATCGTCTTGATAATGCCCAATACGGCCGCGACGATTCCAAGCGCTGGCAAAGCATCCGCCAAGGTATTGAGCGCCGCGACAGCCCGGTGGCGCTCATAAATATGCGCGTTGATTTGATCACGAAGCCGCATTCCGCCTTCTCGTTCGGCGCTTGGGTCAAGTCCTGCTATCCGAAACGTTGAGCAAATTAGATCTCGCGCATCTGTATCGGCCAACAGTTTTGCATTCGCCTTGAACAAGTCAGAGTCTTGTGGATTCTCAATATCCTCTTCTATGGCAATTATTCCGCCACGACGGACGCGCTTGAGCAACTGATGGAGTGTTGCCAGCAAAGCTTGATAATCATGGCGCTTCCAGCTTGGCCCACGAAGCGCCGCGACAAAACCCCAGGCGGCTTGTTTTGACACAGAAGGCGCATTGCCAATCAACAAGGTGCCTATCGCCGCGCCGACGATAAGAGACAGCTCAAATGGCAAAGCCGCAAAAATCGCTGGTCCGCCGCTGACGACCAGTCCGCCGGCGATTACACCGACAATAAGGACAAATCCAATGAGCTGGAGCATTGCGAAAGAGCCTTTTACCAATCGCCACCATCGCAGGGTTTTCTTACGAACAAGTTTGCATACCGCACGTCCAGTTCGCCAAATGATTGTGAGTCATGTCTTGCCATTCTCGACGACCAGCGAGAAAGAAGGGCATGCCCGATGCGCAAACTCCACTGGTGCCTACCCCCAATCGGCGCGCAGCCTTCTTCTTACTGTTCTTTTCCCTGATGGCGATCGGCGCGGGCAATACAATGCTGATTGCTGCGGTTATTCCGCCGCTGACGCGAGATTTGGGGCTGCCCGACTGGATGGCTGGGGCAATTTTCTCTTTATCGGCGCTGTGTTGGTCTTTGTCCTCTCCGTTCTGGGGCAAGCGGTCCAACCGATGGGGGCGCCGGCGTGTCGCGGCGATTGGCTTAGCCGGATACGCAGTATCTATGGGTCTGCTCTTCCTATCGGCTTGGGCGGCCGTTGGCGGTTTGTTGACCGGAGCCGCCGCGATTTTCATCTGTTTGGCCCTGTCGAGAACGGTGTTCGGTTTAGTCGGGTCTGGCGCCAATCCAGCGGCTCAAGCCTACGTCGCAGACCGTACAACGCCGTCTGAGCGCCAGTCCGAAATTGCATTCATCACGTCGGGTTTCAGCCTGGGTACAATTGTGGGTCCTGCTTTCGCAGCCGTCTTGGTGACCACGCTGGGCATTCTCAGCCCGATGGCCATCACCTGTGTCATGGCCACCATCATGGCGATCCTTTTGTTTCGATACCTGCCGGAAAACCGCGCACCGGTTACAGATGCATCGAAGGTGGAATTGATTCCCGGCGCGGACGGGTTGTGGCGCGCTCGTAACGTTTATCCGTTTTTGATCTATGCGATTTCTTTGTCCCTCGTGACAGGTATTCTCACGCAGGTTTTTCCGTTCATCGTGATCGACCAACTCGAGCTTTGTCCGCGAGACCCGTTACCAGCGGACGATGGCGGCGCCACGTTTGAGTGCGGACGACGCGTCGCGGGCTATACAGGGCCGGCCTTTATGGTTGGCGCAATGGCCGTGATGATTTCCCAACTCGCATTAATCCCGCTCTTGAAACTCAAAAATCGCACATTGATGATTGTTGGGTGCGTGCCACTGTGTATCGGCGCGTTGATGCTATTGGGGACGCTCTTCATTGAGCCAAGCGCAGACAATATTTCTCTAATTTATCCAATCTTGATCACGGCTCAGTTCTGCATCGGTATCGGACAAGGCCTTGCTCGGCCTGGATTTTCTAGCGGAGCGTCGCTCGCTGTTTCACCTCAACTGCAAGGCAATGTCGCCGGGCTCGTCATTTCGGCAAATGGAATGGGCTTCATTGTGACGCCATTTTTGGGCCTGGCATTGTATCAATTCGTCGCTCAGCCCTTGCCGTTTATTCTCGGCGCTCTTTTGCTAGTCGTAATGGCGGTCTTCGCCCACTTTGCGATTCCGAAAGGCGTCGGAGAAGCTGACGGCAATGATGATTCGAATGAATCGGATCTATCCGGCAGCTGACAACACATAATCCAAGACAGATTGGGTGGGATAACCATCAGCGAGCAGTCCATAGTCGAGTTGGAACGCTCGCAACGCTGCCTTTGTGCCGCGACCGGCAATCCCGTCTACAGGTCCAGCACCATAACCAAGGCCGTTCAAGCCTGCCTGAAGGTCCATGATGTCTTGCTGAGACAGGAGGCCCAGGTCACGCGGCCAAATCCCAATCGGTCCAGGTACACCAACCATTCCATCCGCAAGCAAACCAACGGACAGCGCATAACTGTCTGACCGGTTATAGGTTTTGAACACTTCGAAATTTTTCAGTAAGAGATATTTCGGTCCGTTCGCACCGGCTGGTAGCCATAACTCAGCAAACGCACCTTCGGCGATTTGGAATGGCTTACCATTAATCCGTGACACGCCTTCTGATTTCCAAGTGCTAAGTCGTCGTGACTGGCCGTCTGCCAATGCCCAATTGAAGTGTTTTGGCGCGATCACCTCGATGCCCCAAGGCTGTTCCATCTGATAACCAGAAGAGGCGAGATAATTTGCGGCTGACGCCAAAGCATCGGTTGGACTGTTCCAGAGGTCCTTGTTTCCGTCACCATCAAAGTCGATCGCATAGCTAAGAAAAGTGGTGGGCATGAATTGCGTCTGCCCCATCGCGCCGGCCCAACCTGAAATGAGATCCTGTTCTCTAACATCTCCGCGCTCGAGAATCCGGATCAGCGCCAGTAACTCACGTTCAGCAAATCCTTGGCGCCGTCCTTCGACGGCCATGTTTGCGAGCGTATTCGCGGCATCGAAGCTACCAATATAGCTGCCGAGATTTGTCTCCATGGCCCAGATTGCTGTCAGTACTTCACGATCAACACCAAACCGGGCCTCGATCGCTTCGAAGGTTTCGCTCATGCCAGCCAGTTCTGACGCCCCACGCTCGAGTCGGCTCTCCGTTACGGCGTCCTCAACATATTGCCATATCGGTTTTCGAAATTCGGCTTGATCTGCAATATCCGTGGTCGTTTCGGTGAATTCATCTCCGAGATAGATTGAAAGCGGTCGAATGTCTGACAGCAGGCTTTGCACAATCACAGGGTCGCGACCGGCGGCTGTGGCCCGCTGAAAAAAACTGTCCCGCCAAGCGTCCATATCTTCGCGACCGGAAGACATGAAGAGAGACGCATCAGCCTCAATGACAATGCCGGGCATAGGCGTTGGTTTCGCTGAAACAGGCGCCTGGGTGTCGGCCAGAGCAACCGGTCCGATCAAAAGGAACAGCGCCGCGACGAGTCCGATCTTGCGACCGATTCTGCGGCGGATATGCATCACGGTGCTGAGGCTTCGCGTTGACTCGCGCCGGCGCTCTGTGTATTGCCCCCGCTTTGCAATTAGCACCTGAGATAGTTGGGCCATAGCCATGAAAGTGAAATCCTCGATCAAAGCACTCCGGTCACGTCACCGCGATTGCAAGGTTGTGCGCCGGCGTGGCAAGACATTCATCATCAACAAAACTGACCCTCGCTTTAAAGCAAAGCAGGGCTAATTGTTGGTGTATGGCTGACATAGCCGAAACGACACCCTCGATTTTCTTATTCGATCTTGGCAAAGTTGTGGTCGATTGGGACCCAATGCGCCTCTACAGCAGGTTTTTCCAGAATAAGCGCGAAGCCGAGCTGTTTTGTTCCGAAGTCTGTAATCTGGCGTGGCACACCGAGCATGATCGCGGTGTGTCCATGGCCGCCAATGCCGCGCCATTGATCGAGCAATATCCGCAATACGAGGCGGCGATCAAAGCGTGGCGTTCTCACTGGCTCGATATGTTTGATGGCTATATCGAAGGCATGGACGAGCTTATTGGCGCTTTACAGGCGCGGAACTTGCCGATTTATGGGCTGACCAACCTGCCCGCCGAGGTTGCAGGCGAAACGTTTGATGCGTTTCCACTGATCCAGCGTTTTGAAGATGTGATCGTCTCTGGTGCGGAGGGCGTGGTGAAGCCAGATCCGAAGATTTATCGTATTGCACTCGAGCGGATGGGTCATCCCGAGCCCAACTCGATCCTGTTTGTGGACGATCGCCACGAAAATATAGCGGCTGCAGCCTCACTCGGATTTCAAACGCATCTCTTTGAAACTGCAGACCAACTGACAACGCACCTCGTCGCTGCAAGAATCCTATGAATGCCTTGTAACTTGTCGGTTCCTCTGTCTAAAGTTGGCGAGAGAGGCTGCAGTGTTCCATCCAATCCTTTGAGACGGAACAGCAAAGAGGCGAGAGCAAATGCCGAGACCTGCGGGCGTCCGGAATCACGACTTTGAGGAGAAGCGGACCGCGCTGCTAGAAACGCTGACGGAATTTGCGTTGACGGATGATTTGCGCCGCCCATCGCTCCGACAATTTGCGATCGCAGCCGGCGCGTCAGAACCGACTCTCCGTCACTATTTTGGGGACAGACGGGGCCTGGTCATTGCAATTCTAGAGCACATCAATCTTCGCGCTCAGCCATTATGGACGATTGTTGCAACCGGTGCGTCCGACCCAGAAGCCGCCGTCGAAGAGTATTTCCGCGTCACCAAGGCGGGTATGGAGCATGGCGGCTTTGCCCGCGCCCATGCTTTTGGTATCATCGAAGGATTGGCTGACACCGAAATCGGCGATGCCTATTTGAAATTCGTGCTCGATCCGGCACTTGCCACCGTCAGCGACAAATTGGCAGCGACCCCTGGCGGCCCCAACGAGCGGCAAGATGGGCACGTTGCTGCCTTTATGATCCTGGCACCTTTGCTTGTCATGACTCTTCACCAAGAATTACTTGGCGGTTCAAAAGAATCTCCGATTGATCAAGATGGCTTTTTGGACCGCGTGAAAACCTGGATGGCGTCAGCGCTGATGGCGCACAAGAGCAGCTAAGGATTCGAGCTCGTCTAAGCTTGAACTCCAATTGCACACAAACCGGAAACACTCCCCGGGCCACGGATAAAACAGGACGCCAGCAGACCTCAGAGTCTCGACCAAACTTGAAGGCATCCGCACAAAGACTTCATTGCCATCGACCGGATAAACTAACTCCACATCAAGGTTTTGGCATAGGCCGTCACTCAATAAACGTGCTGCACGATTGGCAGTTTCGGCAAGCGACAACCACAATCCATCTGTCAACATTGCTTCTGCTTGGGCTGCAACGTAGCGCATCTTAGGTGGCATGTGCCCACCTCTTTTGGCATGCGCCAACAGCTTCGCATGCCGGTCACGGGCTGCACCGAAAAGCAAAATGAGCTCACAGCCGATGGCACCGGTCTTTGTCAGACCCAGCGTGAGGCAATCGACGCCGGCCTTCCAGCTAAGGTCCGCAGGCGTAGCATCTGAACCAACAATTGCGTTGGCAAAGCGGGCGCCATCCAAATGAACACCCAAACCAGAGGATTTTGCCAGGGCGGCAAAGTGCGCAATCCGACCGGGATCATAGGCGGTACCGCATTCGGTTAGGTGCGTCAGAGACAAGGCCTCGGCAGGCGTCTCGTGAACAAAGTCTGGTTGCAAACCGGCCAATGCGTCGCGGAGCGCGGTTTCATCGATTTGCCCAGCTGCTCCGGGAAGTAGGTTGAGTTTGCCGCCTCCGGTATAGAATTCCGGCGCGCCGCGCTCATCACGCTCAATATGCGCTTCTTCGTGGCACAGTATCGAGCCAGTGGATGAGCACAGAACAGACAAGGCCAAAGCGTTGGCCGCGGTTCCGCTAACACATGGCCACACAGTTACCTCTGTCGTTTCGAACAGATCTACGATTTTCTGGTGGAGGCGCCGCGACACACCGTCATTGCCATAACTTGCTTCCATACCTCTGTTCGCGCGCGCCATTGCGTCTAAGACAGCAGGATGTGCGGGAGCAGATGTGTCCGAAGAATAGTCCATTTGATCTAAAAGATGACGTCTGGCGTCTGCCACATCAAATGCTGGCCGCCGTCACTGGCAATCATCTGTCCTGTGACGCTGTCAGCTCGAATCAAAAACTTGAGAACTTTGACAATCTCTTCTGGATTAGAGCCTTCCTGTGTCAGGGTCGCTGCGGCCTCAGCGGCAAATTCTCCCGGCGCCTGGTGAATATTCTCTAGGGTTGGCCCAGGTCCAATACCATTCACACGGATGTTGGGCGCAAATGACTGGGCGAGCGTCCGGGTTGCTGTCCACAGAGCTGACTTCGACAGCGTATACGTAAAGAATAGCGGATTGAGTTTGCGCACGCGCATATCAAGCATATTGACGATAAGACCAGATTCCGTTTCGGGCAATGCCCTGGCGAAGTGCTGAGCGAGCGAAATCGGGGCGCGCAAATTCGTCTCAAAGTGCGTGTCCCAACCAATACGGGTATGTTCATCGGCCGTATCATCAAGGAAAACGGACGCCGAATTGACGAGCAAGGTCAGCGGACCTCCCAGCGCTTCTTGTGCCGCACGTCCCAAGCTCGCTGTATCTTCTTCGTTGGAAAGATCCGCTTGAACGATCTCGGCGCGTCCGCCGGACAATCGAATACAGTTCGCCGTATCTTCTGCGCCAGTCTTGGACCCGCGATAGTGGACGGCGACCGACCAGCCAGACTCTCCGAGCGCCTCTGCCATGGCTTTACCGAGACGGGCTCCAGCGCCGGTTACGAGCGCCCGTTTAGGTCCTTGTTCCAGCTTGCCTTGGTCAGACAAATTGCATCACTCCGCCAAGAATGTTCCACCCACTGATCAACCCATAAATGTACAATAAGTAGGAGAGCAGCATAGCGATCGCCGCGAGCCGACTGATACGTTCGCGCGCGAAGATAAACGTGCCGAACACCAGCGTGGCAGCGACCAGTACCCAGTGATCATATTGCGCGAATGTCGGGGCAAGCTGTAATGGACCGAACAGCGAAACGAGGCCACCCGCTGCCAAGATGTTGAACACATTCGACCCGAGGACATTGCCGATGACCACGTCTCCATTTCGGCGCATCGCGGCTGCGACACCTGCACCGAGTTCCGGAAGCGAAGTTCCAATTGCCAAGAGGGTAAGACCAATCACCTCCTCGGGAACATCAAATTCTCGCGCAACACCCACACCGCCGACGACAATCAAATGCGCTCCAAGCGGCAATCCAATGACGCCAGCGAGAATCGCGAAGACCATTCCGCGCGTCGATAGGTCTGGCTCTTCTGTCTCGACCCCAACATCAATGCCTTTCGATGCACCATGAAGTGTCCAGGCAACTGTGAGCGCTGCATATACAGCAAGACCACCAAGCATAATCAAGCCGATCGTCGGCGTCAGTGGCATCATCGCTGTGATGACAACCCAAAATGCAGTCGCCAGCAGCACTGTCGTATAGGCTCGCCTTTGCCCGAACACGCCAACCGCAATAGGTGCGATCAGCGCCGGCACAGACAAGACAAGGAAGATGTTGGCTATGTTTGAGCCGACAATATTGCCGAGCGCCAGACCCGGCGTCCCCGCCATCGCGGCATCAATAGTGACGACCATTTCCGGAGCGGATGTGCCGAACCCGACAATGAGAATACCGCCAACGAGCGGCGAAACGCCAGCGCGACGCGCCGCTGACAAAGCACCGCTGACCAGCCAGTCACCGGCCAATGTTAGCAGGATCAGGCCGCCTATGAGCGACGCATAAGGAATGTACTCGCTCATAGCGTGGCCAAAAAAGGACTAGTCTAGACGGCGAAACTCGATCAGGTTTAGCAGGCCAAAAAGACCGATCGTTGCGAGTATAGCCCAAACAGACGCGTGCATGTCATTATCCCGAATACATTCAAATTTATTTGCCTTGTTATACGGTGTCGATCGATTTGGCGAGACCTGTCTGCACGTGGGGCTTAGATAAGCTTTGGGCACGCTTAGGAACCGCTTCTTTCAGTCTTGGTTTCGTTTGAGTCGACCGATGACACTTGGAGTTCGGGGATCCGTCGAACGATCAGACGGCAAGATATTGCTCGTCCGGCATGTTTATACACCTGGCTGGTACTTACCCGGTGGGGGTGTTGAAAAAGGCGAAACGGCCGAGACAGCACTCGGTCGGGAATTGCAAGAAGAAGCCGGTATCGAGCTGATAGGTCAACCCAGCCTGGTCGGAATTTATTCAAACCATGCCGTCTTTCCGAATGACCACGTGATTCTCTACCGAATCTCACCTGAACGCTGGCAGAGTTGTGACAGCAATCATGCTGGCGAAATTGCCGAGATTGATTGGTTCGACCCCGCTGAGCCTCCGCCTGGCGCGACACTCGGGACGCTAAGACGCCTCGCCAATCTGTATCACGGAGCAGCCGATAGTCATTTTTGGTGACCCGTCGATCTGAACGCGGTCCGAATATATTGCAAACCGGTCCAAGCAGAAAGCAATGCAGCCATCCAGATGGCGAGCCATGCAAGGGTGAGAATTCCAGAGAGCTGCGGCGTTTCGAGCCCGCCCGCCAGGGCGACTGCAAGCAACACGCCACCAATACCAACCAATTCCAGCGCCGTTTTGACTTTAGCAAGGCGCGTCACTGGCAATTCAATGTGCGGCAAAAACCGCAAAACCGTGACACCAAGATCTCGGCCAACGATCAAAGTTGTTGGAATCGTCAGCGCAAGCGGCCAACTGAACGCGCTACAAAGAGCCAGTAAGCACAGCGCCACCAATACCTTATCCGCAATCGGATCAAACAGCGCGCCGAATTCAGTCACAGCGTCTAAGCGACGTGCGAGCCAACCATCTGCATAATCGGTAAGCGCAACCAAGCAGAACAACAGAAACGGTACAACGGACGTCGCCGCCGGCGGTTCTGGCTCTGCCAGTCGCAGAATCAGCAATGCGATAAAAAGGGCTAGAACCGTTCGAAGCCCCGTCAGCAGATTCGGTAGCCACTTCATAGCTCGGTGTTACCCGCCTTTAATCCGTATTGGAACAGACGGGATTCACACGCGATATGGTTTCGATACCTTTAAGCGTCGACGCGGAGCTTCGGGGCGTTGGCGATCACCGAGGCCGGCACATGGGGCTCGTAGACCTTGAAATTCTCAACAAACATCTCTGCGAGTTTCGAGGCCTGCGCATCATAAGCGCTTGGATCCGTCCAGGTTGAGCGGGGATCAAGGATGCTCGAATCGACTCCCGGAACCGTTTGCGGAATATCAAATCCGAATACCGGGTCCTTGCGGAACTGGGCAGTGTTGAGTGATCCATCCAGCGCAGCGTTCAAGAGTGTCCGCGTAGCCTTAATCGGCATCCGATGGCCAACCCCATGAGGACCGCCTGTCCAGCCAGTCGATACCAACCAACAATCGACTTGATATTGCTCAATCAATTTCGCCAATAGCTTGCCATACTCGGACGGATGGCGGGGCATGAAGGGTCCACCAAAGCACGTTGAGAAGGTCGCTGTCGGTTCGGTGACGCCTTTTTCTGTACCTGCTACTTTTGCCGTATATCCAGACAAGAAGTGATACATGGCTTGATCAGGCGTCAATCGCGCGATCGGCGGCATGACGCCAAAGGCATCACAGGTTAGCATAATTAGATTCTTTGGCTGACCGCAGCGCCCCGTCTCCGATGCATTCTCAATCGCGGAAATTGGGTACGCGCCACGCGAATTCTCGGCCAATGAATTGTCAAACAGATCGAGTTTACGGCTCTGCGGATCCATGACGACGTTTTCGAGCACGGTGCCCCACATTTGCGTCGTGGCGAAGATTTCTGGTTCCGCTTCCTCAGAGAGGTTGATCATCTTGGCATAACAACCGCCTTCAAAATTGAACAAGCCATTCTCTGACCAGCCATGCTCATCATCGCCGATCAATGTGCGGCTTGCATCTGCAGACAGAGTTGTCTTTCCGGTGCCAGAGAGGCCAAAGAAAATCGCCGCGTCGTCATCGCTCGCATTCACGGAACAATGCATCGGCATGACGCCCTTGTTTGGCAACAAATAGTTGAGAATGGTGAAGACAGATTTCTTCGTTTCACCGGCATAAGACGTTCCGCCGATCAATACGAGCTTCTTGGCAAAGTTCACCGCGATCACGGTCTCGGAGCGGGTACCATGTCGTTCCGGGCTCGCCTCGAATGATGGACAATTGATAATGGTGAACTCGGCGTCGAATTCGGCATATTCTGCCGCCGTCGGGATGCGCAGCAAGTGACGAATGAAGAGTGAGTGCCAGCCATATTCAGTGATAACCCGAACTGGCAGTCGGTGGTCCAAATCGGCGCCACCAAATAATTCCTGCAAGAACATGTTCTTGCCTTCAATATGGGTCTGGAAATCCTGCCAAAGAAGGTCAAACTGATCAGGCGTCATTGACGCATTATTGTCCCACCATACAGTGTTTTCTGTCAGGTCGTCGCGGACGGTGAATTTGTCCTTTGCAGATCGCCCTGTGTGCTTTCCAGTTTCGACCACAAGAGGGCCTCCGGCTGCGACACGCGCTTCTCCACTTTTAACTGCAAACTCATAGAGTTTCGCCTCGTTCCAATTCTTGCGAACGGCAGCAGGTTTAAGCTCGAGATCGGCGACTTCTGAATGAAATTCTGACACGAAAAGCACCCCACATTGTTGAGTGGTACAGACAAGCAAGACTTGTTCCGCTTTCTCCTGTACCGGGGCGGCCAAAAGAGCAGATTGCGCCGGAAAGACCAGTAGTTCCCTGACCTTTTTTTCAGGGTAAACGCTGTCAATTCGCACTTCGCGAGAATCTCCGTGAGCGAACTAACCCGATTGCCGCAATTTTATGCAGATTTTCCGAATTAGCGCGCAGAAGAATCCAGAAATGGCACAAGTTTTTGGATGAATGAATCGAGCTGATCATGATGAAGCCAATGGCCAGCATTCTCGAACACCGTCACTTGAGCGTCTTTGAAATAATCCGCGCGACCATCTTTTGACGGATCGGACGCCCAGCTGTCTGCGCCATAAACAAGCCACACAGGACATGAAATGTTCCCCCAAAGGGTCTGCCAGTCGTCGACGGACAGATCCGTTGGCGTCCGACCGATCGCCGCTGGATCATAAGCCCACCGAACGGATCCGTCGGGCAATTCGCGAATCCCTGTAGCACTCAGATGATCAATCTGCGCATCACTGAGCTGATCGAAGCGTGCGCGCATGCGCTGCTTGGCCTCATCAAGTGACGCCATTTTCCGGGGTTCCCGCGCGGATATTTTTCGGCGCTCCTGGACCCATTCGCCAAGTCTCGTCGCCAGTGGCACGGCCAAACGCTCCTCGAGCATTCGCGGGGACGGTCCAAGCCCCTCCATTGAAGTCAATGTACGAATCTGATCTGGGAAAATACCGGCATACCGCAAAGCGATATTGCCGCCGAGCGAGTGTCCGACGAGATCGAACGTCTCGAGCTGAAAGTGATCCACAATCGAGGCGAGATCATACACATGGTCCATCACGCTGTAACCGCCATCATTCGTCCGGTCGCTATCTCCATGGCCACGGAGATCATAGGTGATAATCCGGTGGCGATCGGCGAGACGGTGTATGACCCAATCCCAACTGCGCTTTTGATCGCGGCCACCATGCACAAAGACAAGCGGAGGTGCATCCTCTGGACCCCATTCGGCAACGGCCAAATTTAGGCGTTGTGAAGGGACCTTGGACAGACGAGGGGTCATTTGCGTCATTCAACTCTCCTAGTGCTGCGCTGCACATATGAGGTTTCGATCGCAGACTCCACCCTTGTCGCAGCGGCTTAGCACTGCCACATGGCTCGCGTTGACGGAGACCTGAACATGACCCCCTCAAATCTAAGCCAAGACGATTATGTCGCTGGATTCGCTTCGGCCTCCCTGCCGATCAGTGGCCGTATCGTCAAACTTGGTAGAGAAAGTCTGTCACCCATTCTAAACCGTCACGCCTACCCAGATCATCTCGCCGAGATCCTGGGCGAAGCGCTGATGATCTCGGTTTTGGTTGGTGCAAGCATGCAGTTCGAAGGACGTGTAATTGCACAGGCTGAGGGTGACGGTCCGGTTTCGATGATGGTCGGCGAATACAGAAAAGACGGCGGCCTTCGGGCTTACGCCCAGCACGAGGCAGAGCGCTGGGCCTGGCTGGAAAAGGTCAATAAAGGCGACAAACCACACGTGCCGCAGCTGTTCGGCGCAATGGGGCGCCTCGGCCTCATTGTCATTAATGACCAGCCAAACGCACAACCTTATCAAGGCATAGTTCCGATGGATGCGGGCAGCCTTCCCGAGTGCGCGCAAAACTACTTCGAACGGTCTGTGCAAGTGCCGACAGCGCTTCGCATCAAAGTCCGCAGAGACGCCGATGGACATTGGACCGGCGGCGGCCTGATGATTCAACGGATCGCCGGCGATGACGCGCGCGGGGATACTGAAGATGGCTGGCGCGAGGCAGAAGCTTTGTTTGCAACGCTCAAAGATGAGGAATTGATCGACCCGAGCCTGCCGGGGGATCAGCTCCTATATCGGCTCTTCCATGAGGGCGGTGTCACGATGGATCCAATCGAATTGCTGTCAGACGCCTGCACCTGCAATCGCGAGCGTTTGATCGGAACGCTGCAGGCAATGTCAGACGAGAGCCTTCGTGAGATGGTCGAACCAGACGGGACGCTCGGTGTCGATTGCCAGTTCTGTTCGCGCCATTACACCATCGCAATCGAAGAGGTGACAAATGCGACGAGCTGATGCGATGTCTTGGCAACAGTGAAAGATTCGTGTCTGAGACACAAAACCGACTAAGAGGCAGAAATTATGCCCACACCTATCGTTCGATTTGCCCCCTCGCCGACCGGCCGACTTCATGTCGGAAACGTTCGCACGGCTTTGATCAACTGGCTGTTCGCGAAACGCCTTGGCGGAACATTTATTCTTCGGATCGACGACACGGACCTGGAGCGATCAACCGCAGAATATGAAGACGGCATCCGCGAAGACCTTACTTGGCTAGGTCTCTCGTGGGACGATACGTTCAAGCAATCTGATCGGTTCCACCAGTATGATGCCGCCGCCGACAAGCTCCGCGAGACGGGCCTGCTATACGCCTGCTATGAGACCGCGGACGAACTCGACCGCCAACGCAAGCTTCAGCGCGCGAGGGGCAAACCGCCAATCTACAATCGCGCCGGACTGAATCTCACTGAAGAAGAGAAGGCCGCCTATGAAGCTGAGGGTCGAAAGCCTCATTGGCGCTTCAAACTGAGTGGCAATCGAATTGTCTGGCAAGACCATGTGCGTGGTGAACAAGCGATCGATACGAGCAGTCTCTCTGATCCGGTCTTGATACGGGCAGATGGTTCCTATCTCTACACCCTGCCAAGCTGCGTCGACGATATTGCCGCCGGAATCACACATGTCGTTCGCGGCGAGGACCACGTCACCAATTCTGGTGCTCAAATCGAAATCTTCCGAGCGCTCGGTGGATCTGCCCCAGAGATGGCGCACACGCCGTTGCTCGTCGGTGCCGATGGGTCCAGCCTGTCGAAACGGCTCGGTTCGCTGGGTATGGCGGAATTGCGCCGGCAAGGCATCGAGCCAATCGCCATTTGCTCGCTATTGGGTAAACTTGGCACCAGTGACAATGTCGAGATCCGCGAGTCGCTTCAGCAACTCGCAGATGAATTTGACTTCTCGAAGATTGGTCGTGCGCCAGCGAGATTCGACGAAGCAGATCTGCGCAGCCTGAACGCCGCACTGACGCACAATATGCCCTTTGCAACGGTAGAGGCACGCTTAGCATCCCTGGATCCATTGGCGGCGAATGAGGCGTTTTGGACGGTGGTCCGCGCAAATTGCGAGACGGTCGAAGACGCAGCGCGCTTCATTCCGGTCGCCTTTGGCGAGATTGCACCCCTTATCGAGGATGAGGATCGCGCCTTTGTGACCGACGCGGCTCGCTTGCTGCCCGACGGCGCCCCCAACGCTGAGACGTGGGGCGTATGGACAGCCGCGCTCAAATCCGAGACGGGTCGCAAGGGCAAGACGCTGTTCATGCCATTGCGTAAGGCTCTTACCGGCATGGAACGGGGCCCGAGCGTCGGCGATATGCTGGTTCTGATGGGGCGTGATCGAGCGCTGAAGCGTTTGAGTTAAAATTCGATCGAGCTAATTCGCGTTCAAAACCATGTGTGTGTGCACCGCCAGCACGCCAGGTAGGTTCGCTAGTCGGACCTGCTTAGTCTCCGAGGACGACCACGCGATCGCGAAGCGCTTGGATCGCTGCGTCTGGCGTCTGTTCATGGACGAGCGCCGCACGGAACTCCTCCGGTGTGAACTTGCCGTCAATAATATGATCCATAAGCTGAAAGAAGGGCGCCCAAAAGCCATCCTCATCAAGGAAAGCCATTGGCTTTGCGTGCAGGCCGAGCCGCGCCCAACTGAGCATCTCAACAGCTTCTTCCAGCGTGCCGATCCCACCTGGCAACACGATAAACGCGTCACTCTCATCAAACATGCGCTGTTTGCGTGTGTGCATATCATCGACAATTTCGTGCGGAACCTCGTCGAAAATGCGCTCCTTTTGCAACAAAAAGCGCGGCATAACACCGAGCACACGTCCACCTTCAGAGTGCACAGCGCGCGCGCACGCCCCCATCAGGCCAACGCCGCCACCACCATAGACGAGCCGTATGTCTTGTTGAGCAAGCGTTCGGCCAAGCTCCTGTGCGAGCCGCAAATAGTCTGGCTTCACATCGTTGGATGAGCCGCAATAGACGCAAATCGAGCTAAGTCGAGTCATCGATGACCTTCCCAAAATCCGATGATCTCTGTAAGTCAGCTCGCCAGATCGGACCAGCCTCGAACTGCGGGATTCGACCAATTGTCGAAATTCCCTTGGCAGGAGTGGGGGAGCGACGCCATATGGCGGTACATGACTGATACGACCGCCGACACAACACAAACGAAAACCGCGCAGGCTGGCGAGAGCGGCAATGCCGCAGACCGGATCGAAACCGCCGATGGCGGCCTGTTTGTATCGATCCAACGGATCCTAAAACTGCTGGCACGCCCTGAGCTGTCTAAGTGGCGCCCGACGATGGCTGTCGCAGTGCTTCTGACTTTGGTTGCAGCTGTGTTAGAGGTAATTTCGCCGCTGCTGATTGGGAATGCGATCAACGCTGTAGCGAATGTTGAATCCGGCGAAGCGACGCTGATCAGCGCTTTGACCTTTCTCGCCATCGGCGTCGGCATTCGGTTTACGGCGGCGGGCCTGCCGCAGATAAGAGACATGCTGTTCTCTCCTGTCAGCCAACATGCTCAACGCGTCGCTTGCGTAGACGCTTTCGGGCACGCGCAGAGCCTCTCCCTCAACTTTCATCAAACCCGCCGAACAGGCGCGCTCAATCGCGTGATCGAGCGCGGCGCCAGCGCAATCGACTATTTGATCCGGTTTCTGGCCTTCAATATTGGGCCAACGATGGTTCGCCTTGTACTCGCGGCCACTGCACTCGGGATCGCATTTGATGTTCGCCTGTCCTTCATTGCCGTCATCGCCGTCATTGCCTACGTCATCGCAACGGTACTGATTACAGAATGGCGAGTCCGGCAGAGGCGACGGATGAACGAAGCGGATACGAATTGGCGCGCGATCTCCGTCGACACGCTGACCAATTTCGAAACCGTCAAAGCGTTTGCCGCCGAGCACCGCGAAACCAGCCGATATGATGCGGCCATGGCGGAATATAATGACCGCTACGTAGATGCGATGCGGAGCATGTACTTGCTCAATTTCGTACAGGCTCTGATCATGAATTTGGGGCTGTTCGGCGTGCTCGCGCTGTCAGCCTGGAACTATGTTCAAGGCACGATGGAAATCGGTGACCTGACCGCGGTCATGCTGATGCTCTTGTCGCTCTACGCGCCGCTAAACATTTTGGGTTGGGCTTGGCGCGAAATCAAACAAGGTGCCGTCGATCTCGAGAAGCTTCATGGGCTTTTGCAAATGAAAGCTGAGGTCGCTGACAAGCCAGATGCGATTGTCCTGACCGATGCGCGTGGCGATGTGGCATTTCAAGGCGTTGGCTTTAAGCACGATGCCCGTGCCGTCGGTATTGAGGATGTCAGCTTTGACATGGCCAGCGGAAAAACCCTGGCTTTGGTTGGGACATCGGGAGCGGGTAAATCCACCGTTCTGAAACTGCTCTTCCGGTTTTATGATGTGCAAAACGGACAGGTCCGTGTCGACGGACATGACATCAAGAATCTCACACAGGAGAGTTTGCGCCAATCATTGGGCTTGGTGCCGCAGGATGTTGTTTTGTTCAACGACACGATCCAGGCAAACATCGCCTATGCGAAGCCAGACGCGAGCCTCGATGAAATCCGAGCCGCGGCGGCGCAAGCGCAGATCCTAGACTTTATCGAGAGCCAACCGGAAGGCTGGGATACAAGGGTCGGCGAACGTGGTTTGAAACTGTCCGGCGGTGAGAAGCAACGCGTTGGAATTGCGCGGGTCATTCTCGCCGATCCAGCCATACTTGTGCTAGACGAAGCAACCTCTGCTTTGGACAGCACGACCGAAGCTGCAGTTCAGGATGCGCTCGATAATGCAACGCGTGGTAGGACGACGTTGATGGTCGCACACAGACTGTCAACCGTTCAGAACGCCGACGAAATTCTTGTTCTCAGTCTCGGTCGGGTTGTTGAGCGAGGAACGCATGAGCAGCTGCTAGCCAAAGATGGCGAATACGCAGATATGTGGAAGAAACAGGCCAAACGCGACGCCTTGGCGTTGGCCGCAGAGTAAACGGAGCAGGTTCATGACGGACCCCGATACCGATCTCAGCCAAGAACGGTTTCCCTGGCTGCGCAGTGGCTTTGCCTTAGAAGGTTGGGTTGGCGCGCTTGCCGCTTGGCTCGTTGGAATCTTATTAGCCATCATCTGGTCACCCCTGTTTTGGATTGGTTTTGCTGGCGCGATTCTCGTTCTGATGGCGACGCGGACTGTCAAACGCGCGCCGCCGCGAGATGTCGATGTGGTTGTAAGCCCGACCGACGGCGTAGTGGTCTCTATCAATGCCGCTGTGCCGCCGCCGGAGTTAAAACTCGAAGGTGACGGTTGGACACGCCTGCGCATCTCCAAAGGGCCGAATAGCCCGGTCGGGATCTATGCGCCGATGGATGGCGCCCTCGATCATATCGTTACCGAGATTGGCGACCCGGCTGCTTTTGCGGCAACCAAGCCAGACAGACCGGGCTTGAGCGCTGCTTTTGTCTCTTTCGCGAGCGGCGGCAGAACTCTGGGTATGCGGCTCGCGACAGGCGGGCTTGGGCCGCGATTGGAAATGAGCTCCGAACCTGGTGATGGCGTCAGAGTGGGTCG
>JBCAWZ010000049.1:0-23031 GCA_038534315.1 Pseudomonadota bacterium | reverse complement strand
GAGGGCAGTGGTCGCGGCATCCGCGAACTCGCAGATCACATGGACAATCAAGACGTGGTCGCGTCCGAAGTCCTGATCTTCACGCATTGGGACTATCATGGCTACGGTTCAGACCGTGTTTCTGCCGTGCGCTTCAACGCCGACAGTGTCGTTTTAGATATGACGGTTCTGATTACAGAATTGCGTCGGCTAGACCCTAAACGCAAATTCGGCGCGCTATCTGTGTCGGAATGGATAGAGTGGTTCTTTCGGGTTCGTGACCACGCCCAAGCAAATCCAAGTCACGTGTTCAGATCGCAATTCTTCGTTTGACCGGCGGGATTTATCAGAGCCTTGCCGCGAGGGCGCTCATTTTTCGAACGAAAAGATATTGGCAGCTGCCGCTGACGGCGCAATACTTCGAAAAAATACAATTTGGAGGAAGATCGCTATGAAGCTGGACATCGCATCAACAGCTCTACTCACGCAATTGGCCAGTGCCGAAGGCCCGCCAATGCACGAACTGTCTCCGGAAGACGCGCGTCTGATTGGAGAAGGCATGGCGGAAGCCTATCCAGACGGTCCGGAGATGAAGACGGTCAAAGACATCGACCTGCCAACTCAAGACGGGCACAGCTTTCGCATCCGCACCTTGCGCCCGTCTGATGAGATCAAAGGCATCCTCGTCTATTATCATGGTGGTGGCTGGGTGCTGTCCAATATCGACCAGTATGATGTGCTCGGTCGCCAATTGGCTGATCGCGCCCAGTGTACGGTTGTGATGGTCGATTATCGCAAAGCGCCGGAGCATCCTTTCCCCGCGGCCTCGAATGATGCCTGGGACGCATTGGTCTGGGCCAGTCAGAACATGACATCATTGGCGGATAAAGACGTTCCGCTCATGGTTGGCGGTGATAGCGCTGGTGGCAATTTGGCAGCCATTGTCTGTCAAAAAGCGAAGACCGAAGGCGGACCGGACATTGCGGTGCAACTGCTCGTCTACCCCGTCACCGACGCTGCGATGGACACGCCGGGCTATGCCGATCCAGACAATCAGCTGCTGCTCAACACGCCAATGATGACCTGGTTTTGGGATCATTATGTGCCCAACGCCGAAGATCGACTGGCGCCTGACCCCTCACCCCTTCGCGCCGATGATCTGTCCGGCTTACCCCCGGCCATTGTCGTAACAGCTGAGTATGACGTGCTGCGAGAGGAGAGTGAGGCCTATGCTGCAAAACTACGTTCTGCTGGCGTGCCGGTAACGTTTAAACAATTCGATCGCCAAATGCACAATTTCTTCGCCATGCCCGGCCTGTTGCCGGCGCAAGCGACGGCGGTTGACTATGTTGGGGATCAGATAGAACGCCACTTGGCGAAACGATCCGAAGCGGATGCTGTCATTGTCGGCGCCGGATTTGCCGGAATGTACCAACTCCACAAGCTTCGCGGCATGGGTTTGAATGTCCGCGTCATCGAAGCTGGGGATGGTGTTGGCGGCACTTGGTATTGGAACCGTTATCCCGGCGCGCGCTGCGATATCGAAAGCATGGCTTATTCGTTCGGCTTCGATCCGGAATTGGAACAGGATTGGGTTTGGTCTGAAAAGTATGCGACCCAACCCGAAATCCTGCGCTATGCCGAACACGTTGCGGATCGCTTTGACCTGCGCAAAGACATCACCTTCGAAACGCGGGTGACCCGAGCCGTCTTTGATGACGATGCCGAGCGCTGGATGATCCATACCGACACTGGCGAAGCGATCTCGGCGCAGTATTTCATTATGGCGACGGGCTGCCTTTCGGTTCCCAAGGAGCCGGATATTGAAGACGCCGACGCGTTTGAGGGGCCCACCTATGTCACCGGTAAGTGGCCACATGATGGGGTCGATTTCACTGGAAAACGCGTCGCTGTGATCGGCACGGGGTCCTCCGCAATCCAGTCTATTCCATTGATTGCGGAACAGGCTGAGCAAATGACCGTGTATCAGCGGACACCGGCCTTCTCCTTGCCGGCTGGCAATCGTCCTCTGACGAATTCCGAAATCTCGAACATGAAAGAGCACTACCGCGAATACCGTGAAGCCCAGAAATACCATCTAGCAGGTGTCCCAAATCCTGGCCGGTCGTTCCAAGTGGCGCAGGACGCGACGCCCGAAGAGCGTCGCGAAAAGTATGAAGCCGGTTGGGAGTCAGGTATCCTCACCGCCTTGTCGGGTGCTTATGCAAACACGCTCGCGGATCAGGAGGCGAATGATTGGGTTTCTGATTTCATCCGCGAAAAAACGCGCGCGCGCGTCAAAGATCAGCAAATTGCCGAAAAGCTGATCCCTTATTCCTATCCGTTTGCCACCAAACGCCCCTGCCTCGACACAAACTATTATGAGACCTTCAATCGTGACAGCGTGTCCTTGGTCGACATTAGAGAGACACCGATTGAACGCATAACGAAGACAGGGATTGTTACGTCCGAGGGAGCGCGCGCCTATGATGCCATTGTCTTTGCGACCGGATTTGACGCCATGACCGGGGCGATCCTTAAGGTTGATATTCGAGGATCAGGCAGCGTGTCCCTGCGCGACAAATGGGCGAACGGTCCGCACACCTATTTGGGGATCGCCGTTGCTGGCTTTCCAAACATGTTCACCATCACCGGCCCGTCCAGCCCGTCTGTGCTGTCAAATATGCTGGTTTCGATTGAGCAGCATGTGGATTGGGTAAGCGATTGTATCTCTTGGATGAGATCAAAGAACCTCGCGACGATCGAACCCACCGAAGCTGCCGAAGATGAGTGGGCGGCGCACAATGAAGCGGTGGCCAATCAGACCCTCTTCCCACAAGCCAATAGCTGGTACATCGGTGCAAATGTACCTGGAAAACCGCGGACCTTTATGGCCTATATCGGGGGCGTCGATACATATCGGATCCTTTGCGATCAAATCGCCTCGGCAGGTTATACGGGTTTCCAGACGCACGCGGCAAATGCTGCGCTGGAGGCCGTTAGCGCGTAGGATGGGCGATTGAGTGCTCCTTTGGACGCTTATTCGCTGTCCATTAGTCGCTTCGACAAATAGGTGAACTCGAGCGCCACACGGCGCGCGCGTTCGACTTGATTGGCCGCTGCGGAGTGTCCGCCGTCGATGTTTTCATAATAGAAAAAGGGTCGCTCTGCGGCCTGGAACTTTGCTGCCAGTTTCCGCGCATGACCGGGATGCACTCGATCGTCCTTGGTTGACGTCACGAAGAAGGGTACAGGATAGTCCTGCTCCGGATCGAAATTGTGGTATGGTGAAATGCGTTCCAGAAAAGCACGTTCTTCGGCAACGTCTGGTGAGCCATATTCGTCGACCCAAGATGCGCCCGCAAGCAATAGGTGATAGCGCAACATATCCAGTAACGGGACTTGGATCACGACCGCATTCCAAAGGTCCGGGCGCTGGTTGAGCATGACCCCCATCAATAGTCCTCCATTCGAGCCGCCCATAATGCCGAGCCGCTCTGGAGAGGTGAGCCGCTGCTCTATCAGCGCCTCACCGACGGCAATGAAATCATCATAGATCCGCTGTCGATTCAGCTTCAAACCCGCCTGGTGCCAGTCTGGTCCAAACTCGCCGCCGCCTCGGATATTGGCCAGCACATAGGCGCCGCCCTCCTCTAACCAGAGACGTCCGATATTGCCTGAATATGAAGGGCTCAATGTGACTTGAAATCCACCATAGCCATACAACAAAGTCGGTGTCGTTCCGTCCATGACCGTCTCCTCGGCGCGGACGACGAAATACGGGATTTCTGTGCCATCGGCAGAGCGCGCAAATTTTTGCTCGACCAAAAATCCCTCAGCATCGAATTTCTCGGGCAAACCTTTCAACGAGGTCGTCTCGTTTGTGCTCGCACTCCACTCCAGAAGAGAGTCTGGGGTTAGGAAGCCTTCATAGTTGAGGAACACCGTATCCTCATGGCGACTTGAAAAAGCGACGCCAGCTTGGCCGGGCCCAGGAAGAGCAACAGGAACTGTCTGCCACTGTCCGTTTTCGCGCTCCAGGCGTAGGACTTGGCCAACGACTGTATCATTGATGGAGAGCAGCGCCGTGTTCGAGGACACATGCACACCTTCCAAGGCTTGCGTCTCCTTTGGCCGAAACACAAGGCCGACCGGCGGCAACACGCCATTGTCTAGAAATGCCTGTATGTCGAAGGCAACGAGATCGCCAGATTGGAAGCTGTCTTGACCTTCAGGCGTCCAATCTTGTTCGAGGCTCACAAGCAATTGACCGCGATATATGTCTCGCGGCGATGACTTCATGGGCAGAGGCCATTTGACTGCCGCGCCACCATTCGCCGGAAAAGACCAATATGTCGAGGTAAAGAATGTGTCAGACTCGACCGCCATTTGCAGACGCGTTCCGTCCTCCAATTCGAGTGCTGTGGGCCAAAGCCCAACATCGGACTTGTCCGCTTCGTACAGCGTTTCGGCGGTCTCGAGGGGATGTCCACGGGTCCAACGCTTGACGATCGAAGGATAGCCACTCTCTGTCAGTGTGGATTCATCGCCGCCCCAATCCGTGCCGATAAGAACGGTATCTCGATCGATCCATGTTAGGCGCTGCTTGGCTTCAGGTGAAAAGAACCCGTCCTGCACAAAGGTCTTTGTCGTGAGATCGAATTCTCGAACTTCGACCGCGTCCTTGCCACCATTCGACAGCGATACAAAGCACACCCAACCCTTGCCATCTTGTGGGTGCATGCAGTTGGCCCCGGCAAACACCCAGTTCGCGGCCTCAGCGTCCGCCAGCGCGTCTACGTCCAGAACAGTCTCCCAGTCTGGCGTATCACTTCGATAGCTTTCAAGACTGGTTCGGCGCCACAGACCCCGTACATGGGTCTCGTCTTGCCAAAAATTATAGGCCATGCCATCGCGCACAGACGCATAGGGAATGCGCTCGCTTGACGTGGCGATCTCGGTCGCGGCGGCGAGAAAGTCCTGGTATTTTGGATAGGCTTCCAAAACGGAAAGTGACCGCGCATTCTCAGCTCGCACCCAAGCCAGAGCGGCTTCACCTTCAACCTCTTCGAGCCAAAGGAACGGATCGTCTGCACTATGCGATTCAGTCATCATATCTCCGGTATTGATTGGTTGGCTTGTCGCCATTAGGTGCACGCCGGTTATAAAAACCAGCAGACTTATCGTGGACCGAATGACGAATTTCTGCATGTCATTCCCTCTGTGACGCAGGCGCTGTAATGTTAAGTGGTGTGCTTGGTTGCGGCTGGCAAGCCGGGAGCCTCGTTCATGTCAGTGAGCCTGAAAACATGCCCCCCAGAAGCGCCGGCTGGATCCCGCTTTGAACCAGAACCGACACCCGATACGCTCTGGACAGATACCCGCCTCTACCGGTTTTAATCATCGGATAAGCTAACATCTTATCCAGCGTCTTATCCGGCACGTGTCTGACATGTGGCGATTGCTCAGCGTTTCGTGTACGCTAGCGTTTAAAGAACCATGGATGGAGCTGAAACGTGATGGACGCTGCAACGTTAAAGCCGATATTTTTGCGCCGTGTCGAAACAGAGTTTGCGCCAGGCGACGTCGAACATTGCGCAAAATCTCTCAAAAACGCCGGGCGAAAAGCAACCGCCGAGCAGCGGATTGAACTTGCCGCTGCATTGGCGCAGGCGGCTTTCTTGGCTCCGGATCAGGTCGGCCAAACCTATGACGCCCTGGCTCAAGGTTGGCGCGGTTTCGCGGTCGCCGCCTCCCCCATCGAGACCCTCGCAAACGCGCCTGTTGGGATTGCGCCCGATGGGCTCTGGGATTCCTGGTGGAGCGTCGTCGAAGACGCGTTGGCTGGCAAATTGGATGCACTCGCAATCACGCAAAGAACGGCCGCGCTCGGCGAATGGATGCCGGATGACTTTGTGCGCAAGGTCGCCGCATCATCGCATCTATATCCCGGGATCAGCGATGCTGCGCAGGCCGATCTGCCACCGCATATGACGCTGGAACGGCTCGCCACCTGTCCGCCGGGGTCACTTGGTCGCCAGTTCCATGATCTGATTGTCGACAACACGTTCGATTTGGAGGTGTTGGATCGGGATGCGCTTGGACTGTCGGCCTTGCCAAAACCGCTAGACTTTTTGAACACACGTATCCTGCAGGCGCATGATTTGTGGCATCTAACTGCCGGTTATGAGACCACCGCGCTGCACGAAATCGCGATCTCAGCCTTCCAGATGGCGCAGTTTGGGCACAATTATTCTGCGCAATTTCTATCGATCACAGCGGCGGTCAGTGCTCTGACGCCGGCGCGCGGTGCGGTCGTTCTGCTGGACACCATCACCAGCGCTTGGGTGCATGGACGAGAGACGCCGCCAATGATGCTGATCGATTGGGAAAGTGAGCTTGACCGGCCGCTCGATGAGATCCGCGCCGACTATGACATTGCACCGTATCCGCGTCCCTATCCGGCCGATTTGATCGAAAAGGCGGGCGAAATAACCGCTTTCGCCGCCCGCATAAAATCTTTGTTTTCCCGCTTTTTTCGTGGCGGTCGAACGGCGCCGATTTAGGACAGCTGCGAAACTGAAAACACCGTCACACCAACTGTAATGATGCGGAAAGGTAACAAGCTGCCGTCACAATAGAGCCAATTGTTCGAACGGTATTCCAACGGGTCCAGACACGGCCGTAATGGTCCCAATATGCAGCTGCTTCAGCACTGGTGTGCACAAGTTCATCGAGACGCTCATTCATTGGAACGTTACCGGCAATCGTAACCACGAAGACGGTTACAAAGTAGACTATGGCCGCGGCGATCATCAGCAGCCGCGCAGTCCCGTCCGTCGCGAAGAATGCATAGATCGCCAACCCAAGACTGGCAGGCACGAGCGCCAGAAATGTGAAGATGAATTGCGATCGGAACACGGTCCGGTTGAGCTGCTGCATCGCCTCGATACCACCCGCGGGTGCAGCGCGTCGCAAACCCGCCATCACAAAATCAGAAAATGATTGAAAGACGCCGGCAACCAGAGCTGCACACAGGCCAGCAAAGGCGCTCGCATAAGCGATCCATTCAAAAGACATGGTTTTGATCCTCCTCAAAGGAAGGACTGGCCGATCTAGGTCTAGTCTCGACCAGTCCAAGGTGTTTTGGTGTTATAGGGACGCCACACTCATGGCGGTGATGATGGCGATCAGCAGAGCGGCTAAAACGCCGAGATTCCAGCGATGCTTAGATTGCACTTTAAGTTCCCCCTGTCTCAACGCACAGTTTCAGGTGCGGACGCACCGGCCCAGACACCCGTAACGGCAGCGGTCTTGGCATAAGTAGCAAAATCTCTTGGCGGGCGTCCTAGCGCACGCTGAACGCCGTCACTCAGATGCGCATTTCGACCATCAAGAACGGTCGAAAACAGATAGTCGAGCATCCAAACAACTTCCGTGGGAGCACCTGAGTCTGCAATACCAGACACAAACGCGTCATGCGGGACATCCACGTATTCGATGGGTCGTCCTGTTGCGGCTGACAAGTCTGACGCAACCTCGGAGAGCGTCATCAAACGCGGACCTGTCACTTCGTAGACTTCTCCATTGTGATGGTCTTGAACCAGCGCAGCCGCCGCAACTTCGGCGATGTCATCTGCGTCGACAAACGGTTCAACCTGGGTCCCCGCGGGCAATGTGATTTGCCCCGAAAGTACCATTTCAATGAAAGCGCCCTCGGAGAAGTTTTGGTTGAACCAGCTTGCGCGCACGATGGTCCATTGCAATCCACTGGATTGGACGATGCGTTCACACGCTTGGGCCTCGTCTTCACCCCGTCCCGACAATAGCACTAAGCGCTTCACTCCAGCCTTTTTTGCTTTGTTGACGAAGGCTTGGATTGCGTCAGCGGCACCTGGCATTGCCAAGTCGGGCGTATAGGTAATGTAGGCTGCGGCGACGCCGTCGAGACAGTCATCCCAACCGGCTTCATTGTCCCAATCAAAGGACGGGCTCGCCGATCGCGATCCAATTCGAACTGGATACCCTTCGGCAGTAAGTCGTTCGACCACCCGCCGCCCGGTTTTACCCGTGCCGCCTAGCACAAGCGTCAATGGCTTTTTTCTACGCAAGAAATTCATGAGTTCGCTCCTTTTCAGTCGTTGCGAACCCACGAATAAGAGATTTGGTGACAGCGCTCTTGCCGATCGACGCCAGAATTTTGACGCATCACGACAATTTGCACGAACGACTCGCTAGTCAGCCTGCAGACGATAGGAACGTGGCGTTTGGCCGGACCAACGTTTGAAGGCTCGCGTGAATCCGCTTTGCTCAGAAAAGCCCGTGAGAAATGCGATCTCAGCCAAGCTATAATCGGTGCCACGCAGAAGGCGTTGGGCCAGGTCTCGACGGGCGAGATCGACCACAGTCTGGAACGAATACCCTTTATCCGACAAACGACGCTGTAGAGTCCGGCCACTCATGCCGAGCTTTGTCGCAACCTCCGTCAGCGTCGGAATTCCCTCACTCAACGTCTGAGAAACCGCACTACGCACGCGCTTCTGAAGATCAGGGTCATCAACTTGATTGGCTAAGGTTTGCTCGAGGTGACGGTCAAAAAACGAGACGATTGACTCGTCTCCAAGCCGATTGGGAGCAGATAGCGTTGCCTCGTTAATCAACAGCGCGTCGCGGTCAGATTCGAAGATTACCGGACATCCAAAGTGTTCCGTGAACACCGATTGGCTGCCGCGTGGCGCATGCTTGAAGTGCACCTCCAAAGGTTGGAACAGCGAGTCGCTTACTTCACGACTGATGGCAACCACAGCTGACATACTTGCTTCATTGGACAGGACCATTCCCAAACTTCCATCACCCGCCTTCTCCAACTTGAAATACACGCCTTTCTGATTGGGTTCGAGAACATACTTCTCGGCACTGCCCAAGACTCGGCCATAGCGTTCTGAACGGGCATAAGATCCGCGAAGGTTTGGAGCCGATTTCCATGCTAGGCCGAATGCGCCATACTCGTCACTGCGCATTGTAGCGCCGATCCGCAACGGCAGCTCTAATCCCGCAGGATCGCGTCGCGCGAGCGCTTCGAAAAACCGATAGTAATCCGTAGATGAAACCATCTGACTGGAATCGATCGGCCCGGCAGGATCCAAACCCAAGTCCGCAATCAAGTCGTCCGTTTGGACACCTGGACTTGCCTGCCCGACAACTTTGTAAACATAAAGGGATGTGATCTGTGCCACGAACGCAGTCTAAAGCCGCGGAGCATGATTTCAAGGTTCTACGCCGACCTTCGAAGCGGCGGAAAATTGAAAGCTTCTAGATAATCTATCGTTTCGTAGGATAAAATTGGTGCCGAAAACAGGTACCCTTGGACCTTTGAGCAGCCGAGAGACTTCACAATTTCCAAGTGCTGCTTTGTCTCCACGCCTTCAATCAAGACATCCAAGCCAAGGCTTCCTGCCAATGTCATGATCGAGTGCATCACTTTGACATTGGTTGCCAGGTTTTGCCCTTGCAGAAAGGCTCTATCGATTTTCAGGCGATCAATCGGGAATGCAGAAAGATAGCTCAAAGAAGAATATCCAGTTCCGAAATCATCAAGCGCGAGAGATACTCCCAACTCGCTGAGCGCGAGGACAGTTTCACGCGCTGTCTGCCATTTCTCAATCAAGGAGGTTTCGGTGATTTCAAGTTGGAGCTGCGCTGGTTTCAAGCTCGATTGCTCCACAAGAGCACGAACAAATCGGACAAAACCATCGCTCACCAGCGTCGCGCCAGATACGTTCAACGCGAGCGTGACATCATCTGCGATCCAGTCCTCGGCATTTCGAAGTGCTTGCCGCATCATGGTCTTATCAAGGTCGGACACCAGTCCGCTTTCTTCGGCCAGAAGAATGAATTCATCAGGAGACACCGCGCCAAATTTGGCATCATTCCAGCGGGTCAGCGCCTCAAATCCGATCACGCGACCCGTTTCAACATTGTGTTGCGGTTGATAAACAATGGTCATCTGCTCTTTTGAAATCGCCGACTTCAGTCTATCGAGAAGCTCTCGTCTGCGCTCGATGCGGTCCCCAAGTTCAGCGGAGTGAGCTTGCCATCTCCGCTCAGAGTGCGATTTTGCTTCGAACAAGGCCATGTCGGCGTTTCGATAGAGCACTTTGGGATCTATCGATGGTCCGGAAAGGCATTCGGTACCGATAGATGTGCTAACCGGAATTGCACCTTCAGCGGTCTCTATTGGATCGTCAAAACAAGCGACCAACATACGCACAAGATCATTTGCGACCTCCACGTCAACTCGATGTTCGCACAATATCGCGAACTCATCGCCGCCTAGCCGATACAACGCACTCGTTTCCTGAATTCTACTGCCAATTCGCACGCCGACCGTATTTAGAATGCTGTCACCCACATCATGGCCGAAATGATCGTTGATCACTTTGAACCCATCGAGATCAAACAAGGCAAGAGTCGCTGCCTTATCAGATCCAATGTTTGAGAGGCTTCTTAGCCTCTCGTTGAAAGCGCGACGGTTTTGAATACCTGTTAAAGCGTCTGTCCGCGCGATTTTCTCGATCTCTTTTTTCTGTCGCCGTAATTTGGCCGCGCTTTTCGACGTCGCCCATGAAAACGCCGTGGTCGAGAAACTACACCCGATCATCGAGGCGGTGCAGGCAAACAGAAAGAGCAGCGACCCAGTTTGAGGCGGTCCATTCAAGATGGCAGACAGATAGACGGCTGGGTAATACAGCATGAGGAAGCAAGCAGACTGCAAACAGCGACGCCAGTTGACCATATAGCCAAAAATCACGGGGGTTGTGGCCAGCACGATCAAACTGGCCGACTTCGTATTTCCCGAAACCAAGGGTTCCAGCGCCAAACCAAACACGGTTGAGACCGCGAAAACCGTCCCCGCGCCGATCGTCTTTTTTGTCAGTCTAAGATAAACGACAGAACCGAGAACCCCAAAAACGCCGACCAGTCCGCCAATCGTTTTCGCCGACCATTCAGCGTTAAAGGATGTCAAACCGGAAATGTGCATGCCCACTGGCACGACAAAAAGGGTCCAAAAGACGATCGCACGCGCGCGGACTTTTTCGTGCATAGGTGAGCCGCTAGGCAGAGATGCGACACGATCTGCTAAGTGGTATAAGACTTGGGTAACCGGCAGGAGCGACTTCATCAATTTGCTTTAGCCGATCTTGGAAAATGAACCGGCAAAGTAAGCTGGAAAATCTTACAAGTGTCGTTAACCCCCGCTTTGTTTTCTGGATGAGCTCGCCAGGCCTCTATCGTGTCTTGCATCCAGCGCAAGTTTTTCCGAAAAGTTCCGCACACCAAGCCCGAAAGCCCGCACTTTAAAATGCCCTTCAATCTCGCCACGCTACAAGAAACCATTGCGGAAGCGGTTCCAAGCCGGCTTGCGCTGGCATTTCGAGATCGGCGCTATTCATTTGCCGAGCTGACAGACCGGACACGTCGCTTCGCAAATATTCTCTTGGCGCATGGGATCAACACACCGACATCCCGATCAACGCTACAAAATTGGCAATCCGGACAGGATCATGTCGCGCTCTATCTGCAGAACGGGAATGAGTATCTCGAGGCGATGCTGGGCACGATGAAAGCGCGTGCCGCGCCATTCAATGTCAATTACCGCTATGTCGCGGAAGAGCTGCGCTACCTCTTCAATAACGCGCGGGCCAGGGCGGTTGTTTATCATGCGCGATATGCGCCAATGATCGCCGAGATTCTGCCAGATATTCCCGAGCAAAAACTACTTATTCAGGTGCCCGATGAATCCGGCCAACCTTTATTACAAGGCGCATTGGATTATGAGACCGCACTGGCAGCAGCATCCGCCGTCCGACCCGATTTAGAATGGTCACCGAATGATCTCTACATCCTGTATACGGGTGGAACCACAGGCATGCCGAAGGGCGTGCTTTGGCGGCAGGCCGATATTCTAGCGTCCGCACTTGGCGCGCGGCGCAAGGATGGAAGTCTGATCGAAAGCCTGGAAGAATTTGCCGAGCGTGCGAGTGTGATCACACCACGCCGCTACCTACCGACCCCACCCTTTATGCACGGCACAGCGCAATGGATTGGTTTGAGCGCCTGGCACAGTGGGCATAGTCTTGTCATCCAGGACGAGGTCGACCGGTTCGATCCCGACAACCTGCTCAACGTGATCGACCGCCACGAAGTAAACGTGTTGTCTTTGGTCGGTGATGCGTTCGGAAAACCCTTTTTGGATGCGCTCGAAACCCATCCAGATCGCGGGGACAGCTTGACCCACATACTGAATGGCGGCGCCGGGATGAGCCCACACATCAAAGCGGCGCTGATTAAACGGCTTAAAGGCGTTCGGATCATAGACACGATTGGTTCGTCAGAAGCTGGACCGTTAGCGCGTCATGTGGCGCGCTCAGATGGCGAGACAAGAACCGCACCGAAACAGGTTGGCGGCAGTGCTGTCCTGTCAGAGGATAAAACCGCACTGCTCAAACCCGGCTCGGACGAGCTTGGGTGGCTCGCTAAGACGGGTATTGTCCCGCTTGGCTATCTCGGGGACGCTGAAAAAACGGCGGCAACGTTTCCCGTGATCGATGCTATCCGCTATGCTGTCCCCGGCGATCGCGTCCGCCTTTTGACGAGCGGCGATCTCGACTTTCAAGGCCGAGACTCTAGCTCGATCAATACCGGTGGCGAGAAAGTGTTCTCTGAGGAAGTTGAGCGCGCACTGGGACATCATCCCGGCATCGCAGACGTGCTGGTCAGTTGGCGGGCATCGGAGCGCTGGGGCCAGGAAGTGGTTGCCATAGTGGTTTTAAAAGACGGGCACGACAGTGTCGACGACGCTGATTTGCTCTTGGAAGCCGGCAGGCATTTGGCGCGGTACAAATTGCCGAAATTGATTTTGCGCGTTCACCAGATCGGTCGCCACGACAATGGCAAGCCGGATTATCGTTGGGCCAAAACAGTGGCCGATGAAAGCTTAACGACCTAGTCGACGGTTTTTAGAAAGCTGACGATCTCATCAACCAAGGTCGGAATCATTTTGGTTGGCACGTCATGGCCCCAGCCTTCCAGACCGACATAAGTTGCACCTGGAATACGCGCGGCAATGTCCTTGCCGCAGGCCGATGGGATAAGCGGGTCGACTTCACCGTGCAGGACTTTCGTCGGGACTTTCACATCGGCGAGACGGTCATGCCATCGCGGCTGCGCTAGGATCGCGCCATATTGGCGGCCAACGCCCATCGGCGTGTAAGCCCGATCATAGCCTTCCCCGGCCTTTTGCAGGATCTCCGCATCGCTGTCGCGCACACCTTCCGCAGATCCAATTGTGCGGCGAGCATTGAGCGCGGTGACGGTGACGTCGTCGCGGCCGGTCGAAGCTGGCTGCGCGGTCAGAGCAACCATTGCTTCCGGAGTCGCCGGGGGCAGCGACGGATCGCCAGAGGTGGTCATGACCGGGATCAGGCTGCGCACAAAGTCGGGATGATTGAGCGCCATGAGTTGAACAATCATCCCGCCCATTGAGGCGCCGATGATATGGGCTGGCTGGGCGTCCAGCGCATCGAGCAGCGCGACCGCATCGGCTGCCATATCGTCGAGCAAATACGGCACCATGCTAGTCACATCCTTGCCGGCTTGCAGCGCACCAATCAGGTCCATCGGGCTCGGTACGGCATGATCGTCAAACTGATGGGACAAGCCAATATCGCGATTGTCGAAGCGAATGACTCGATAGCCAGCATCAGCGATCCCTTGCCGGAACGCATCCGGCCAATTCGTCATCTGCGCACTGAACCCCATGACCAGCAGGACCGGCTCGCCATCCTCGGGTCCAGCGACATCGTATTCAAACGGAAATCCATTGATATGTAGTTTCGGCATTTACGCGCTCCCTAGTCAGCCGCCCCGGCGCTTTGCTTCTTTTCCGCCAGCGCCCGGAGATTGTCTTCGTGTTGGTTTTTATCGATTTTATAGAAGCTGATGGCAACCAGCATCAATGTGTAAAGAATTAGGATTGCGGGCGCATAATAGGCCCCCAAACGCCACAGGGCATCAGCCGGGATTTGATCCGCTGAAAGCGGCCTAAGATTGGACTCTTGCTCGGGAAAGTCGGCCGCCCATATGATGAAACCCGCACCGAGAACGCCGAATCCCTGAACGGATTTCCGAATGAACGTCACCGCCGCTGAAAACAGGCCCTCGGAGCGACGCGCTGTCTTGAGTTCGCTCTGCTCCACCAGGTCTGCAATCATCGACGAGAACAAGATCGAGAAAGAGATGATCATGGCGAGATCGATGGTGTTCACTGCCAACAAGATTGGGAATAGTATCGGGTCGCCATTCTCGGGCATCAAGCCGAAGAGGCGCAGCACGATCGGCATCGGCGCAATCCAGAAACCACACAGCCCAAGCGTAATTGCTGCTCGCTTTTTCCCCCATCGCTTTGCTGCCATCGGCGCAATGATAAAAGCGAGTGCAGCAGAGACGAACACAAACACAGACCAGATGAAGATCTGACCGCCGCTAAACCCCCAAAACAGCGGCAGGATGACAAAGGCCAGGGCGGCGCCAATGCCACTCGCAATCGCACTGAGTAACGCGCCGATAAATAGGGCTGCGAAGGATTTGTTGGCCAGGGTTTCCCAGACTTCGGCAAAGATTCGCCCGATCGACATGTGTCGTTTGGGTGGCGCCTCGCGCATCTTTGGAATCATATGATGAGTGCCTATCGAAGACACCATGATCGCCAGAAAGATGAGAATCGATCCGATCAAGCCATACGTATACCAACCATCAAGATTGGCGCGAGGATCCGGGCCAAATTCAGCTGTGGCCACAAGGAGGACGCCCCACATCAAAACCGAAATTGCATTGCCGCCGGTCCAGCCAAAGTAGAACCGATAGCTCAGCAGTGTGGTTCGTTCATCATAGTCATCTGTGAGCTCGGGCGCCATCGCCGTGCTGGGCGTTTCATAAAAGGTCACGCAGGTTCGAATAATGATCGAGAGTATGGTCAGATACCAGAACAAAGCGGTCTGCGACCACTCAAAGGGCGGATTCCAAAGAAAGAAATAGGCGGCCGCGACCGGCAGAGCCGACGCGTACATAAATGGATGCCGGCGCCCCCATTTTGATCGAAAATTATCTGAGAAATACCCAACAAGCGGATCGCTGACAGCGTCAAAAACCAACGCAATGAGAACGGCCAGCCCGACCAGGCGTTCGTCCAGACCAACAACGAGGCCATAAAAGGTTAAAAGGAAATAGTCGAACCCATTGTTCTTGACGCCATAAGCGACGGATCCGAAGCCGTAAGCAAGTTTGGTCCAAAGCCCAAGTTTGGCACGTTGTTCTGATGCATCCGGTACAGAGCCCGAACGCGATTCAGCTGTTGCGGCCATATCACCCACAGCGGTCCTCCGAAATAGCGACCGCTGTTTGATGCGGTTCTTGTCGGAGCAGCATTTAGCTTTTTGGCTCGTTCGTCAAATAGGATAAAAGAATACCGGGATTGAGAGGGGCGCTACGCCCCTTCCAACCATGGCACGATAATGAAACCGACGATCGCGGTAAGGATGACCGCACCCATCGTCGCCCAAAGCGCCTTTTTTGCTAGCATGGGTTCGGTGGGCGCGCCCTCTTCCGTACCTTCAACGATATCGCCGTCCTCAAGCTGGCTCCGAACACCAATCGGCAGCACTGCAAAGAATGACAACCACCAGCTTATAACAAAGATGACTGCGCCGCCGACAGGACCCATCAGTGCGCCTCTTTTGGTGTTTCCATCAACTCAACAAGTACGCCGTTGGAGTTTTTGGGATGTACAAAAATGATCATCGTGCCGTGCGCACCGATGCGTGGTTTTCCAAGTACGGTCGCCCCACGCTTTTCCATTTCGACAACCGCCTCATCGATATCGGCAACTTCGAAACAGACATGATGCTGCCCGCCCTTTGGGTTCTTCTGAATGAAATTGTGGATCGGGCTCTCTTCATTCAGCGGTTCGATTAGCTCGATCTGGCTGTTTGGCAGATTCACAAAACAAACTTTTACGCCTTGCTCCGGCATATCAAAGGGCGTCGTGATGTCGGTCGCGCCATAGAGATTGCGATAGGTCTCAATTGCGTCCTGGATATCTGGGACGGCAACGCCGACATGGTTCAGGGGGCCGATTTGGAAATCATTGCTCATATTGGTTTCCTCATACTCTCAATACGCTGACATCTATAACAGGCTTTCGCCCAAAACTGCGGAGGCTCGCTTTCCGCACGGCTCGAACCAAAGCACGCTCAACCTCGCGATCATCGAGCCGTTTGCGCCGCTTCAGGCTTTGTAGCGCGTCTTCCGCCGCCTCATCAATTTCGATCAGACTCTCATCCGCCGAACGTCCATCAGGCTCCGAAAGGCCTCGCGAGACGACCATAGGGCCATCAACCAGATCACCCTCCTCATCAATCGCAACGCCAATACTCACATAGCCATTGTAACCAATTGCTCGTCGCTCGCGAATGCCTTCACTTTCGGCCGGAACCAATCGGTCGCCATCCAAATACAGTCTCCCAGCCGGCACGCCATCGACGACTTTTGCAGCGCCTGGCGCGAGCCGAACAACGTCACCATTTCGGGGTGTCACAGCTTCGGAAACCTGCAGACTTTTTGCAAAGGCCGCGTGTTCGACAATATGCCGGCGTTCACCATGGACCGGTACAGATATTTTGGGCCGCACCCATTGATACATTTGGCGTAGCTCGTCACGAGCTGGATGTCCTGACACGTGAATTGGCGAGGATGTCATGCGATCTGTGATGATCCGCACACCCTTTTCAGCCAGATCATTCTGCATGGCGAAAATCTCTCGCTCATTGCCTGGGATCACCCTGCTGGAGAAGATTACCGTGTCACCATCGCCGAGCGAAACATGGCGATGATCACCACGCGCAATTCGTCCTAGAGCCGCACGTGATTCCCCTTGCGAGCCGGTGCACAGGAACAAAATCTTGTCATCTGGAAAACTACCGGCTGCTTCTTCATCGACGAGGTCTGGTAGGCGCCCAATGACACCCGTTGTAACGGCTGCCTCGGTAATTCGGTGCATGGACCGACCGAGAAGGCAGACGCTGCGCCCGGCTTGTCGCGCCGCCTCGATCACGGTTGAAACCCGCGCAACATTGGACGCGAATGTCGTTACCGCAACACGACCGCCTAATCCTGCAATCAGTTCGACAAGGGATTGGCGAACCGTTCCCTCGGAACCGCTTTCACCGTCAACGAACACATTCGTGCTATCGCAAATCATTGCCAGCACGCCCTCATCACCGAGCTTTTTAAGGCCTTCGACATCTGTCTCTGCACCGAGTTGCGGATCGGGATCAATTTTCCAATCCCCTGTGTGGAGAATGGTCCCAAACTCGGTTGTGATTGCCAATGCGTTTGGCTCAGGGATCGAATGGGTCAGGGTTACGTAGCGAACCGAAAACGGACCAGCATCAACCTTGCCGCCCAGCGACACTATGTTGATGTCAACATTCGCTACGCCACGTTCCATCAGCTTTGTAGCAGCCAAATGCGCTGTGAAAGCGGTGGCAT
Source organism: Pseudomonadota bacterium (assembly GCA_038534315.1). Lineage (GTDB taxonomy): Bacteria > Pseudomonadota > Alphaproteobacteria > Caulobacterales > Hyphomonadaceae > Henriciella. Next base: position 5,445 of record JBCAWZ010000049.1, on the reverse strand, counting down.
AAATTGGTGCCCGAGTGTTCAGGCGTGGGTACAACAATCCAATCGCACCAATGTGGTCTTCATGCGCATGTGTCAGGAAGATCGCGTCGATACGATCGCCTTGATCTTCGAGGAAAGCGGGATCAGGCGTGATGATATCAATTCCGGGCGTATCCACACCGCCAAAGGTGACGCCCACGTCAATTAGGATCCAGCGCCGCTCATCTGGAGGTCCAAAGCCGTAGGCATTCAAATTCATGCCGATTTCGCCACATCCACCTAGCGGTAGGAAAACGAGCTCAGCCCCATCAGTTTTTGTCATTCGTTCTCGTTATTCGCTCGTATTTCGTCGATAGACCTCAAGCAGGCCGATCTCCATCAACTCTGGTTCAAAATGATCAATTGTGTCGCTTGCGCCTTCAAACAAGGAGGCGACACCACCTGTCGCAACCACCGTCATCTCTTGACCATATTCGCGAGAAATTCTGCGCACCAATCCATCGATCAAATCCACATAGCCCCAAAAGATCCCGGACTGCATCGCTGATACAGTGTCCTGGCCAATAATCATACCCGGCTTCTGGATCGCGATGCGCGGCAATTGGGCGGCGGCGTCGTGCAGCGCTCGCAGAGACAGGTTGATCCCCGGCGAAATGATGCCACCCTCAAATCCACCATCCGCGCCGACGACGTCAAATGTGGTTGCGGTACCGCTATCGATGACGATGAGCGGTCCTTGATGCAGTGCATGACCCCCAATAGCCGTGACAAGCCGGTCAGCACCGACTTGCTCCGGCCGATTGATCCGAATTGGGATTCCAAGTCGTGTCGCAGGCTCTCCAACGAAGACCGGTTCGGCGTCGAAGTAGCGGCGGGACAAATTGCGGAAATTGAACATCGCTTGGGGGACAACCGACGAAATTACGCAACCTCTGACCCTCGAGAGCTCCAATCCCTCCATCGACATCACACCGCCAAGCCAAACTGCGTAATCGTCGGCTGTGCGACTTGGATCGGTCGCGCTGCGCCAGCGAGCAACCCAATCGGTGCCGCTGTGTAAGGCAAAGACAGTGTTGGTATTACCAACATCAATGACCAGTAACATGAGTCACACCTCTCTTACCAAATCTACGTCGCCAGCCCTTATGGTGGCGGCACTGCCATCTGGCAATCTCATCTCCAGACCACCATCCTCGGCCAATCCTGTGAATACGCCTGTAATCCGAGCGTCCGTTGGGCCCGCTTCGACCGTCCGGCCGAGCGCTTCAGCCCGTGTGAGCCAAGCGTTGCGAGTCGCGTCAAATCCAAATCGAGCCTGTTCCACCCTCGCGCCAAGGGCGGTCCGAAGATCATCAACAAGATGCTCTGGCTGAAGCATCTCCGCGGCGCCCGCTTCGATCAGGCTGGTGGCAGCTTGACCAGCGCCATCCGGGCTGAACCGCACATTGATCCCCATACCCACGGAAACCCAAAGCGCGCCGCCAGCTTCACCAGACTCCGTTAGGATGCCTGCCAGTTTGGCTTCGTTCAGCCGAACATCGTTTGGCCACTTCAGTCGGACAGCCGCATTCGGAATAATACCGAGACATACATCCGATACGGCAAGCGCCGCCGCGAAAGGGATACGGGTGGCCGTTTCGATTCCCATCGGCTCAGGAAACAACGCCGTGATGTAGAGGTTACCTGGCGGTGATATCCAGGGGCGACCCAGCCGACCTTTACCCTTGACTTGCGAACGCGCAGCAATCCAAACGGGCGACAGGTCTCCGGCCTTAGCGCGGCGCTTCGCTTCCTCGCTAGTGCTATCAATCTCGTCGAACCAAAGAACGGGCGCCGAAGCGATCACGACAATAGGCTTGCCGCAGCGCGGTTGGCCAGTTCGCTGACCGGACTGACAAATATGAACAGTCCAACGCTGGCCATAGCGGTCAAATACACGGTGCCCGTCACCCAACCATCAACCGGCTCAAAATCTTCGACTGGCTCATTCACCCACATGATCATGATAAGCCGCAAATAGTATCCAAAGCCGATGACGGAACTAATGACGAGCAAGATGATCAGTGGGAGCAATCCCGCATTGAGGCCAGCCTCAAAGACAAACAGCTTGCCTAGGAACCCAAAGGCGAGTGGGAAACCCGCAACCGAAATGATCAATACGGACAAAGCCAACGTTAGCGCCGGCCGCCGCCGAACCAAGCCAGAGAGCTCGTTGATATTCTCGACCATTCCGCCTTCCCGATGCATGCACAGGACACCCCCGAACAGACCAAGGGAGGCAATTACGTAAGCGGTCATAAACATCAGAAGAGCCGCAGCACCATATTCCGCGCCCGCGGCGAGGGCCACCAAGGCATAGCCCATATTCGCAATCGAAGAGTAGCCGAGTAGACGTTTCAGATTGGTTTGAATAAGCGCGCCGATCGCTCCAATTAGCATTGAAGCCGCTGCGATAATCCCAATTATCACTTGCCAGTTCTGAACGGCCTCAGCCTGTGGAAAGGCTCGAAACATAATGAGTGCGAACACAACCATACTCGCCATTTTGGGCGCCGTTGCGAAAAAGGCCACAACCGGGCTCGGCGATCCCTCATAGACATCAGGTGTCCAGACATGCATCGGCGCCGCAGAGACTTTGAACGCCAAGCCAACAATGATGAGCACCATGCCAAACAGCAAGCCGAGCTCTGGCGAGGCTGCGGCGATCTCCTCATAGCGCGTGCTACCGGCGAATCCGTAAACCAAGGAAATGCCGTATAGCAGAATGCCAGACGCTAGTGCGCCGAGCACAAAGTATTTTAGACCAGCTTCCGCCGAGCGTGCGCTGTCTCTGTGGAATGCTGCGAGCACATAGGACGATAGGCTGAGCGTCTCGACACCCAGATAGAGTGTCATGAAATCATTGGCGGAAAGGGTTACGCCAATGCCCAGTGACGCCAGCATGACGAGCAAAGGATATTCGTAGCGATGCGTGTTGCTGCGCTTCAAGAAGCCGTCGGCCATAAGCAGCGCAATTGCCGCGCTGAAGTAGCTGACCGTTTTCGCGAAGCTGGCGAATGGGCTGGTTGTGGCCAGGCCGCCAAAGGCCGTCCCGCCCTGCCAATAGGTGATCGACAGGACCCCCGCGCCAATCAGCACGAGCGCACCGAAGCGGAATGACAAACTGTTGAACCGGTCGCCAAGTGCGGCGCCAATCAGAACGCCGAGTAATGCAGCGCCCGCAAGGAGCAGCTCGGGTCCCATTGTTGAAATTGCCGACTCAAACACCAGCCCCTCCACTAATTAGGCGGAGAATCCGTAGGCTCGGCCCCTCTGTCACATTAAACACGAGGTTGGGCATTATACCGAGTACGATCGTCCCAACCGCTAGGGGAACGATACAAATCAGCTCCTTTACATTCGCGTCTTGCAGCGAGGCGATCGTTGGATTTGAGATCGGTCCGAAGACTGTCCGCCGATAGAGCGTCAGCATGTACACTGCAGAGAAGATGACTCCTAGCGCCGCTACTGCGGCCGCCCAAGTCGAAGCCTGAAACGCTCCTGCCATCGTCAAAATTTCCCCAACGAAACCACTTGTCCCTGGAAGTCCAACATTCGCCATCGTGAACAGCATAAAAAGCGATGCGTAGATCGGCATCCGCTCAACAAGCCCACCATAAGCTGAGATCTCTCTTGTGTGAGTCCGGTCGTAAACAACACCCACAATCAGAAACAAAGCGCCAGAAATCAGACCGTGGGAAATCATCTGAAAAATTGCGCCCTGTATTCCGATCTCGGTGAAGGAGAATATCCCCAATGTAACAAAACCCATGTGCGCGACAGAACTGTACGCGATGAGTTTTTTCATGTCAGTCTGCCGCCACGCAACCAATGACGCATAAACAATCGCAATCACCGAAATCACGAACACCATTGGCTGGAATGCAAGGCTCGCATCTGGAAACATCGGCAAGCTGAATCGAAGGAAGCCATAACCACCGAGCTTCAACAAGATCCCCGCAAGTAATACAGAACCGGCTGTTGGAGCTTGCACGTGCGCATCCGGCAACCAGGTATGAACCGGCCACATTGGTAGTTTGACCGCAAACGACGCAAAAAACGCTAACCAAAGCCATGTTTGCGCGCTCGGATCAAACTCGAAAGTCTCAAGCGCCACAATGTCAGACGTTCCAGCGGTCAAGTACATGTACACGACAGCTGCGAGCATAAACAGAGAGCCCAAAAGCGTATAAAGGAAGAACTTAAAGGACGCATAAATCCGGTGTTGGCCGCCCCAGACACCGATAATTATGAACATTGGGATGAGACCTGCCTCGAAGAAGACGTAGAAGAGGACCAGATCCAAGGCGCAAAACACCCCAATCATAAAGGTCTCAAGCACCAGAAAACACACAACATATTCGGTCAGCCGATGCTTCACAGACCCAATGCTGGCAATCAGAGAAATCGGTGTCAGCAGCGTTGTCAGAAGGATCAGCAACAATGACATCCCATCGATGCCCATGCGGTATTTGATCCCGGCAAACCAATCGACTTCTTCGACCAGCTGATAGCCCGGTGTATCCGTGTCGAACGCGAACAGCATCACAATCGACAAGACGAATGTCGCGAGTGAGAAGACCAAGCCCGCATAGAGGACACGATTCTCATTCCCGCCCGGCTCATCGCGTCCTGCTGTCAGAGACTGGATCAGCATGATCAGAACGGCCCCAGCAAGAGGCAGGAATGTCACCGCTGTGAGGATCGGAAAACTCATCAGCCCGCTCCCCCCGTGCGCCAATACAAGATGGCACCAAACACCAGCGCGGCGCCAATAATCACAAACGCATAATGATAGAGATATCCGGTATGCATCGCCGATAGGCGACGCGAACTCCACCGGACCAGCGCGCTCACGCCATCAGGACCCAAACCATCAATCAAACGCTTATCACCCGTCTTCCAGAATGTGTCCCCGAGGAAACGGCTGCCGCGAATGATCGTCGCGTCATAGATCTCATCAAAATACCATTTATTCGAGAACAATGCATGGAGCGGTCCTCCACTGTCGGCGATACGCTGGCCAACGCCGCGATTGAACAAATAGGTGAATGTCGCCAATAGAAAGCCAATCAGCGTGACAATGACCGGCGCCCAGAAGACCCATTCATAAGCCGAGTCATATTTGAGTTTATCGACGCCTTCGATGACCTGATTGCTCGCAGACCGATAAATTGCTTCGCCCCAAAACCCTTCGCCATGGTGGAACATGGGATCGTAGAACAGCAAGCCTGAAAAGATCGCCCCAAGCGCCAGAAGCCCGAGGGGGATGAGCATTACCAAAGGCGACTCATGCGGCGGCCCAGAATGATGTGCATGATCATGACCATCGCCCTCAGGCTCTGCCTCATGATGGTCATCTACATGATCATCATGCGAAGCGGGTTCCGCCATCGGACCATGAAAGGTCATGTAAATGAGGCGCCA
>JBCAWZ010000048.1:0-24219 GCA_038534315.1 Pseudomonadota bacterium | reverse complement strand
CACATAGTCAGCGTGGCCAGGGCAGTCGACGTGCGCATAGTGACGATTGTCCGTCTCATACTCAACGTGCGCTGTGTTGATCGTAATGCCGCGGGCTTTCTCTTCCGGGGCAGAGTCGATGTCTTCATAAGACTGCGCCTCACCACCACTCGCTTCCGCAAGCGTCATCGTGATCGCTGCTGTCAAAGTCGTCTTGCCATGATCCACGTGTCCAATCGTACCGATGTTCACGTGCGGCTTGTTACGCTCAAACTTCTCCTTGGCCATAGCCTACTCCTTTAAAATTCTGATGCCTGACAGGGTCTCAGTTGAATTCCGCCAGACCGGTTTTTCCGTTAATCGCTAGCCCGCCAGGTCCTGGGTAATCTTCTGGGCCTCCGCCTTTGGGACTTCGGCATAATGATCGAACTGCATGGTGAACTGTGCCCGGCCCTGCGACATACCGCGAAGGTTCGAGACATAACCAAACATATTCACCAGAGGGACAAAAGCGTTGATTGCCGTCGCATTACCGCGCGGTTCTGAGCCTTGGATCTGTCCCCGCCTAGAGTTCAAATCACCGATGATGTCGCCCATATAGTCTTCTGGTGTGACGACTTCGACCCGCATGATTGGTTCCATCAAACGTGGATCACCCTGGCTTTTCAGCTCGCGGAATGCCGCCCGGCCCGCAATCTCGAACGCCAGCACGCTGGAGTCGACATCATGGTAAGCGCCATCATAGAGAACCGCTTTAAAGTCGGTCAGGGGGTAGCCCGCGAGAAGACCATTCTCTTTCTCGCTTTGAAGGCCCTTTTCGACCCCTGGGATGTACTCCCGGGGGACGTTCCCGCCAACGACTTCGTTTTCGAAGACAAAGCCCGATCCGGCTTCAAGCGGCTCGAAACGGATTTTGACCCGAGCAAACTGACCTGAACCACCCGACTGCTTCTTGTGCGTGTAGTCGATGTCCGCTTCTTGGCCGAGCGCTTCCCGGTAAGCCACTTGCGGCTGACCAATGTTCGCTTCGACTTTGAATTCGCGCTTGAGACGGTCAACGAGAATGTCGAGGTGAAGCTCGCCCATGCCCTTCATGATCGTCTGACCCGATTCATAGTCGCTTTCGACCTGGAAGCTTGGATCTTCAGCCGCCAGACGGGCGAGGCCCATCGACATTTTCTCTTGGTCCGCTTTCGACTTCGGCTCAACGGCGATCTCGATCACAGGATCCGGGAACGACATCGTTTCCAGAACAACTGGGTCCGCCTTATCGCACAGCGTGTCACCGGTTGTCGTCTCTTTCAAACCCGCTAGAGCGATGATGTCGCCAGCAAATGCTTCTTCGATTTCTTCGCGGTCTTTCGAGTGCATCATCATCATCCGACCGATGCGCTCTTGCTTGCCTTTGGTCGAGTTCAGCATCGAACCGCCTTTGCTCATTGTCCCGGAGTAAATCCGGACAAAGGTCAAAGATCCGACAAAAGGGTCGTTCATGATTTTGAAGGCGAGGCCAGCAAAGGGTTGAGTGTCGTCTGCAGACCGAGGAATCTCACGAGTCTCTGTTTCGTCGCCCGGCTTAAAGCCCATATAGGCTGGGACATCCAGCGGGCTCGGCAGAAAGTCGACAACCGCGTTCAGCATTGGCTGCACGCCTTTGTTTTTGAACGCAGAACCGCACAAAACCGGCACGAATGCCATCGCCAACGTGCCCTTACGGATCAGCTCGCGCAGTTTCTCGATGCTCGGCTCTTCGCCTTCGAGATAGGCTTCCATAACCTCTTCGTCTTGCTCAACCGCAAGCTCAACGAGCTCGCTGCGCATTTCTTCAGCTTTCGCCTTAAGATCGTCGCGGATATCGCGCAATTCCCAAGTCGCGCCGAGATCTTCGCCTGCCCAAACCCATTCCTGCATGGTCAGCAGGTCAACATGGCCTTCAAGCTCTGTCTCGGACCCAATTGGCAGCTGGATCGGCATCGGGATTGCGCCCGTGCGGTCTTTGATCATGTGCACACAATTGAAGAAGTCAGCACCGATCTTATCCATCTTATTGACGAATACGATGCGTGGAACGTTGTAACGGTCGGCTTGGCGCCAAACCGTTTCGGTTTGTGGCTCAACGCCAGCATTCGCATCGAGCACGCAAACAGCGCCATCGAGGACTGCGAGGGAGCGCTCAACTTCAATTGTGAAGTCGACGTGTCCCGGCGTGTCGATGATGTTAAAGCGATGCTTGTCGGTCTGCGGGCTTACGCCGTCTTCCGTGCGTTCCCAGAACGTGGTGGTCGCAGCCGAGGTGATCGTAATGCCACGCTCTTGTTCCTGCTCCATCCAGTCCATTGTCGCCGCGCCATCGTGAACTTCGCCGATTTTGTGCGATTTGCCTGTGTAATACAGGATACGTTCCGTGGTTGTCGTTTTGCCGGCGTCAATATGCGCCATGATGCCGAAGTTCCGATACCGCTCCAGCGGATATTCGCGAGACATGGGGCTCACCTTTAATGTCGGATCCGGGAGGATCGTGTGGGGTTAAAATTTACCAGCGATAATGAGAGAAGGCGCGGTTCGCCTCTGCCATTTTGTGGGTGTCTTCACGCTTCTTGACGGCGTTTCCGCGCCCCTGGGACGCGTCCATCAATTCGCCTGCGAGGCGTTCACGCATTGTGTTCTCATTGCGCGAGCTGGCAGCAGATGCCAACCAACGAATCGCTAATGCTTGACGGCGCTCAGGACGCACTTCGACGGGCACCTGATAGGTTGCACCACCAACACGGCGGGAGCGAACTTCAACTGCCGGTGAAATTGTTTCCAGCGCTTCGTGGAACACTTCTACAGGATCTTTTTTGGCGCGCTGCTCAACCAGATCGAGCGCCCCATAGACAATCCGTTCTGCGGTGGACTTTTTACCGTCCCTCATGATCTGGTTCATGAACTTCGACAGAATAATGTCTTTGAATTTTGGATCAGGGAGAACTTCACGCTTCTCCGCGCGGTGACGACGTGACATGGCAGCCCCCTATTTCGGTTTCTTAACGCCGTAATGCGAACGACGCTGTTTACGGTCTTTCACACCCTGGGTGTCCAGGACGCCACGCAGAACGTGGTAGCGCACACCGGGAAGGTCTTTGACACGACCACCGCGGATCAGAACAACGGAGTGTTCCTGAAGATTGTGGCCCTCGCCCGGGATGTAGCACAGCGATTCAAAGCCAGATGTCAGACGCACTTTGGCGACCTTCCGCAAAGCCGAGTTGGGCTTTTTCGGGGTCGTTGTATAGACGCGTGTGCAAACACCGCGGCGTTGAGGATTGCCTTTGAGGGCGGGCGTTTTGGAACGCTGCGGCTTGGGTTTGCGCGGCTTCCGGATCAGTTGTTGAATCGTCGGCATAGGGGCCTTCAAAACTCTCTTGTTTCTGTGGCCCCTGGCGGACCGGTTTAACGAATGTAGATCGCCGCGCGATGCGACAATATACGGGTCTTAAAAAAGATGCTTGCTATGCGGAATATCCCCAAAAGGACATCCGGGCAGACCCGTCAGGACCTGCCCAGCTTGCGTTTCGCGCGTGTTAAGGCCAGCGCTCCGTCCCGTCAAGCCTTGTCGTCAGCCTGACGTGCACGAGAGCTCGCCTAACCGCACCTATTCCGCAGCATCCGGTGCTGGCAGAGCCGCGGCCGCTTCTGCGGCTGCCGCTTCGCGTTTGTCACGCAACTTGTTGTCACGCTGCACAGCAACACGCCGCATTTGCCGCATGCCGCCGCCGGTGCCTGCCGGAATCAACCGGCCGACAATGACGTTTTCTTTCAAGCCTTCCAGCGTGTCGACTTTGCCTTGAAGCGCCGCTTCGGTCAGGACACGTGTCGTCTCCTGGAACGAGGCCGCCGAGATGAAGCTACGGGTTTGCAGCGACGCCTTGGTGATGCCGAGCAGAACAGGGGTTGCTGTGGCTTCCCGTTGATCCTGCTTGCGTGAGCGGCGAACCGCATCATTGGCTTCTTCCAATTCGAGCAAATCGACATGTTCGCCTTTGATCAGCGTGGTCGTGCCCGGATCGGTCACTTCCATTTTCTGAAGCATTTGACGGACAATCACTTCGATATGCTTGTCATTGATCGGCACGCCCTGCAGGCGATAGACCTTCTGCACTTCGTCGACCAAATAGTTGGCCAAGGCTTCGATGCCGAGCGTCGCAAGAATATCCTGCGGCGCTGGGTTCCCATCGATGATGTAATCCCCGCGCTTGACATAGTCGCCGTCCTGAACGTCCAGACGACGGGCCTTTGGCACCAGGAATTCGATCGGATCGACGCCGTCTTCGTCCGGCACAATCGCGATTTTCCGCTTTTGCTTATATTCACGGACGAATTGGATCCGACCATCCATTTCGGCGATCACAGCATGGTCTTTCGGACGCCGCGCCTCGAACAGCTCGGCGACGCGTGGCAGACCCCCAGTGATGTCTTTGGTCTTGGCTCCGCCTGTTGCGGTCCGCGCCATCGATTCGCCAACGGTAACGGTGTCGCCGTCTTCGACCGAAAGGATCGCGCCAGGTGACAACATATAGCGGGCTTCATTGCCGTTCGGCAGCTGCTTGGCTTCGCCGTCCTTGTCGACAATCAGGATCGATGGACGCAGATCAGCACCTTTCGACCCCCGACCATCAATGATCACGCGAGACGAAATACCAGTCGCTTCATCGGTTTCCTCACGTGCCGTGAGGCCATCCACAATGTCGATCAGCTTCACGGTGCCGTCGATTTCAGAGATCATCGGCTGCGCAAATGGATCCCAGTCACCAAGCTTGTCGCCTGGTTTGACTTTCTTGCCGTCTTTGATTTGCAGCGCGGTGCCGTAAATCGGCTTGAAGGTTTGACGTGTCCGGCCATCATCGTCTTCGATGGTCACCAGCATGTTCCGGCCGGTGACGACCAGCGTCTTGTCTTCCCGTTCAACAAAGCCAGGATTGTCGAACCGGATCTTACCTTCGACTTGCGCTTCTGCGGAGCTTTCCTCGGCCACAGACGCGGCACCACCAATGTGGAATGTCCGCATCGTCAGCTGTGTGCCAGGCTCACCGATGGACTGCGCAGCAATAACGCCGACCGCTTCGCCGCGATTGACGACTGTGCCGCGGGCCAAGTCACGACCATAACAGGCAACGCAGACACCAACCTTTGTTTCGCAGGTCAGTGGCGACCGAACCTTGATGCGATCAACGCCCGCATCTTCGATTTTCAACGCGAGCGCTTCGTCAATGTAGGTGTTGGCCGGTGCGACAAGCTCGTCTGACTTTGGCGCCTTAACGTCTTCTCCAGTGGTTCGACCGAGAATTCGCTCCGACAGAGACACAACCGTGTCGGCGCCCTCCATAACGGCGAACAATTCGATGCCACGCTCGGTTCCGCAATCGTCTTCGGTGACGATACAGTCCTGCGCAACGTCGACCAAACGACGCGTGAGATAGCCTGAGTTTGCAGTCTTCAACGCCGTGTCCGCGAGGCCCTTACGAGCGCCGTGGGTCGAGTTGAAGTATTCCTGAACCGTCAGGCCCTCTTTGAAGTTCGAGATGATCGGTGTCTCAATGATGGATCCGTCTGGACGTGCCATCAGGCCCCGCATACCTGCCAACTGCTTCATCTGGTTCTTCGAACCCCGCGCACCGGAGTGCGCCATCATGAAGACTGAGTTGGTCTCTTCTTGCAGACCGGTCTCGTCGTTGAATATCGCCTCACCGGCCACATCCATCATCGCATCAGCAACTTTGTCTGTGCAGGTCGACCAAGCATCAACAACTTTGTTATACTTTTCGCCACGCGTGATGAGGCCGTCAGCATACTGACGCTCATACTCAGTGACGAGTTCCTTGGTCTGATCAACAAGCTTCTGCTTCGAGGCTGGGATCTTCATATCGTCCTTACCGAACGAGATGCCGGCTTTCGCCGCTTCGCGGAAACCAAGTCCCATGAGTTGGTCAGCAAAGATCACGGTCGCCTTCTGACCACAGGTCCGATAGACCTCGTCGATCAGATTGCCGATATTCTTTTTGACCATGATGTCGCCGAGCAAAGCGTCGGGGCTAATCGCCGGATGCTTTGGCAGAATGTCCGCAATCATATAGCGACCCGGCGTCGTATCGATGACTTCGGTGACGACATTGCCGTCTGCGTCGACCGTCTCATAACGGGCTTTGATCTTGGCGTGGAGCGACAGCTTGCCTGAGTTCAGCGCATGCTCAAGCTCCGCCATATCGGAGATCATCATGCCTTCGCCAGGCTCACCCTGTTTGTCGAGTGAGAGGTAATACAGTCCGAGAACAATATCCTGTGACGGAACAATGATCGGCTTGCCGTTCGCTGGCGAGAGGATGTTGTTCGTAGACATCATCAACACGCGAGCTTCGAGCTGCGCCTCAAGGCTTAGCGGTACGTGCACCGCCATTTGGTCACCATCAAAGTCGGCGTTAAATGCCGCACAGACCAAGGGGTGAAGATTGATCGCTTTGCCTTCGATGAGCTTGGGCTCAAAGGCCTGAATGCCGAGACGGTGCAATGTTGGCGCCCGGTTCAACAGAACCGGATGCTCACGGATCACTTCTTCAAGAATGTCCCAGACTTCCGGCTTTTCTTTCTCAACCAGCTTTTTCGCGGCTTTGACCGTACCGGCGAGGCCTTTGGCGTCGAGACGCGCATAGATGAACGGCTTGAACAGCTCCAATGCCATCTTCTTTGGAAGGCCGCATTCGTGCAGTTTCAAGTTTGGTCCAACCACAATGACCGACCGACCAGAATAGTCGACACGTTTGCCGAGCAAGTTTTGACGGAAACGACCATGCTTCCCTTTCAGCATGTCGGACAGTGATTTCAGCGGGCGCTTATTCGTGCCCGTAATCGTCCGTCCGCGGCGACCATTGTCAAACAAGGCGTCGACGGATTCCTGAAGCATACGCTTCTCGTTGCGGATGATAATATCCGGTGCGCGAAGCTCCATAAGGCGCTTCAAGCGATTGTTCCGGTTGATCACACGACGATAAAGATCGTTCAGGTCTGAGGTTGCAAACCGACCGCCGTCGAGCGGGACAAGCGGACGCAGATCCGGTGGAATCACCGGAACAACACTCATCACCATCCACTCTGGGCGCGCGCCAGACTGCAAGAACGCTTCAACAACTTTCAAGCGCTTCGAAGCTTTCTTCGTTTTAAGCTCAGACGTCGATTCAGCGAGATCATCGCGAAGGGTGTCAGCAAGCAGGTCCAGATCCAATGCTTGCAGCATTTCCTTCACGGCTTCAGCGCCGATCATTGCAGTGAACGCGTCTTCGCCATGCTCGTCCTGCAGGTCCATATATTCTTCTTCGGAAAGAAGCTGGCCCGGCTCAAGCGGGGTGAGACCCGGTTCGATCACCACATAATTCTCGAAGTACAGCACGCGCTCAACGTCTTTCAACGTCATGTCGAGCAGGCTGGCGATCCGAGATGGCAGCGATTTCAGAAACCAGATATGGGCGACCGGCGAGGCGAGCTCGATATGGCCCATGCGCTCGCGCCGAACCTTGGCGAGGGTTACCTCAACGCCACACTTCTCGCAGATGATACCGCGATATTTGATGCGCTTATATTTCCCGCAAAGACATTCATAGTCTTTGATCGGGCCGAAGATGCGCGCGCAGAACAACCCGTCGCGTTCAGGTTTGAACGTCCGATAGTTGATCGTTTCCGGCTTCTTGATCTCACCCGATGACCAACCCCGAATTTTTTCTGGGCTGGCGATCGAAATGCGGATCGCATCGAAGCTGGGGACTTCGTCTTTTTGTTTGTAGATGCTGGCTACTTCCTGGCGCATAGAGTCCGCTCCTTGGGAGGGTTTGGCCGCCTTCTAAGCTTTAGAATTTGGCCGGGGGATATTCGCATTACTCAACCTAGACCGAGGTGACGATCAATCGATCGCCACCTTGGTTGTGTCATGGTCTTCATCATTGATGAGCTCGACGTTTAGTCCGAGTGATCGCATCTCTTTGATGAGCACGTTGAAGCTTTCTGGGATACCCGCTTCAAATGTGTCATCGCCGCGAACGATCGCTTCATAGACTTTTGCCCGTCCTGCCGTGTCATCCGATTTGACGGTGAGCATTTCCTGAAGCGTATAGGCGGCGCCATACGCTTCAAGGGCCCAAACTTCCATCTCACCGAAACGCTGACCACCGAACTGGGCCTTGCCGCCCAATGGCTGCTGTGTGACCAGCGAATAAGGACCGGTCGAACGCGCGTGAATTTTCTCATCGACGAGGTGGTGGAGCTTCAAGAGATATTTGTAGCCCACCGTGACGGGCCGTTTGAACACTTCACCGGTGCGACCATCGATCACTTTTGATTGGCCGGACGAATCAAGCCCGGCACGTTCAAGCATGGTCACGATATCGGCTTCGCGCGCACCATCAAACACTGGGGTCGCCATAGGCACACCGCGGGTCAAATTGCCCGCAAGCTCGACCAATGCCTCATCGCCATCCGGCAAATCAACATCGTCGCCATAGACGTGCTCCAACGCCTTACGCAGCGCTTTGCCGTCATGCTGCTCATTCCAGTCAGCGAGCGATTCTTCAACCAATCGCCCGAGGCCGGCCGCAGCCCAACCCAGGTGTGTCTCAAGAATCTGACCGACATTCATCCGCGATGGAACGCCCAGCGGGTTGAGCACAATATCAACCGGCGTGCCGTCTTCGAGGAATGGCATGTCTTCCATTGGGTTGATCTTGGAGATCACCCCTTTGTTGCCGTGACGACCCGCCATTTTGTCACCTGGCTGCAGCTTACGCTTCACCGCCAAGAAGACTTTGACAACTTTCATCACGCCAGGTGGCAGATCATCGCCTTGCTGAACTTTATCGACTTTGTCATTGAATCGAGCGTCCAGAGCGCGAAGCGACTCATCGAACTGCGCTTGCAGCTTCTCGACTTCCGCCTGCGCCTTTTCAGACTTGAGCGCGATTTCCCAAAGCTGGGCTTCGCGGATCTCGTCCAGCGCCGCTTCCGTGATCTTTCCGGCCTTAAAGCCATCCGGTCCGGCCGCTGCGTCTTTGCCGATCAAAATCTGACGCAAGCGATCATAGGTGTTGCGCTCAAGGATGCTTTGTTCGTCATCCTTGTCTTCTTGCAATTGTTCGATCTGCTCACGCTCGATCTGAAGCGCTCTTTGGTCTTTGTCGATACCATGACGATTGAACACACGGACTTCAACGACTGTGCCGGAATCGCCTGGCGGCACCCGCAGTGACGTGTCGCGAACATCCGATGCTTTCTCGCCAAAGATGGCACGCAAAAGCTTCTCTTCCGGCGTCATCGGGCTTTCGCCTTTTGGCGTCACCTTGCCGACGAGAATATCGCCTGCTTTGACCTCGGCACCGACCGCAACGATGCCGGCCTCATCCAAGTTTCTCAGCGCTTCTTCGCCGACATTCGGGATGTCTCGGGTGATTTCTTCCGGCCCAAGCTTGGTGTCTCGCGCTGCAATTTCGAACTCTTCCAAGTGGATTGATGTGTAGACATCGTCCCGCACAATCCGCTCTGAAATCAGGATTGAATCTTCGAAATTATACCCATTCCAAGGCATGAACGCGACCAGCACGTTCCGGCCAAGTGCCAGCTCGCCAAGATCTGTAGACGGGCCGTCGGCAATGATGTCGCCGGCAACAACATCGTCCCCGACCTTCACGATCGGGCGCTGATTGATGCAGCTATTTTGGTTCGAACGGCGGAATTTGGACAAACGATAAATGTCGACGCCAGACGCCGCTTCTTCAATGTCCTGGGTGGCCCGGATCACGATCCGAAGTCCATCCACCTGCTCAACCACGCCCGTTCGACGCGCAACAATGGCGGCGCGGCTGTCGCGGGCAACCACCGATTCCATACCGGTCCCCACAAGTGGCGCCTCTGTGCGGACAAGCGGCACGGCCTGACGTTGCATGTTGGAGCCCATAAGAGCACGGTTGGCGTCGTCATTCTCTAGGAATGGGATGAGCGCGGCCGCGACCGAAACAACCTGTTTCGGTGAAACGTCCATATACTCAACCTCTTCCTTGAGGACGAGCATTGCTTCCCCATTGACCCGGGAGTTGGCAAACTCATTCACGAGCTCGCCCTTTTCGTCGACCTGTGTATTGGCCTGAGCGATCTTGTAGAGCTGCTCTTCCATAGCGGAGAGGTAATCCACTTCTTCTGTCAGCTTGCCGTCGACCACTTTCCGATACGGGCTCTCAATAAAGCCATACTTATTGACGCGCGCATGCGTTGCGAGCGAGTTGATCAAACCAATGTTTGGGCCTTCCGGCGTCTCAATTGGGCAGATCCGGCCATAATGGGTTGGGTGCACGTCGCGCACCTCAAAGCCAGCGCGCTCACGCGTCAGTCCACCTGGACCAAGCGCCGAAAGACGACGCTTGTGCGTGATCTCTGACAGCGGGTTGGTTTGGTCCATGAATTGCGACAGCTGCGATGAGCCGAAGAATTCCCGAACCGAGGCGACAACCGGTTTCGCATTGATCAAATCGTTTGGCATGACCGTGTCGATGTCGACCGCACTCATCCGCTCCTTGATCGCGCGCTCCATGCGCACCAGGCCGATCCGGTAATTATTTTCCATCAACTCACCGACCGAACGGACACGGCGATTGCCGAGATTGTCGATGTCGTCGACATCGCCAATACCGTCTTTCAGATCGAGGATAACGGTCATAACGCCGCGAATGTCGTCATTGCGCAGAGTCCGCACAGTGTCTTCGGCCTGCTCAAAGCCGTCCACTGCAACTTTCAGACGCGTGTTCATCTTCACACGACCAACAGCGGAGAGATCATAGCGCTCGCCATCGAAGAACATCTGATTGAACAGAGCGTCTGCCGCTTCTTGGGTCGGCGGCTCACCGGGGCGCATCACACGATAAATATCTGAAAGTGCCTCAAAACGCGTATCGTTCTTGTCAGCCTTGAGAGTGTTACGCAGCCAAGGTCCACGGCTGCCATTGTCGATATCAAGGATTTCGATCGCTTTGATGTTTTGCTCACGCAATTCAGCCAGCATTTCTTCTGTGATGATATCACCGGATTCGCCGTAGATCTCACCGGTCTGGCGATTGACGATGTCGCGCGCCAAATACATGTTTTCGAGCGCAGCGGACGGCAATAACAGCTCTTCTGTACCTGCTTCGATCATCCGCTTCACGGCCAGAGCCGTGATCTTGCGGCCCGCCGGCGCAACCACTTTACCGCCCTTGGCATCAACCAGATCATGGGCAGGCTTTTGACCCTTCCAGTTCTCAGGATTGAAGCCACAGATCCAACCCTTCTTGTCCATCCGATACACAGACTTGGTGTAGAAGGTGTCGAGGATCTGGTCAGGGTCATAGCCCAGCGCCATCAAAAGGGTCGTTGCCGGCAGCTTCCGCTTACGGTCAATCCGAACATTCAGGATGTCTTTGGCGTCAAACTCAAAGTCGAGCCAGGATCCGCGATATGGGATAATCCGCGCGGCGAAGAGCAGCTTGCCAGAAGAATGCGTTTTGCCGCGATCATGATCGAAGAAAACGCCTGGCGAACGGTGCATCTGAGAGACGATCACACGCTCTGTACCGTTGATGATGAACGTGCCCTTATTGGTCATTAGCGGAATGTCGCCGAGATAGACTTCCTGCTCTTTGACTTCCTTGACCGATTTCGCGCCGGTGTCTTCGTCAATGTCAAACACGACAAGCTGCAGCCGCACTTTCAGGGGCGCCGCATATGTCAGGTCGCGCTGCATACACTCTTCAGTGTCGAATTTCGGCGGCTCGAACTCGTACGAAACATATTCTAACGAGGCCCGCTCATTGAAATCAATGATCGGAAACACGCTTTTAAAAACACCGCCCAGGCCATCGTCTGTGCGTTCGGATTGCGGCGTGTGCATTTGCAAGAAGTGTTCGTAGGAGGAGCGCTGAACCTCAATCAGGTTTGGCATTTCGATGGCTTCGGGGATTTTGCCGAAGGATTTGCGGATGCGTTTCTTTTCAGTGAAAGAGAGTGCCATCTTGTGTCCTGTTCTTTGCCCAACAGCCTAAGCCGTCAAGCGGATCTCAAAAATGCGCTGACGCGGCGGCGTCTGCTCACAGACCCCGCCGCGTTAATTTTGACCCAACCGTCTCGCGCAGATCGATCAGGCAACTCTACACCCCTCTATAGGGAGGGTTGACCTATTTCAGTTCGACGGTCGCGCCAGCTTCCTCGAACTTCTTCTTCATTTCCTCGGCTTCGTCTTTCGAGACGCCTTCTTTGACAGCCTTCGGAGCCGCTTCGACGAGCTCCTTGGCTTCTTTCAGCCCGAGGCCGCCAACAACTTCGCGAACGACTTTGATGACGTTGATTTTCTTGTCGCCAGCGCTGGTCAGAACGACGTCGAATTCGGTCTTCTCAGCCGCTGCTTCGCCGCCGGCATCGCCACCGGCTGCTGGGCCAGCGACGGCGACAGCTGCCGCAGCTTTAATGCCACGCTCTTCAAGAAAGTCGTTGAGTTCTTTTGCTTCTAGAATGGTGAGGCCCAGGAGCTCGTCACCAAGTTTTGCGATATCAGCCATTTGTTCTGATTTCCTGTTACGGGTTGATGTGTGTTTGCTGGTCTTCGTTGTGGGTTTGACCTTATGCCGCCGCCTGCTCGCCGATCACCTTGATGGCGCCTGCCAGACCCTGACCCGGCGCATTGATGCGCTGACCCAGCTGGCTTGCCTGCCCCAAGAGACGGGCAACAACGGTTGCAATTTGTTCTTCGCGAGATGGCATTTTGGACAGCGCATTAACGCCGGCCGCATCAAGAATTTCCTCTCCCATAAGACCACCAATGATAACGAGCTTTTCGTTATCCTTGGCGAACTCGGAGGCCCCTTTCGCCGCAGCGACAGGATCCTCTGCAAACGCAATAACAGTTTGGTCGGTGAACATGGCACTCGCCACGTCGCCGCCTTTTCCATCAAGCGCCTTTTTAAAGAGACGATTCTTGACCACTTTCGCTGAAGCGCCCTGCTCACGCAGTTTGCCCCGGAACTCAGTCATCTCCGCAACTGAAAGACCGGTGTAGCGTGCCACGATGACACTTCCCGAATCAGCAATAACGCCTTCGAGCGTTTTGATGGCTTCGGCTTTTCCGGCTCTATCCATTACGGATCTCCTTCAAACAAGGCGACCGGACTATCCGAGCGCCTGGGGTTGCCTTTGGCGACGCATGACGCGCAACCTCTAGCGCCTGCCCAGGGCATCAGCAGACCAGTCCAATCTGTGGGATCCCACAGACCAACCTGCATCACCCCGTCTATCAAAGGATTTACACCCCTAAGGAAGCCACCTATGGTCTCGGACAGGAAACGGGAGACAAGCCTAGGCCGGTCTCCCGCAAGTTGTGCCATGTAGCGCTTCTAGAAGGCGCGCGCAAGAGCCGATTTCACAAAAGTCAAGGGTATTTTCAAAGTTCCCGATTTGTCGCGGAACTGGGATTGTCATCGCGCGATTCCAACTCCGCACTTAATTGGCTAGATCAACTTATAGGAATGAAGCCTGATCTAACCAAATTGCTCACAACAGCAGCCGTCTCACCCATCAATTCTGCTCCGGCCTATGCAGACTTGAGATCCGGAGCTTCCACCGGCTGGAGCAGCTATGATGGGGAAACGAGGAAATGATCGACGCGGCAACCCTGCGCGTAACGCTCTTTCTGGTGGATTAGACGTCTTTTCGTTGAGCGCAGTCCTCCGCTTCTAAAAAGAAACCCCGCACCAGGCGGGGGTTTCAATCACTGCAATCTGACGGAGCGCGGCTTAGCTATTGCCGGTCGCGTCCGCAATATCCACGTCGATGCCAGGTCCCATTGTCGAGGTCACCGACACTCTTTTCATATATGTACCCTTGGCACCGGACGGCTTGGCTTTCATCAAGGCATCAACGAAAGCCCGAACGTTCGCCTCGATCGCGTCTTCAGCGAAAGAAGCTTTCCCGATGCCGGCATGAATGATGCCCATTTTTTCAACCCGGAACTCTACTGCGCCACCTTTGGCGTCTTTCACGGCTTGTCCAACATTCGGGGTTACGGTCCCGACTTTTGGGTTCGGCATCAGTCCACGTGGACCAAGCAATTTACCCAAGCGTCCGACGACAGACATCATATCCGGTGATGCGATCACGCGATCGAAATCGCTGCGCCCATTTTGGATTTCTTCCATCAAATCTTCCGCGCCAACGATTTCGGCGCCAGCTTCGCGCGCCTCGTCCGCTTTCGCATCGCGTGCAAATACAGCGACGCGAACGTCTTTGCCCGTACCCGACGGCAAAGACACGACGCCGCGCACCATTTGGTCCGCATATTTCGGATCTACGCCAAGGCGGACCGCAATTTCGATGGTTTCATCAAATTTTGAGGTCGCATTGGTTTTGACCAATTTGACGGCTTCGGCGACCGGGTAAGCCTTATCACGATCAAGCGTTTCGAGTGCCGCGCGGTATTTTTTTCCAGCCATCGTCTTACTCCACCACTTCCAAGCCCATGGACCGGGCTGAGCCTTCGATGATCTTTGTTGCCTGATCGAGATCATTGGCGTTCAGATCGGCCATTTTTTGCTCGGCGATGTCACGGCATTGTGCGCGCGTCACTTTGCCCGCAACGGTCTTGCCAGGCTCTTTCGAGCCAGATTTCAGCTTCGCCGCTTTCTTCAAGAGAACCGACGCAGGCGCGGTCTTTACAATGAAGGTGAAGGATTTGTCTTGATAATAGTCGATCACGACCGGAAGCGGCAGGCCCTTTTCCGTGCTTTCTGTTTTCGCATTAAACGCTTTACAGAATTCCATGATGTTGATGCCGCGCTGACCGAGCGCCGGGCCGACTGGCGGTGACGGGTTCGCCGCACCGGCCGGTATTTGCAGCTTGAGCTGTCCAAGCAGTTTCTTAGCCATAACTGTCCTCTCTGGCTTTTGTGACCGGTGGTCTTTCGATCCGGTCGCAGATGGTGAGGTGTCGTGGTCGGGTTGGCGAACCTGCCACAACTGTGAAGCGCGGCTAAAACATCATTTCCGGCGCGCGGTCAAGCGACTGCGTCAGCGGGTCAGCAACTGAATTCGACCGGTCGATGCTGTGTTTGGCATTTCGGTGATTGTCGCCTCGCCAATGTAACGGCGATAAGACGCGCCGAACGCCGCAATGGCCGGCAAGTAAAACACGTGCACCAACATGTTGAACTGGCCCCAAAGTTTCGATTCAGCAAAAGACGCAATCAGCACGCAGATCGCCAAAACCACTGCTGTCGAATGCAGCATGCTGGGTTCGGCTAACCACTGGCGAATGGTCCGCGAGAGCGTCCACCCGATCGCGAACAAAAACAGTGCTAATCCGACATATCCCAGATGCACGCGCACCTCGAGAAAAGCATTGTGGAAGCCAAGCTGCGTTCCGACCGGCTTGTAATCGTTGATATTGATGGTCTGGGCGAGACTGACATCATATTGCCAAAAGCCGCCCATGCCATGGCCCAACCAGGGGTGCTCGTCAGAGGCCATATCTGCAAACATCCAAATGTCGGTTCGCCCGGTAAGGGTCGGGTCTTTTCCTAGGCTGATCACAAAATTCTCGAAGATCTCTTGCAATGGCAGACCCGCAACGATCAGCACACCGACGAGCAATAGGGCAACTGTGAAAGCGGCTACAAGTGATCGGAGGTGGCGGATGTGCGCCAAATCCGACCAGAAAAATCGAGCGATCATGACCCCGAGCAAGCCCGGCACAATGACCACTAAGGAGGTGGCAGAGGCGGTCTCCAAAACGATGTACGCGCCGACGGGAACGAATAGGGCGGCAATGAACCGTTGCCATCGAACGACATCACGGTCGAGCGCCGACCAAAGCGCCAAAATAGCGGTGAGCGTCATGTGAACGCCAAGCTGGTTTTTGTGATTGAAGGGTTCGCCCTGCTGCATGTTCCCCAGCATCAAGGCGTAAAACGCGATCACTATTCCGGAAAAAAGTAAGCATCGGAACAATTGATGAAGGGTCAGTCTTTGCGCCAAGACCACCAAAATCAGTGCGGTGAGCATGTGAAAAATGGCGCCGTCCAAACCGGCATCGGGATAATCCGACCAGGTTAGCGAGAACGCGCCCATCAAAGGGACCAAGACGATGGGCCATACGCGAAGGAGTTGAGGCACGTATTGGCGATGGAACAAGCCGAACACGGCAACAAAATATAGCACACACAGATACCGCAATGGCGTTGCAAGGGGCACATCCACCATGGTGACGATAAACCACAAGGTCACCAGCGCCTGCTCCCACACTGGACCAGGCTTTCCGGTTTCATAAGCCGGGGCCGTCATCCTTGTTGTAAGAACTTGTTCCAAACTCGCTCCGATTTCTGTGGTTGCTTTTCGCTACGAAACCATAACAGTTAAAAGAGATCGTCAACATGCAAGCATAAAGCCAAATGTTCATTTCCGCTACGACTGTGCTTGACAGGACCTTGATGCGCAACAATTTGCTGCGATTGGGGCAGACAGTCCGGTTACGATTTCTCGTTTTTCAAACCGGTCAAAATTAACGGAAAAAGGTCAGGATGAAACTGAGCATTATAAAAGAGACCGTTCCCGGGGAGGTGCGTGTATCGGTCACGCCGGAAACGATCAAGAAACTCACCGGTCTGGGGCACTCACTCACTATCGAAAGCGATGCCGGAACAGCTGCCGGCTTCACAGACGCCGCATTCACAGACGCCGGTGCAACCATTGCTGCGGATGCAACAGCCGCGATCTCCGGGTCAGACCTATTGATGAAGGTTCGCGGTCCGACGGAGGCGGAAACGAAAGCGCTTCCAGAAGGATTGGCGGTCATCGCATTGATGGATCCGTTCAATCTCGATCCATCTTCACTAAACGCGCGCAAAACAGCCGCCCTCTCGATGGAGTTCACGCCGCGGATCACGCGGGCTCAATCGATGGACGCCCTGTCGTCTCAGTCGAATCTCGCAGGCTACCGTGCTGTGATCGAAGGCGCGACAATATATGGTCGCGCGTTGCCGATGATGATGACAGCGGCGGGTACGATTGCCCCCGCAAAAGTCTTTATTATGGGCGCCGGCGTCGCTGGTTTGCAAGCGATCGCAACCGCACGGCGCCTTGGCGGCGTGGTTACATCAACCGATGTCCGCCCCGCTGCGAAGGAACAAGTGGCCTCGCTAGGCGCGAAGTTTATTGCCGTGGAGGATGACGAGTTCAAAGAGGCTGAGACAGCTGGCGGTTATGCCAAACAAATGTCGGAAGAATACCAAAAGAAACAGGCTGAATTGGTCGCCACCCACATCGCAAAACAGGACATTGTTGTCACAACGGCCCTGATCCCCGGGCGTCCTGCACCGGTGCTTGTGACCGAGGACATGGTGAAATCGATGCGCCCCGGCTCGGTGATTGTCGACATGGCCGTTGCGCAGGGCGGCAATTGCCCGCTTTCGAAACCCGATGAGGTCGTCGATGTTCAAGGCGTCAAAGTTGCGGGCTTCACCAATTTGCCGGCGCACCTTCCCGCCGATGCGAGCTCGCTCTTTGCGAAAAACCTGTTTGCTTTCCTGCCGCTGATCACAGCGGAAGATGGCAGTCTTAACCTCGACACTGATGATGAAATCGTCACCGCCATGCTCCTGACGCGCAATGGCGAAACTGTGAATGAAAGGCTCTCCCAATGAGAAAAGCCCTTATCCTTGCGGGGTTTGCGAGTATGCTCGCTTTGCCCGCCTATGCCGCTGACGTTGGCACGATCCAGCCAATTGTTTTCCTTGCCGCAATCTTCGCGCTCGCTTGTTTTGTCGGGTATTATGTCGTCTGGAGCGTTACGCCGGCATTGCACACCCCACTCATGGCGGTGACCAACGCGATTTCGTCGGTGATCATTGTCGGCGCGATTGTCGCCGCGATGGCGACAACAGACATCAATGGCGGCTGGGTGGCGAAAATCCTCGGCGGCGTCGGTGTCGCCTTGGCCAGCGTGAACATATTTGGCGGATTTATGGTAACCCAGCGCATGCTCGCAATGTATAAGAAAAAGGGAGACTAGGCGATGGACCAGTTTGAATCGACCTGGGCCCCGCTGCTCTATCTTGTTGCGGGCATCCTTTTCATCCTAGCGCTTCGTGGGCTGTCCAGCCCAGCGACCAGCCGCAAAGGTAACCGGAATGGCATGATTGGTATGGCCATCGCGGTCGGCACCACGCTTGTTTTGTTCTGGGAGGCGTTGGACCCAACCACATGGGCCATATTGCTCGGCGGCGCTGTCGTCGGCGGTGGCATTGGCGCAGTGATTGCGCGCCGCATCGCAATGACGGCGATGCCGCAATTGGTTGCTGCATTCCACTCACTGGTCGGCCTCGCCGCGGTGTTGGTGGCGGCCGCCGCAATCTATGCCCCGCGCGGTTTCGGTATTGGCGAAGTCGGTAGTATTGCAACGGTCAGCTTGATTGAGCTCGGGCTCGGGTCTGCCATCGGTGCGCTCACCTTTACAGGCTCTGTGATCGCGTTTGCGAAGCTCAATGGCAACATGTCGGGCGCCCCCATTCTGCTGCCTGCGAGGCACTTGCTGAACATTGCGCTTGGCCTTGGCATCATCGTCTTGATCGGCATCCTGGTGCAAAGCTCTGGTGGCGCCGTCTGGGCTTTCTGGGCGCTGACCGTTTTAGCACTTATCCTCGGCATCACGCTGATTATTCCAATTGGTGGCGCAGATATGCCGGTTGTTGTCTCAATGCTGAATTCGTATTCGGGTTGGGCCGCAGCGGCACTTGGCTTCACGCTCGGCAATTTCGCGCTGATCATTACCGGCGCGCTGGTTGGATCATCGGGTGCGATCCTGTCTTACATTATGTGTAAAGGCATGAATCGGAGCTTCATCTCGGTCATACTTGGCGGGTTTGGTGGTGATGATGCTGCTGCCGCTTCTGGCGAACAGGAAGAACGTCCGTTCAAGCGCGGCTCTGCCGATGACGCAGCCTTCATCATGAAGAACGCTTCGAAAGTCATCATCGTGCCAGGCTATGGCATGGCGGTCGCGCAAGCCCAGCACGCACTGAAAGAGATGTGCGACAAGCTAAAAGAAGAAGGCGTCGACGTGAAATATGCTATCCATCCGGTCGCTGGACGGATGCCGGGGCACATGAATGTTCTCTTAGCAGAAGCGCAAGTTCCATATGACGAAGTGTTCGAGCTCGAGGATATCAACTCCGATTTCCGCAACTCTGAAGTTGCCTTCGTCATCGGTGCGAATGACGTGACCAACCCCTCCGCAAAGACGGACAAAACCAGCCCAATCTATGGCATGCCGGTTCTGGACGTTGAGAATGCAGGCACGGTGCTGTTCATCAAACGCTCTATGGGGTCCGGTTATGCCGGCATCCAAAATGAGCTTTTCTTCCGTGACAATACGATGATGTTGCTCGCCGACGCTAAAAAGATGGTCGAGGACATTGTGAAAGCGCTGTAGCGCGCGACCACATTCCAAATGGAAAAGGCGCACTCCGATGGGTGCGCCTTTTTTGGTTCTCAGATCGTGTCCTGCCTAGATGAAGGCATAGCCCTTGGCATTGATGTAATTGATCAAATCCTGGCGGCGACGGCCCGGATCTGGATGTGTCGACAACATTTCGGGGGGACGATTGCCAGCGCTTTTCTCGTCCATGAGCTCCCAGAGGCGCGGCGCGGCGCGGACATCATAGCCAGCGTTGTGCATATAATCGACGCCGAGACGGTCGGCTTCCAATTCATGGCTCCGGCTGTAGGGCAACAACACGCCAAACTGCACGGCGGCACCTCCCAGCACTGCGATCTCATTGCCATAGCGGCGCCCGGTCTCGGTCTGCGCGACTGCGATCTGGCCGGCAACCAATCCGACCTGTGCGGCGGTCTGAATTGAGAACCGTTCCGCCGCGTGGCGGCCAACCACATGGCCGACTTCGTGCCCAAGAACGGACGACAATTGGTCGTCATTCTCGGTCAATTCGGTGATGCCGCGATAGACCCCAACCTTATTGCCCGGCATGACAAAAGCATTGACGTCGTCCGTGTCGAAAATCGCCACTTCCCACTCTTCGTCACCTCGGCCTGAGCCGTCAGCGATACGGTCCCATATGCCGTTCACACGCGACGACAATCGGCCGGTGGTGATCTGAGGCGTTTGGCTTTTCATGTCAGTCCATGCGCTCAACGCCATGGTTGCGATTTGATCGTCGCCAACGAGCAGGAACTGGCTGCGCCCCGTTTCCGGATTGGTCGTACAAGCCGTAATGATCGGCACCACCGATCCGCAAGCGAGTCCTTTAATGATCCCCCGCCGCGACATCCGCACGGCCGGCGCGTCTTTCAGGATCTCCGAGTCAAAGTCCACCTTCTCGGCGGCCTCAATCATTTCCGGATCAAACATGCCTTCTCCCCTTTTTCGTCGACCTTAATCTAAGCCACAGCGTATCGACAACGTCCAATACGCACACCCGCAGATTGTTGAATATTGAGCTTGAACACAGGCTGAAAGCAACTGCCCTGGTCTCGCCTAGATCAGGGATTTCGCTTGCTCGACCCAGTTCTCACGGGCAATCCGACCCTGGAAAGCGAGCTGTTCCTCGACCCAGGCGGCGTGCTCGGGCGACCAATTTGCGATTTGATCAAACGACCAGATTCCAAGTTCGTGCAGCACTTCTGCGATGCGTGGCCCAATACCACCAATCTGAGTCAAATCATCGATGTCACCGGATGGCCGGTCGCTGATCGGCGGTTGAAGCGGCTCAATGGCATCAAAGCCATTGGTCTCGCCGGCATGCGTCTCAGTTTCATCGGTTTCGACATCAGTGCCTTCGGCGTCCGTAACCGTTTCGGCTTCGGCAACATCTTCACCTTCATCGAGCGCCGCGAGAATCGCGTCTGAGGGGTGTGGTGGCTCGCCCACTGCGTCATCGGGCTCAACGTCTTCAAGCGGATCAACAGCTTCTTCAGCCTGATCTTCGACGGCCTCTACTTCAACGGCCTCTACTTCAGCGGCCTCGACGAGGCTTGGTGTGGCATCATCTTCAGTTTCAGTATCTGGTTCTTCCGCGAGATCGTCTTCACTCTCAATGCGAGACTCGACCTCGGCATCCTCGCCGGTTTGAGCCACATCATCATTTTCAGCGACCAGAACTGGCGCCGACCGCTCTATCGTTTCGTCCATTGCCGCGGCAGGCTCAGCTTCTGGAACCCGGCTGGCGGCGGCCAGGCCGTCTTCATAGTAAGCAAGGCGGCCTTCCAAATAGCGGTTGCGCCAGCGCAATTTAGCGAGTTCCTCTTCAATCACACTGGCTTGTGCTGAGGCCGGCGCTTGAGGCGTCGTATCAAGTTCCGTCTCCAGAATAGAGACACGATCTTCAAGCCATTCATTGCGTTCTGTTATCGCCGCGATCGCCGCGTCATCAACCAACGGTGCGGACGGACGGCTTTCAGTCGCTACGGGTTCCGGCACAGGGTCCGCAACAGGCTCTGGGGTTGGTGCCTCTGCTGCTTGCTGCGCCGCTTCCACGGTGTCGGCAAGCTCCATCCGCAGCGCTTCCAGCTCACTTCGGGTGGCAGATAATTCACGATCAAGTTCGGCAACTCGCACTTGTTCAGCTTCGAGGTTCCCGGTGAGAGAGTGGTCACTTTCGATCGCGGTTGCATCTTCAGCCTGTCGCTTTCGCTGGGCGGCGAACAACGCGTCGAGCTCTTCTTGAACTTGCTTGAGTTCGGTCTGCGCTATCCCCGCTTCGACTTCTGCTTTGCGAATTCGAGTGCGCCCCATGAGCCCACGAAAGAGAATGCCGAGAAGCATACCAACAGCCCAGACGGCCATCAGAACCATCCAGATGTTTGCGGTGAGTAACCCTACAATGCCTTCTACGTTCGTGTTCAAGACGGTTTCTCCGTTTGTGCGGGGCGCAGACAGCCTACACGATCCGAGCCAACTTTGCTCGTTGTTTCGGCGGTTACGATCTGCAGGCCACGTATTCGGCGTAGCATGACGCGCGTCCTATACAAATTCCCCCACTCCCTCCTGCCTTAACACTTTGAATCAGGCAAGCGTATGTTACACGGCGTTCATGGCCGTTTCAGCAGACCGTATCACCTCCGCAAGCAATCCGCTCATCAAGCGGCTGCGCGGCTTGGACCGAAAGAAACACCGTGCAGAAACGGGATTGTTTCTCGCGGAAGGTGCCCGCCTGATCGAGCAGGCCATGACCCGCGGATGGGACGTTGACACATTGGTGGTCTCATCGAGTGGGCTCGAAAGACCTGCGAGTGCGGCTTTGATGCAACGCGCCGCCGAGACGGGAGCACGCCTGGTAGAGGTCCCCGACCGCTTGGCCGGCAGTTTGGCGCGCAAGGATAACCCCCAATCCATCCTCGCCGCGATCCGGCAAAAGCCGCTAGATCTGTCGGAACTGCCGGATCAGTCAAACTCCGATTGGATCGCTCTCTATGAGGTACGAGACCCAGGGAATTTGGGGACGATATTACGAACTGTGGACTGCGCCGGCGCTAGCGGCGTGATCATGGTCGAACAATGCTGCGACCCGTATAGCGTCGAAGCGGTCCGCGCCTCGATGGGATCTCTCTTTGATGTCGCCTTGGCGCGCGCCAGTTTTGCAGCGTTCAACGCCTGGCGCGAAGAACGTGGTTTGCGGATGATGGCGGCAAGCATGCACGGAACTGTTGCGCATACTGAGATCGACTTTTCGACGCCGGGCGTCATCTTGATGGGCAATGAACAATCTGGACTTCCTGAAACAGTTGAGGCGAACTGCGATCATCTCTGCCGTATCCCAATGCGCGGCGGCGCCGATAGCCTCAATCTCGCGCAGGCGACGGCCATTCTAACCTATGAGAGCTGGCGCCAAAGAGGGTTTGCATGATCGGCGAAACCACACTCTTCCTGGCCGATGACTGGCAAGATTACGCCCTGCTCGACAGTGGTGATGGCCACAAACTCGAACGGTTCGGCGACCAAACCTTGATCCGCCCTGATCCCCAAGCCTATTGGCCGACGACCACACCACGCGAAGACTGGATCGCGGACGCGGTGTTCGACGCCAAAGCAGGAGATGACGATCGAGGTCAGTGGCGTATGATCAATCCCGCCGCGCCGGATAGCTGGTCCATGCAGTGGAACGGCCTGACGCTGCAAGCACGTCGAACGCCGTTTCGGCATTTGGGTGTCTTTCCTGAACATAGCGTGCACTGGCGGTTCGCTCAGGACCGTATTCGAGCCGCAAACCGGCCAGTGCGCGTGCTGAACTTATTTGGTTACACCGGTATGATGAGCCTCGCCTGCGCTGCGGCCGGCGCTGAAGTCACACATCTCGATGCGAGCCCCAAATCGAACGGGTTTGGCAAAGAGAACCAATTGCTCAGCGGCTTAGACACCGCGCCAATCCGGTGGATCGCCGACGACGCCATGAAGTTTGCGGCACGGGAAGTCCGCCGCGGACGCGTCTATGATGCCATTGTGCTGGATCCACCAAAATTCGGCCGTGGCACAAAAAACGAGACCTGGCGCTTCGAAGAAGACCTACCGAGCCTGCTCGCATTGGTGCGTCAGCTCCTATCAGATGAGCCAACCTTTGTGATCCTCACAGCGTACGCTGTGCGCCTCTCTCACATCGCGATTGCGCAGGCTTTGGGCGCCCATCTCAGCGATCTCGGCGGCGCGCTCAAAATGGGCGAAATGGCGCTGCCGCATCTCTCGGACGACCGACTTTTGCCGACCGCGATTTGCGCCCGCTGGCAATCCGAAGCCTAGAGCCAAGTGTGTCCTGAATACAACTTGACGGTTTCCACCCGCCAAGCTTTAAGATTGTTACTTTATAACATCACGGGTATTCAGTATGTCTCGACTCCTCCCAGGCCTCTTAGCGACCACCCTCTTGGCCACGCCGGCAATCGCGCAGGAAACGTATCGCGCCGACACGATCATTGTGACCGCGCCGGGTCCTGAGCGTTCCGCCGACGAGCTGATTGGCAATGCAACCCAATTGGATCGCGAAGAAATTTTAGAAACACTTGATGCCTCTTTGGGGACATCGCTTGATCGACAACCCGGTGTCTCCACCACGTTTTTCGGGGCCGCAGCGAGCCGACCCGTGCTTCGCGGCCTTGGCGCCGAGCGTGTTCAAGTGCTGACCAATGGCATTGGCGTGATTGACGCGTCTA
>JBCAWZ010000047.1:0-24498 GCA_038534315.1 Pseudomonadota bacterium | reverse complement strand
CGGTTGGCGTGTCTTCCGGCAAAGACACGCCATTCATCCAAACGCCGTGTGTGGCCACGTGCTGCCCGGTCATGATTGTGGCGCGCGCTGGCATACAAACAACGTTCTGATTGTGAGCGCGGCGATAATTGATGCCAGACGCCGCCAGCGCATCGATGGCCGGGGTTTGGGCCACTTTGCCGCCATTACAGCCCAAGGCATCAAATCGCATTTGGTCGGTTGTCACGAATAGAATGTTGCGGCGCATGGGTCACTCCTTTTAGGCTTTGATTGAGCCTTGGCGAAGCTAAGCATCTGTCAATTTGATTGACCAGCTAGTTTGGCGAGATCGAGAAACCGTCCCAGCTGCAAATCTCGCGGCGCGCGGCGGTGATGCTGTCAAAAACGCCAGGCAGCGCACGCGTCCCGCGGGGCCACCGTGACGGTCGGACGAAGTTGGTCTCAATCTTTGTCTTCTCCACCAATCGATAACGGCCATCGCCGAGCGGGATAATGAAAACCCTCTGGCATCCGTCTTTGGACTGGAGAACTTGTCGACACATAGTCATCCCTGAAATGGGGCATTACGCCCGCGAGGCAATGAAAAGTCGAAGGATTTCGCCGATGATTCTGTCGTTCTCGTCGTGTGCCTCAGACCGCAGGTGTGGTCCTGCTTCTAAGCGCGACATCGATGCGTGTCGCGAATGGCCGAACCTTAGAAGGGAAATCGCTTGGTACCGGTGGTCGGACTCGAACCGACAAGGGATTGCTCCCGGGGGATTTTGAATCCCCTGCGTCTACCAATTCCGCCACACCGGCTAAGCACTGCGCCATCGCTGCACGCTTAAGACGCCCTCCAATGCCAAAGCCGCTTCGAGCCGTCAATCGACCTTTCGCTGCTGTGCAATCCCCGCTAAAGCCAAACCCCATGAGTGAGACCGTAACCCCACGCACATTTTTGCAGTCGCTTGAAGCCATGGCGAATGATGCGCCAGCGCAGGGGTATGCGCTGCGCGACATCCTCGATCGTCTAGATGAGCGCGCATTTGGCGCAGGACTGTTCGTCTTGGCCCTGCCCTGCGCCATTCCATTTCTATGGGGTGTGCCTCAAATCGTTGCGCTGCCGATGCTGTTTTTGACGTTGCAAATGCTGAGCGGCCGATCGGAGCCCTGGTTGCCTCAGCGGATGGGTGCGCGCATGATCGATAAGGATGGATTGTCGCGCACCACCAAATTTGGGCGCAAATGGTTTGGATGGCTGGAAACCATCTCCAATCCGCGGCTGCTTTTCCTGTCCAGTCGACCGATGGAACCGGTCCTCGCCCTGTTTTTGACGGTGTTCTCGAGCTCCATTTTGATCCCTTTGCCCGGCACCAACACCGTTCCCGGCATCGCTGTCGCGATTGTCGCATTCGGTTTGATGGCGCGAGACGGCATACTGATTTTCCTGGGTCTGGTGATCGGCTCGGCATGGATCAGCGCACTGGTCTTTGGCGGGTCTCAGGTCCTAGGCTACATTACGGGTCTGCTCGGCGGATAGCGCAACTCGGGCGTGGGTGTCGCATGGACTTTGCTCGCTGGAGTGGTAGTTTGTGCCGGCAGAGACATAGAGGCGGTATGTTGGAGCCATTCGATCCATATCTCAGAAGCTGGCGCTGGCCTGCAATTGCCCTGCTTGGCGCATTGGCCATGTTGGCAGCGGCGCATGCGTTTGAACGATTTGCCTTACTGGCCCCTTGCCCACTCTGTTTGCGACAAAGAGAGGTCTATTGGGCCGTTGCCGCAATGACCGCCACAGCGATCATTTTGTGGCAAATCAGGCAGAATCCTCGCTTCATTATGGCGTTCAACGTAATGCTGGGCCTATTATTTGCGACGGGTGCAGTGGTTGCTGGTTATCATGCTGGGGTCGAACTCGGCCTCCTGCCAGCGCCGTCGGGCTGCGCGGCTGGCGCAGTTGACGTCAATGCGATCGTCTTCGACGGGTTAGATCAGAGACAGGCCACCGCATCTTGCACTGACATCCCATGGTCATTTCTCGGGCTTTCGATGGCCGGGTGGAATATGCTGATCTCGCTAGGCTTTGCCGCGATTAGCTTTCGCGCCGCGCTGGTTTCGGTCGAACCCAGCTTAACGCTAGACGCGGCTGAATAGATAAAACGCGACCAACAAGCAGACAATCGCGGCGCTGGTCGGCCAGATTCGCAACTTGCGATACCAAAGCGGCATTTCTGGCGAGGCCCGATCGATCACAAAGTGCAGCAGCAGGGCCACTGCCGACCCTAAAAATGCGTATGGATTCGCAAACTGGAAATAGACCAGAACCAGGGCCCAACCGACCAAGGCACCCAGGACCGACAAAGTCAGCTCGGCGAAACGCGGTTTATCGCGAAGAACGATCTCGACGCCCCATCTGACGCCTCCAAGAAAGCTTAATATCACAGCGGCATAGGCGATCAGCCACAAGCCTGCTGTGCTCATAAAGATCGGATCGTCCTGGTATCGCAGCATCAAACCGGCAGGCGCCAAAAATGGCACGATGCCAAAAGTGGTCAAAGCCAACGGGGCTTCCGGCGTTTTTAATGAGTACATTTCGATTCTCCACCTATCCCTTCATCTCACGTCAATTTTGATTTGCTATTAACAAGACATGCCAAGACGACTGATTTCGTTTTTAATTGCGTGTTACGCCATCGCCTTCGCATTTGGCGCAATGGCCGCGATCCGCTGGCCCAGTCTGATGATGTTTGCCGAATTGCTGATCGAACAGAAACAGGCCGTCAATCCGATCGACGGGATTGAGCGCATCGATTGGCGCCGTGTCGGTATTGCCCATGGTGCGCCCTACTTTCTTGCCGCTTTGTGCCTTTACGCTTCGGCCTTGACCCTCGGAAGGCGGAGACGTGGCACACTTATTTGGTATACAATGGGGGTGATCGCCGGATTTCCTTGCGTCTTCCTGGTCGACTTCCCGCCCAATTGGTGGACCAATCCAAGTGCTGGCCAAGGCGCGATTGTTGGCGCTGCCGCCGGCGCCGTCTTGCTTGGCATGGCCGTTTGGATGTTGAGACGCCGCGTTCCTCGGCCAGCCGCAAATACGCCTGAAGTTCTAGAGGCGGACGCAAAGCCCCCACCAAAGCCCAAGAAGCAGAAGCGCCAGGTGTATCGCCCTGTGCCCCCGGCGATTGCGTTTCAACGACAACGTTTTGCCGCTGAGGGGCGCGCCATGTTGGAACGCCAGAAGCGCGCCTCCAGCCGCTAGGACGCCGCTCCCAAATCTAAATCAAACGGATTGTACGCTTGCCTAAACAGGCCAACTGCGCTTGATTATTACGCGTAGTAGAGGGGCCATCGCATATGTTCCGATTGGCGACGTCAGCAGCTATGCTGGGGCTCGGAATTTGGCTAAGTTACGAGGCGATCCGCCCCGTTATTCTCATCGTAGATCGGGGAAGCCCTGTTTACGATGCGTTGATGCAGCCACCGACAAGTATGATTCGAATCATCGGAGCCGGCTTAATGTCGATCGGCGGGGTGTTGGCGCTGCTGTCAAAGCCAGGCGGCGGCACTGTTGCGACGATTGGCGCGTTCACCATTCTCGGCATGTCCGGATTGATTGCCGCGACCGGCGCCGATGCGAGTTTGTGGCTGAATACCTTCCTTTACGGCGTCGGAGCTGTCCTATTGGCGATATTGTTGCTGACTCTGCGCCGCACTTAAGCTTGAAGCGATTGCAATTGGCGGCTGTCTGACTAGTTTGCCGACATTCCGATTCATCCGTTTATCAAGCAGGACATTTCAATGGCAGATACGTACGACCTCGTCATTATCGGCGCAGGACCTGGCGGTTACAATTGTGCGATTAGAGCAGGCCAACTCGGCCTCAAAACCATCTGTATTGAAAAAAGAGATACGCTGGGCGGAACATGCCTCAACGTCGGCTGCATCCCGTCGAAGGCGTTGTTGCACGCGTCCGAGTTTTACGCCGCAGCGAAGAATGATTTCGCTGATATGGGCATCAAAGTCGGTAAGCTTGACGTGGATCTCGACCAGATGATGGCGCAGAAAGCCGACGCTGTGAAAGGTCTGACGGACGGCGTCGCCTTTCTGCTTAAGAAGAACAAGGTCGACCATGTGTTCGGCACCGGCAAAATTGTTGCTCCCGGCAAAGTGGAAGTCGCCTTGGCCGATGGTGGAACTCAGACCCTCGAGACCAAGAACATTGTCATCGCAACTGGATCGGAACCCTCTTCGCTTCCGGGCATCGAAATCGACGAAGAGCGCATCGTGACCAATACCGGCGCCCTCTCGCTCAAGGCGATACCGAAGAAGCTGGTTTTGATCGGCGCGGGCGTCATCGGTCTGGAAATGGGCTGCGTTTGGGCACGGCTCGGATCTGAAGTGACGGTTGTGGAGTATCTGGACCGGATTCTGCCCGCGGCGGATTCCGCGATTGCCAAAGAAGCGCAACGCATCTTCAAGAAGCAAGGGCTCACCTTCAAACTCGGCACAAAAGTGACGAGTGTTGAAAAGCTGAAGACCAAGGTGAAGCTCAACATCGAACCTGCAAAAGGCGGTGAACCCGATACGCTGGATGCCGACATTGTCATCGTTGCCGTTGGTCGGCGCGCCTTTACGGATGGGTTGGGTCTCGACACGGTCGGTGTGCAAACCGACAAACGCGGCGTGATCCAACCGATCAGTGGCCAATTCAAAGTCGCTGATGGCGTTTGGGCAATTGGTGACTGTATCGACGGTCCGATGCTCGCCCACAAAGCTGAAGACGATGGTGTCGCCGTCGCTGAACTCATCGCTGGAAAAGCCGGTCATGTGAATTGGGATTTGGTCCCAAGTGTCGTCTACACCAATCCGGAAATCGCTTGGGTTGGTAAAACCGAAGACGAACTCAAGCAGGCCGGCGTGAAATATTCTGTTGGAAAGTTCCCCTTTCAGGCGAATTCCCGTGCCCGAACAAATCATGAGACTGCCGGTTTTGTGAAAGTATTGGCAGATGCGGAGACAGATAAAGTCCTCGGCGCGCATATGATTGGCGTCGGCGTGGGCGAAATGATTGGTGAAATCTGTGTCGCGATGGAATTTGGCGCTGCATCAGAAGATATCGCTCGGACCAGCCATGCCCACCCGACCATGTCTGAAGCCATTCGCCAAGCAGCCATGGGGGTCGAAGGCTGGACGATGCAAATGTAATCGGCGCTAAAACCGGTAAAAACCGAACCGCGACAATCCCGCCAATTCGCTTCTATTCGCGCTGCGTTCAATTCACCTTGAGCCAGATTATTGCCCGCCATCGTTCTGAGGCATACGATTTCATTATGGCTCAAACTCGACTCGCCTATTTGGGGAATTCGGTTACACGCTCAGAATAAGCGCCGTCTGATCGCCAGGCACGATATCCACAATCTGCGAGAGAATTTGGTCGTCAGAACGCGATTTGGCTGATAGTTTGCATGTCGGGGACTGATATGCAGATACGAGCCATCATATGTGTGCTTGGGGGAGCATTGTATAGCAACGTCGCGCTAGCGGATTCTGTTGCGAGCGCGACCAACGACACCTTGCGCGCTGAAACGATATCACGTCAGTCCGTGAACCTGTCAGAACCATTGCAGTTGCGGTTTTTGATGGACGAGCAAATGCTCGGTTTAGCCGTCTCGCCCGAATTCGCACAGTTTGATGGCGCCGACATTCAATTGGATTTGAGACGCTCACCCGATCAGGGGTCACAAAGCTTTGGTTTGCGGGTTCGACTTGATGAAATGGATCAGCGGGACCGAGGTGCTCGAAACGGATGGTTCCTGTTTTTGGGGACTGATAATGAGGCGATTACTTGGTCGAACAGCGAAGGCCAAGACGTCGAGTTAAGAGATCACGCAACGGTTGGCGACGTCCATGTTGGCGTGTCCTTTCCAACCATTGGCGGGCAAGCATCGCTGGGCTATGCACGTCGAAATGTGTCCTATTCCAGTCGACTACTCTCTGCAGATGTCGAAGAAGACATGTTTGGCTTGAGCTACGGCTTCGGCTTCTAAGCCGGAACATTCGCATCTCCTCATCTGTAAACTGTAGCTCCGAGCGGTTTTGCAATCGGACCAGTCACCGCTCTTTTCAAAGCGATGCGATGGCGCTGCGTGGCGCGCACTCGACCAAGCAAACGAACGCTCTGAAGAGCCACTTTCCTCTGTCACATAACGGCAAGCCATGGGCAAACGATACGTGGCTCACCAATCTTGAATATATCGGATCCTTGCGTGACGGCGATGGTACGCTGCGTCCCAGCGTTTCTTGGCAAGTCAGCGACTCGTTAAATGTCAGCGCCGGTGCAGATATCATCTGGGGCCGCCAGGATGGGATTATCGGCCAATTCGATGACCGGGATCGCGCTTGGGTAAAAGCAAGCTGGGCCATTTAGCAGAACCTCGCCGCTCAACGCAGCCTCGAATTCTGCCCATGCCGCGCCTGGGTTGTGCAATTTGACAAGTCCACAAGCGTGTCGCATTTAGCACGCAGATGGTGCCGATTGAGAGGTCGGCTAAGAGGGAAGTCGGTGTGAGTCCGGCGCTGTACCCGCAACTGTCAGCCAGGAGCTGAAGGCCAATCTGCCACTGAGATTTATCTTGGGAAGGCGGCCGGAAGCGATGATCGGTGAGCCAGGAGACCTGCCATCGCGTCGTTCGTCCGGAGACCGGGGAAAGTCTCAGCGGTCGGGAAGGTTTCATGCCTCTCCTTTGAAACGACAGCGAAAGACTTGGCCGCTCGTCACGGATTCGCCGTGAGGTCAGATTGTCGTTTAAAGGTGCGCCATTTCGCGGGCGGCGCGGCGCCAAAGAGGTAGACTTATGTTCTACAAAACTGCGCTCTTGGGCGCGATTGCCGCGTCACTTGCCGCGCCGACTTGGGCGCAAACCGGCACAGACAGTGAGACCACGATGCAAACGATTATCGTCAACGGGTCTCGTATTGATCAAGCCGCCACAGAGATCGGTTCTTCGGTCAGTATTTTAACCGCAGAAGACATTGAGAGGCTGGGCACAGATTTCGCGTTAGATGCGATTGCCTCCCTGCCCGGTGTGACGGTTACGCAAAATGGGTCTTTTGGCGGAAGTGCCGGCGTTCGAATTCGAGGCGCGTCCAGTGAGCAAACCTTGGTTGTCATTGACGGTGTGCCGGTCAACGATCCAAGTTCCCCCGGCGGTGGTTTCAATTTCGCCAGGGTCGATACCGAGACCATTGAGCGTATCGAAGTGCTAAAAGGGCCGCAGTCCACGCTTTGGGGAACGGACGCGATTGGTGGTGTTGTCTCCATCGTGACCAAAGCGCCCGAACCTGGCTTTGGCGGCAGCGTATTTGGCGAGTTTGGGTCGTTTAACACGTATCGCGGCGGCGCTTCGGTCGAAGCCGCAAATGATCAAGGTGACCTCCGACTTGCTCTTGTTGGATCTTCAACTGACGGCATTTCGAAGGCCGATGAGGATAATGGAAACACCGAAGAAGATGGCTATGAGTCGTTCATCGTCTCGGCCAAAGGTGGCCTGAACCTCGGCGGCGATGCACGCATTTCAGCAGACTTATTATGGACGGACGCAACCTCGGATTTTGACAATTCGAGTGGCGGCGTTGTTTTTGACGCTGACAATGTGAGTGAAACCGAAGAATTGTCAGGCAATCTCAGTATCGAAGCCCCGCTTTTCGACGGGAAGCTCGCCAATCTCTTACTGATTGGGTTCGCCGATATCGAGCGCGCAAATTTCAACGATGGTGTTGCAGGGTTTAGCGCTTCGGGTGACCGCGTCATTTATCGCTATCAAGGAACCTTTACGGTCGATGAGCGAAACAAAATCGCCTTTGGTCTGGAACGCGAAGACTCAAAAACGGGCGATGATGATACATCCATCGATAGTGTGTTTGCGCTGTATCAATTCAAGCCGGTCGACGTCGTGACTTTGACAGGCAGTTTACGCCGCGATGATCATGAACAATTTGGTGCCGAGACGACCGGACGAGTTGCAGCGGCCTACAATCCAACGCAGCACTTCACATGGCGGGCGAGTTGGGGCCAAGGCTTCAAAGCTCCAACAATTTTCCAAACCACTTTCTTTTGCTGTGGGGCGGCAGGCCCAAACCCAGATCTCCAAGCGGAAACGTCTGAGGCATTCGATTTCGGGCTCGATTACCGGTCCAAGACCGGCACCTACGAGGCCGGTATCACGATATTCGACCAAGAGACCGAAAACCAAATCGACTTCTCATTTGCCGATGGCGGCTACAGCAATGTGGATCAAGTCAGCTCAACCGGCGTTGAACTCGTCGGCGGCGCCCAATTGAGCGACTCGCTGCGCCTGTCGGGCAGCTACACGTACATTGATGTGAAAGACGATACGGGCGACGATTTGGTGCGTGTGCCAAAAAATTCTGCGGATGTGCAGCTCGCATTTGACCCTGATGGCCCTCTCGCGGGAGCTGTGCTCGTGCGCTACAATGATGTCGAGCGCGATGCAAACGGCAAAGTCGATGCTTGGACGCGCGTCGACCTGACCTCAAGCTATGATTTGAATGAGAAGGTTGAACTTTTCGCCCGGATCGAAAACCTGTTCGATGAAGAGTATCAACAGGTTTTAGGCTACGGCACGCCAGACCTCTCAGGGTCGGTCGGCATTCGCGTGCGATACTAAAATGCGTTGGCTGTGCCTCCTCGTCTCAGCGATCTTTGTTGCTGCGTGCAGCGCTCCGACACCGGCAGCGTCAACCGGCTCAGATCGCCCAATGCGGATTATCAGCCTAGATTATTGCGCCGACCAATATGTTTTAAGACTGGCAGACCGTGAGCAAATCCTCGCGGTCTCGCCAGACGCCGTGAAGCCCTTTTCGTACATGCGTGAGACAGCGATCGGCGTCCCAGTGGTCCGGCCATTGGCGGAAGATGTCCTGATCATGAAACCGGATCTTGTGGTTCGTTCCTATGGCGGAGGACCAAATGCGGCGGGCTTTTTCGAACGCGCGGGGATTCCTGTCTTACAAGTCGGATGGGCCTCTTCCATTCATGGCGAACAGGTTGGCGCCATTCCGTTTTTAATCCAAGAAATGGCAGATGGCCTCGGTCAGTCAGATCGTGGCCGTGCACTTGTCACCGACTATCGCACGCAATTGGCGGAGATTCGGGAAAGTGCGACGGAGAAGACGGCACTCTACATCACCCCCTCAGGTGTCACTTCCGGCAGCGGATCGCTGGTACATGACGCAATGTTGGCGGCGGGGCTTACAAACTATCTCGACAAACCGGGGTGGCACAGCTTGCCTCTGGAGGGGCTCGCCTATGAGCGCCCCGACTTGGTCGCTGCGTCATTTTTTGGCACACACTCAAACCATCAATCCCTCTGGAGCGCCGCGCGCCATCCCGTTGCGCAG
The DNA here is from genome assembly GCA_038534315.1 of Pseudomonadota bacterium. Taxonomy (GTDB): domain Bacteria; phylum Pseudomonadota; class Alphaproteobacteria; order Caulobacterales; family Hyphomonadaceae; genus Henriciella. Next base: position 15,096 of record JBCAWZ010000047.1, on the reverse strand, counting down.
CGTGAGTTAGAGGCGCCCGTGAGAGTTGATTTGGACGGGGCTTGGACCTCGTGCGGCGGTTGGTTCATCGCCGATGCGGTCAAAGCGCTGAGTGAGGGCGCGGCGAAATGAGCGAGCGATTTCTCATTCCAGGTCTCTGCGCCGCTTCGCTCGTCGCTTTGTTTTGCGCCTGTTTGTTGGGATCAACGCCACTCGCTGCCGATCGAGTCATTGCTGCGCTGTTTGGTGGGGCTGATGCAGCGGACCGTTTGGTGGTTTGGTCGATCCGTTTGCCTCGGGCCCTTGCTGCCTTCCTCGTAGGTGCCGCATTGGGTTTGAGCGGCGCAGCGCTGCAAGGCTTGTTGCGCAATCCGCTCGCCGAACCAGGCGTGCTCGGCGTGTCGGCATCGGCCGCCCTCGCAGCGACCTTTTCGCTTTATTTTGGCCTGGTCGCGATCAGCCCCTGGGCACTGCCGCTGTTCGCCATTCTTGGCGCGATCGGCGCCACCGCATTGCTCACATTCGCCGCGCTAAGGACCCAGTCGGTTGTCACGCTCATCCTGATTGGCGTTGGCTTATCGAGTTTCGCTGGGGCGTTGATGAGCCTCATGATGAACCTCGCACCAAACCCATTTTCCCTGTCGGAGATGGTCAATTGGATGCTTGGCTCGGTTGCCAATCGAAGCTTTGTTGAGATCTATTTCGTCTCACCCTTTTTGGTCGCGGGAACGGCGCTTCTCCTACTTACCCGACGCGGACTGTCAGCGCTGACCCTTGGAGAGGAAGCCGCAAGCGGTGTTGGATTAAACCTCCGAAATCAAAGAATATTTACCGTGGTCGGCGCCGGTTTGGCGACTGGCGCCTCGGTGGCATTAGCCGGTGCGATCGGCTTTGTTGGGATCGTCGCCCCGCATGTCATTCGCCCTTTTGTAAAACATGATCCCGCGCGCTCGCTCATTCCTTCTGCGCTGCTGGCGGGATTGATATTGGTCCTCGCAGACATTGGTGTCAGGCTGATGTCAACCGATCAGGAGCTAAAACTTGGGGTGGTGGCGGCGCTCATCGGTGCCCCGGCTTTTGTTTGGATCGCGATGCAAAGGCGTGCTGTCTATGACTGAGCTTCATGTCACAGATCTGACCGTCACTGCCGGTGATACCGGGCTTGTCGAACGTGCGAGCTTTTCGCTCAAGCCAGGAGAATTGGTGGCCGTGTTGGGACCAAACGGAGCTGGAAAGACCAGCCTCATCCGCGGCACTTTGGGGCTTCAGCAAACAAGCGATGGCACCGCGATACTCGACCGCACGCCGATCAAAGAACTCAGCCCAACCGAGCGAGCCAAACGCATCGCGTATTTACCACAAATCCGCCCACTCGCTTGGCCTACTCGAGTCCGCGATGTCGTTGCGCTGGGGCGATTTAGCCATGGCGCAACGCTTGGCAAACTCAGCCCAGAAGACGCCGCTGCCGTGGAGCGCGCCCTTAAAGCTTGTGATTTGATCGACCTTGCCGAACGCCGGGCGGACACTTTGTCGGGCGGAGAACTTGCCCGGATGCATTGCGCCCGCGCATTTGCGGCGGAAGCGCCATTGCTGATCGCTGATGAACCGATTGCGGCGCTGGACCCACGTCATCAGTTTCGAATTCTCGACCTGATTGGAGACTATGTGGAACAGGGTGGCGGTGCCTTGATTGTGCTACACGACATTGACCTCGCCGCGCGGTACGCCTCCCGCTTGATTTGGATGAAGGCGGGCGCAATCGTTGCAGATGGCGCCGTGTATGAGACGCTCACCGCCGAGCGACTATCCGACATTTATGGCGTCAGCGCGCGCATCGAAAATGAACGTGTCTTGATGGATCGGGCGCTTTAACGACGTAGCGCTGCCGCGCATCCAAGCCCCAGCCTCCTTCGACTTAAATAACTTTGTTTGCCCGCAAAACACTCAGTTGCGCCTCTGATAGGTCGAGCAGCTCGCTCAGCACATCATCCGTATGCTGACCAAGCTGATCAGGACCGGCCCATCGGATCTCACCAGGGGTCGCAGACAGCTTTGGCGCAATGTTCTGCATCTTCACCTCGCCCCAACGTTCACTGGGTGCATCTACCAAGGTCTGACGCGATGCGTAGTGAGGGTCATCCAACATATCGGCGGCCTTATAGATTTTGCCAACCGGCACCGAGTGGGCGATCATGATTTCCTCAATCTCGTCGACGGTTCGTGTGCAAGTCCAGTCCTGGATCAAGTCGTCGAGTTGTTTTTGCTGCGCCCCGCGCGCGACGTGCGTCGCATAGTCGGGATTGTCTGCTAAGTCGGGCTGATCAATGGCCGCTGCAAAGCGACGAAACAGAGTGTCCTGATTGGCAGCGATGATGACCATGCCATCCGTCGCCTCATAGATGTTTGACGGGGCGATATCGGGCAAAAAGGAGCCTGTTCGTTCCCGGGTGAAACCCTCGATAGTGTGCTCGGGCACCAGCGATTCGGTCATTGCCAGAACCGATTCAAAGATCGACGCATCAATGACCTGTCCTTCACCCGTCTTGTCGCGGTGATGAAGCGCCGCCAACGCACCGAGAGTCGCAAACGTGCCGGCAAGCGTATCGCCAACCGAAATGCCTGCACGTGAGGGCTTTCGATCCGGTTCGCCAATCAAATAGCGCAAACCACCCATCGCCTCGCCAACCGATGCGTAGCCGGGTCGCTTGGAATATGGCCCAGTCTGACCATAGCCAGACACGCGAATCATGATCAGTCCAGGATTAATTTCCTTCAGCGCATCATACCCCAAGCCCCATTTCTCAAGTGTACCCGGACGGAAATTCTCGACCAAGAAGTCTGCCTGTTCGATGAGCTCACGAATGAGGTTCTGGCCGTCCGACTCGCGCAAATTGACCGTGATGCAGCGTTTGTTGCGAGCCAGTACAGACCAAAGCAATGGATAGCCTTCTCGTCCCCAGACCCGCATTGGGTCGCCTTGTCCGGGCGGTTCGACTTTGATCACGTCGGCGCCCAGATCGGCAAACAATTGGCCGCAGAACGGACCGGCAATCAGCTGACCAAGTTCCAAAACACGAAGGTCATTCAACGGCCCCTTGTTGGGCGTGTGCGCACCATCTGTCATCACTTTGCTCCTTCACAACGCGAACCTAAAGCGGTTTCACACGCGCCGGAAGCCTAGCTGTCGTCCGATACCCCGTAGAGTTCGATCTCGGCGATTGCACTGAACACAGATCCTGGCTCATGGCAGATCACCGCGATTTGATCTGTCAGTATGGGTTCTCCCACGTGCCAAACCGTCCAGGCACCGCGCAAGACTCTCGGGCCGGGTCCACCGAAATCGCACATCAAAGCAACCGATACCGGCACATAATTCACTGGATTGCCGAAACTGGTTCGTGGAGGCTTGAAATCTCGTTTCGGTTCCTGTGTCTGCAGCGAACGATAGGTTGCCGAATAAGCACGGATTCCGCGATCCTGGATGTGCCGTTGAAGGCCAGCACCATTGCGAAACCGAATGCGCTGCACGTATTCTGGCGCGGGTAAATCAACAATGATCCATTCTTCGACGTCGTCGCAATGTGGGTCTGACCGCCAAGTTACAACGTCCCGAACCAGTAATGGCGCTGAGGCTGTGGACAGAAGTGCGGACATGGCAATTCCCCCAAAGAAAAGACTGAATAAGAAGCGACACTCGAGGTGAGCTGAGGTCTCTATAACTGGTCTGAACCGCTTGAACCGTCATTCGCACACCGTCTCAAACTGACGAGACCCACTCATTTTTCCGGTGCACAGAACGATACAAAAAGGCAGCGAACACGACTGTCCGCTGCCTATGTTTGTTGCCGCAAAAAATTGGCTAGAAACGAATGCCGACTTCGACGCCGTATAGACGAGGGTCAAGCAGGTAAGCTGTTGTTGCGAGGCCTGTTCCCGCACCGCCAGTTGTTTGACCGGTGATGTGGTCTTCGTCGAGAATGTTCTGAATGAAACCCCGGACGAACCAGGAATCATCAGCGGCATTCAGCGTTACCTGTGCATTCCACACATCCCAGGCGTCAATGACATCCTGCTCCGTGGTGTTGTAGATCGATGCGAACATCTCGTCCTGGTAATAATAATCAGTGCGGGCAACGATGTTCATGCCATTGTCCATCTCGTGGATATATTGCGCCCCAAGATTGACGCTGAACTCCGGTGAGTTTTGCAGCTCATTGCCGGACAGATCGAACGGGATCCCCGCGGCGAAGCCAACATCTGTGTCCCCCAACAGATTCATCGTTGGGATCAGCGCGCCCGCGACCAAGGCCGTGTTACAGCTGAAGATAGATCCAGGGCTCTGCAGGCCATTAATAGCTTGCACAGGTGTCGCCACGGCTTGCGACGCAATGGCCGGATTCGGGTTCATTGAAAGCGCAGCAATCGCGGCGGCAAAAACCGCCGGATCCGCATTGGTCAACAGGCAGTTCTCGGCCGTGGTACGATCTTTCAAGACAATATGGCCAGCCTCTCCGCCACTCGCATCACGCGGATCCTCGGACTCAAACTCAATCACTTCCGTATTGAGATAAGACGCCGTCATATTGAGCAGCCAATTGTCTGTTGGTGCCCAAAGAAATTCGCCCTCTAGACCCCAAATTTCGGCATCGACATTTTCGTTGATCGATGTCCGCGCTTGGATTTTGCCGACTTGCAAGCCTTCATAATCATAGAAGAAAGCCGACAAGTTTGCCTGCACCGAGCCAATCGTATTCTTCGTGCCGATTTCAAAGGCGTCCAGCTGCTCGGGGTCGAAGAACTCCGCGACGCCCGAAATTATGTTTGGATCGACAGGCGGATTGACGCCGCCGGACTTGAAGCCACGCGAATAGGACGCATAAATCAGCGTATCATTGGTGAAGCTAAGGTCAGGTTGCCAGTCGACCACCAAACGCCCCGTAATCTCATTATCGAACGAAACCGAAGATTCTCGATATGGTGCGGTTGCATCGAGTAAGGCTTGCGTCGCAGGCCCCCCAGCGGCGCCAACTGGCACGACGCCAAGCGATAGCAGTGGCGGCGCCCGGTCGCGCAGGAATTTGTCATCGGTGGTCGACCTTAGGCCCAGCGTGACCTTCAAATCATCGCTGGCCTGCCAATACGCCTCACCAAAGATGGCTTGGGATTCCAATTCGAATAGATCGGTGTCGCTTCTGAAATAGGGCACCACAAGCGCAACGCCATCCGTCGGCACGCCACCCGACAAAATGGTCGGCAATAAGCCCGCTGCATAATCCAATGAATTCGACGCGATATAGTATTGAGCATTGTTCTCGTATTCGAGGTTGTAGTAGCCGACCATGAAGTTGAAGGCGCCCTCAAAGTCTGACGTCAGACGCGCCTCAAAACTGGTTTGCTCTGCGTCGAGATCTGACTGATCATACGAGAAAATACCATCCGCATATCGGAACACATTGCCACCGACGATACCGCTATCATCATCGCTAAGCGCCGAAACCCCAATCAGATCGCCTTGCAAAAACAGACTGGCATTGATGGGAAGGAGCGCGGCATACAGAGGCGACGGGGCGACATCTCCGGCGCCAATGGGGCTGCCGGCAAACTGGTTCGAGCGAACTGACGTTTCTTGATACCCAAGATTAGCGTTCAGCTGAAACATGCCGAAATCGTGTTCAAGTGACGCCATGTAGAAGTCTTCAGACGCCGAGTATTCGGGCTTCTGATCCAGGAAATCTTCTCTGAAATTTGGCGGATTTGGATTGTTTTCAATCGTATTGAACGGGAAAGCCGCGAAGGGGCCGAGCACCAAGTCACTCATACTGAGTCCGCCTTGAGTGGCCGAAAAATTCGTTGCGTCAAAGCCCAAACCCGTTGGTGTACACCCAAGCACCGCGGTCGGATCGAAATCGCATAAGGCTTTGCCGGTCCGCACGCGAGAATCATCTTCCTGGAAGGTGGACGCCATCAGGTCGACAATGGTGTCATCCGTCGGCTGCCATCGAAACGAGGCACGCAACGAGTAGATGTCTCTATCATCAAAATCGTCAAAGTCTGCGCGCGGATCAACCGTTTCCCAAAAGCCCTCCCGCTGCAGATCGATGCCGGCCACCCGGAGCGCGGCATTGTCGCCAATCGGCACGTTGACCATACCGTTGAGGCGTGTGGAGTTGTAGTTTCCAAATTCGAAATTGACTGCGCCTTGGAACTCTTCGAGCTGCGGTTTGGCGGTCACCATATTGATTGTACCGCCGGTTGCGTTCCGCCCGAACAATGTACCCTGCGGACCGCGCAAGAGCTCGACCCGTTCGAGATCAAAATACTCAAGCTCAAACAAGCGGGGCGATTGGATATAGACGTCATTCACATGCGTTGCGACGCCTGAGTCTGCTGATGCGGCGGTGAGGGTTGCGCCCACCCCTCGAATTTGAAAATTGCTGCCGGAGAAGCCGGTCTTGGTGTAGTTCACATTGGGTGCATTGAACTGAAGGTCGGAAAATGTATCGACCTGTTTGAGTTCTAAAAGTTCTGTATCAAGCGCCGTCACGGAGATCGGAACGTCTTGAATATTCTCTTCGATGCGCTGTGACTCGACCAGTACACTCGGCAATCGGCGGGACGCCTCGTCGGTTTGAGCCAATGCCGGAACAGACCAGCAAACAGCAAGCGCGGACGCGGATGCGCCCAATGCGAATTTCTTCATATTTTTCCTCCCCATCGATCCGGAATTTTTGATCAGCCGGTACGATTGAGGGCAATTTGACGCACACTTTCCGGAGGTAGACAAGCAGTTCGGAATTTCTAGGTCGGAGACATTCGTAGAAATCTAGCAGAGTCGATCAGCCTGACACTGTAACCGAATCAACAGAAAGGACCGTATCGGCCTGTCCGCTTCGAAGGTCGAATTTTTTTGTATTCTAACTGTTCACAGCCAGCACGGCATTTGAAACCGCGACCGTCCGCGCGGCAATTTCAGCGTCGAGCGTGTTCCCGCAAACAGCGTGAGAAAGGCAAGCGCGTCGCGCCGACGGGCTTGGAGGACAATTTCTGTGGCAAAGATCAACGCCGATACGGGGAAGATGCCGCCATAAGCGGACCGTAGCATATTATCCATGCCGGCGGTTTCGGTTTCCAGACCATATCGGGCCAATAAAAGGTTCGGCTCACACAGATAAAGAAGCCCAATTAAGCCAATTACCAGCACATTGAATGCAAGAAGTAATCGCGACTTCATCGGGCTTCTCTGGAACACATGCGCTTTGTTTACTCGGCCGCAGGTTGAGCGTGATGCCGCGCGAGCCATTCCGCCTCTTCGCCGGGCTCAGGCATGATCTCTCCGCCTTCCAGAACCCAACTCGCTGGCACGTCAGTGGTCATCATCGCCACTTCGGCGAGCGGAATTCCTGCGTGGATGTGCACCGACCGGCGCATCTCAGCGACAATTTGGGCTTTTTGCGCGTCATTTCGACCGGCTCGAATGCTGCCAAACAGCATGGCTTTATGTTCGCCAATGGGTGGTGAGGGCGCATCCTCGAGAAAGAAGGCGTGTACGAATTGCGGGGGCGCCCCGGTCACGTCGCAATGGATGCGGGTAATATCCGCAGCGATTTTTGGTTTCGCGGCGTCGCTAATCGTGCCTATCGGCGCATTGCACATGTATAGTGGCATTGAGAGTCTCCTAGCTTTCAACAGGGTCAGAAATCACGCCGACAACTTCATCGAGCGAGCAGTTGATTTCGGCGGTCCAGATGCCGCACAGTTCGCGCAACAATGGTTCGCGGTCCGCTTTGGAGACAGGCGCCGGCGCCCGCATCGAGACAATCGACGACGTGCTTGGCTGTCCCGCAGTAAATCCGCTGCGCTCCGGCACGGCGACCCAGCTGATATCGGCCGATTCACCGAAAACCCGTTCGGCAAATGCGTTCAAATTGGCCCGTAAGACCGTTTCAGATTCGGTAGAAATCTGCCCGCTTTGAACGACGCAATTACACATAATCATGTCGGTTATTCCTCCCTTTTGGATCGATATTTTCCAGTTGCAATATTAGACTGATTAGTCTATTTAGTCTTATATTGCAACCAGTTTTTTCGTCTTCATTCGAGACGAGCGCATCATGAAAGGTGCTCATTATGCAGCTAAAAATCCACGGAACCATCTTGTCACCCTGGGTTCGGCGACTGATCGCCTTTGTCGAAGAAAAGGCGCTGGATTATGAAATTGTCACAGTCGTACCGCTTGGCGATCCAGATCCAGATTTCCTCAAAATCAGTCCACTCGGCAAAGTGCCTGTTTTGGAATTCAATGGTCGGTTTTTGCCGGACTCGCTGGCCGCTTGCACTCTTCTGGAGGCAGAAGCACCCGACCCGTCCCTATTCCCCAAAAACGGCTGGGATCATGGCTGGATGCTTTGGCTGTGCGATTATCTGTCGACGGCGCTGTTCTCAAAAGTCGAGGCGCCCCTATTCATTCAACAATTTGTTGGGCCGAATTTTCAAAACAAATCCCCTGATCGAGATATCATCGCGCAAGCACAAGCTGAGAAGCCAGCGATATTCAACTATCTTGAGGCGCAGTTGCTCGGGGGTCGGCCCTTCCTCTTGGGTGACCAGATCAGCCTCGCAGACCTAACCGCAGCGAGCATTTTCGTGAACTTCTTCCATGCCGGAGAGCGCATTGATGCCGGCGCGTGGCCAAACCTCGCAGACTATGTCACCCGAATGCATGCACGACCATCTTTCGACAGAATTCTCACCATTGAGAAAGCCTCCGTCGGTGACGTTTCACCCTTGTTCAATTCCTAAAAACTAGCGTCGATAAGCCACCGGCAGATCATCTTCGCTTGGGGTTATATATCGATCCCGAAGCTCCGTTTGGCGGCTGGTCATAGACTGGCTTTCGCCATCGATCCAAATCATATCGGGCGCACTCATCACCTCAAGCGGATCGCCATCCCAGATCACCAAGTCAGCCGACTTTCCAACCGCGATTGAACCGAGCGTTTCGAGTCCAAAAATCGCCGCCGGTACCGTCGTCAGTGCCCGCAGCGCATCATCATGGGCAACGCCATTACCAACCGCGTTTCCAGCGACTTGAAGCGCAATTCGAGCCTGAAGCTCAGTATACCGGTCGAGAAAAGCGAACGCTGTCGGAACGCCAGCCGCAATAAGACGTTTGGCATTTTCTTGCGTCGCCGCGAGGCTTTCGAAGCGACCGGGCAAATTCGCAAATGGATCGATAATCACCGGTACGTCGGCCGCCACAAGCGCATCCGCCACAAGCCACGCTTCTTCCGCACCGACCAGAGCGAAGCGCAATTGCGGCATCTCTTGTTTGAGCGCCAATACTTGCATAATGTCGCTCGCGCGGCTGACCCGGAACAAGATCAGCTGCTGCCCTCGCACGGCTGGGCCGAATGCCCGCGCATCGGGGCGCTTCAGCGCATCACCTGCATCATGGGTCGCGTATCGCGCCGGATAGGTTCTTGCATCCTCAATCGCGCTTCGTAGTTTCGACCAAAGCGCCGGTCGCGACCCACCGGCCACCGCCGCGCCGGCTTCGCCAACATCAACAAATACGAATGCATTGCGCTCCGTCACTGAGTCCGCAGCGCCGCTCGTATTTGCGACAAAGCCCTGGCCGCCAATTACGTGCGACGAGATGGTTGGTGCGACGATGATGCGGGTCACACCCTCGATCCGCGTGACATTAACCGAGGTTGCAGCGGGATTGAAACCATCGGCCGCGATCAAGGAGGCCGACGCCATGGTCAAGTCGGCAGACCGATCATCCGTGGAGTCTTCAGCGCCCACCTCAACAATCCCGATGCGTGTGAACGGGGCGATGATCCCCGGCGTGAGCCACCTTCCAGACGCGTCGATCACATCCAAACCGTTTGGGACATCCAGATTGTCGCCGATGGCGGCAATCTCTCCGTCGCGCACCAACAGATCAGTATTGTCCAGCGTGCCGGCATCCGTCCCTGTCCAGACTTTCGCGTTCTGAACAACAAAGTCCTGTGCCAAAGCGGATGTCGAAACGCTAAGCGACGTCAAGAGTGCGGCGAGGGTTGAACGGATCATTTTGAGTCTCCCGCGCCAGGCTGGCCGAGCTCGAAATCCATAACCGGCTGTTTCTCAGGATCGAACCTGTCGTAGAGCAAGGCACCGTCGACAAAAACCAGGTCCGCTTGCGTGTAAGTGCTGAACGGATCACCCGACCACACAACGATATCAGCTTGCTTGCCCGCTTCAATTGATCCGGTTTGATCAAACACACCAAGCGACTTTGCCGGATTCGCTGACAGCCACTGCCAAGCCTCGGCGCGCGAAATGCTCAATCCAGCTTTGTTGCCATCTGCAAGCGCTTTCGCTGCTTCCTGATTCAGTCGCTGGATGCCAATATCGTCGTCGGAATGGACGATTGCGCAGGCCCCAGCATTGTGGACCAAAGCGATGTTCTCACGAATGCCGTCATAGGATTCCATCTTGAAACCCCACCAATCCGCCCACATTGCTGAACAGGCGCCATAGTCAGCTAAGAGATCCGCAATTTTGTAACTTTCAACTGCGTGGTGGAAACTTGTGACCTGGTATCCAAACTCGCGGGACATATCCATGATCTGCGCCATCTCGTCGGCCCGATAACAATGCATATGAACAAGGATGTCGCCCTCTAGCACACCCATCAGTGTATCGAGTTCGAGGTCGCGATCCGGTGGGTCGCCCCCGTCGACTTCATAAGTCTCCCATTTACGTTTGTACTCAACCGCCTTCGCCCAAGCCGTTCGATAGCCGGCAATATTGCCCATGCGGGAGTAAGGCGCACCTCCAGGATAAGCACCGCCGCCATAACCATAGACGCGCTTCGGGTTCTCGCCGCACGCCATCTTCAGCGTATAGGGGGCGCCTGGAAACTTCATTCCCTGAACCGTGCGCGACGGCACGTTCTTCAGCACAACGCCGCGCCCACCAAACAGATTGGCTGAGCCAGGTAAGATCTGCAGTGATGTGATGCCACCCGCAAGCGCCCGACTGAAACCCGGGTCTTGTGGCCAAACGCCATGCTCTGCCCAGACTTCGGCTGTCACTGGCGCGCTGATCTCGTTGCCATCTCCATGCGCACTCACCGAGGGGCTCGGAAACACACCCAGATGGGAATGGTTGTCGATGATGCCGGGTGTCACCCAGCGGCCCGTGGCGTCGACAATGGTCGCGTCTGCAGGGCCTTCAAGCGACGCGCCGATCGCTTGGACCTTTCCGTCGACCAAAAGCACATCACCGGACTCCAGCCGACCGCCAACGCCATCGAGCACTGTGGCACCGCGCAACAAAACTGATTGCGACGGATAGGGCTGATAGGTTGACGGATAAGGGTTCGGGTCGACTCCAATTGGCTCAGCATGTGCCTGAATTGGCGGAGGCACCGCTTCGCACGCAACCAGCAACACAATCGCCGACACCAAACTTGAAATGCGAATCATACCCCGGCTCCGGTCTGCCATACAACTTTCTCGATTATAGACCCAGTGTTGCACACTTTTCCAGAGCAGGCCCCATTTTCGCGATGGCACTCGGCGTCAATCCAGTGCTACGTCTTAGAGGCGATGGCCGATCTCTTTTCACCCGCAGAGGACCCAAGCGTCGAGAGCGACACCTTACGTCCGCTTCCAGACCGCCTTCGTCCATCTCTCCTGGCAGAGGTGGCCGGACAGGAACACTTGACGACACCCGGAATGCCATTGTTCGAGATGGTGGAGAATGGCAGCATTTCGTCGATCATTTTATGGGGGCCGCCGGGCTGCGGAAAAACCACGTTGGCCCGCATCGTTTCGGAGCATTCAGGACTACATTTCGAACAGCTTTCGGCGACCTTTGCCGGTGTCAAAGATCTCCGCGCGGTATTTGACGCGGCGCGACACCGCCGCCGCTCAGGTCAGCGGACTCTCTTATTTGTCGATGAAATCCATCGCTTCATGAAGTCGCAGCAAGACGCGCTCCTGCCGGTTGTTGAGGACGGCACGATCGTGCTGATCGGAGCAACCACGGAAAACCCATCCTTCGAAGTGAACGCGGCATTGCTTTCACGGTGTCAGGTCCTCGTCTTGAAACGGCTCAGCGACGATGCGCTTGAGACGCTGCTGAGGCGCGCCGAAACGAGCGAAGCGCGACAGCTGCCGCTTACCGAAGGCGCACGCGAAACCCTAAAGGCGCTCGCAGATGGAGATGGTCGCTACGCCCTTGCGATGGCGGAGCGCGTCTTCGCAACGGACAAGGTGATCGATTCAGAAGCGCTGATGACCTTGGTGCAGAAGCGTGCGCCAATCTACGACAAAGGAGATGAAGGCCATTACAATCTCATTTCCGCTTTGCACAAATCGGTCCGCGGCAGCGATCCGGACGCAGCGCTCTATTGGTTCGCCAGAATGCTTGCAGGTGGGGAAGATCCGCGATTCATCGCCAGGCGCATGACCCGGATGGCGGTCGAAGACATCGGGCTCGCCGATCCACAAGCGCTTTCCCAATGTGTCGCTGCATGGGATGCATATGAAAGACTTGGATCACCGGAGGGGGAATTGGCGCTCGCTCAAGCGGTAATCTATCTGGCAACCGCACCGAAATCGACAGCGGTCTATGCGGCTTACAAAGACGCGGTCGACTCCGCGAAAAGAACCGGCTCGTTGATGCCACCGAAACATATTCTGAACGCGCCGACGGATTTGATGAGCGAACAAGGCTATGGCGACGGATATATATACGATCCCGACACGCCAGAAAGCTTCTCCGGCCAAGACTATTTTCCTGAGGAAACCGGCCGTCTATCCCTTTATTCACCGGTCGAGCGCGGCTTTGAACGCGACATCAAAAAGCGTCTCGCCTACTGGGCAAAGCTGCGCGCTGAGATCAAAAACTAATGCCTCTTCTTGAACATTTGATTGGCGGAGTGACGCTGTTTTGATTCTGGTTTTTGGCTCCCTCAACGCCGACTATGTCTTCTCCGTTCCGCGCCTTCCAAAGCCCGGGGAAACCCTTTCTGCGTCCGAAATGGTCGTTCTGCCAGGCGGAAAGGGTGCCAACCAGGCATTGGCGGCAAGGCGTGCTGGCGCCCAAGTGGCGATGATCGGCGCTGTCGGAGATGATAGTAGCGCCGAGGTCAGTTTGAGCGGCTTGCGAGCGGCAGGCGTTGATCTTTCCGGTGTTAAAGTGTCGAGCGCCGCCACGGGTATTGCGAGCATCAATTTGGACCCCGCTGGCGAAAATGCGATCACGGTATTCGCCGGAGCAAATGCAGACGTATCGGCAGATCAGGTGACGTTGGATATGATCGGCCCAGAAACGGTCCTCGTGTTTCAAATGGAAGTTCCAGCAAACGAGATCTACCAGCTGACCCTGCGTGCCGCGGATGCCGGTGCGAAATCTGTTCTGAACTTGGCACCTGCGCAACCCATCGAGCTGGACGCGTTGAACCGAATTGATTTTCTGATCGTCAATGCGGGCGAGCTATCGATGCTGATGTCATTGCTGGGCCGGCCAGCGGCAAGTCAGGTCGACGAAATGCTTGTGACGGCGGGCCGTTTCACGGGCGGTTCGGTCATCGTTACGCTCGGTCCAGACGGCGCGCGGTCTTATCACCAAGGCGAGATAAGCTCGACTCCAAGCCCAACGATTGATGTCGTCGACACGGTGGGTGCCGGAGATGCTTTTGTTGGCGTGTTCGCGGCGGCAATAGAGCAGAATTTGTCGTTTAATGATGCGGTGCGGCGCGGATGTGTTGCAGGGGCTTTAGCCTGCCAGAAAATTGGCGCACAATCCTCACTGCCTGATGCAGCTGCAATCGAGGCCATGCTTTAAGCCTTTGTTGTGGGGACAGGTGATGAAACGCAAAATCATACTCGATTGCGATCCTGGACAGGACGACGCGATTGCCTTGTTTCTGGCCTATGCATCCTCCGACGAACTCGACGTGCTCGGCGTGAGCAGCGTCGCCGGCAATGTTGGCTTGGAAAAAACGACGCGGAATGCGCGTATTCTGAGCGACCTTGCAGGACGAACCGACATTCATGTCTATGCTGGATGTGCCGCTCCATTGTTGAACCAAATTGTGTCTGCCGAGCACGTGCATGGCAAAGAGGGCATAGACGGTGTCGAGCTTTTTGATCCAAAAACACCGCTCAGCGAAACCCACGCAGTGGATTTCATCATTGAAACGCTGCTCGCGGCAGAGGTGGACGAAATCACTTTGGTGCCGACCGGTCCGCTGACGAACATCGCGGTCGCGATCCGGCAAGAACCGGCCATATTGCCGAAGATCCGTGAAATCGTGTTGATGGGTGGTGCCAAAAGTGTCGGTGGGAATGTTACGCCGTCGGCAGAATTCAACATCTACTTTGACCCGCATGCGGCGCACATCGTGATGTCGTGTGGACGCCCAATTGCGGTGTTCGGTTTGGACGTTACGCACCAATTGCCAACAACCGCCGAACGTCTCGACAGGATCAAAGCGATCGGGTCGCCAGCCGCTCAGGCGGCTCATGGCCTGCTGACATTTTATGGCGCCGCCGTCGCAAACTTTCTAAGCCTTGACGGTCCTCCACTCCACGATCCCTGCACCATCGCTTACTTGCTGGATCCGACACTCTTTACGATGAAGCCTTGCAATATTCGCGTTGAAACCAGCAGCGAGTTGACTATGGGCCATACAGCGGTCGACTTGCTGGGCGTCACTGGCCTGCCAGTAAATGCAGTCTGGGCGACCCGCGTTGATGATGAGGCGTTTTACGACCTCCTGATCTCCCGGATCGCGCGCTTATAAGACGTCCAACTCACTCGAAAATCGCGATTTGCGGTTTTTGGCCCGCAACGACGCTGGCGCGTTTCATACCGTCCGAATTGAACGCCAAACAGATTTCACCCGTCGCGTTTAGCGCGATCAGCCCGCCATCACCGCCAAACTGTTTCACATCATCGAGCGCTGCATGCGCCGCCGATTGCAAATCCTGCCCGCCATGCCGAATGCGCGCAGAGACTTCGTGGGCCGTCGCAGCGCGAATGAAGTACTCTCCCAGGCCTGTACATGATACGGCAACATGAGCGTCGGCCCACGTTCCCGACCCAATCAAGGGT
>JBCAWZ010000046.1:0-25135 GCA_038534315.1 Pseudomonadota bacterium | reverse complement strand
CGAAGCGATGCAAGCATGGCTTCGAAGAGTTGGTATCAAGCCAATCCGTATCTATCCCGGATCGCCCTGGGAGAACGGATACAATGAGCGGCTTAATGGCACGCTGCGCCAAGAAGTTCTCAATGCGGAGTGGTTCACCACGACCGAGCAGGCGCAAATCGTCATCAATCACTGGCTTAGACAGTACAACCACACCCGCCCGCATCAGGCACTCAACATGCGGCCACCAGTCCCAGAAACTGTCTTAGAGAAGATGCCGATTAGTGGCCCAGAGATAGGGGGCTAGACACGTGCAACATCCGCAGCCACTTGAGCTAATAAAAACGCGGGACTTTTTGACCTTTGCAAACAGCACCTATGCGGGTGGATTGATGCGCAAAACACTACCTTGATCCATCGCGCGGCGAAGGCCCGCTGGAATCAATTCGACTTTTTCTTGTATAGACCAGACGGGACGGTTGCTTTGCGAGCCCTCCGAAAGAGTTCCATCCTCGTCGCCAGTTCTTGGCCATCCGTTTAGGCTTGCGCGCCAAAGTATGTTTCAGCTCAAAGGATAACCGCTCATAGGATGAACATGGTACACACCGACGATCTCGGATCGGAGCGAGGATACTACATCACCACGGCCCTAAAGGAAGGGCTCAGGCCGGTCGTTCTGTTCGGCTTTCTTTGTTGCGCCGTATTTCTGTCGCTTTCTCAATCTGCGCGTGCCGACATGGCATGGATGGAAGCTCGGACGGCGAATCCGAAACTCGCATGCGACGACAGCGAGCGTTTCGCCCTCATTGTGCACGCCGGTGCCTATTGGGGTACAGACGACGACCCGAATAGGACTCGTCTTCTCCGCGAGATCGCGCAAAGCGCCGGAGACTGGCTGCGTCGAGGCGCGCCCGCTCTTTCGGTTGTCGAGGAAGCGGTTGTCCTCATGGAAGATGCGGGGATCTTCAACGCTGGCCGCGGCGCGATCGTGAACCGGGAAGGGTTCGTCGAACTCGACGCCGCTATCATGGACGGACGCGACCTTAACGTGGGCGCGGTTGCGGGCGTGCGACGAATGAAAAACCCCATTCGAGGGGCGAAGCTCGTTATGTCCTGGACGCCCCACGTTTTGTTGTCCGGGATTGGCGCCGACGACACGCTCGCCGCGCTCGGCGTGGAAACGGTTGATGCCGACTACTTCCTGTCCATCGCGCCGAAAGCTGGTTTCGAACAGAAGGGCACCGTCGGGGCCGTGGCCTTGGACCGATGCGGCGATCTCGCGGCGGCGGGGTCTACAGGAGGATTCGAGGAAAAGATGGCTGGCCGCATCGGCGACACACCGGTTCCGGGCGCGGGTCTCTATGCAGAAAACGGCCTTGTCGCCGTCGCCTCCACCGGTCACGGTGAAAGCTTCCTCAAGACCGCTCTAGCGCACGAGGTTGCCGCGCGGATGCGGTGGGGCGGACAATCAGTCGAGGAGGCCGCCCACGGTGCGGTTCTTGAGACGCTCGGAGGCGTTGCGGGCGAAGGTGGGCTCATTGCGCTCGATGCAAACGGCAATACCATCACGGTCTTCAATTCGACGGGATTGTTAAGCGAGGCAGCGACTTGGCGCGACGCCGCCAGGGAATGAAGCTTAGCTATCCTGCAGTGCCGTCTTCTTCTCCAAGGGTCCCACGTGCCTCGCAGACCAGAGAATTCATAGTCCCATCCATCGACGGCTCGGACCTTGGTCAAGCATCCCGCCGCGTCTCTAGAACCACCGAACATGGATCACGAGCGATCGTCGCAAGGTCTGGTCTGGCCCTCCTGCCAATCTCGGAGACGGCACAGAATCTGCATTCGCGTGGTACCGAGGGCACATCAAGGACGGCCCATTGCTGCCGTCCAGTGGGGTTCTTGAATGCTGCGTGGCTGCCCGTCGAAGGAGACGTTCGCTGCGGGCGCAAAAGATAGTCAAGTTCTTCTACCAATTGCGCTACTAGCGCATAATGGCCTAAGCACTGGAGGCATAGGGGAGGATCGTTTGATTAAACTTGCGAAATTTAGTTTGATTTTGGGACTCGTCCATTCAATGCTAAACGGGCTCGCAGCAGCTCAAACTCACGAAACCCCACCGCTTGGCGCTTACGAGGCCTGCAGTGCCAAATTGCTCGACGGCGCGCCTGACGTCGACAAGTGGGTATTTGGGCAGTTCTGTCAGAGCAAGTTGGCCAATCCTGCAAGTTTGGAAGAAAGTTCACTTCATTGCAGCGGTAAAGCACCACGCCAGATAGAGGGTAATACCTTGTCGCGTGCAATCGAGGCCAACCTTCCCATTCGCTTGGGGTGCGCTGAAATCAAAGACGATATGAAGCTCGTGAGCCAGTTCGAGGAACAAGTCATTGTTCTGGAGAATTCGATTCTTCGTGATGTCTCTTTGAATGGAGAATTCCTTTCGATTTCGACAGAAAGTACTGTTGCCAGAAAAATTGAACTGCTTGACGCGGTCATCTCACTGGGAATCAATCTCAGCGTTGAGGAAGCTCAAGAGATCAACATAGAGAGTGTCGAATGTCGCGACCTTTACATCAACAGCGTTTCGGTTCGGGATGTTTCGCTGAAAGACACCAGATGCGATGGGGAGGTCATCCTTAAGGATCTGGACTCGTTCGATCACGTTCATCTTGAGAACGTTACGGTTAAAGACCTTCTGAGCATTGCGTTCCCGGTCGGTGATCGCCTGACTATTGATGACAGTACATTTCCTTTAGGTTTGGAGATCTATGAACCTTTTATCGAAGAACTAGAACTGTCGAATGTGACCGTAGCAGGCGACTTCTCTGTTTTGGGCGCATCCCGTGACATTGACAGTGTCTGGTGCCGCGCCACTTCAGACGCACAAGGCCAATTCAAATGGGACGCGTTGCCCCATGTTAAAGAGCTGGAGGCCAAGGGGGTCAACGTTGTAGGCTCGTTAGATTTGTCTGGCCTTGTGCTCCGAACACTTGACCTATCGGGAGCGCAGATTCGCGGACGCTTACGACTCTGGTCGGATGACACTGGGTCTACACGATTGGTTGCGTTTCCAATCACTCGACCGGAAGAAGAGGTTCGCGAACGGCTGAATGCCGGTTGGCGCCTGAATCACGACGCGGAGATCGACCTGTCTTATTCAGATATCGGTTCGATTGAGAGTGAGTATCCAAATAGCTGGTGCACAAACATCGGCGTGTCACCGATAGTGAATCTGGTTGGAGCGACCTACGACGCGCTTGTTTTCCGAGGTAGTTCTCCACCTGTCGACTCCCTTGGACCCGAACTAGCGGCCATGATCAGCGCCGCACCAAGATTTGGGTCGAAGGCCTATGAGCCCGGGCCTTTCGCCAAGCTTGCATTGGTTTTGGACGAGGGCGGTGCACTGGATGCGGCGCGCGACGTTCGTTACGGCCAGCGCGTCCACCGCCATAAAACCCGGGACACCACTTGGGCTATAATCGTGGATTGGGCCTCTTGGGCCTTGATGGGGTACGGAATATATCCGTTCGTCTTGCTGATTTGGTTTGCTGGACTGGTGTTTCTGGGGTGGGCGCTTGGCTTGTCGGCACCTGCGCTTTCACGTCTCGGTGCGCTCGACCGCGTCTGGTATTCTCTCGAAAATGCGTTGCCTCTCGTATCCTTGTCGGAAGACCTTGCTAGGATACATCACGATACGTGGCACCGACATTTCTTTCACGCGCAAAAAGTCCTCGGTTTCGCCCTGGCGACCGTTTTGGTTGGCGCTTTATCATTACTTGGCGGCTAGAACCCCAACATTTGTTTTGAGTTTTCATATCTGGAAACTTCGGCCCAAAACGGTCACACAATAAGGCCCCGCTATGTTGCGGCGCGGCCCGTCG
The DNA here is from genome assembly GCA_038534315.1 of Pseudomonadota bacterium. Lineage (GTDB taxonomy): Bacteria > Pseudomonadota > Alphaproteobacteria > Caulobacterales > Hyphomonadaceae > Henriciella. The sequence continues at coordinate 21,278 of JBCAWZ010000046.1, read as the reverse complement.
AACCAGCCATTCGCTGCGAACGCAAAATTTTGGGCCAGGTGAACTCACAAAGTGCGGGACAAAGCATCATTTCGCTGCGGTTGCGCCAATGGCCGTTATAGGAAATCGGATCGGATCAAAAACGGTCGTTATCGCCTGAGCCATAAACGTTTGGGTTTGGCACTTCCTGCGGTGCGGAGAAGGTCTGAGAGGAGCCATTTCTGCGGAAAGGGGGGCATTTGAGGGCGCAGTATCGATTCTTCTAAGCATCGGGGCCGAACCATGCTAAGCGACACATTATGCGCTGAAAGCGAGCGTCTTCTAGGTTTCAAACACATTGACCATCGGAGCTAATATTATGGACATACCACTTTTTTCCGCAATTCAGTCGGATGACCTAGTCTCTATTCAGAGACTAATAAGCGACGAGGGGGTCGATCCAAATGAATTTCACATCATAGAGGACTTCTTGGATCGACGATACACGGCTTTGGATTATGCGGTTGCGGAGAGCTCAGAATATCATCCCGATAGAGAAGAGACATTACAGCTCCTGCTTTCTTTGGGCGCGGACTCCGCCTCCGGAGCGCCTCTACTAGAATGCCGTTCGAAAGAGTACGCTGAGTTACTGATCGATAATGGAGCGGACGTCGACGGTGCCTCACCCCAGTTCGAAGACGGGACTCCAACAGGCCTCGTCATGAGCGCTCGAAGGTTTGACATAGAGATGCTTCGGTTCTTTCTAGCAAATTATGCTGAGCCGGATCAGATTAATCAAAAAGGCGAAACACTACCGATACAGATGATTGGACGCTTCTTCTCTCATGAACACGGCGGTCCGGACAAAGAAGAACCGACGGCGGCAGTTCTTAAAGAATTGTTTGCTGCAGGATCATCCGTAGAAGCAAAAACTCAATGGGGCGAAGAAGTAATTGTCGTATTTTTTAAGGGTGCGGCAGCGCAAAACTTCGAAGCCCCGGCTATCCGGGATGCAATCATCGATGCAGGAGCAGACGTTTCCGCAAAGGGAGCTTTTGAGCGGCCGCTAACTGCGATTTGTATGTGGGCACCGGTATTTAGAATGCAACCATATCGGTCCCTCAGCAAATTATTTTCTAACGGAGCGGAATACTCATTGAATGAGTACGATTTGAATGGATACACTACACTATTTCACTTCTTGGATGGCGCAAGAAAAAACTTTTACCGCCTCAAGGATGGAGAGGACGATCTCCTCAATTTATTGCTAGTGCGCGGCAGCAATATAGATCACGTTAGCAATATTGGTGAAACTCCGCTTTTGTTTATCGTAAGGCGAGCGTGCCCTAGGAAAGATACAATTTACCAATATCCAGTGCCAACAAAAGGAATGAGCGGACGGGAAATTTACCTCAAAGTAATAGAAGTCCTTCTTGAGGAGGGATCCGACCCGCAATACGATGACTTAGATGGAAATAATAGCATAGATATCGCCAGGACTGGCGACAACTGTGATGACGTGTATCGTTTGGTCAATAAGAGCAAGTATAAGAGACAAACATTCGTACCAGCGACTTCTAAAGATGACCGAAGCGACCCCCAGGCAGCACAGCTGCGCCCCTCTGCAAAAGCTCTCTATGACACCGCAAATACGGCTTATCAGGCTATTGAAGGCGCGACTCAACCATACATTAAAATTAACGAAGGAAAGCGAAGTGCATTTCAGCAGGCAAGATACTTTGAGAACTACATTAGGTATATCCATTTTGGCGGCCCGCAGGCCAATCTTGCAGCAAGACCGGGCCAAAGCCGCCATGAATATGGCTTGGCGATGGACATATATAGACTCTTGGATGAAGAAAGATATCACCAAGCGCTAAGTGAAAATGGCTGGGAGCGTACTGTCTCGAGCGAGCCATGGCATTACGCAGCTACATCTGCATCAGATTGGAGCGATGTTCAAAAGAGCAAAGCAGATATCGCACCGACATCTATCCAATACGAGCAACAATTGATGACATTTATCAGACTAGAGCAGTCGGAGAGAGACCAAAGAAATGCACTTAATGAGAAGCGCAATAGGACAAAAGAGGCGGAGCGAGAAGTTTCGAAAGATAAGCGTGAGGTCAGAGAGGCGGAAAGGGAGAAAGTTCGGATCGAGCGAAGTATAGCGGCGGAGGAAAGAAACCTCGATGATCTCCGAAGGCAACGGGCCGCCGCAGAGCAGCGTTATAAGACTATGAGTTACAGCGATTGCCCAAATGGATTTCCGTATAACGAGTGTTCGCATACTGAGGAGAAAAATGCATATATTGAAAGGCGGCGGCGGTTGGGAGAGCTTATTCAAAGGCTTCGCCGTGAAGAAAGGCAAGCGCAAGGGGAAATTACTCGGCTGAAGAGAGAGGTGCAGCGGGCTAGCCGGGACTTGGCAAAAAGGCGTCGAGAGCTGAAAGATAGCGAAGATGAAGCAAAGGCTTCGAGAACGGACGAAAGGCGAGCAGCGCAGGAACTCAGGCGGATAACAAACGACAAGAATCGGGCAAACAGAGAAAAGCAACGGATCCTAAGAGAAATAGCCGCGGTGACAGGTTAGAAGGATGAGAGGGGGAGCTAGTCTGCACTGGCTGAAAATATATGGTGAATATCATCAGGTGCTTTCGGCCGAGGAGCAGCGTGTGCCTTTAGTTGCCAACGATCGCGGTGTCCTCCGTGGCGGCATCGACCGCATCGATGATCGTTCGAACCAAGCGTGATCGCGGCCTATTGCCCACCACTGCGATAAGAGATCAGCGTGTATGAAACAGAGTGGTCCTTCGTACGCTGTGTAACGAAAGCTTCGTTTGTCCGCACGCGGGACACAACACCACTGACAAAACCCATTTTTCAAAAACGGTGGTTTTCGCCGGTGGCAGAAACGTATGAGTTTTGGCACAGGTCTCGCAGAGAACGGCCGTCAGAATAAGCCATGTGATATGGTGAAACTCTTCGCCTTGGTGTTGGCTGCTAAGCTATCAATCTGATTTTTCCTCTTCAACCTGAGTATCAGGCTTTGCATCCTCGCCGCGCAGTTCCGTCACGCGGGCGTTATAACGCTCTACATCAGCGTTGTACTCATCAATTAATACGGAGAGCCTGACAAATTTTTCAAAAATCTCGTACTGAATGCTGTCAGCCTCTTCGTCTGCTAAGCCCTGAAGTGCTTTTTCCCTTTCTAAGAGTTTTTGCTCGGCTTCCGCTATCTCTCGACCCCTGCGTTCAATATCATTGCCGAGCGTTGCCAGATCAAAATATCCCTCAAGGTTTGGGTCTGACGTTAGCTCTTCAAGTTTCTCTGCAGTAAATTCTTCAACCCCAAGCTCAACCTCAGTCTTTAAACGCTTGAGGTTGGCTTCGATATTCAAGCGAAGCTGTTCAGTTGTAGTCATTGAGTCTTCCAGCTCGGAAATTCGACCTAGAGCCACATCTAAATTAGCCTGAAGAGTGGTGGTCAGCGCCTCTAAATCCCGAAAAGCATCTTGAAACTCAAGCTTCGCATTTTCGGCATCGTCTACAAGCTCCGCCGAGTGTCTTACCAAAATGTCGGCCTCAGCGTTAAGTCGTGCTGTTGTGTCCTTTGCCTCATCTATCTCTGGGTTAAGTTGTTGGTGTATAAAAAGCGACGCTATCCCTTGAATCCCAAAAAAGCTTGCGGCGGCGACGGCAATAAGGATGCCTGAAAAGCGTTTCTTTACGCGCTCTTCTAATTTGTCCGACAAATCTCTCAGTAGGACTTCCTGTCGGAGTTGGAACACCGCTGCTTCGTCAAGTTCTGCCATTTTCGATCCTTCAAGTACCAAAATGAAAAATATCAAATAGTAGTGCCGGGATAGATCATCGCACATCTAGCCTACAGCCGCGAGACTTGTCTACGCATGTGACTCAAACCCCATGACAGAACCTATCAGCCAATAACGGTCGTTATCGCCGGTGACAGAAACCCAAGGCAAAACCTGCCAATCTTGCCAATTTATGGCAACCTATTCAATACTTGAAAGTTCCTTGATTTTTGCGACTACGTCAAAAATTCTCTCCATTTCGTCGGTAGGAAGCGGCACGTATTGGCCAGGGCGGCCAATACCTAACCTCTCCGGGAACTGCGCTCGGTCAATTATGCGATCCAATGGTATTTGACGATCAACGACAACCTTAGCCAAAAGACGTTCCAATGCGATCTGTGTTCCCTGACTGAGTTCGCAAGTTTCTTCGTGTCTAGGCGTCCAATTCGCGCAAGTGACAGCGACTGAGAGGGAAAGGACGTTCATACCACGCACCATTGCCGATGCTCGATTGACGGGGCGTCCTTCAACGACCCCGTTTTCCGTCACAAGAAAATGGTAAGGTACGTCATCCAGTCCCCGCTCTATAGCTACAACTCGATCTGCCGCCAATCCATTGTCAGGCCATGCAGCCAAAACAACGAGACGGTTGGGTGGCACCGTGTCTAAGTTGGGTAGAAAGTCGCTGCTGTGCACTCGCACCCATTGATTAATGATCTCAGTTTCTCCACCCCATCGAACTTCAACAGCATTGCCGTAGCTGGACACGACAAGTTCAAGCTCACCTCTCTTGCCATCAACTTGGTCCCACACTCCGTTGAACAAAATGTATCCTGATGCGCCAAAATCACCTCCAAGAATCTCTATGCTACCCCCTGCTCTTCCAGGTGCATTAGTGTATCTGGCTTCCCGTCCATTCCCTTTGAAAGCAACTGTTCCCCACGCATCACCGCCATCCCAATAGGTATGGCCGAGCTGTTCTTCCAACCACCTCAAGGCCAATTCATTGAGCTTGGTCGGTGATTTTTCGCACTGTGCCGTGAGACTTAGAACAATCAATCCGAACAATGCGAACAACGCCAGACAACCTGGCAGAAGCCAAAATCTGGAACCTTGGAAAGCAATAGGGTTATGTAGCTTAACTTCAAATAGGTGTGGCAGCTTTATCTTTTCAATCGAACCGCCGCGCCAAAGAACGACGGAGGTGAGGAGTACCGCAGAAATTGCGGCGATAGATACCCATCCGGAAAACGTGCACAAAAATTCTTGCATCAATCGAGCGCCAAGTTGTTCGTGAGACAAGACCTACCACGTGCTCGATAACTCCTGAAGCTTCTTACACCGAGGACAATCCGGCAATTCATAACACGGCCAGAAACGGTGGTTTTCACCGGTGACAGAAAGGTATGGTTTTTGCCCGTGAAGGCCGCGCGCAGGACAGTCCGATGAAGACAGCAGACCGAAACTCACTGTCCGCCCGCGCTCCTTCTGGTGCGCGGGCGCTCGCGTCCGATCAGTCAGTCCGCCGTGCCGTCAGAACGAAACGAGCCTTTTCCACATTCAGGCGGTGGTTCGGCGGATTCGCCGGTGTTTCCGGCGTCGCGACAAAAGTTCCGCCGGTCGCGGGGCGTACCGTGAGGATAGCGTCGACGGCGCGCAGATCGCGTGGCACGACCGTGTCGGAACCTGTTTCCAAGACGCCCGTGGTAGTTCTCGTATCGACCGGTCCAGGCAAGGCGCGCACAAGGGGAAGCGTCACGGACAGCTTGCGGCGCGCATCTCGTTTTCTGCCTTGGTTGTCGCGTGTGCTGCCAAGCCAGACGCTGACCTCGACCGACCGCTCATTGATTGATCCTGACACGATGTTATTGATATGCGAGTGATGACCCTTGCCCTTGGTAATCAGGGCTTTCATTTTTGTGCGAACCGCGTTGGTGTCGATTCGCCAGCCCGCGGCCCAGAGATCGTCTGGTATTGCGAACTTCGGAGTCTTTTCTTTGTCTCGTCCCTTCAAGGAAGCTGAAACCTTGTGATCCATCCTTTCGACCACCCTAGTAGGGACGGTTTCAACGAGTTCCCAGGTTCCTCCCAAAAAGGGCAACAGTGTAACCGGAATCATCCGAGTTTCGACTTCGGCCTCTGCACCGAAGAGCGCTCCCACAGATCCCGGCTGTGATACTGTATATCGCAGAACAAGACTCTGTTCCTTGAGTTCTTTTTTGTCGAATGACAGAGCAGACGCAGGCAGTTTGATCGCCAATTCGTTGTCGGTTACATTAAGAACACGAACTGGCACGCCATCGAGGGTGGCCTCTGCATCCGACGCTCCAATGCCAGCGCCAATAACTGTGATCGTCTGCCAGTCTGTGCCGCCAGGCTGCAACAAAGTAGACGACACGAAGAAAACCGCTGTTTCGCCTGACGAAAAGGGCAAGCTGCGCACGATCGCCTGGCTCTCCGCCGCTAGTACATGTGCCTCTGTGAAGCTAAACGCAGCGACGTTCTCGGCCTCGGCTAGGAACTGTTCAGCCTGGAAAAAAGTGCGGTTCGCCAAGGTATCAACCTCCCCTATGCCGGAGGTAAAAGCAGCCAATGCGGCATCGATCACTTCTAGCATCTGCCGTCCAGCATCCGCAATTAGAGCATGCCCAGCCGCTTCCGCCTGAGCGACAGTGTCACTTACATCTGTTCGGATGCCCGTTAAGCGATCGACAAGTGACGCAGATGCTCCGGCAGCGCCAGCATTAAGTGAAGCACAGATCGCCACAACGACGAATAGCCGATTCAGGCTTGACCAGGCGGCGTACCATACGATTTCCATGATTTTCATGTGGACCTCACTCAATCAAATCGTTTCTCGCCCAATTTTGGTCGTCAATTTAAACATGGGAACGTGCCCCGCAGTTGCAAAAGCTAGCCGCGGCTCGTCCGCCTCAATGATGCAAATTCGCAACACTGGCCGATCAGTGAACTGTACCGAAAATCGTAATATTTACAGAAAGTATGAGTGCGATGCTCGCAAATAACTCAACGATTCGCGCCTCTCACTTTTCCCAATGCAAGCAAATTGTAAACTGCAGTTAGGCCCGTACCGATTGCTGCGCACGATCGCCGTGCCATTCAGGCACTTCTCCTCCTAGCTCCGAGCAAACCACCACAGTGATAGTCAACTTGGACAAAAACCTCTTACCAAAACAAATGCGCCAAAAACGGTCGTTTTTGTCACCAGCAGCGACTGACCCGCAAACACTGAAAATTCTTGTGCCACAAACCCTTGGCGAAACTCGGTTTGATTTTGTCACGTTTTTGTCCCCAGCCCGAAGAGCCGACGATGGTGCAGGCTGCAGCATCGGTGACATTGGGCTCTATGCGGACCTCAGAGGCAGCGCAGCTTCCGTAGAGAAGCGGCATGATGGACTCATCAAGGACGGCCCAATACCGACATCCGACGTAAGGTCTAATTTCTGCGATTGCAGTCCGCAAAGCAGACCTTCAGGCCGATAGGGTTCATTATGTTAAGCTCATAAAAGAACTCTACGCCGAGGATTCGGCAACTTGGTTGTAAGGATCGTCGTCATCAAGCCTACGCGCGAGTGATACGAGCTGTTCTGTAACAGATCGCCTGTATTCTTCACTTTCAAGAATCGTCTTCAAGGCTTCGTAGGCTTCAGCTTCGATTCTATCGCTAACTATCAAATTGATGCGCCGCAAAGGTCTGCGAGAACTCGACTTATCCAATGAAACCTCCTATGAGCCACAAGCTTCCATGCAGAACTGTAGCACAAATCGCTGACAATAGAAGCCAGTGCATTCTACTCAGTTTTCGCTCGTTCGATTTGTAGTTTTTGTCAGAAATCTCAATGAGATCGCTATAGACCTGTCGAATGTTCGCATACCATCCACGCACTAGGTAGCGATCCGCGACCCTCTTCCCGGATATACTGAACAGCCATCCCCTTCTCGTTGCTAGAACCATTAGGCTTAGTACAACTGAAGTAGAAAACATGGCTACCGACCCAGACACATAAGGTTGGGAAAGAACCCAATCCTTTAGCGGTTGATTGGGTTGTTGAGGCTGAATGCCCGTGTCTGGGATTACAGTTCTTGCAAGTAGTAGGATTGCTCCGTTGATCGCTATGATGTTCATAGCGCGTTGCCTCAGAGAGGCTAAAGTTGCGATCTGCCCATCGATTGCTAAAATTGACCTATCGATTGCGAATTTGAGTAGTTCTTCTTGCTCCTGCTCATCTAGCTCATTTTCTTCTCGCTCTTCCAACTCTCGCAGCTTAAAATCACTCAAAATTACCTCTCTTTCATCCGAAGGATGGGCTATTTCGCTCCTCTGGCAAGCCTCGATATGGTTGTATGTGCTACGCCCATGTCCTTCGCGATACCCCTACAACTCTCACCATTTGACAAGCGCTCCATGGCAACAGCTGCTTGATGTTCCGTAAGTTTCGGTTTGGGACCAAACTTTACCCCTCGCGCCTTTGCAGCTGCCCGACCTTCATTTGCACGGCTTGTGATGCGCTCTCGCTCGTCCTCCGCCAAGGCAGATAGAAAAGCGAGGATGCCTTTGCCCATAGGGGTGGTGAGATCGAGCCAAGGCTTATCCAGTACCTTCACCGTCGCATCCCGATCTGCCACGCGCTGAATGATCGTGATGCCATCCATCATCGAGCGCGTTGCACGATCCCACTCGGCGATTACCAGCACATCACCTGTGCCAAGCGCATCAATCGCCTTTTCGAGCTGAGGCCGACCCTTGACCGTCTTGGCAGTGGCTTTCTCACCGAAGATACGATCCACGCCCGCAGCGTTCAGCGCCCCGATCTGACGATCAAGATTCTGGGTTTGGGTGGACACTCTTGCGTAGCCGATCAGCATAGGTTCAGCGTATCAAACGGAGTTGGAACGCGCACCGGATTTATGCACCATATCCACACGTTGGTTTCATTGGCTTTTGCAGTGTGTTGCAAAAGTTATGAGTTATGTACCACCCGACAACTCTTTGCGGGCTGAAGCTTCCAGCAACTTGCCTTCCGCGAAGCCTTTTCGGCCCGAATCGCATCGGGTTAGGGCGTGTATATGGTCTTAGGGCCCCATCCGGGAAGCTTCTATTTTGACGATACCGAACCTACAACTGAACGATATCCACTTTTGCAGAAAGGTGTTGCACCGGTCGTCTCAGCAATGAAAACTGCATTAAGAGTGAAAACATAAGGCGAATATCAATGCTTGGAAGCATCACGGCGGGAGTAGTTGCCAACACCTTCTACGATATCTTAAAGCCATTCGGTCATGAAACCCTCTTTAGAAAAAAGCACCGTAGCGCTCTTCGGAGAATCTCCGACGGGCGAGGGTCTAAAGTTCCGGCTGAACTGCAGACAGCCATTGATGATCTGACACGGTTCCTTGGCAACGTAGAAGGTCGCTACGACACATCTGCAGAGAGACTACTTGATGCGCTGCGAACTGACGCCACCATTCGTGCCTTGATAGAAGCGATAATAATCGATCATAACGTAGGCGCATACCATTCCTATTTCCATGAGCTTTATGTGCGCTTCTTTCCAGCTGCAGCCACGGAAGAAACACAGGAATTTTTTAGTCTCTTCGTTAACTCGATATCAATAAGCTTCGAAGTTAGGGGAACCAAACCAAAACGCTTCGAGTACGACCGTATAGCAACCAAGCGAATAGTACAAAAACTGGATCAAATCGAGGAAGCGCTAGGAAACATTCAAGTTGAAAAAATCCAAGAATATGGGAAATCGCTTCGTGATTATGCACGATCCGCGGCTCGAACCTATTCGAGCCTTCTAGTTCCAACTGTCCACGGAAATCAGGAAGTTGACATATCCGACATCTTTATTCCAAGTCGAATATCCTTGGCCGCTCGAACCCAATCAATTCTAGCTCCAAGGTCAAGAGTTGCTGGTCGTCTAGATGCCAAGTTTACTCGCGATCAATTCCTAGAGATGATCGAGCGCGGCGGCCGATGTCTAGTTCTGGGTGACCCTGGAGGGGGCAAATCTACCTTAGGACAGAGTATTTGCGCCGAAGTTTGCACACAAGGCCACTTCCTTGCGGTAAGAATTCGGCTTCGCGATCATGCCAAATCAATTCGCCAATCTCGATGGAATATATTTGACAGCCTAAAAACCGAGATTCAACTCGCGGGCAGCACCGCGGAGCCAACAAACGACTTCATATCCCACCATCTTGGAGCAGGTCGCCTACTAATTTTTTTTGATGGGCTAGATGAGATTACAAACGCGAAAGAACGGCTTTATGCGGCATCATCCATCGAGCGGTTCTCCGAGAACAACCCTGCTAATCCAGTGATTGTGACCTCTCGATTGATAGGCTTCGACAACTCGATGCTCTCTGATTACATACGCCTTATTATTAGGCCGTTTACAGATAAAGACGTTAGAGACTATGTTACTCTATATATGAAAAAGCTTGCCAAGAACAGGATTAGCAACCCAAACCAACTCGAACCTTACGTCGAAAAGTTTGTCAAGCAAACTGCCACTCAAGCAAGGGAACTCAGGGATAATCCTTTGATGCTTTCGTTAATATGCGGGATGTACGACGACGAAAAGGGAAACATCCCCGACAACAGATCGAAGATATATGAGGAATGCGCGAAACTAGTTTATGTTCGCTGGGATCGAGAGAGAAAGATCGACTCTAGCACCCTACAACGAGAGGATTTCTTCAATCTAATTTCGGACATTGCTAGTGAAGTATATCCAAAGGAAGAGCTTCAGGCGGGTGTCAGTTTTGATTGGCTCGTGGAGCGAGTACAATCTCTGCTTACAGAGATTTATGACGATCCAGAGAAAAAGAGCCGTGAGTTCTCCGAAACGATTTGTGCGGAGCTTGCTGAGCGCACTTGGGTGTTCATTCCGACACCCGACGGTTCGTACGAATTTGCTCACCGTACATTTCTCGAGTTCTTTTTTGCTCGGTTTCTCAGAGATCAGAACCCAGACGCCCAAAACCTGCTGGGAGAGCACGAACGAGAGCTCAAATCGCGCGAGTGGGTACTACCAATTCACTTGGCTCTTCAAATGGCTGCGGCGGGAGGACGCCGATCTTCCGACAGAGCAGCCCAAGAGCTGGAGAGGATCGGAATCCTGATTTCTGAGGGCAAAAAGGATGATACAGAAAGCACTAACCTTGCCCTGTTTACGTCAGAAGCATTGGCCTACTTGCCTTGTGCCGAAGCCATCTTTCGACGTCTAGTCGATTTTGTTCTGGATGAACTCATTGATCAGAAATTGTCAAGCTCTCAAGAACCAATTTTCACCTCTGTGATTTCAATCGGAAATTGCACCCAAGACCGCAGATCATTCGCAGCTTCTCTTCTCCAGGCATACTTTGAAGACAAAGTGCTTTCATTCACCGAGGGAAGCCTCCTATTCGCTATTTTCCTGCGGGATTTTCACAAAGAAACTCTTGTTCTACGAAACCTCTTCGCGAGTTTGTCCGAGACAGTTAGTACCGCACAGGTTCTCAGCAAAGAGGCCAACGCATTGGCTCTCACTCGCTTCGTCTTCCAACCAGAAACCAACTTGCAAACCCTTGTCGAGCTCGGAAGCAACATCTTCAAGGAAGAAGTTATTCTAGGCCGCACAAATGAAATTGTATCTGGCCTTTTTGCAATTCTAAGAGGCCTCGCAGCGGAAACAAATGGTAGAAACGCACTGTATCTTTTCTGCGAAACCTTGGCATCAAGCCTACCCCTCATAGTAGTAAAGGGTGCTGCGGAAGGTTCTGACCAAGAGACGTATTTGGATCAAGTTAGAATCCTCCGCGGAAGTGACTTTGACAAAGATCATGACCTTTTGTTCTCCATAATGGTACTGGACGTGATTGAGGCTGCGTTGAATGTGGGATATAAAAGGGAAAGCGTCCTTAGGAGCTATTTCTCCGAATATGCATTAATGGTTTTGCATGCTTCTGTTACAAGGGAATGCAAAAAGAGCTGGCTGGAAAACGAGGACAGAATTGATTTTGACACATTGGAGCTAAAGAGCGGAAAGATACATAAATCTGTAAAGCGAAAATTCTTGTATCGTTCGGCACGTGGCAACCGCATAATTAGTACGCGAGGACAGTAACCGATCGGCGGTCTCTGAACCGTTCGACACATTTGTTGATTGGCTACTTGCCACGGACACCTAGCGGTACGCAAACCTGCGTCTGAAGACATGTCATTGATGGCACAAGGGTCGGTGCGACGTTTTCCTTGCTTTCCAGCCAGATAGGGGAATTGTCGCAACCCAGTTTAGAATGTGTCCCATCAGCACAGCCAAAGACGCATAAGCCCTTATATGATCAACCCGGCGACTAAGACTACATTGCCAATGTCTGCTTTGCCAAATCTCCTAAAACAGTGAGTGCCCGCAGCGAACGGCCGCTATCCGCCCGGCCCCCCTTCGCGGCTTCGACACAAGTGCCGCAACGCACCCCAGGTTGACCGCAGCCTATCTGTTGCCTATGCTTCTTGTTGGTCTGTACGCGATAGCGCCGGACCTTCAGATCGAAATTGCCACCGACAACAGCGTTCTCGACCTTCTGTTGCGAGAGGCCGATACTGCGGTGCGCCATGTGCGCCCGGAGCAATCGAACCTGATTGCCAAGATGCTGTCCGAGGACCAGATGCGATTTTACGCCGTCGGAGAGTATCTGGACGCATTCGGTTCTCCGAAATTAAGCGCCAACGTGTCCTCCCATCAATTCGTAAGTTTCGGTGATTTCAAACGCGTCGCGGGCTATCTCAAGCTTGTGGGCCTCCACCTCGGACGGCGGAATTTCCGCTACGCATCAAACTCGAAACTGGTGGAGTGGGAGATTGCCCGAAACGACCAGGCGATCGCGATCATGAGCGACCGGATCGCCTCCAGGTTTCCTGAATTCCAACCGGTGCTGATGGAGGTCGAACTATTCTCGCTGCCGGTCTGGCTCGTCGTGGATCGTAAACTGCGTCCATGCCGACGGGTCCGGCTCGTTTTTGATGTGCTGGCCAAGGAAATGTCCGCCTAACGGGTGCCAAAGATCGGTTCAGGGCGCACTGGATTCAATTGGTCTCAAGACGCGTCCGTTCAACCGCCATCGCCGCGTTCCAATCAGCCTTGAGCAGGTCCATGCGTCGCGGGATCCGTTCTTCCAGAACCGCACCCTCGACAATCCGTTCCGTGCGAAAATACCGAAATCCTTCTCGAAGCTCGCACCACGCCGCGATAATGCGGCCCGCATCACGATATCCTAAGAGGATTGGCCAGATCACGCGCTCAGTCAGCGCCTCTGTGCCGTCCCGATATGTGACTGCGATCTTGAAGCGTTGACGGATGGCACGGCGAATGTCAGCGGCTGCCAGAACCTCCGTCGGCTCTGCGACGGGGGCGACGCCCACCACCGGCTGCACAAAGGAAGTCTCGAATCCGGCCGGGCTCACCGTTTCGATTTTTGTCAGCAGCTTCTCCGCGGCTTGGGCAAGTTCCGGTTCGCCGCGTGTCCGCACCCACTGCGCGCCGAGGATTGCGGCCTCAATTTCATCGGAGGTCAGCATCAGGGGGGGCATGTGAAACCCGGCTTCCAGGATGTATCCCACGCCTGCCTCGCCTTGGATCGGCACCCCTTGGGCCATCAAAGCCGCGATGTCGCGGTAAACCGTGCGCTTGGTAACCCCGAGTTCATCTCCAATCGATTGTCCTGAGACTGGTCTCTTTGCCCGCCTCAGTATTTCGATGATCTCGAACAGCCTGTCACCGCGTCTCATGGCCGCCTCCTGCTTATCAGCCTAAACATGGTGAAGCTATGCTGACAACACGGTGTCAGCATGGTGCAATTATTACTCGCCCAACGGATCGAAATGAGGGGGAACATTGCATGGTAATCCGCGGAAGCTGTGCCTGCGGAGCGGTTCGCTTTGCGATCGAGGGTGCGCCCTCAGCCATGGGCACCTGTCATTGTTCGCGCTGCCGAAAACTCGGCGCATCGACAATCGTGTTCGTAAAGCGGGAGCAGTTCAGCCTCATCGAAGGCGAAGCTCAGATCGAAACGATTGCGCCGCGCGCGCCATACACCTATACCCGGTCATTCTGCCGTTCTTGCGGGACAGCCCTGGGCGAGCCTCTGTCGCCCGATACGTCTTTTGCAATCAACGCACACTGTCTCGATGACGATCCGGGGATCGCGCATTCCTTCCACGAATTCAAGGAAGACGGGCCCATTTGGGAAGAGTCGCCTATCGAACTCCCGACAGAAACGGAGAAAACAGAATGAAGGTACTCACAGTCCTTTTGCTTTCAATTCATTTGCTGGCGGCAAACAAAGCCTTGGCGGAAACGACACCGACCGACCCTGCTATACTGGCCGTGGGTGCCTACGTTCCGACGGACAATTTGGCGGCATCGGAGGCTTTCTATCGCACGCTTTTCGATCGGGATCCGACTTTCGCACTGAACGATTTCGTCGCCTTTGACATTGAGGGGGGATGGTTTGCCATCGTCTCGCGCGCAAAGTATGCGCCAAACTCGGTGTCAGGGACGGGATCCGTTCCGTACCTTCAGTCTGCCGATCTTGAAGAAATGCAGGCGCGGGTCGCCCAAACAGGACGCGTGGTACCGGAGATCATCGAAGAACCAGGCATCGACATACTAAAGGTCGTCGATCCAAATGGTCAGCTGATCGAATTTTTCTCGCTGACCGCGCAATGAGTGAGAAGTTTACGCGACTGGAACGCTGGACAATTGCCCCCGTGGCAAACTCAAGCAGCGCGCCGAATTTCGTTTCGAAATGCGTCGCCTCCACAAACCCACGCAATGTCGAGCAAAGGCGGCGGACCTGCTCGACTTGCCGGCCCGCCCGGTGCAACATTACTTGGTTTCCAACAAACGCCCCCCGTGTGGGTTGTCGATGATCATGCGCCACGAACCGTCATCCTGCCGGCGCAGCACTGCGACTGACAGACCTGCCTGGCTGATCTCTTGCCCGTCAGGAGCCACCCCGCTCATTGTCCAGGGCGAAATGTGAAGCGCCACGTCACCCACAACAACAACGTCATGACCGGAAGGATACTCAAACACAGGGCTCACACCTGCCATGCCCGAAAACATCTGTTCGAGTTGTGTGGCATCGGAGACTGGTTGCTCTGGATCGAAAACGACCGTCGCTTTGCTTTCGTAACTCGCCATCACTGAGGCAATGTCGTTGGCCATGAAACTCTGTGTCATGTGCTCAATTGCGGCAAGCACATCCTGTTCGTCTTGTGTCATATTCTTTCCTTCTGAATGTGAGATTTGGGGTAGGAGTAGGGCGAGCGAAATCGCCCACGCAAATGCATGTTTCATGATCTTCCTCTTTTGGTTTGGTGGTTGTCGTAACTCTAAATCGGTGGATCTACGACCTTGAGAACCTCTCTGGCGAAGTCGATTTTGGATGTCAGCGAACCTGTCGCACGTTGAAGCTTTGCGGTAATCAAGTTTGCTTGGGTCGACGCGACCATGATCTCTACATCAGTCATCGTTGGCGCGTCATCAAACGCCTCCGTCACAGATGGTCCGATCCGTCCGGATGAGATGGCGGCAGGCAACCGCTTCTGGCAGGAACAAGCCGCGGCCTTACCAGCCAACCCGCAGCTCTTGGCTGTGAAGTCCTGCACACAACTTCTGGCACGAGACAGGCGCTTGCGGAAGTTGGCAGACTTGATCCCCAAAACCTCGGCAGCCTCGCCATGGTCGAATTCGAGGATTTCGCCAAGCACGTAAGCGGCCCGGTGATCCCGATCGAGGCACAGGAGCATCGCCAAAGTGCATTTGAGGCGCAGTTCGTTGATCAAGATATGGTCTTCTGGCGCCATGTGTTGCTCATCGGCAAGGCCGTTTAGCAGATCCTCAGAGAACATCTCAAAGGACAAGCTAGGGTCGGTTGCGATGACTTTCCGCGCGGTCAGCAGGTAGTTGATCGCCACCTGATACACCCAAGTGCCAAACTTACTTTCGCCGCGAAAGGTCGAGAGCTTTGTGACGATCCGGATGAGGATTTCTTGCGTCGCGTCCTGCGCCGCGATGGGATCAGCCAACATGCGTAGTGCCAGCCGATATACCCTGTCCTGGATTGAACGCACCAAACCCTCTAGCGCACCGGCATCGCCATCCTGTGCCAAGGTGATTTGGGTCGGTTTCACATCTTCCATTGAGGGTTTCCCGTCTCTTAGATCGTTACTGAGTTAGACTTCTGGCCAACCGAATGTGTGACAATTTTTTTGCCTTTTTGCCCTTTTTCGCGAAATCACGTCCAAAACTCGTTTCGAGGTTAGGTCTTGAACCCGCTCGCTCTGCTCATTTCGCGAGAAGCATACTCCGGCGGCATCATCCGAGATGCTTGGGGCGAGGGCGGACGATTGATCCCTTGGATTTGGACGGTGTACTCTCTCCGACGGTGTCTCCAGATGCGTGCCATCAGCAACCTTCGCTTAAGACAGGCTGGACGACCAAGATGCGGACTGGGCAGTCCGCCATGGTGCCCGCACAAAAGTCTCCTTTTCCATTTTCTCCAAAAGTTTGGTGCAATATGAATGCAGTATGACGCTGCTTGCACATCACCAAATTGAACTCTTGGCAGGATGCCTTGCTGGCGTTGAAACCGTCGCAATTTCTTCGACGCGCAGCTTCCCAAAACATGCCCATGATCAGTTCGGATTTGGGATTATGCGCGATGGTGGGCATGTATCTTGGTCCGAGTGCGGCCAAGTTGAGGCCGGGCCAGGTGACGTGATCGCGGTCAGTCCAAACGAAATCCATGATGGCGCACCGATTGGCGACCGGCGTGCTTGGGAGATGGTGTTTGTCGCACCTGAAACCGTGGAACGCTTGGTTGGACGGCGTGCCGCCAAGCGTGAAATCGGTTTTGCGGCCCAACGCGCGTCTCATCTTCGCGCTGAACTTGAACACGCCCTGCGCTATCTCCGCAATGGTGATGCAGACGCAGCTGAGCAATCGTTGACGGCGCTACTCTCAAATGCACTCTTGAATTCAAACGAGATAGGGGATCGTCGTCCTTCAGCTGTAACGGCGCGGGTGTTGGATCGCATTCATGATGAACCGGACAAACCACCGTCGCTTGACGATGTGGCGAAACTTATGGGGATGCATCGAACGGGTGCTTTACGGCGATTTCGTAGAGAGGTCGGGGCTACGCCCCACGAATACGCCATGCAGCTTCGCGTTCGTATTGCGCGTCGGGCCCTCGCCTCGGGCAGCACCCCCGTCGAGGTTGCTTACAATCTGGGCTTTGCGGATCAGAGCCATTTGACCCGCGCCTTTTCTCGCCAATTCGGTTTGCCGCCGGGTCGATACAGATCGGTTGAGGCCAATATCGTTCAAGACTAGGGCGACGATCTTTGAGCAATTGGCTACATGATTTTTTCGTATCACTCTCACATCGGGACGACATTCCCGACACTCTACACCGGCCTCGTCTTTCTGCGGGACGTGCCAGATCAGTTGGATCTGAACTCGACTGTTGAGTGCCTGCAAAATGATGCCTTGGCTAGCCTGACCGATGGTCCGGAAAGCGACATGCCCGCAATTAAGGCGTGGCGTGCGGCCTTTTCTACGATGAACTTGAAGCCAACCCAATATCGTTGTGCGTCAGAGGCACTGTTGCGAAGGCTTCGTACTCAAGGATCGCTGCCTTCGTTGAACCCGGTTGTAGACGTCTGCAACGCCGTGTCCGCAGCCCACGGTATTCCAGTTGCCGCCTTTGACCTGTCAGGAATTGTTGGCAATCTCACAGTCCGACCCGCAATTGGAGACGAAACGTATTTGACCTTCGGCGGCAGCACCGAAACCCCCAATCCTGGAGAGATCATTTTCAGGGACGACGCGGGTGGTGCACACGCACGGCGATGGACCAACCGGCAAAGTGCGGCTTCCGCGATTTCAACCAGCTCGCGCAAGGCACTCCTCGTGATTGAAGGCCTGCATGACGAGGCCGAGTCAGACGTTTTGGCGGCGCGAGACAACTTGGCGGATACCTTGAAAGACGCCGGTGCTATTGTGCGTTCTGACCTCCTGCGCGGCGGGAAAGGCCGGTTCCAGACGGAAGAACCACATCCATGAGCTGGGAGTTCTTGGCCACTGCGCTTGTTGTCGTGTTGATCCCAGGAACGGGCGTTGTCTACACGCTTGCAGTTGCGATTGGTCAGGGCCTCCGCCCAAGCTTTATCGCTGCCATTGGCTGTACACTCGGCATCGTGCCGCACATGACCGCCTCGATCCTTGGACTTGCTGCGCTTCTACATGCCAGTGCAATCGCTTTTCAGGCCGTCAAAGTCGCCGGCGTAGCCTATTTGCTCTGGATGGCTTGGAGCGTTTGGCGGGGAAATGGCGCATTGACGGTTGAGGGTCGAGATGCGCGTGTATCCGCTGCAAAACTCATTCGCGTTGGGATCATGCTGAACTTGCTGAACCCCAAACTTTCGATGTTTTTTCTTGCCTTCCTTCCGCAATTCATTCCCATGGATGCGACGTTTCGGATGACCAGGTTGGCCCTTGTCTTCATGGGGATGACGTTCGCGGCCTTCGCTATATATGGCGCGTTTGCGGCGTCTTTGCGTGACCGAATTCTGTCCAAACCAAAAGCCATGTTATGGCTGCGTGGCACGTTTGCAGCCTCCTTTGAACTCTTTGGGGGCACGGCTGGCCGCAACTGGACAATAAATAGATGGGCTTCCAATTACGCGCATATCTTGGACTCAGAAGCCGGCGATGACAACGCCTGTGCGTAGAATGGAGGATGCGGGTCTCGTATCGCGCTTTCGGGACAAAGAGGATGGCAGAGCTTCGAGGGTTCAATTCACGAGGAAAGGGCAAAATACCTCAATAAAAGTTTCCGATATGATTTTGGATTTTGACCGAACCCTCGTCGCGAGTTTTAGCGACGATGCGCAAGAGACGAATTATGAGAACAGCAAAGCTTATCCCTGATCGCTTGACTACGACCGCCACCAATATCTCGGGGGTTCTAGTGCTTCTGATCGGCACCGCTCACTTTGCGATGCCGAGATTCGGGTACAACCCCGCGACACTCTCGGCCATTCCGGACATCCAGAGAGATCACTTCGTATACCTCGGAACCTATGCAATCGGGTGCTTCCTCGTCGCATTCGGGATCCTGACATTGGTGGCTGGAAGGGGGGACGGGTCTTTTTTCGATAGGGCATTTTTTGGTGTGATGGTTGCCGTTTGGGGCATGCGCGTTGTTTTAGAGGTTCTTTATCCAGTGAACCTGCCTCTGTTCTTTCTTACTAATCCTCACCCGGTCTTACTCTCCGTGATAGCGCTGATTTGGCTCGGGTATCTCTTTGGTTTTATTGGTCAACTCGGTTGCTCTAGTGGCTAGGTGACCTAGTGCTGTACATGCCTTCCTTGACCGGAAACAGCGCTCGAGCCAATCTGGTCGGTGGTATTGGCACGCTGTTCCGTCACAGAAGGGGTCGACGAACGTGTTTGGGATGTCTACGGCGACCAAGCAAGAGGCATCCTCGGGATGTTTTTGGACGACTATGTTGTTCTTTGTTCTTTGTCAGATACATGGCCCAATGCGACTGGCAACCCCGCATTCCACAGTAGATGGTGACCCTGATCGTACCTAGGCGGGTTCGCGACCTACGAGCAAATGCCGCTTAGAGGCCACGAGATCACTTATGAATTCCAACGTAACGCGGACACCCGGAACCGCACCGAGCGCTGCATGGTAGACCAGCCAGAGATCTTGTTGAAGGTCCGCAAGAATCCCGCCATCGCGTTTCAGTGCCGGTTCCTTATCACCGATGAAGCAAGGTAGTACCGCTGCCCCGATCCCATGGCGGGCAGCAACAGCTTGCGTGTAGAGGCTGGATGTCGAAAGTCGTAGACTGTCCACTCTCGCTCGTTTTTCCAGCGCGGCCGGTACGGCAAATCCTAAACGCTGTGGCACCCAACCTACAGTTTGACCGTCAGTCTCTGTGGTACGGGACGCACCGCTCAAACTCCCCGCCTGGACAAGCTCAACAAAGTAACGAAAGTGATCCCAGTTTTCGGTTATCAATGCGCATCCTATCTTAAGACGTCTGGTTCCGCGTGTTCGTCCCGTTGCTCAACCAGTTTGCAGCCTTCCCGGTCGGTCGAAGGCCGCTTCAAGTGCGGCTGTATCTTCACAAAATTGATAGTGTAAGATTTGACCTTCACACGTTTCGCAAATCAATGCCCAGACAGAATGGAAGTCCTTTCCAGTGGATACGATCCGGTGGTGGAAACGTCCGCAAAGAGCAACATGATCACCATCTGCAATGACTTTATGCGTCACAAAGTCTTGGGTGTCGAAATTCGCTGCAAGAGACCCAACAAAGGCACGAACACCCTCTTTGCCGCGA
Source organism: Pseudomonadota bacterium (assembly GCA_038534315.1). Taxonomy (GTDB): domain Bacteria; phylum Pseudomonadota; class Alphaproteobacteria; order Caulobacterales; family Hyphomonadaceae; genus Henriciella. The sequence goes on along the minus strand of JBCAWZ010000046.1, from coordinate 1,070 downwards.
AACTGCCCATACATTGGCAGCACGTCTTTGAATTCGTCGCCTAGCACTGCGATGAACACTGCATCATCCGCAACATATTACAACGCGGCGTCGACATCGCCTCCGCGAAGGGCTGAGAAGAACGCTGTAATGGCCTCTTTGGCGGATCGGGATGCGGACATGTCAGTCATCCTCGCGATCCTTCTTCTCAAGCGTCTTCCATTGGACTGTTGGCTTCTTTCCAGTCGCCGATCCCGCCAATAATCACTACGTTCTTGAAACCCATCTCCTAGAGCGTCAAACCAGCCAGAGCCGCCTGACCTCCCAGCGGCGCAGCTGATCCTCGCTCTTGCCGAGGGTCTTCTCCTTTGCGAGGCCCCAATACAGCTCCAGCGTCTTGGTGACCGTGATGCGGGGTTCGGGGACGGTGCCGAGAAGGGCAGCGGCTTCGATGGCATCGGGTTGGTTCGCTGGCGTCGGAATGGCCTCGACGCGTTCGATAACGTCCTGGACCGGCAGTTTGGCGACAGCGCCCGCATCAAGATACCGAAAGCTCCGCGCCCGGGCGAGGTCGCGGGCGGCCTTGTAGCGCGCTTCCGCATCTTCGCTGTTCCCGGCCAGCCGCGCCTCCCAGGCCTCGATCATCTGGGACCAAGCGCGATCCGCCTTGCTGCGGGCGACGGACTCCGAGTCGGAGTGTAGGCTGATCCAAACGGTTTCGCGCGGCTCGATACTCCGATACCGGCGCGGTACCCGACGGCGGAGGTGGTAAAGACGGCCTCGTTTCGCGATGCTCATGGCGGAGAAATCCCCCATTTGTGTAGCAAAATGTGCAGCAAATCAAGCGGACCAAACATCGTCTTCGGCGCGAGAACGCCGAATTCCGCCCTACTATCATGCAGTTATCAGATAGCTGTTCTGAGAAAAATGGCGGAGACGAAGGGATTCGAACCCTCGAGACGGTTTCCCGCCTACTCCCTTAGCAGGGGAGCGCCTTCGACCACTCGGCCACGTCTCCGCCGACGGTCCTATCGTTTCGCCCTTGCCTAAGACAAGAAGAAAGTGGCTGCGCCCGGCAAAGTCCTCACTCG
>JBCAWZ010000045.1:16888-25201 GCA_038534315.1 Pseudomonadota bacterium | reverse complement strand
TCGGCTCGATCGAGGAAGGCCTTAGCGACATCGCCAGTGCCCCCAGCCACATCGATCAGCAGCTCGCCCGGTTGCGGAAGCGGCGCGGCCAATCTGCTCCGGCACACGCCATTGTCTGCGATATCAATGACGCGATGCTGCGTGCTGGGCAGTCGCGCAAAGACCTGCAGGCCTATGGTGACCTGATCCGCTGGGTGTGTGGCGATGCAACCTGCCTGCCCTTCCCCGATCGCTCGGCACAGGTACTGACGATCGCCTTTGGCATTCGCAATGTGGCCGATCGCGCCGCCGCGCTTGCCGATTTCAAGCGCGTTCTAAAGCCCGGCGGACGGCTCGCCATTCTAGAATTCAGCCATATGACGGCGCCGGCACTGCAACGCGCTTATGATGCCTACAGTTTCGGCTTGATCCCGCAATTTGGAGAGTGGATCGCGGGCGATCGCGACAGCTATCAATATCTCGTGGAGAGCATACGACAATTCCCGGAACAGACCGTTTTCGCAAAGGAAATTGAGGCGGCCGGCTTCTCGCGCGTGTCCGTCACCAATTTTTCAGGTGGCATCGCTGCCCTGCATTTCGGGTGGGCTGTCTAGCCATGTGGCACGCGCTTTCGGATTATGCTCGCCTATTGCAGGTCGCTACGTCGCTGGCGCGGCATGATGTCGTTTTGCCCGGCGAGTATCACGACAGACTTCCTGTGCCTGCGAAAATTGCCGGCAAAGTGCTGCGCGCTTTCGGCGGCGGTGCGAAAGGGCGTCCGGGCGAGCGCCTCGCCACCGCGCTGGAACGGCTTGGCCCGGCCTATATCAAACTCGGCCAGTTCCTGGCGACGCGGCCTGATGTGTTCGGCGTTGAGACCACCACCGATCTGTCCCGGCTCAAAGACAAATTGCCTCCCTTTTCAAACGCGGAAGCCCGGAAGGCGCTCGAAACCGAATTCGGCGCTGAGCTCGCGACATCGTTTTTCCCCAAACTGTCTGATCCAATTGCGGCGGCCTCCTTGGCGCAAGTCCACAAGCTGGAAACGCCTGAAGGTCCGCGCGCCGTGAAGATATTGCGCCCTGGCGTCGAAGGCCTGATTGAGCGTGAACTGCGCGCCATGATGCGGGCGGCCAAAGTGGCTGAATCGGTAAGCGCCGAGGGACGCCGTATGGAGGCGGTGGCTTTTGTGCACACGGTCGGCGAGAGCATGCGCAAAGAGCTCGATCTCCGGCTCGAAGCCGGCGGACAAGATGAGCTGCGCCAGCTGGAAGACGAATCCTCGCACTTCACCATCCCGAACGTTGATTGGGACCGGACCGGGCAACGCATACTGACCACGGACTGGATGGACGGCAAACCCCTGACAGCGCCCGACGCGCTGGACAATCCAAACATTGATCGCATCACCCTCGCCAATGCGGTGACGCGGGGCTTTCTGACCCGTGCCATCAAACATGGCGTCTTCCATGCCGACATGCATGAAGGCAATATGATCGTCAGACCAGATGGTGCGCTGGCTTTGGTCGATTTCGGATTGATTGGCCGAATTGGACTGGCAGAGCGCCGCTTCTTGGCGGAGATCCTTTGGGGTTTCATTCGCCGCGATTATTACCGCATTGCCGAAGTCCATTTCGAAGCGGGATATGTTCCGCCTGACCGCAGCGTCGGCGATTTCTCTCAAGCGCTTCGGTCGGTCGGTGAGCCGATCCACGGCAAACCGGCTTCAGAAGTCTCCATGGGGCGGTTGCTGCTGCAACTCCTCGATTTCACATATCTTTTTGGCATGCATCTTCGGCCGGAACTGGTCTTGCTGCAAAAGACGATGGTCCAGGTCGAAGGGGTCGCCCGTGGCATCGATCCCGACCATGACATTTGGGCCGCCGCCGAGCCCATCGTCAAAGACTGGATCACTCAAAACCTCGGACCGGTCGGGGGTGCCAAACTGGTCGCCGATACGGTCCGCGACATGACGGATCGGCTGAAACGCCTGCCCGATGTGATGGACAAGTTTGAAGCGCAGCTGGATGCGACGCCACCTGAACCCCCTGCCCGGCAGGGTGCGCCTTGGTGGGGCTGGATGGGCTTTGTGCTGGGCGTCGGCGCTCTGATCGTTTGGGCCTTGGATTAGCCACCGCTGCGCCAGAGGTAGCTTCTGGCGCCGTTGGGACCCTTGGTTCAGCGGCTTAAAGCGCCCTAATCCGGTCGCTGGAAGATCCCCTTTCGGGGATTTAGCGGACGTCAGCGTCTTGTCATGCTAAGCATTCGATTCACGAAATGGGGCAGCCATGACTCTGGAGAATATCTACTATATCGGGCAGACGGTAGCGGTGCTGGCAATCCTGATCTCGCTGGGGGGGTTGATGTTTCAGGTCCGCCAGCAGTCTCAGACAGCCAGGTCTGATTTATATCTCAACGCCACGTCTGGTTTTTCCGATACCTTTCGCCCGTTCAGGACAGATCCCGAGTTCACGGAACTCTATAGCGTTGCTCTTCAAACCTGGGATGCGCTTTCGAAGGCACAAAAACTCAGGATTCATACCTTCAATGTCGAGATGGCCGTCAATCTCGATTCCATCCTCACCATGCGCTCCCAACGCCTTATCGACGAAGATCAGGCAACGCCCTGGGTCGACAACATGCTTGGCATGCTCATTACGCCCGGCGGAGCGGAATGGTGGCGAGAGGCACAGTTCTTCTTCACACCACAACTCAGAGACACACTTAATTCACGCCTGAAGCGGAAGGACACGCTTCCGCCTGCATGGACACATTTCGCGCCCTGGCATGCTGACGAAACCGATATTCGGGCTGTCACGAAAGGCAACTCAACCTGATTACAACGCGGCTTGAGCCCATATCCGTTTGGGGTCAGGAGCGATCATGCCATTGCTACCTTTATTCAGCGGCAATTTTGGCAGCGCTCAACGCGCCTATCACCTCACGAGCGGCGCGTTCGCCGGACCGGATGGCGCCATCAATATAGCCCGTCCATTCCGGCGATGTTTCGGTGCCTGCCCAAAGCAAAGGACCGATCGGTCGGCGCAACCATTCACCATAACGGGCATAAATACCGGGGGCCGCATAGGCACCATAGCACCCGCCGGACCAAACCTCCGCGGTCCAATCTTCGTCGGCATACTCTATGGGCGACAAAGCTTCGGATCCGAAATGCTCTGCCAACATGTTCAATACTAAATCCCGTCGGTCATCCAGGTTCATATCGCCATGATTGAGAGCGTGGTCGCCATCGAAAAAACCGGCAATGACGCCTTTCTCCTGTTCGGGCGGGCTGACATCGAAGCACGGAGAACAAGGCACATCATCGCGAACGATAGAGCCATTGAAGCCTTGTTTGCGCCAAAACGGGCGATCATAGACGACCCAATATTTGATCGCTGATCCCATGGCGAGTTTTGCATGCAAAGCAGCCTTTGGCTGGGGCAGAGGCGGCGCAAAATCAAGCTTCGGCACCAGCGTTGGCGGGACGCAAACAATCACGCGTTTGGCCTCATATCGACCTTGAGATGCGTGTACGATTGCGCTGTTTTCGTTCCATTCAATTCGGCTCACGGCGTCTTCCAGGCGAAGCCGGTCGCCGAGCTCTTCCGCCATTTTTCGAGCAATCTGATTCACGCCGCCATGGAACAGGAAATTCTGGGCACCGCCCTTGTCTGCGGAGACCATAACGTCCATCCCGCCGCCCGATTTTATGTAATGCAGAAAGAACAGCATCGAAATCTGCGCGGCCTCAGCGCAAAACAGAGAAAAACAGAGCAAACGGTAGAGCCGCTTGAGCCGTTCGCTTCTGACATTGTCTGCCAGCCATTGCTCCACCGTCTGCGCATCAAGCTCCTTAGCCTTGGGATGGGCCCAGGGCATTTCGCAGTTGATCTCATTGGTTAGTTTGCGGAGTTTTCGACTGGTCGAAAGAAAACTGATTCCGTCCCGCAAGCCGAACAATCCGTCTATGTCTTCGCGCTCGCCATGGTGCTCCTTGCCCATCATTCGAAAGACGCCTTTTCCGTCCAGATACGTCGGATAGGTACGCACTTGATATTGCTCGGCCAAGTCCGCGAGCCGGGTTTGCGTCGGCCCGAGCCACATTCCACCGAGATCAATGTCTAGGCCACCCACCACACCATGTTTGGTGCGACCACCGACCCGATCACGGGCTTCCAGAACCAACGTGTTCGAGCATCCAAATTCATCGAGGCGCCTCGCAGCAGAGAGACCGGCGAACCCGGCTCCAATAATAATCGCGTCATGCATGGTCTGATCCTTCCGACGATGTCTATTCGTGGGTGTAAAGCTGGTTGAGGTAAGCGAGGTGCATGGCCTCCAGGTCCTGTAAGAGCTGGGTCGCCACCGCATCCGTCTCCGCCATGGCAAGATCTGTCACGGCGACTTGAGACTCGATCAGGACAAGCGCGATGGACAGCGGTTTCTCAGCCGGAAGATCCGGCAGTTCGGCGCGCAGCATCGCCGCAAGGTGCCCCGCCAGTCGCTTATTATCTTCCTGGTCGATCGCGCGCAGCTCTGGTACCGCGTGCATGGCCTTCCGAACGGCCAAGGCCGACGGGTTCGTCCTCAAGATTGCAACGAACCGACGAGAGAAGTCCGGCCAGACCTCGCGAAGATCTCCGGTATCTTCGAGCGCCTCAGCAATCTGCGCGAAGGCTACATCCCATTGAGAGACAACTGATTCCGCAAGCGTTGATACGACCGCCAGTTTGTCCGGGAAATAACGGTACAGCGTGGCGACGCGGCATCCGGCACGCTCGGCAAGCAGGTTCGTGTTGAACCCGTCCCAGCCCAACTCGATTAGGAGATCCGCCGCTGCCGCCAAGATCGCGTCAAACGTCTTTTGCGCGCGTGCTTGCGTCGGGCGCGTGCGGAGTGAGCGAGCTCGCGCCATCACGGGTGTAGATGCAATCTTCATAAGCGAGCTTATACTCGTTTTAGTAAAGCGAGTAAATGCTCTTTTTCGCTGTCTTGATAGGTGACCACCATAAACGTTCGCTTTGACGCCAATTCAAATCGCCCCGCAAATGTCCGCGCTGACGCCGGGAGCAGGCATTAGCTCAGCGATTTAAACGCGCCCCAGAACAGACTCCGAGTTCAGGCGCAGAAAACGCTCTAAAGCGGACGTTCGGGTCGGCTGCAAAATCCAATCGTCTCCCAATATGGGAAAAGGCTAGAGCCGGGTTCGCATGATACTGAAAGCACCTTTTTGCGCCCTAGCCCCAGTCGTTCGAACCCAGTGTTGGAACGGCCGAAAGCAGCCATTCGATTGTGTGCGCTCAACTTCTAGAAATGGGGGTGGGCTCGGACGCTAACGTGCGACATTGGAAGTCTGAGCGTCGCGAGCCTAATCAATTGCGCGCCAAAAAGATGAACTCTCGCAGTCCACAATTGCATAAAAGCGCGCTGGCCATTCAGATTGACCGAACCACTCATTCACTTCGGCCCAAACGCCATAGAGAGTCTCGGGCGCTTGCGCAATCTGAAGGCTTCATTCATCCAAAAGAGCTGCAACAAGCCGCCCGACGGTTCGCCCGCTATATTGTTGCTGACCGGTGATCAAATTGCCGTCTTGGATGGCATAATCGGCCCAGAGGCCACCTTGCGTATAGTTCGCGCCGCGTTCAACAAGCGCTTCTTCGACATACCAGTCGAAGAACTGGCCATTGATCGATGCCTCGACTTCCTTGTCCTCAACGACAGAAAAGGCAGTGACGGATTTCCCTTCAACGAGATAGCTGCCATCTGGAAGTTTCACATCTAAGAGCGAGGTGACTCCATGACACAGCGCTGCTGTTGGACGGCCGCTTACATAAAAATCTGAGATCAGCTGTTGCAGCGTTTCATTGTCCCGGAATGTGAACATCGGCGCGACACCGCCGGCGATCACAATTGCCACATACTCCTCGTGGTTCACATCTTCGATCGAGATCGTGTTCTCGAGTTTCGGCGCTGTCGAGGGGCTTTCCAAAAACCCTAGGCTGACGATGTCGTTGACCGAATAACCACTCTCGTGGCGTGGGTCAGAATACGCGTCGAGCTCGATTTCGCCGCCAGATGTACTCGCGATAACCACCTCATATCCCGCATATGTCAGTTCGTCATAGGGATGACTGAGCTCGGCCATCCAAAAGCCAACCGGCCAGCCATTGTCTGCGGTCGCTGGGCTGGAGGCCACAAGTAAGATTTTCCCTTTCGTTGGCGCTTGGTACTCGGCCGAGGCAGCGCCCGGAAAAACAAGCACAAGAATGAGAAGCATTTTCTGGAGGAAGTTGCTCATGGCGTCGTCTCGCTCTATCTGATTGACACTTTTAGATTTGGACGACATTGCTCGCGCCCTATAACAAGAGTTAGAAATTTCTCGTTTTAGATCAATTAGTTACCAGGTGGAAACTACCGCTTAGAATGCGCCAATCGCTTGATAGAATAGGAGATTAAAATGACTCCGGATGCTTACTTCGCAAAGTGCCCGTCGCGTCCGATTATGACGCGTCTCGCCAAGAAATGGACCATGCTGGCCCTGATCGCCATGCAAACCGGCCCGCGCCGTTTCGGCGAGTTGCGGCGCTTGCTTGAGGGGGTTTCTCAGAAGACTTTGACAAATGTGCTGCGCGGATTGGAAGAAGATGGTCTTGTCCGACGGGTCGATTTCAATGAAACGCCGTCTCGTGTCGAATACAATTTGACCCCACTCGGCGAGGACCTCGCCCCTCTGATGAAACATATCAAAACGTGGGCTGAGGAGAATATGGATGCGATCGAAGCCGCCCAAACCGCATCAAAGCAGCCCAGCGCGTTTTGACGTGTTGAGGCCGTAATGACAGCTCCTGGTCCAGAGCCAACAGTGCGCATGATCGTTCTAGGGCACGTCCAAGCCGCGCGGAATGTCCTTCTGGCTGGCCTTGTCGATTGGATGTCTGATCACCGTAGCTCTGTATGTGCTTGCCAGATGGACGGCGCTCCAGCTCGGCTTTAGCGAATAAACCTATGTCAAGAATCGGTGCCTTAATTCTGCTGACAGCGCTTGCCGCCTTCACGTTGGTTGGCGATGCATCTGCGCATGCCGTCGCAGAAGGCGACAAAGGCTACATTCAAGAGATAACCGGCGTGCACGTATTGCCGTTTTTATATCTCGGCGCCAAACACATGGTGACCGGCTACGACCACATCCTATTCTTGTTAGGCGTGATTTTCTTCCTCTACCGGATGAAGGACATCGGGATCTATGTCAGCCTGTTTGCAATCGGTCATTCTTCGACGATGCTCGCCGGTGTCTTTTTCGATTTCGGGATCAACAGCTACATCATCGACGCGATTATCGGACTGTCTGTTGTCTACAAAGCGCTAGATAATATGGGCGCCTATCAAAGATGGTTTGGGTTCCAGCCGAACACGAAAGCGGCGACGCTGATCTTCGGTTTCTTCCATGGATTTGGCTTGGCGTCCAAAATCATCGATTACGACATATCGCCAGATGGGCTCTTGCCGAATCTGCTCGCATTCAATGTCGGCGTTGAGGTCGGCCAGTTATTGGCCTTAGGAGCGATCCTCATTGTCATGGGCTATTGGCGCAGGACAGCGAGTTTTCTCAAACATGCCTACACGGCGAATGTGGTGATGATGGCGGCGGGGTTCATGCTCGCTGGCTATCAGATCGTCGGTTATTTTGTCAGTACGTCTTAGGAGCGATCGAATGTACAACACTGACTTGCCCACACGCGCCGAACTTCCAAGCAATCGACAGCTCTTGCGCTCTACAGCGATCGCTCTGGTGACGGCCGCAATTTTGCTCTTCACCATCATACTGCCGTCTGAATATGCGGTCGACCCAACTGGGGTCGGTCGGATGATGGGGCTGACACAGATGGGCGAAATCAAACAACAACTTGCTCAGGAAGCGGCACTTGACGCGCCGCGCTCTGCAATCGTCACAACGCCCGTGGAAGCGGCACCCGAGGTGATCGCAGAACCTATTGAAACCGCCGAGACCGAAGCGGTCGTCGTAGAAGAACCGCTCGTCAATGAATGGACAGATGAAGTGAGTTTGCAGCTGAGCCCTGGAGAAGCTGCAGAGATCAAATTGGTGATGCAATCTGGCGCGGTGGTCGAGTTTGAATGGGTGGCCGAGCCCGGTCACTTGAACTCCGCCTTGCATGGAGATGGTCGCGCCGGTGAAGCGATCACCTATCGAAATGGACGCGCCGAGCCCGGACATTCAGACAGCCTTACGGCAGCGTTCGACGGCACCCATGGCTGGTTCTGGCGTAACCGATCAGACGAAGTCGTCACAATGACCCTGAGGGTGCGCGG
>JBCAWZ010000045.1:0-16789 GCA_038534315.1 Pseudomonadota bacterium | reverse complement strand
TGTTATCTTTGTCATGGTCATATCCTTGTTAAAATCTCACGATCCAATTGGCCATGAACCTTTCGGTTTCTGGCGTGTATCCGATCTCGAGGAGTTGAACGTCGTAAAAGAAGCGCACCAATGGGGTGAGCGTGGTTGGCGTGTCGCTTTCCGGCTGATTTTCGACCTGAAGCATCAGCCAGGTGTGCAAATCGCCATAATCGCCAATATACGGTGCGACACCGATGCGCGCTGACTGCCGGGCTGTCTGATTGAACCCTAGATCATACGCGCGGGCCTCATATGACGTGAACCAGCGTCGGGTCTCCCAGTCCGCCCCAACCCCGATGAAACCCGCAAGCTCAGCGTCCTCTTCGCCAAAGGGGTCAGCTTGTCCAACACTGCCTTTTAGATAGACATTGGCTTGAGCGTTTTTCGCGTTCCAACGCTTTAATAGGCGATTGTATTGAAGGCCTGTATAGTGCCAGTCCTCGCTCCAGTTCCGCTCCGAGTAGAGACCGATCGAGTCCCTAAAAGTTGGCGAGTAGTGCGCGTGAACCGAGGAATAGTCCCCAGTGTTCATTTGCATCCACGTCCAACCGCCGGGATACGAAACAGGTCGTGCCTCAGCATTGCCAGAAGCCAATGCGATAGCGGTTGCCACGCCAAGCGCGGCAGATCCAATTTTCATTTTGTGTATCCAGTTTGAGTTGATCCTAAAGGTTAGGATCAGGCCCGCGGTGGCGGCGGCTCGTACTCAATGGAAATGCTTGTGGCATGGTCCGGTAGCGGGGACGCCCAAAGGGAAAGTCCCGGTGCGGGTTGATCGCTCCCTACCTGGGCAAAGGTAATTGCATTTGTCAGAAGTGCTGCGCAACAACACGTTTCTTTCTGGTGTCCCGGCGCATCGGGTGTCTCCGTCTCTGACCCCATCATCATGCCATCATGACATGGCATCTCATTCATCGATGGCTGTTCTGCTGTCACCTGCATCCGCAAATCGCAGGGCTCCGCCACCGCATCGAACCCGAAGGCGAGGGTCACGAAGATCCAAAGGACAGGTGCCAGAAACCGCATCATATGAGAAAAGTAAGTCCTATTCGGGCGAAAAACAATGGTTGGGGTTGTTACGGACGCTGGAATTCCCAACACCCGATCCGACGCATATTAAAGCGATGCCGTTAATAGCCCGTTTCGATAGGCTTTAGCTCTGACAGGTCGTCCTTGCCTTGACCTGCATATTCTGCAGGCTTTTTCCTGGGTTTTCGGCATTGACGAACTCTGTCGCTACAGTTTCTGCGACACAGGCGCAAAACGCCTCGGCGCGGTCGGCATTCTTTGCCTGGCTCGTCAGTCAGGCGGAAATGGGTAATTGAGTCAGCCCGCTTTCCAGTCTGCCCGAACGCTTGTTTAGTCATTGGCATGCCAGGACCCGCCACCCCGCCCGCGCGCCAACGACGCCTTCAACGCGCCCCTGATTTCACCGGAGATCGGTTATCGTCTTTTCGCGAGGTTTTTTGGCGTCATGGGCTGCCTGGGCTTGCGCTGGCGCTCTGCTTTTTGGCCATTCCAGAATTTCAAACTTTGCTCGCCGAAAGCCTATCGCGTGGATCGGCGCAGATCGTTCAATATGCGGCTGTCTTTGTGGTGATTTTGTTGGCGCTGAACGCATATATTTGGGTCACCAAACAGCACTGGGATCTCTGGCAACTTGGATGGATCCTCTATCTTGGGGCCTTGTCTTTTTGGGAAGAATGGGTGTTTCGCCTCGCGCTTCCGCAGCTGCTCGAGGGCTTCGGCGCATCGGTGTGGATGGCGGCACTGCTCAGCGCGCTCGTTTTCGGAGGGGCGCACTATTTCACCTTGCGATGGAAATGGCAGTGGTGTGTTGGCGCCTTTTTCGGCGCCCTCTATTTTAGCCGGCAAATGGAAGTGCATGGTGATCTATTGCTCGTCGCGGCGATTCACTGGGTTGCGACCACGCTGAACACACCGCGACCGCCAAGACCGCTTCGGCCCGCTGATGCGGATCAATGATGAGGTTAGGCGCCGTCAGCCTGCTTGGCAGCGGCAAGGCGGCTGGCACGACGCTCGAGGGCCGCGCGCAGGCGCGCATGACGCTCGGGCGTGAGGGGGTAACCCCAAATCAGCGGCGCGGCGAGGCTGTACAGGACGATTGGTCCGAGGCAATAGACCAAGCGGAGCGCGAGCACGCCCTGCTCTGCCGACTCCGCAGCGCCCATCGCTTGATAGCCGAGCAGGCCGACAATGTTTAGCGCCACGCCTGTGAAAATCGCTGCAGCAAGCTTCTCTGAAAGACCGATGACAGCGAAATACGCGCCGGCCCGTCGGCCGCCGGAACGGGCACTGTCGACGTCGACGACATCGGCAAGCATGGCCAGAGGCAGGAATTGCAATCCGCCAAATGCGAAGCCCTTGAGCAGGAAGAGGCAGAAAAAGGCGAAATAATCGCCATAACCGAGGAACAGATTGGCCGCGCTGACGAAGCTGACAAAGCCCAGCGTCCCGAGAAAGGCGCGGTGCTTGCCAACTTTGCGACCGAGCCAAAGCCAAAACGGGATCGCCGCGATTCCGGCGACAAAATACAGGAAGTAGGCCGCACCAATGGTCGGAATGCCGATGATGTCACGAATGAAAAACAAGGACACAGCATTGCGTAAGCTCTCTCCCGCTATCACGAAAAAGGCGATTAGGAGCACCCGGCGCATCGGGCCATTGCGCCACATATGGCGGAAGCCCTCCATCACAGGCACGCGCTCGCGGGCGGCGGGCGGCGGCTCCTTGACGGTGGTGACGACGAGCAGTGTCAGGATCGGCACAGCGACAATGATTGTGATGGCGAGCCATTGAAGGACAGGTCCGGTAAGCGCCGCTCTGTCGCTCGGAACGCGGTTCATGATGTCACCGGAAAAAGCGCCAATCATGTCGCGCCACATTGTCACAAAGACTTCCCCGACCGCGCCACCATCGGCCAGAATCTCGACCACCATCGGGACCGCAGCGGCCAGAAGCAGACCACCCAGGACGAAGAACTCCCGCACTGCCGTAATCCGGCTGCGGATGTGATAGTCGGCGGACAGTTCTGCGCCCCAAGCGCGGAAAGGGATTTGTATCATTGTCGCCGAGGCAAAGAAGGCGGTGAGCCAGAAGAGCAAATACAACACCCCCGGCCCCTCGGGCGGGACAAACAGGAACCAGGCCGAAACCATAAGGCAGGGTGCACCCAACACCATATATGGCTTCCGGCGGCCGAAGCGGGTTCGACCGCGGTCGGAGATCTCGCCCATCAGGGGATCGGTGAAGACGTCGGTGAAGCGCGCGAGCATCAAGAGCGTGCCAACCAGAGCAAGACTGCCGAGGCTCGCGCCATAATGTGCCGGCAACCAGATCGCCAGCGGATAGCCATAGATGGCGAGTGGGATTGCGAGGGAACCGTGAAGATAGATGGCGCGTCGGGTGAGCCCTTGTTGCGCAGATGGGGGTGTCGCGGGCGCAGCCTCTACGGCTCCCGTGTCTGCAGTCGTCATCGGCCGCGTCCCTCCTTGAATGCGTGCGCCGTGCGTTTGCCGGCGCCTCTTTATCAATCTAACCGACGTTCCCTTCGTTCAATTGTCAATCCCTGTCCCCTGGACATCACGCCACTTCTTTAGCGGCCTCGTCTGTCGCCAGGTTTAGCCCGTGATCGTCAGCCAGAATGTCTGCCGCACGTTCACCGATCATGATCGACGCAGCATTCGTATTGCCGCTAACAATCTCCGGCATGACGCTCGCATCTGCGACACGCAGATTGCTCACGCCAAACACATTCAAACGAGAATCCACGACATCCCCCATGCGGCAGGTGCAGCAAAGGTGATAGATCGTCATCGAGACATGCAAAGCAAGATTTTCGAGCAAAGCGTCGCTTGGCCTTTCCCCATCTTTATAGCCGTGCAGCTCCCGAAGTTTTGGAGGGATTCGCAATGGTCCCAATTTGTGTGGTCCGGGCCAATTGGCAGCAACCTCCAAAGTGCGGCGGACAATCGCTACCATGACTTTGAGATCATACGGGTCGCTATAATAGTTGAAATCGATTTCAGGGGGGACCGATGGGTCGGCGCTGACCAGCGTGATTTCGCCTTCGCTGCGGGGCACGCAGTTGCTGGCGATCAGCGATACATTCTCCGACTCGGCAGAGAAGTCGGACTCAATATCGTCGGAAAAGAAATCAGTATCGATATTGAGCTGTTCGCGAAACAATGAGGCGACATTTCCGGTTGCATTGAATCCGATCTGCGCATCATGCGTGTGGTCATCGCCAAGTCCTGTCGAGAAAAACGCAATACCGTCATAGAAAGACGAAGCCGCGAGCCCGCTGCCAGTCTCTTCCCACTCTTTGAGACGCTGATCAGCTTCGGTCTTCAAAGCCTTCAGCTCGTCAGACAAGTTCACATCGTCGGCTGGATCTTCTGGCAAAGGGCCGTCGGGGCCTCGCAAACTGTCCGATCCCATCGAGGTGGCAATCTCCGAAGCCGGCAGTCCGATATTTTCAGCAGGAAAGGCCAGAGGCACGTATAGGTGGTCTTTCAGATGCTTTCCGACGCCCGGCAGATCGAGGCGACAGGTCACGCCGACCGATTCCAACTCGCGCCGCCCGCCAATACCGGACAGCATCAAAACGTGCGGCGAACCAATGGCGCCGGAGCTGAGAATGGTTTCCCGCCGCGCCTCGATCTGATGCAACGCGCCATCACGGTCACGATACTCAATTCCCCGCGAGGTCAGACCATCGGGCCCATCTTCAAGCAACACACGCGTCACAAGTGCATCGGTGATTATGGTCAGGTTCGGCCGGGATTCGGCCTTTCCCTCCAAATAGCTGTGATAGGTGCTGGCGCGTTTGCCTGACCGTGTATTGGTCTGCACAAGGGAGGAGACGCCATCGGGATTGAACCGGTCGCGGCCGTTATAATCCCCTTCAGGAATTCCGGCAGCGTTAGCAGCTTGGACAAATTGCCGCGAGGCGGGAATGACTGGCGATCTGACGCCGACACCAACGGGCCCAGCATCCCCGCGTTGATCCTGATCGAGCACGATCTCATTGCTCGGACGGACCTCTTCCATCCGTTTGAAACACGGCAAGACATCCTCAAACGCCCAACCATCGCCCCCTTTCGTGGCCCAATTGTCGAAATCGCCAGGATGTCCGCGAACCCAGACCATGTAATTGATCGCCGAAGACCCACCAAGCATCTTGCCTCGTGGCACCGGCATACGACGCCCCTTAAGCCCGCGCCCCGCTTTGCCGGTGGCACCGGTGAACATCCAATCTGTTTCGGGATCAAGTTGCAAGGTCGCACAAGCGGCCGGCATGGCTTCGCGCTCGGGCGGTTTGCGGCCGGCTTCGATCAAAGCGACTGTTACGCTCGGGTCTTGAGATAAACGCGCAGCGAGCGCGGCTCCCGCTGATCCGGCGCCGACGACAATAAAGTCAAAGGTCTGTGTCATGTCTCAATCACCCCTCTGTTGGCTCTTGTTGAGGGCATACTGCACATGTTGGGCGCGACGAGTCTGTAGGCTAGTCTGAGGAATGCCTTAGGTTTGGTTTAGGCCCTGTTTTTTCAGACAGTTTTGAACTCTGGTCTTTCAAAATTTAGGATAATGGACAAGATTGAGATCCATCGACTTACCGGTAGGCTCGAGTGACAGAACCAGAACGTATCGACTTCGAAAGGCGCATGCGTATCGGCACCGCGATTGCGGACTTTACGCTCTGCCGGATCGCGGGCTCGACCGGCGAGAATTCTGTCGAACCCAAAGTAATGGAGGTTTTGAAAGTCTTGGTCGAACGCCGTGGCGAGCCCGTCGCCCGCGATGAGTTGATCGAAGCAGTCTGGACCGGGAAATTTGGCGGAGAAGAACGTTTGTCGCGTGCGATCTCGCTTCTACGAAAAACGCTTGGCGATGTTCAGGGTCGGCACACACATATCGAAACAGTGCCTCGTTTCGGCTACAGACTGATCGCGCAAGTCGAGCCGCTCAAAGACGCGGAAAAGACCATTGCCGCGGCCATTCTGCGCTGGAGCTTACCACGGCTGACGCTCATGGCCGCAGCGGTTGGCTTTACTGTTGTGTTAGGTCTGACTTGGATGGGTCCGGGCATTACAGCCAATGTGGCCAGCAACACTGTGAGCCGTGACACCAACCCCGCTCTGCTCGCTCAAACCCCAGATGACCGCTCAATTGCGGTATTACCGTTTGCCGATCTCAGCCCTGCAGGCGATCAGCGCTATTTCTCTGATGGTTTGGCCGAGGAAGTCCTTGATGCACTCGCCAATGTTGATGGATTGAGCGTTGCCGGGCGCACATCCTCCTTCGCCTATCGGGATGCAAACGCAGACATTCGTGAAATTGGACAGGCTTTGGGCGTTGCGTTTCTGCTCGAAGGATCCGTTCGCAAGCAAGCGGACCAGCTGCGTGTCACCGCACAATTGATCAGGACGGATGATGGCTTTCACGCCTGGTCGAAGACCTATGATGGCAACGTCGCAGACATATTTGATTTCCAAGAAGACGTTGCACGTTCCATCGCGCTTGCGATGACGCCTGACCACGACGCCGGATCAGAGCGGCTCGCACCGCCGCTCACATCCAGCCGCGAGGCATATGACCTCTATTTGCAGGGACGTGAGATGTCGCGCCGCTTCGGCGTCGACAACAAGCTGGCAGCGATCGACCTCTTGAAGCAAGCGACAGCCATCGACCCGGAGTTCGCTGAAGCCTGGGCATGGCTCGCGAACTCATACATTTACGTCCCGGTCGCCCGACCGGCTGAAGACCCCATACCTGTTTGGAATGCGACCAAAGACGCCGTGAACCGGGCGCTTGCCGCGGACCCCAACATTGCGATGGGGCATTATGTGAACGCTTTGCTGGCTGCAGAAGAATTGCGCATTGACGAAGCGGTCGCATCAATGGAGCGCGCCTATACCGCTGCACCGAACACACCGTTCTTCGCCATTCGCCGCGGCTACTATCTCGCGCTTATTGGTCAAGTGGAACGTGGCGCGGCGCAGATGGAAGCGGGACTGCGGCTCGACCCAACGGATGCGCCAGGCTTGAACAACCTTGGTTGGGCCAAAATCCATTTGGGCGAGACCGAAGCGGGTTTGGCCATGATCGACCGCGCGGTGTCCCTCGGCTTTGATCCCGCTCGGATCGGACGCTGCTCATTTATCGCCGCCATGGTGACAGAGCAGGATGGGTACACTTGTTTTCTGGAGACCCCGCAAACCATTCGCGGGCGCTATCCGGAATTTCTGCGGAGCGAAGCGGGTTGGGAGACTTTTGCAAGGGCGATGGCATTCAGAGACCCAGGGGCAAAGAGTTTTGTACTACCGCGAATGGTCGAGGTGCTCGAGGCGGGCGAGCACCCTTCAAACACTTATTCACTCGGCGTGTTGTATGGGCTTGGTGAGGGCGAACAATTCATCAAATTCCTTCTCGAAAACCGGTCTATGATGAATTCGAGCTCGCTTTATGCATTGTGGACGGTTCCGCCCGGATGGCCATCCGTCACAACGCATCAAAGGTTTCCGGAATTTGCCGAACATCTCGGTTTGATCGATGCGTGGCGTGCCCATGGCTGGCCAGATACTTGTCAGCCACTCGAGAACGCCGATATGCTGGACGTTCGATTCGAGTGTTGGCCCAGATGATCTCAACGTCGCCTTGATCCAAAACACATTCGCCATGCTCTAAGAACAAACATAGCGCACGACCGCGTCTATCCCCAAAGTGCGGGTCGCTCGGTCTGCCAGGGATGCGCTTGTTCAAGCTGTGCAGCGAGCCGAAACAAGGTCGCTTCGTCGCCATAAGCTGCCGAGAACATCATGCCGATCGGCAAGCCCGCCGTGTCCCAGCCAACGGGAACAGACATGGACGGCTGGCCCGAAATATTTTGCGGCGGGGTGAACGGAAAGACCTCCGCTTGGCGCCGGTCTACATCGCGCGGCTGCATGTTCACAGGATCGATTTCACCAATCTTCGGAACCGGCGTGCCGAGCACGGGCGAGAGGATCACATCATAGGTCTCGTGCAATTTGAGGATTTCGCGGCTCAAAGATCGAAGTGCAGACCAGCCCGACATGGCATCCACTCCGGTATAGTGTTTGGAGCCGCGATAGTTGCGCCAGGTGAGGGGTTCGAATTCATCTTCGCGCGGCTCACGGCCCTTCATTTCAATCGCCGCGCTGATGCTGGCCGCGAAATTGCTGCCCGACACGGCGCGCTGGGCGGCATACAGCCGACGATAGTCAATCCCGAGGCCCCGCTCTTCGACATGATGACCGAGCGCCTCCAAACGCTTGGCCGTTTCTTCCAAGGCCGCGCGGATCTCAGGATGCACGGGCCGTCCATTTGGCGTTTCGGAATGAAAGGCGATCCGAAGAGCTCCCGGCGCGATCTCGATCTCTTCCACATAGGGTCTCTCTTTGGGCGGCGACGCGAATGGCGCCCCGGGTTCGGGATAGCCGGTCGCGTCAAGCAAGCCAGCACTGTCCCGCACGCTGCGAGAAACGACGTGCTCGACCGTGAGCCCGATCGCCGCCGCATTGTCATAAGAGGAATTCGGGTTTCGATCGCGCGTGATCTTCAGCCCAAAAAGTCCGCAACACGCCGCCGGAATACGGATTGAACCAAGGCCATCACTTGCATGCGCCATGGGCAAAACACCGGCGGCGACAGCAGCGGCCGCTCCACCTGACGATCCGCCAGAGATGTAATCTGTGTTCCAGGGATTACGACAGCTACCCAGAAAGGCTCCTTCCGTGGTCCCCGTGATGCCAAATTCAGGTGTGTTTGTCTTACCAAAGAGAATGAGCCCAGCATCGCGGTGGCGTTTCGTCAAAGCGCCGTCTTCGGCGGCCGTTTGGTCGGCAAGAAAATGCGAGCCGCTGGTTTGCGGCCACCCAGCGACCGGGCTTGCAATGTCCTTCATTAGGAAGGGGACGCCGCGAAACGGTCGGTCAGGGATCTCGCCTTTCGCGGCTTCGCGCGCTTCGTCATAGGCCTTGTAGGTGAGCGCATTGAGCTCCGGATTGTAGCGCTCCGCGCGGCTGATCGCGTCTTCCAATAGCTCGGAAGGCGTTGTTTCTCCGGAACGAACAAGCTCGGCAAGTGCGGTCGCATCGTGTTCAGAATAAGCTTCGATCGTCATGTCTTCCTCCGTCAGGCGCGTTGGACCACACCTCGCTGTTTGTGTTTTTCTGTTCAGAACCTTCGCCCAACCGGATGCCTGCGGCAAGTCTGAAGCCTGTCCGTCTTCTCATTTGCGACGGCTGGGAGATGGCGATGTCTCGTTCGGCAAGACAGAACATCGCTCAGCTAAAACAGGCCGTACTGAAACGTGCAGGACTAGTTTGCTGTCTGAAACCCATAGGCCTGGCGACCGGACACTGATTCAAAAATCAGCGTCTCAACCTCGCCAAGATCAAGCAGATTGACCCGATTGATTTGATCCGGCACCGCATCCATCATCAGCGAGTGGGTCACCAACACGGTTTCGTGACCTGGTGGAAGCTTGCCCTCTTGGTAGACCCAATAATAGCCCCGCTCGACTTCCCCTCCCAACAGAGTGAGGTCGATTGCTGATTTCGTGCGAGCATCGATCAATTGAAACCGTTCCGCAGCATAAGCTTCGAAACGCGCCTGAGCGGTGCTATCGCCCGCCAGGTCTGCGCGTGCGCCGAGCACATTCATGAGTGTGCTCTCCGCATCGTGGATGACCAGCCGATGGGCCACCTCGATGCGACACCCATCCGTCGGACAATCTTTCGCCCCAGGCTCGAGGACAAAGGACACCTCTGTAAAGGCAATGGCTTGTTCGTGTGCGCTGACAGCGCCCAAAGAACTGGCAAAGGAAGCGACGCAGAGCGCCAGCGCGCGACGTGGAACCCGCAAACCTACTCCTCGCTCAAATCATCCGTGGTGCTGTCAGAGTCGGCGGCATCCTCGGTTTCAAGTTCTGTTTTGACGTCCTGCATGATGTCTCGTGACGCATTGGAGAATGGTCTTTCAAACTTGAACGCCTCGATGCGGGACGGCGTAATCCGGCGCGGATAGTAATTGTTCTCAAGATCGGCATCGGCCGTTTCCCAATCCGGATCTACGATGATCTGGGTCAGCTCTTTGCCCTTCTCGAACACCAGTAATTTCGAAACTTTGTGCGGGCTGCGCCGCCAAATCTCAGCTGGGATGTAGCGTCGTTCGCTTGTGCCGTCTGAGAATTCGAGGTCGAGGATGATCGGCATGACAAGGCCACCCAAATTGGAAAATTCCAGCGCGTAGTACTCAGCATCTTCGGCGACCGCGCGTTCGAAGGCCGTCCGCTCCCAATCGTCCAACCCGTCGAGGAAAGATTGAAAGCTGTTTCGCTCCTTGTTGGTGACGGTGTAAACGTCATTGTCATCGTAGAAGTCGCGGATCTCTGGAAAACGCTGTACCCACGACTGGCGGCCCTCCGCTTCATTTGCCACAACGCCAACCTTGGCAGGCTCCTCGGCAAGCTGTTCACGCAAACGCGGCAGGTCAATATCCGGATCGCGCGTGTTCATCTCCATGTGAAAGACCCGATCAAGCGATATGTCGACATGGTCGGTTGTATAGAACCACCCGCGCCAGAACCAGTCGAGATCGACCCCGGATGCCTCCTCCATGGTTCGGAAAAAGTCGCTCGGCGTCGGCCGTTTGAATTTCCAGCGACGAGAGTACTCGCGGAATGCGAAGTCAAAATTCTCGCGCCCCAAAACCGTATCGCGCAAGATGTGAAGGGCTGCGGATGGCTTGCCATAGGCATTCGGCCCGAGCTGCAAAACGCTGTCGGACTGGGTCATGATCGGCACTTGCTGATCCGAAACCATGTAATAGACCAGATCGCGGGGCAGCGAGCGCGTCCATGGGATTTCAGGGTCCCATTCGTAATTAGCGACGCTATTTAGAAAGCTGTTTAGGCCTTCATCCATCCAGGTCCATTGACGCTCATCTGAATTGACCACCATCGGAAAGTAGATGTGACCAATCTCGTGGATTACGACGCCAACCAGAAACCGCTTTTCCGCCATCGTGTAAGTGCGGCTACCATCATCCTGTAGCGTCGTGCGTGGCCCGTTAAAGGTGATCATCGGGTATTCCATGCCGCCGACGGGCCCGTTGACTGACTGCGACGTCGGATAAGGATAATCGAATGCAAAACGATTATACACGTCCATCGTGTGGATCACGGCTGCCGTCGAATATTTCTGCCACAACTCGCCGCCTTCTTTTGGGTAGAAGGACATCGCCATGACAGTTTCGACCGGGGCGCCCGGCTGGTCGAATCCTTGAGCATCCCAAGCGAATTTTCGGGAACTCGCCCAGGCAAAATCGCGAACATTTTCCGCGCGAAAACGCCACGTCTTTGTTCCTGTTGGGTTGGAGCTCTCATTGGCCTCCGCCTCCTCCGGGGTGACGACGAAAACTGGACTGTCTGAACGCCGGGCGCGGGACAGCCGAGAGCGTTGCTCGGAGCTTAGAACCTCTCGTGGATTCTGAAGCACGCCTGACGACGAAACGATGTGGTCATTGGGAACGGTGATGTCGACATTGTAGTCGCCAAACTCCAGCGTGAATTCTCCGCTGCCGAGAAACTCCTTATTGTGCCACCCCTCATAGTCTGAATAGACGACCATTCGAGGGAACCATTGCGCCACCAAGAAAATGTCATTCCCGCCTTCCCTGTCATCATCAGGAAAGTGCTCGAAACCGGCGCGACCGCGCATCGCTTTGCTATCGACCAAATTGTACGCCCAGTCGATTTGAAATCCTGTTGTTCCGCCCGGCGCCAGAGGAACCGGCAAGTCGATCCGCATCAGCGTGCCGACAATTTTGTTTGGCAATGGCCGGCCGCGACTGTCCGCGACGCGGGTGATGTCATACCCGTAATCAATATCGGCCTGCGATTGCATGCGCCGCAGCGAGTTCAGTGTGATTTGCGGAGTTGGCGTGGTGCGCAAATTGACCGAACCCGGCGGTTTTTCGATGAAGGTCCGGGTTGTTTCGGCAATCGAGTCTTCTCGGAATCGGTTTTGATCAAGCTGCAGCCACAAATAGCGCAGCGTATCCGGTGAGTTGTTCGTGTAGGTTACGGTTTGTGAGCCGGTCAGGCGCCGCGCTGGTTCATCCAAGACGATGCTGATCGCATAATCAGCTTCCTG
Organism: Pseudomonadota bacterium; assembly: GCA_038534315.1. Classification (GTDB taxonomy): domain Bacteria; phylum Pseudomonadota; class Alphaproteobacteria; order Caulobacterales; family Hyphomonadaceae; genus Henriciella. Next base: position 4,559 of record JBCAWZ010000045.1, on the reverse strand, counting down.
CTGCCAATATTCGTGGCCCGGTTCACCGGCGGCATTTCGATACACATTGGGACTGGGCAACACCTCATCCAATTGACGAAACTTGTCTTCAAAGTTCCCTTTGCTTTGAACAATGCCCTGTGCCGCCGCACCATAGACACCCATCAGAGCGGCGACGCTCAATACCCAAAAACGCATGATTTCTTACCCAATTTTTAGGGACAAAAAGCACCCTTGCACCGAACACTCAAGCAAAGCTTCGCGTGTCCCTCCCTAATTTGCTGAAAAATTGCTCTAAATGTCGGCGTTCGCGCCCAAACTGCCCCCTCTGCATACCGCAAAGCCAAACCGCCAGCTAAGTATCTGTCGGGAGCGAAATCGCAAAACAGGTTCCGGTGTCACCGGTCGAGAGCAGCGTTAGCTCCCCGCCCATGGAGCGGGCCAAATCGCGCGACAATGCCAAGCCGAGCCCCGTTCCATCTCTGCGCGTTGACCCGGCAAAGGCCTTAAACAAATTGGCCTTAGCGTGGTCCGGCAAGCCCGGACCCGTGTCGCAAATCTTCAAAACACCCTCTTTCCATTGTGCGGTGACGATTCCGCCTTGCGCCATGGCTTCAGCAGCATTGCGCATGAGGTTGGCACAGATCCGATGCAAATGGTCAGGGTCTGCCGTGATCACCAGATCGGCGGCGATCTCATTCTCAAACCGAACTTCGGGAAAACTCGACAGCGCCTCTTCTGCGGCGAAATCGACTGTATCTTTGACGGCAACAGAAACAGCCTGAGCTTCGGGCACACTGGAGCGGCCATATTTCAGCGTGTCGGTTGCGAGCCCAATGGCGCGTTCCAGCGCGCGCTCAAGCCTCGGCAAGGTTTTGGCGACGCGCGGATCTTCTGATCGTGACAAGCCATCAGAAACCAGCTGTGCCGTCGCCAGCGAATTGCGCAAATCATGATTGATCTTTGCCACCGCCTCGCCAAGCTGAGCCAGCCGCTCTTGCTGCCGGATGCTTTCAGACACCGCGGCTTCCATATCTGCAAGCGCGTTTTGCGCCTGGCCAATCTCGTCCCGGCGCGGGGTCGGTTGAAGACGGCGGGTCCAACTGGTTGGGTCTTCGCCAATCCGAACCACAGCGGCTGTGACGCGTTGCATGGGCCGCACCACAAGCAACACCAACATCAGGTAGAGTAACGCGCCTACAGAAAGTGAAATGATCAAAGACAGCCAGAGAATGTTCAAACCATAGGTTCGCAGTTCCGCTTGCAATGGCGCCTCCGGCACCACGACCTCAATCACCCGTCCTGGCGCCGATCCGCTATCTCGAATGATCAGCAGGCGGTTCTCACTCGCAAACAGCGTATTCAACGTATCGGCATAAGCGCGTAGCCCTCGCATTTCATAGAGATTGACAACTTGGGTCGAGACTCCGACCGGCAAATCGGAAGCCAGCAATTGCTCGCGCATGTCACGGCTTAGCTCGGCCACGGACAACACTTCTGCGCGCATCAGCAAATCTTCGGCGAGCTCTCGACTGACCATCCGGCTTGGCGCCGCTTCCAGCGCCAGGGCTGCGACCCGCGCCGCTTGCACTCGGTCGAGCATCCACTCTGTTCGGAATTGCGACGCGCTCGGAACGAAGATCAGCGCTTCGACGATCAAGACCGCTGCAATGACACAGATCAATATCCGAAAGGACAGTCTGTGGTGCCAAGCGCGTTGCGCGACGGGAGTGGTTTCGCTGCTCACCCCTCCCGCTTAATCTAGGGGATACGCTGCAGCAAGCCGACCAAGCGTTGGCTCGCTTTGCCGAACACGGTTGGGGTGAAATGGGCGCTCGCCGCGCGCTTTACCGCCTCGGTCCGGGTCGGATAAGGCGAGATGAAATTGGTCAGCGACTGCACGCCTTGCCCGTTCGACATGGCGTAGACGATGAGCTGAATGATGTCGCCAGCGCCTTCACCGACAACAGACGCACCAAGCAGTTTGCCTTTGCGGATGATCAGTTTGACTTCGCCCAGTGTCTCACCTTCGGCAATCGCGCGATCATTTTCGTCGAACTCAAAATGCGAAGTGTCGACCTGGTCGCCAAATTGTTCGCGGGCTTGGGCTTCGGTGAGCCCAACCTGCGCCACCTCCGGTGCGGTGTACGTCACCGCCGGCAGAGGCAGATCGCTTGCTTGGCTGAACTGTTTGAAGAAGGCGCGACGTGTGAACACGCTTGCATGCCATCCAGCCAGATGCGTGAACTGGCCTTTGCCTGCAATATCGCCCAGCGCCCAAACTCGGGGATTGGAGACAGAGCGCAGCTTGTCAGAGACCTGAATGCCAGAGCGATCAAAAGTCACCTTCCCGGCCTCTAGATTCAAACCGTCTGTTACGGCTTGGCGTCCCAGCGCGACTAGTAAATGCGTCCCTTGAACGGTTTTGACGCCGCTTTCGGTTTCGGCATCGACCGTGATCGCACCCGCCGTACCAGAGACTTTCGCAGCAGTATGACCTTCGAGAATCTCAATCCCTTCGTCTGCCAACACGTGTTTCGCGATGGCGGCATGATCCTGATCGGCACTTGTGAGGACGCGATCACGTTCAATCAACGTCACTTTGGTGCCGAGCCTTGCAAAGGCCTGCGCCATTTCCATGCCGATCGGACCACCCCCCAAGACGATCAAATGCTCCGGCTGGTCGGGGATGCTGAAGATCTGCTCATTCGTCAGATAGGGCACGTCTGACAGCCCAGGAATAGGCGGCACCATAGCGCGAGAGCCAGTGGCAACGATGATCCGGCGAGCCGTTGCTTCGGTCGTCGCTGACACCACCGTTTTCGGGTCCTTGAACTGCGCGTGCTCCCGAATAACGGTCACACCAAGGCCCTCGAATCGCTCCTGGCTGTCGACCGGGGCAATTGTCTCGATGGCTTTCGCGACATGCGCTTTTACCGCAGTCCAATCGACCTTGGCCGCGCCGGCGGAAATGCCAAAGCTCGGCGCTTTCTGGATCGCTTTGGCGTATTTTGCTGTGGTCAGCAGCGCCTTTGACGGCACGCATCCATAGTTCAAGCAGTCGCCGCCCATTTCGGCTTTCTCATACAGAACAACGTTCAATCCGAGCATCGCGGCCCCTGCCGCGGCAGACAATCCGCCCGATCCAGCGCCGATCACGATCAGATCCGCTTTCAATTTGCGCGGAGCGGCGTGATCGGTCGGCGCGTGTGCTCCCGCGACAGGCGTCGCATCTGTTGCGTCGGACTGCGCCGCGTCGAAATTGGTTGTGGTCGTGCTCATTGAGCCGTCTCCTCGATTTGAACGGCATTGCGGCCAGCAAAGCGCTTATAGATAACAGGGATGAGAGCGACAGCCCCGAGCGCCACAAAGGCAGGAAGGAAGTTCTGCACCACGCCCAGCAAATTCTGTGTTTCACTCGGATCAAGGCTCGCTCCGAGGCTGTGTCCGACCCATGTGTAGGCGACAACGCCCGGAACAATGCCCAAAGCGGTACTGATCGCATAGTCGCGATATTTGGCGCCAAACAATGCCGGCGCGATATTTGCCACGAAGAATGGCACGACCGGCATCAAGCGCATCGCAAACATGAAGGAGAGCGGGCTGTCATTAAAGCCAGCTTCGAGTTTCTTCATAAACGGACCGGCGCGCTCGCGCAACGTGTCACCAATCGAGGTTTTCGCTGCAAAGAAAAGAAGGCTGGCGCCAATCGTTGCGCCCGCAATGGTCGCGAGGGACCCACCAACCAAGCCAAACAAAAGCCCCCCGGCGATTGTTACCCAAAGGGCACCTGGCATCATAAAGGCGGTGATCAGCGCATAGACGCTGACGAAGGCGATCACCGCGACCAATAGATTATTCGCGACAAATCCCTGGAGCGACTCTTGCTGCTCACGCAGCGTGTCGAGCGACAGATAGCTAAATAGGCCAAATTGCCAGGCCGCGACAAGCACAGCAGCAATCAGGTAGATCGGCCAAAGGCGCAGCCAAATCGGCGTCGGTTTCTTGTCTTGGTCTGTCATTCTTCTTGCCTCTCGCGCCTAACTCGTTCCATCTGGAGCGTCGTTGAGCGACCAGTCATACTCGTAATCTCGAATTTTTGCATTCGCCTTGATCTGTTCCGCCAGTTCGGGCTCGGCGTAGACAAGCAAATGTTCGACCACGTCTTGCTTATTGTCGCCGAAATCTTCCTGGAACCATTTGTAGATGGTCGACACTTGAAGACCGCCCCGTGCTCGAATCGATACGCCTCGCTCGTGATTCACGTAGTCTCGCGCCGCATCTTCCAACGTTTCTTCGAGGCCGTCTGCAAGGATCGGCTCAGAGCGAAGATTTGGACACCCCCAGGCGGCGCAATTGATGACATAATGGACTCGCGCATCACCCATCGGGCGCAAAATTTTGTGCTCGATTGCGTCGAGCGATCGCAATTCGCCATCAATTTCCGTCTTCACCTGTTTCCACGGACCAACAATATAGCCAGACCGGATCGACCGGATGGGGTACCGGTCTGCGATGTGTCTAACCGTCAGGGCGTTGTAGATATTGGAATAGGCCGCAAATTGCTCGTCCCGGCTGAG
>JBCAWZ010000044.1:0-25707 GCA_038534315.1 Pseudomonadota bacterium | reverse complement strand
GGCGAAAACCATTCTTGATACGCTCGGCATCCCAGAGGGTAATCGTAATTGGCCAAACCCCGGCGACGACAAACTGATGGATGCGCTGCCGCACGGTATGGCCGTCAAGGCGCCTCCCGTTCTATTCCAGAAGGTCGAAGATGCAATGATCGAGGCCTGGACCGAACAGTTTGGCGGCGAGGGCCTTGAACCCGAAACAAACGCGACGGACGCGCTTTAATCGTCGTTCGGCGCTCAAACGGATCGTCACCCAGCGAGCGGCGCAAGTCTTGTACCATTGAGCTCCAGAAGCACGGAGCCGCTGAGCATTTACCCTGCTCGGCCCAGCAAAAGCTGTTAAAAAACGAGGCGTTCTATCTTTAATGCAATCCTAATGTACCGCTCTACACCGTATCGCTTCGGCACACCCTCACGGATGCTTTGGCCGTTCGGCAGGAGATTTAGAAACGCTAAGATGCAAGCCGACAAAATACGATAGATCCAGCTGCTGTCTCGCAAAGACTGACAGTATGACTTGGTCAGACCGGCGCCTCAGGGGTCGAAATCTGACCGCCTGTTTGCGCAGTCGGGACACCCGTGGTTTCTGGCCATGACAAGGGCAATCCCCGCAGCGTTCGAACCGCCAAAAACGCAAACGCTTCCGCCTCAATCGAGTCACCACGCCAGCCGACGGCTTCGGCCGTCACAACAGGACATGGAACGGCTTCAGATAACATACGCATCAGGCTTGGATTGTGCCGCCCCCCGCCGCACGCGATGACCCGCGCGGGCGCTTCAGGCAGACGCTGTAATCCTGTCGCAACCGCCCGGGCGGAAAAGGCGGTCAATGTCGCGCATCCATCGTAAAAGTTTAGACCGCGCGCCATGCTGGCGTTGAAATCATACCGATCTAGAGATTTGGGCGGTCGCATCGAGAAGAAGGGATGCTCAAAGAGTTGAGCCAGCAACCCTTCGTGAACGAGGCCCCGCTCGGCGAATAAGCCGTTTTCGTCATGCAGCCCGCGATCATGTCCAGACACCCACTCATCGATAGGCCCATTCGCCGGTCCAGTATCAAATGCGATCAGCGCACCGTCAGACATTCGTGCCGTGATGTTCGCGACGCCGCCCAGGTTCAATACAGCGGCCGGTTCATCCCCCAATCGCTGAAGCAGCGCCCGGTGATAAGCTGGCGCGAGTGGCGCGCCCTGCCCACCCGTGGCGACATCCGCCGTACGGAAATCATACGCAACGGGCATTTTCAATTTCGCTGCGAGTTGGGCACCGTCCATGAGTTGGAGTGTTGCGCCGATTTGAGTGTCCGTTGGCGGTCGATGAAGCACAGTCTGGCCATGAACGCCAATCAGGTCCGGCATACCTTCGGAACCGTTTGCGATCGGTGAGCTTCGCGCATTTTCAAGGAGCCGCGCATACGTCTCAATATGCGTCTGCAACACAGTTTCGGTCGCTTTTTCAAACGGCGTATCCGGCGGATCGCCTGTCCAATTCCAACGTCTCGCTGAGTCCGTCGCTCGTTCTAAAGTGAGCCGTTCCTGATCGGTGTATTTGCGCTCAACGGCGGGACCGAAGTCAAAGACCCGCTCGCCATCGGTCAAAATCATCGCCGCGTCGACGGCATCGAGAGACGTGCCAGACATGAAGCCCGCAACCCAAATTGGGTCAAAATTCGCTGCCATCCGCTTCAAACCTCCAGCAAGCCATGCTAGTGCGCGCCGCTCTAGGAGACAAATAGCAAATGAGCCAGTTCCAGTCGGCATTTTTGCGCACGCTCGACGCGCGCGGTTACATCAAGCAAACCACCCATCAGGCGGAGCTCGACACCTATTGCCAGACCGGCACGCCAGTTTGCTATTATGGCTGCGACGCAACCGCAGAAAGTCTCCATGTCGGTTCGCTAGTTGGGATCATGACGTTGCGCCATTTCCAACAATCGGGCGGCAAGCCCATCGTTTTGATCGGCGGCGGCACAACCAAGGTCGGGGATCCGACAGACAAGGAATCGTCTCGCCCGATACTCAGCGAAGACGAGATCGAACGGAATGCAGCCGGCATTCGCAAAGCCTTTGATCCTTTTTTGACCTTTGGCGACGGTCCGACTGACGCAATCATGGTCAATAATGATGATTGGCTCAGTAAGATTGGTTACGTCCAGTTTTTGCGGGATATTGGCAAGCTGTTCACCATCAACACCATGGTGAAGCAGGACACGGTGGCACGTCGTCTCGCCAACGAAGAGCCTTATACGTTCTTGGAATTCAACTACACGCTGCTTCAAGCCTACGATTTCCTTGAACTTTTCCGCCGCCACGGCTGCCAATTCCAGATTGGTGGATCAGACCAATGGGGCAACATCGTTGCCGGTACGGACCTGATCCACAAAGCCGATGGGGGGCAAGGTTTTGGCTTAACTTGGCCACTTATCGCAACCGCCTCCGGCGCCAAAATGGGTAAGACGGCGGATGGTGCCGTTTGGCTGAACGCAGACAAACGCAGCCCTTATGATTATTGGCAGTTCTGGCGCAACACGGAAGATGCCGACGTCGGACGCTTCATGCGCCTCTTTACAGACTACTCGCTCGACGACATCGAACGCTATGACGAACTCGATGGCGCGGAAATCAACGACGCAAAGATCGCGCTGGCCAATGCCGCGACAGAAATGCTGCATGGGCTCGATGCAGCCAAAGCAGCAGAGCAAGCCGCTCGGGAAGCATTTGCGGGCGGCGGTGTTTCAGCGGACCTACCGACGTTCACGCTGGTTCGAGGAGAACACCCAGACGGGGCTTCCACAGTGGCCCTTCTCCGCGCCGCAGAGCTAGTCGACTCGAACGGAGAGGCTCGCCGGAAGCTGAAAGAAGGCGCCGTCCGGATCAATGACGACAAAGTCACGGACGATATGGTGCATGACTGGGACAGTGTCTTAGCGGACGTCGGCGCCTTCAAAGTACAGGTCGGGAAAAAGCGCATCGCGCTGGTGAAACCTGTTTAGCCCGCGCCAGGTGCACTTTCGATAAACTCGTCGTCCGGTAATTCGGGCAGCTTTTCCGTTGGAGGCTTCAGATCCGGGTCTGTCGGTAGCGACGCGGGAATGCTGGTATCGGACGGGTTCTCAAAGATCCGCCTCAAAATACCTGGGGTCACAGCCGATAGCGGGTTCACAGCAACCTGCGCTCGATCGAGGCTGCCGGTCACCGAGTAGGTGATAGAGAAGATCCCTTCTCCCTCTCGTCCCACAAATAAGTCGCCGATCACAGGCACACCTCCAAGCATGGAATTGACCCCAAAGCTCGGCACCAGAACGCCATCCAGCTCGATCTCGTTCTCGGTGGTGCCCACGAACCCGTTCATCGTAAGCCCCAAAGCCGGACCGCTGGCGCGCCCGCCTTCAATCACATAGCGGCCATTGCCGATCCGAAGCGGAGCAACAACCTCGCTGAAGAGGACACCATCGCCACTCAACGTATCGGCTAAACCGCGAAGGGAAGCGAGGGACAAAATCTGCGTGATGAAGGGCGCATTCTCAAGCCGCGCATCCGCGATCCTGGCCGTGAGCCGGGTCGGTCGGCCCTCCTGCCCAAGCGTCCCGGACAACCGCATTTCGCCCCCCCGTATGAAATCAACACCCAAGAACGCTTGTGCCAAAAAGCCCGCATCGCTCGATGTCAAACCGATGGTTGGTGCTTCATCTGGGTCCAAAGCGAAGTATGACGCAGCAAGACTTGCACCGTCCGGTGTTGTACCTCTGGCTTCCATTGATAGTAGCCGATCCACGGCATTGTTGAGCTTCACTTCCGCATTGGTGAGCTCCAAGCCCCGGCGCAGGCGCAAGCGATTAACACTTGCATCAATATTCAAACCGATTCCCAACGCTTCTGCTTCCGCTGCGCCGCCAAAAGCATCGAGATCTGAGATCAACGGGCTGACATCCAAAAAGTCACCGGTCAGCTGAAAGGCTAGACCTTGTGGACCTGTGCGAGAAATCGTTCCGGCGACATCAGCAGCGCCATCGACAAACAGGCGCCGGAGCACAAGCTCTTCCAACCGGCCATCGGCGGCCAATCGCAAATCACCGTCGAGTTTCGCTCGCTCACTCTCCAACCTCACGGTAGAGGCGCTCCGCTCAGCGTCGCCAGCATATATCAGCGTCGCACGCGCCGCCTGACCTGCAGGCTTTGTCCAACCAATTTCATCAATTGAGATTCGAGCTTCCCGAAGATCCATCCCGAACGTCGCCTCACCGAGCCCCGCGCCACCGACCTGTCCCTGGATTTCAACTGGGATTTCACCGCTCAAATAGGCTCTGCCCATGAGGCCGAACGCGTTGAGCACATCCGGCGTCACGATCGCAGAGGCCGACAGAGCTGCCGGTGTTTCGTCAGGAGCCAGCCCATCCCGCCAAGAAAACTGAACGGGCGCTGAGCCGAGGTCACCGAACCCAGAGACGATCATGCGCTCTCCGGTCAAATCCAATTGGGCGGTTGCGTTTCGAAGATCGAGCCCAAGGGCGACATCGGTCAAACTCGCCTCACGCATTTCACCCGTGACTCGAAGGACGACATCCTCAAACGGCACATTGGTGAGCGCGGGCCGTTCCATATAAAATTGCGCTTGGCCGGTCCCGCTTAGCCGATCGGGATCAAATCCGGTATTCTCTTCAAGCTTCAAGCGAGACTCATTGAGATGGTTGAGAATGGATTTGATCGGCCCAGACCCTTCTGCGCTGACCAGTAAGGAGCCGCCGCGGGGATTGAATGCCGGAAACTCAAAAATACCGTTTGTCAGGTCCCAATCATCATAGGAACCGCTCAGCAATTCGAGACTAAAGCTGTTCCCTCTGAGGCGCGCGGTGCCCACGCCATTTGATACAGGAGGGACATCTGATAGAAAGCGAACTCGGCCGTCTTGAAACGAGAACCGTACATCCAAATCCTCGTTGCGAAGATAGCCGCTTTCCAGACTTTCAGGCGTCAAATTGAGCTGCACTTTAGCCTCTGTGACCAAGCCAGATTCCATGTTCGCAACAATGAAACGTCGCGCGCCATCTCCGAGCGTTTCCGGCCAAAACGACATCACCAGATCCTTGGAGACATCGCCGATCGTTTCGGCGCTGAGGCTGAGTGAGATCGGCAACTGATCTGGTTCCGGGTCCGCAATGAATTCGAGCTCGCCAGTACTTTGCAATGTCACGCCGTCGATATTCGCCGCGACCCGATTCAGCGCCAGGATGCTAAAGTCATCCGAGGCTTCTGCGACCAGCGCCACGTCTTCAAGTTGCCACGCCGACGGAAAGAATGGGCTGAGATCCAGTTCGAGCGACGCCGCCTCTAGGTCGAGCTGGCGTAGCCTGTTTTCGGTCAGGACATGACGAATCTCGCCCGTAGCCACACTATTTAAACGCGCCGTTTCAACATCCAGTCGACCCAGATCGATTAAATCTTCCAATGGCCGGTAGGTCGCAAACAAATTGAACCGGTCTACTCGCTCGGATATTCCTGGTATGGTCAGCGTGCCTTCTTGGCTGGCGAGTAGAACGCCAAGCTCTTCCAAACCATCGGTTTGGCTGACATTTGCTGAAAAGTGAGTCCCAACGACCACGTCATTGTTTTCAAACACATCGACGCCGAACCGTTTCAACAAATCGGCAAGTGGCCAGGCTCCGACGTCCAAATTCGCTTGCAGCCTTTCAAAGCCTTCAGAAGCGGCCAACGAGACTTCGAACCGTCCCGGCACACCGAGCCCGCTTCCTTGCCCGGCAAGCGACATGAACAGACTGTCTTCGCCGCGTGAAATCAGACCTGACGCAGCTTCGATTGTGCCAAACGCCTGATCCTCGATGCCAACGATGCGCAGGTCCATCTCATCGAACGCAGCGCTCTGAAAGGTCGTTAGACCACCGCTAATCTCTAATCCGCTGAGCACCGCGCCCAAGACCTGATTGATGCGGTCGAGCCAAGCCCGAGGTGTCTCAGGCAAAGCTCCGACCGGAATCGGAGGCAAAGGCTCGCCAGCCATTGACCAAGTCGTAGGCCCCGTATTGCGCAAAGTCAGCCAACCGGATTGAAGGTTCGCCTCGATGACTTCGATTTTTCCAGACAATGCGGCGCCTGCATCCAAGGACAGATTGGCGCGCTCAGCCCATCCAGCCTCCTTGCCTTCAGCGTCTTGCAGCGAGACCCCTTGCGCGACAACAAACAGTCTCCTTTCAGATGGAGCCCATTGAAGACTGAGGCGATCAACCGTAACCGGGCGTCCTCCACGCGAGTCGGTCATGGCGCGTTCAACGTCGTCGCGGAACATACCAAGCTCAATGGGGCCTTGCGAAAGGAGATAGGCAAACGCGCCAATCGCTGCCATCAGCAACAAGGAGAATACGCCGAGGACCTCTAACACTAAAACTTTGGTGGTCTGGCGAACCAAACTAAATCTCCAACAAACAGACCCGCTTCAACACTAAGAAGGTGACATGACAAACAGACTAGAAAAAGGCGATAGAGTCCCAAAACTTACTTTGCCCGCAACAGATCAACAGACCGTTGATCTTTCTGCACCCAATGGTACCGGACATGTGCTTTTCTTTTATCCAAAAGATAACACCAAAGGCTGCACAACGGAGGCCAAGGCCTTCTCCGAGCTAAAATCGCAATTCGACGCTCTCGGCTACTCGATTATCGGCATCTCCCGCGATAGCTTGGCATCGCACGACCGGTTTCGTGAAAAGCAGGAATTGACGATCGCATTGGCGTCTGACGAAGCCGGTGAGGCCTGCGAAGCATTCGGCGTTTGGGTCGAGAAAAAAATGTACGGCAAAACCTTTATGGGCATCGAGCGTTCAACATTTGTGGTGGAGTCGGATGGAACTGTCTCGGCGCTTTGGCGAAAAGTTCGCGTAAACGGACATTCTGAGGCGGTCTTGGAAGCGCTCTCAAACAGCTAGCCATCGATGCCGCAGCTTATTGCGCAAGGAGTGCTGATCGTGTTCGCCGGTTTAAATGTAGATCACAATATCCCGCTCACGTTTGATATCGTATGAGTCGGTATGTGCTGTGCCGTCCGATCGGCGGACTGAATGATACGCTCAATCAAATCGAGCGGTGCTGGTCTTATGCAGAGCAGTTTGATCGTACGCTCTTGATTGACACGACGCGCTCGGGCTTGGGGCTCGCTGCTTCAACCTATTTTGATCTCGTCGATCCAGCGATTGCAGAACGCGTGACGATGAATCCGGATGACGCGCTATTGCGTCAATTGGATGAAGTCTCCTGCGTCCCACAGGCACTTCAGGGGCGAATTACGAGCTATAGATCGACCGCTGTGCCGCCACATCTCAATTTCGTCGACTCTGATTCGGGCGTCAGGCTCCGATTTGATTTCAAGTCTGATTACCAAGAAACGCTCTTACTTCATGAGCAGGCAGGATCCGGCAGCTTATCGCTCGACTTTCTGACACGCGTTAGACCGTCAGCAGAACTGAGATCTGAAATTGGCCAGCGCCTCACCAAATTGCCGGCTCAACGTATCGGCATCCATATTCGGAACACAGATCTAGAGACAAACTACGCGCCTTTTCTAAACCGGTTGGCGCGGCAATATCCATCAAAGGCTATGCTTGTCTGCAGTGATGATCGCAAGGTCGTTGAGGCCAGCAGAGCCATTTTTGGGTCGGATCGGGTCGTGACATCCTCCCTCGCACCCGACTTTTCCGGCCGGCCGATCCATCACGAACACGTCACCTCTGACGCCCGCAAATTCCAACTCAATGCCGAGATGTTCAGCGACTTATTTGCTTTAGCGACCAGCGATGTGGTGGCCTTCACCCCGACCAGAGCCGGCAAAGTCTCAGGGTTCAGTCGTCTTGCCTGGCTCCTGCATCGCAATCCGATCGTCCACGAAACCTTCCTGTCGACCGAACCACTCGATCCAAGTCATTGCCCGGCCCCGTCCAAATTCGATCGAGGCTTGCCGACTCATGTACAAGCACGCCGTATCACCAACCGCTTGACGTCGTTCTTTCGATGACAACAGGAAGCACATGCAACGCCTCGGTTTAAAAGGAGAATCAGTCCATCTTAAAGAGAGATATTGGTTTGGTTGTCGGTCGAGCAAATGTCTACAAACGCAGCTGGGGGCAGAGGAATTAGCATACTGCTCAAAAACAAGGCCTTTCCCAGATCAATCAATAACCACATACCCTGTTTAATGTGAATTTTACGAAACAACTCTATTCATTACATCGAATAATCAAAAAGGGGCTTTGCCTCAGGCGGTTTATGCGGTTATTTTTGGGGAACACCAATTTAGTAGGCAGTATCGGTGCGGTGTCTCAGCGCCCGTACAAGGTGGACGTGTAGAATGGCATATTTGGCGAAGTTTTCTGAATTGATCCGATCAGCGTTTCCGGAACGCCAGATTTATCACCGCAGCGGCGGCACCGTTCGATACTTCACCATCTCTTCTTTCCAACAGATTTTGCTTTCAAGCGCCGTCATAGCGATCGCTGCGTGGTGTCTCTACGCGTCAGCAAGTATCGTGCTTTGGGGCGGTGGCGCCGTTTCCGGCGGAAGCAATGGTGAACTTCATCGGTTGGAACGGTGGGTTCAAGAGTTAAGAGCGCGAGACGAGTTGTCGAGCTCGCAGCTGGCGGCCAGGACAGAAGCCTTCCAAGACGCAACACTTGATTTTGAACGTCGTCATCAAACGCTCTCCACCATGTTGGACGCGTTGAAGTCAGGCGAACGTCTAGAAGTTTCAACATTACGTGGTGATTCTGCATCTTTGCTGGTCACCGCTTCCATTGATGATGCAGACCCGCGGCAATCACGCGAAATGCGGCAGGCGTCGAACGCGCTCCCACAAGTTGGACTGAGTGGTCAGGTCGAACGTATTCGCTCAGAACAGAACATGTTTCTCAAAGATATTGAGGACCTGGCCGTTGATCGCGCAGAAGCCGCGCGTGGCGTGCTTCGGCTGACCAAAGTCGGAGAGAGCCGCATCGGCACCTCCGAAAATATGGGCGGCCCAGAAGTCACTTTCTCCAGCTTGATCTCTGGCGAGTTCCCCAATGCAGAACAAGCTTACTTCGCCGGCCGGGTTGCTCAGGTCGCGGCGCGGATGGAAGAAGCTCGATATTATGAGGGGTTGGTAGACAAGCTGCCTCTTGCAACGCCGATTGGGGTGAAGTCCCGCATCACATCTCCATTCGGCATGCGCACAGATCCAATCCGCAAGCGCCCCGGTTGGCATGGCGGTATCGATATGGGTGCCGGCTGGAATGCGCCAATCATTGCTGCGGGGCCTGGTACGGTTAAATATGCCGGCCGGCGATCAGGATATGGCCGTGTCGTAGATATCGATCATGGCGAAGGTTTTGTTTCTAGGTATGCCCACCTTAACCGAATTGTGGTATCAAGGGGTGACGAGGTGGTCATTGGCGACAAAATCGGCTTAATGGGCTCTTCGGGCCGCAGTACTGGACCACATCTTCACTATGAAGTTTTGTTCCACGGCAAGCCATATAATCCAGTAGAGTTTTTAAAGGCAGGCAAGCATGTTTACAAAGAATAAGGACGAGGTTTCTCCGACACTCACTCCCGCACAGGATGCTGTGCGCAGTGCGTCTTCCAAACCAGCGTCACGGGTTGGTGCTTCGATCATTTGTTCCGATATGGAGATTGTAGGCTCCATCAAGTCGCAAGGCGCCTTGCAAATTGACGGTAAAGTCGAAGGTGATGTTTCCGCAGGGGATGTTACAATTGGCTCGACCGGCAAGATCATCGGCGAAATCAAAGCCGAGACCCTTCGCGTAAAAGGTCACGTTAAAGGTGCGATCCGCGCCCGAAAAGTCGAGCTCGAGACCGGCGCCCATGTCCAAGGTGACATCATTCATGCCGCCCTCATCATCCAGCCTGACGCGTCTTTCGAGGGCCAAGTCAAACGCAAAGATGATCCGCTACAAGTTCAGGATCCCCGCCCGGCAGCCTCGAGCGCGGCTATCCCGGATAAGGGCACAGCGTCTACGCTTGGGTCTTCTATCACTGGGCCAGGTGGCAACGCCTAAGGATTATCGCAAATCATTTAGAAAGGCCGGTGCAGGAATGCGCTGGCCTTTTCTTTTTTGGCTCTACTCAGAGTCACCTGACGCATCTCCATCTCCAAGTGCATGGGATAGCGCCGCGCTCAGAAACGGTGTGAGATCGCCATCCAAAACGCCGCTTGTGTCCGATGTTTCATGCCCCGTGCGAAGGTCTTTGACCAATTGATAGGGTTGAAGAACATAGGATCGGATTTGATGCCCCCAACCAATCTCACTCTTCGACTCATGACTTTCTTGGGCCGCGGCCTGCCGTTTCTGCAATTCTAATTCGTACAGACGCGATCGCAGCATTTCCCAGGCCGTGGCTCGGTTTTGATGCTGCGAGCGGCCCGACTGGCAAGCGACAGCAATGCCCGTGGGTTCATGGGTCAACCTAACAGCAGAATCCGTTTTGTTGACGTGCTGCCCACCTTTGCCGGACGCGCGATAGGTATCCGTTCGAACGTCTGACGGATTGATATCGACATCGATAGAGTCGTCGATCACAGGTGAAATGGCGATAGAAGCGAACGAGGTGTGTCGTCGGGCTGAGCTGTCAAACGGCGAAATTCGAACCAGACGATGAACGCCCTGCTCTGACTTCATCCAGCCATAAGCGTTCTCACCTTTGACCTGAAGCGTAGCAGACTTGATACCAGCCTCCTCGCCTTCATGGCTTTCAACCTCTTCGACGGTGTAGCCCTGTTTCTCCGCCCAGCGCACATACATCCGACGCAACATCGAAGCCCAATCTTGGCTCTCCGTTCCGCCGGCGCCCGCATTGATGTTCATATAGCAATCATTGGAATCCGCCTCACCCGACAAAAGCGCCTCGAGTTCTGCACGTTCCGCGCGTTGCAGCGCCGTCGCCAAGCTCGCCCGCACATCGTCGAGCATGTCGGAATCATCTTCCGCCAGAGACAGAAGTTCGACGCCGTCATCAGCCTCTTGTTCCAGGTCACGAACCGTTTGCATGCCGTTTTCAAGACGCTGCCGTTCCGCCATCAATCGACGCGCCGCATCGGGATCGTCCCAGAAATCTGGGCGTTCGGTGAGCGCGTTTAGCTCATCCAGGCGTTTCTCAGCGACGTCCCAGTCAAAGACGCCTCCTTAGCAGTTCGGTCGACTGCTTGATTTGGTCTGCCATGGCTTGAAGCTCTGCCGACATAAGGCGCTCCTAAAAAGTGTTCTTAGATCCGATTGCGATATCGGGACGTGTCTTGAGTCAATCAATAGATGCCATCAAGATCATCTTCAACGACCTCGCGTTCAACGAATTCGCCGGTTTCAGGATCGAACTCCGGTAAAGGGACCTCTTCGGTCAGAGGCTCTCTGATTGTACCCGACAAAGTCAGCCCGCGAGAATCCGCAAAGGCCATGCCGGGTTCAGTGCCCGGACGAAACGCCTCCAAGATGGTGCTGCCGGTCGCTCCGCCCGAAAGACGTCCGGTTGAAGGATCAATTTCAACCAAGCGAACACCGGGTGGGATTCTGAACGGAAGTCCAGGCTCCCCTTCAAGTGCCCGTTCCATGAATTCGGTGAAGACCACGCCAGCAACGCTGCCGCCCCCCTCGCCTTCGCCCAGCGTTCTTGGTTCATCGAACCCCATCCAGATACCGACGACCAAATCGGGTGAGAAACCAAAGAACAGCGCGTCGACATATTCATTCGTGGTTCCGGTCTTCCCAGCGAGTGGTTTGCCAACCCGCAAAGCGCGCCGCGCCGTGCCGCGCTCAACGACACCTTGCAGCATATGCACAACTTGGTACGCGACGACCGGATCGACGAGCTGCTGGCGATCATCGGCCAAATGCGGCGGCGCCAATCCATCCCAGCTTTCAGCCTGACAGCCTTCACACATCCGCTCATCATGCTTGTAAAGCGTTTCACCATGCCGGTCTTGAATTCGGTCCAATAGGGTTGGCGTCACTTCCTTGCCTCCGTTGACGAAGGCCGCATAGGCTTTTGCCAGTCGCCATGGAGACGTCTCGCCGGCACCAAGCGACATTGCCGGATAGGGTGGGAGCGAATTGTAAATCCCGAAACGCTCACCAACCTCTGAGACCTTCTCGAGACCGATATCGGTGGCGACCCGCGCTGTGACTTGATTGTAGGATTTTTCGAGCGCAACCCGCATGGTGACCTCACCGTAGCTTTGTCCCTCGACATAGTTTTGCGGCTTCCAAACATCGCCCGTATTTTCATCATAGTATACATAAGGAGAGTCGAGAATCCGCGTCGCAGGCGTGTAGCCATTCTCCAGCGCCGCGGTGTAAACGAACGGTTTGAATGATGAGCCCGGCTGACGCCTTGCTTGAGTCACCCTGTTGAACGGACTCTTGAAGAAGGAATATCCGCCCATCATCGCTAAGACGCGACCCGTATGCGGGTCCAAAGCAACAATCGCGCCCTCGATATCTGGGACCTGTCGCAGTTGCGCCAAACCCGTTGGCACCATCTTCGGATCAAGCCGTGGATCTGCGCTTTCGGTGCCGACGGTGCGGTTCGCCATCTCCTCAACTTCGACCGGCAGCCGCTCGACTTCCGCCAAAACAACATCACCCGGCCTCAACCCGGTTCCGCCAAGCGGCCGTTCCCATGTCTGTGCCCATTCAAGGTCTTCATTTGGAAAACGCGTTTCATGTCCATCGGTTAGCAACAAAGCCGCACCATCCGCATCCGTCTTGGTGACCATGGCCGCTTCCCATGTGCCATAGCCGCTCGGCAGTTTCACATTGGCGAGTTGCTCGAGAACATCATCTGCAGTGGCTTCGAGCCGTGTCAGGGCGCCGCGGTAGTTGTGACGGCGATCATAGGTTTCGAGGCCGACATGTAGCGCCTCTTGTGCCGCGAGTTGCAGCCGCGTATCAATCGTCGTGCGGATCGAAAGACCACCCTGCTCGAGCGTTTCCTCGCCATATTGGTCAATCAATTGCCGCCGCAACTCTTGAACGAAGTACGTTGCTGCAGCATATTCGGGGCCGCGCAAACGACGCGTCGTTTCAAGTGGCTGAGCTTTGGCGATCTCTGCCTGCTCGGCGGCAATGTAGCCGTCTTCAAGCATCCGCCCGATGACATAATCGCGGCGCAGCAGCAAACGCTCAGGGTTTGTGTAAGGGTTCACCCGGCCTGGAAACTTCGGAAGCGACGCCAGTACGGCGGCCTCAGCAATGTCCAGCTCTGGCAAGGATTTGTTGAAATAGTTTAAGGCCGCCGACCCAACGCCGTAGGACTGCCCCCCCAAATAGATTTCATTGAGATAGAGCTCGAGAATGTGTTCCTTCGAAAAGGCAGATTCCATGCGTTGCGCGACGATGGCTTCTTTTACCTTGCGTTCGAGCGCTTGATCCCGCGTGAGCAGCATATTTTTTGCGACTTGCTGTGTGATCGTCGAACCGCCTTCAAGTCCGCCCGAGCCCGTCAGCTTGTTGATCGCCGTATTCCGGGCGGCCCGGACGATACCGACATAATCGAGCCCATTGTGTGAGAAGAAATTCTTGTCTTCGGCAGCCACGAACGCTTGGACGACGTGTTCGGGGATCGCCTCAAACGGAACAAAGACGCGATGCTCGTCGGCGAATTCGTAGACCAAGGTGCCATCGCCAGCATGAACCCGTGACGTAATGGGTGGATTATATTCCGCCAGTTTGAGTTCTGATGGCAATCCGCGCGACAAGGCCATGACCCAAAGTGTGAGGGCGATAAACACCAGCGCAGTGACAATGAATCCGGCGAGCAGCGTCCAGCGCAAAAAACGCCAGCTGATCACGAAACTACGGAGTGCGTCTAACATCGGATTCTCCTGGTGGGACAGGGCTTTTCGGGTGATTTGGAATCACACGCTGAGATGGCGAGACTAAGGCGCAACCTGAGTAGAAGAAAGTCGTCTCCATCAGTTCGAAGCCAGCCTCAATTCTTGCCGATCAAAGTAGCCATCAATCGCACGTTTGATTGCGCTCGCAGACTTTTGACGACCGACGGGAGACGCCAAACGTTTCGCGTCATCCTTATTGGTCAAAAAACCAATTTCGATCAGCACTGCCGGAATGTCCGGCGCTAACAAAACAAACAGATTTCCGCGCCGATGGGAGTTCCGCAAAAGGGGTCCAGCCTGCGCCAATTCCGGTAGCAACAGCTCGGCGAAAACCGCTGAATTCGACTTCGTCTCGCGCTTTACCAGGTCTTCGAGAATGCCCGATACTTCCTTGTTCGCCGTTGTTTCTATTGGTATTTCCCAACCGAACCGGTCCGCAGTTCCCTCGATTCGCCGTTCGCCACGCGTCGAAATCGTATACACAGAAGCCCCTTTGATAGACGCGGCACCTGCGGCATCAGCATGCATCGAAATGAACAGATCTGCGCCCCAATCCCGCGCTTTGCTGACCCGGTCTTCATGCTCAACATAGACATCGGAATCTCGGGTTAGATAGACTTTGTAGCGCGGGTCACGGTCGAGTTCCTGGGCCAGAGACTTAGCCGCTTTGAGCACGATGACTTTCTCCTTACCACCAATCACAGACAGGGCGCCTGGATCACGCCCACCATGGCCTGGATCGATGACAATTGTGTAAGGACCGCGGCTGAGTGCAGCCGTCCGTGGCGCCCCCAGCGTCAGCGGCTTGATCGAGGGCGCTTGCGCCATCGTTGCTCCAGATCGTGTTTCGGCCGCTACTTCGAGACTTTGGTGGTCGCGGACCAGCGCTTGAGCAAATCTTTGGCCTGATACTTCTGACAGATCGATGATATAGCGAAAGCGGGTTTCCCGCCCCGTCGGCGGGACTTCGAGGGCGCGCGTGACCATCATCGGCCGATCGAGCTCAAAGCTAATACCATCCTCGCGTAGGGTGTATGCCGTAATGCCGCCAGTTGGGCGGGACAGATAGGCTTCTAAACTCACATCGAGGCCAGAACTGAGCCAATCAATCGCTGGCTGTCCCATAACGTCACCGAGTCGTGACTCTGGATCGAGCTTTTGATGCGATGCAATGGTCACGCGGGTATAGGTGCCGTCACCTGCAATACTGACGGAGTCGACCTGAGCGCTAACTGAGTTGCTCAAGCTGATCACGCTCAACAGCATGCAGAACAAATAGAATAGCTTGGCGATTTTGTGCATCCGTCTGCAACACCGTTATCTGGTTGTCGCCCCCACTTGCCAGATTTCGCCTTAACCGTTGATTTACGCAAGCTTTAGGCTGCGCTCGATTTTTGGCAGTTAAAGACTTTTATGCCCTCCTCCCGCAATTTGGGTCTTTCCAAGCGCTTGCGAAGCGGGCATGAACGTCACGTCGCCACAGATGTGGAACGGACAGACCCCGACAGGTGGCTTTCGTGGACCTTCAATCCCGATCGCAACCTCAGCGGAACGGAATAAGATGAGCCGACAGACTTTGAATATGTGCCAACACCGTTGCCCAAACAGACGACGGGCAACCCTGGTATCAGGTCGCGTCGCCGTAAAATCCCCTGGTGCAGATCGCCATCGCCGGATCCTCCGTGCGTTAGCGCCGCCAGTTTTTAAGGCAGTATTTAATGAGCAAGATCATGTTGATCGGTGCGAGCCACCCGGAGGAAACCCGGGTCGCGCTCGTCGAGAACGGGCGTGTTGAAGATTTTGATTTCGAAACAACAGGAAGTGAACAGCTAAGAGGCAATATCTATCTCGCGAAAGTGACGCGGGTAGAGCCTTCTTTGCAGGCCTGTTTTGTCGATTATGGCGGCAACCGCCATGGCTTTCTCGCCTTCAGCGAAATCCATCCGGACTATTACCAGCTTCCACAGGAAGACCGCCAAAAGCTATTGGAAGAAGCTGCCCGCGAAGCCGCGGAGCGCGATTCTGACATCGATGATGACGACGAAGATGACGACTATGATTCGGATGACGGCGAAGATGATAGCGACGAATTAAGCGCGGCATCTGAAGACGATGATGAAGACGCAACAGATGAAGACGACTCTTCGGACCATGACGACGCGACGATCGAAGCGGAAGCGGAGAGCGATTCAGAATCCGACGACGACTCAGACGGTGATGAGGCATCCGATGCGCCGAAGCCCAAGAAGCGGGCTCGCGCCGCACGCCGGTCTGGACGCTCACAATCCAAGCAAGCCTCGAACTTCAGCCGACGATACAAAATTCAGGAAGTCATTCGCCGCCGCCAGGTTCTGTTGGTCCAAGTCGTAAAAGAAGAGCGCGGCAACAAAGGCGCGGCGCTGACAACCTATCTGTCCTTGGCGGGTCGCTACTCGGTTTTGATGCCGAACACACCGCGCGGCGGCGGCATCTCTCGCAAGATCCCGAATGGAGAAGATCGCCGTCGCCTAAAATCGGTGATGGATGAGCTTTCCGTGCCTCAAGGTATGGGATTGATTGTCCGGACCGCAGGCGCCAAGCGGACGAAATCAGAGATCCGGCGGGATTATGATTACCTGCACAATTTATGGAGCAAGATTCGCTCAAAGACGCTTGAATCCGTTGCCCCTAAACTCATCCACCAAGAAGGCGGGCTGGTCCATCGTGCAATGCGCGACATGTTCGATCGCGAGATCGACACGGTCGTCGTCCAGGGAGATGATGCGTATCGCGAGGCAAAAGACCTCGCCAAAACGCTCATGCCGACCCAAGCGAAAAAGGTAAAGCGTTGGACCGCGCCGACGCCGCTATTCTCGTCTGAGGGAATTGAAGAACAGCTCGAAACCATCTTCAGGCCAATCGTCCAAATGAAGTCCGGTGGATATCTTGTCATCAATCAGACTGAAGCATTGGTCGCGATCGATGTGAACTCGGGTAAATCGACCAAAGAACGCAGCATCGAAAAAACAGCGCTGCGGACCAATCTTGAAGCCGCTGAAGAAGCATGTCGTCAAATGCGGCTTCGCGATCTTGCCGGTCTGGTCGTAATCGATTTCATCGACATGGAAGACAATAAGAACAACCGCGCTGTCGAAAAGAAGATGAAGGAGTATCTCAAGCTCGACCGGGCGCGCGTTCAGAACAACCGGATCTCCCAATTTGGCTTGATGGAAATTTCGCGGCAGCGCCGCCGCGCTGGCGTAATGCAGGCGATTTCAGAACGCTGCGAAGCCTGTGATGGTACGGGTTGGAGACGTTCTATTTCCTCCGCTGCTTTGCAAGTTCTACGTGCAATTGAAGCGCGTGCCGCAGGCGGTGGACTGCAGTCATTGACCGTGACCGCACCGACAGATGTCGCCCTCTACCTGCTCAATTCGAAACGTGAGGCCATCACCGCTATCGAAGAAGAAGCCGGATTTGCAATCGCCTTCAACTCATCTGCGACCATGATTCCGGGTGACTTCGAAGTGAACTCTGACAAGTCCACGAGCCGGCGTAAGCGCAAAAAGTATGACCGTGATGAGTATATGGTGGGAGACGAAGACGATCATCTTCTACCTAACGAGGATGACGAATCTGACGGTGACGATGCGGTTTCGGCAGACACACCGGAGGACGATGGATCTGACGACGAAAGTGGCGGAAAACGCAAACGCCGCAGACGCGGCCGCCGCGGTGGACGTCGTCGGCGTCGCGTCGAAGGCGTTCCGGCACCAAGTGATGGTGGCGCGCTACTAGACGGCCTCGCGGCCAGCGTCGACAATCTGCTTGGCGATGAACCGCTCGAATTACCTGATGCAATGGCGAGCGGACTGGATGCGCCGCCTTTGACAGCAGCTTTGACTGATGTTTCTGGAGGTTCTGATACGATTTCCGACGGCGAAGCAAAGCCGGCGGACGAAGAGCGGAAACCGCGTCGCCGCCGTCGTAGACGGGGCCGTGGTGACCGTTCGCAAAGCGAGACCGAGACGAAAGCCGCAGAATCCGCTGACGAGACGGTATCGGCGGACAGCGAACCTGTAGCTGAGGTCAATCCGGATATATCCGCATCCGAAGTAACTGAGGACGCGGCGGCGCCTGACGTCGAACCAGAGGCGCCCATCGCGGACCTAAAACCGGAGCCGGTACCAGTCGAAACTGCAGAACCTGCGGCCGAAACCAAAGCCGAACCCGATCCCGTCGAAACGGAGAAAGTGCCCGAAAAAGCAACCGTTTCGGTGTTTGACTCGAATGCACCCGTGGCGACTGAACCTGTCCTCGAAACTGAGCAACCGCCAAAGCGCAAACGCCGTGGTTGGTGGTCTCGCGATTAAGCCGCTGCAACCGTAGGAACTTTTGCTCCTTTCACACCTTGACGTGTGAAAGGGGCTGACCTACGTCCCCAGTCGACACGCAAGCGAGCTACGACGTTTTGTCGACGTACGAGTGAGCCCAACTGTCTTCCCTTTCAAAGCCGGATAGACCGGTCTTGCAATGCGAGGATAATTGGATGGCTCACTGGAGCTCCTTCGGACTTTCGTTCAAAACCATTGACGTGGCGTTTGATACGTCAACCTTACTCAGGAATCTTGCCAAGGACGCCGATTATATGGCGGCCGTGGCCGAACTCAGTAGGCCGAGCGGGCAATAGACGCCCGTTTCCCGCCGCCCAAGTCTAACTTGAAAACCTGACCCTTTCGAACGCGCTGCGTTCTTTTGGATTTCTGATATGTTCAACACATCTGTGTCTCGCCTCGCTCAGCCGGGGCTGCTGCCTGATTATGATCGCCCGACCGGCCTGCCCGTATTTGAATCGGTCGCCGAAATGCTCGCCGCTTACGATGGCGACGACGCGATCTATGTGCTGTATCCGAAGATGATTGCCGAAGCAGCGGAGACCTATCTCGAAGGCTTTCCGGGCGAGGTTCTATACGCGGTGAAAGCCAACCCTCATCCAGCGGTATTGAAGATTCTTTGGTCGGCAGGCCTGCGCCACTTCGACGTGGCGTCGATCCGAGAAATCGACCTTGTTCGAACGATCGCGCATGATGCAAAGCTCTATCTTATGCATCCGGTCAAATCTCGAAGAACCATTCGGCACGCTTATGCCGAAGATGTTCGAGACATGGCGTTCGACACGCTCGACGAGCTCAACAAAATCCTGGAAGAAACCGACCACGCGCAAGATCTGAACTTGCATGTACGTCTGTCGGTGCCAAGCACAGGGGCTGCTATGCCGTTGGCCGGCAAGTTCGGAACGACATTTGACGAAGCGATTGATTGCCTGCAGGCAGCGCGGCCATATGCGGCAAAACTCGGCGTGACCTTCCATGTTGGCAGCCAGTGCATGGACATCGCTGATTATGAAAATGCGATAGCATATGTCCGGACACTTGTGGACGCTGCAGGGGTCAACATCGAAAGCGTTGACTGCGGTGGCGGATTTGCAATCGCTTATCCCGGCATGACACCGCCAGCACCCGAAACTTACTTCGCCGCGATCAGGGGCAGCCTCGAACGCCATGGTTTTCGCGACATTGATGTACTCGCAGAACCGGGACGCGCGCTCTGTGCAGAAGGCGGTTCAACGCTCGCACGCGTGGAGCTTCGGCGTGGACAAGACCTTTACATCAATGATGGCAGCTATGGATCTCTATACGACGCCGCGGCGTTTGGTTGGAAGTACCCCGTCCAATGCCACAGCACATTTGAGCGGAGCGCGACGCACGAGGATTTTCGTCTCTTCGGTCCAACCTGCGACGCAGACGATGCGATGTCTGGCCCGTTTCGCTTGCCACAAGACATCGGCGAAGGTGACTGGATCGAAATCAAACACCTTGGTGCTTATGGCCAAGCGCTCGCAACCGACTTTAACGGCTTTCAATCCGATACAACGGTCGCTGTCCTCAGCTAGGAGAAGTCACCCATCAAGCTTTTTTTCTGCCACGGGCCAAACCGGTAATAGAGGAAGGCCAGCAGTGCGCACATCATTGTGCCGACGGGAAAGCTCCACCAAATCGCATCCGATCCAAGATATGGTTGCATGCGGTCGGCGAATGGAATTCGGATCAACCAAAGCGTGCCAACCATAATCAGCGTGGGTGGCATCATCGCGCCATTGGCGCGCACAATGCCAAATAAGACCATCGTGATCGCCAGCGGAATCCAGCTCCAAAGCACGAGTAAATTGATGCGCAATGCGACCCGCAACGCTTCGCCGCCATCGGGCAAAAATATGCTGAGCAAGATCTCGCCAAATGCGTAGATCAGCAACACCCCCAAAGTGGTCACCGCCCCTCCAACAAGGCAAGCCTTCAAAGCAAGTTCCCGCACGCGCGGCCAATTTCCAGCACCGATATTTTGCGACGCCATCGCCGCGACTGAGGCGGAGAGGGCGCCGATCGGCATTTGCACAAAACCCCAAAGCTGGGTTGCGGCGCCATAGGCGGAGCTGGTTGCGGCACCGTACTGATTGACCATCGACAGCAATGCCAAATAGACGCCCGAGATCAGAACGCCTTCCAGACCCATAGGGCTGCCACGCGCGAGCAGAAGCCGCATCACCTTCCAGTCCGGAATGATGTGTCGGCGGTCGGTGCCAATCAACATCAGCACATGACGCGTTCTCGACAAATAGATTAGCAAAGCAATCAGCGCGATCGATGCAGACAAGGTGTTGCAGTGCGCAACCCCGGCAATACCGAGCTTTGGCAGTCCAAAGGGTGCCAGAAGCACAACCGGAATGAACAGCATCGACAGCACAATCCAGAGCACGGTGAAGCGGAACGGCGTTTTCGCATCTCCGACGCCCCGGATCATGATCGTAATGAACACGAGCGGGAACACGGCGAGCACGCTGATTGCGGTCGACCGCAAATATGTGATGGCCAAGTCGCGCGCCGCTTCGGGCGTCGAGATCAAGTCGACAAACAGCGGCGAGCCGAACCAGCCAATCAGCGACATCATGATGGACGCCACCAAAACAAACGCGACAGAAGTCCCGGTGATCGTCTTCAGCTGATCCTGACGCCCAGCGCCATACGCCTGAGCGATCAAAATGCTGGACGCTGACGCAACGCCCATCACGGCAGAGATCAACATCATCCAGACGAGTACATTGACGATGACCACAGCCGTCAGCCCATTCGGTCCGATGATCTGTCCAACCCAGCCGGCCATATAAGATCCAGCAATCGAGTGCAGCAAATTGGTCCCAACAAGCGGCAAGGCGAACGTGATCAGTGTCGGAACAATCGCACCTTCAATTAGGCGCCTGTCAAACTCGACGGGCGGTGGCATAGACGGCGAGTCTTCGCCAAGATTCGGAGTGGCATCGGCCATGGGCACATTCTCAACATCGCGGTCAGCACCTCGATGTCTGAGTCCTTAATTTTGGAAGGACCGCCGCACCAATGAGCCGGCGGAGAGCGAAACGCTGTGTCAGCGCGTCAAGTCAACAGAAAACAGAGCGCGCCCGCATTTCGCGGTTGGTCCGTTTCTGCAAAAGCACACTTATTTATGTAGTATCATCTTGGTGCCCCAATGGCCCGTGCCAGAATGTTGCGATGGATTTCGCTGGTTCCGGAATAGATGCTCGCGGCTCGAAGCGCAAGATAGCGTGCTTGAGCAAAATCGGAATTTGGCGCAGCGATACAGCCCGCCTCCGTGATCAGCTGATGAAGCTCCGTTGCAATGAGCTTCACAACCGAGGCGGCAGGCGCCTCTGCGATCGGCATCGCGCCAGAGTCCACGCGGTGCTCAAGGGCTTCAAGGCCATCGACCTGCATCTCCAGCGCAGTCAATCGGTCCGAACTGGCAGGATCAGACATCGCATCCGCCAGGCCCCCTCTGGCAGCCCTTAGGGATCGACGCAACAAACCCGTCGTTGTGTTGTTGCCGCGCGCAATCGCCATGAGACGCTTGGCAGTTTGCCAACCGGCGCCAAGCTCACCAATACGATCTGCAACCGGCGTGCGAACATCTTCGAACCAGACTTCATTGACCTCGGCCTGACCATCAATTGTCGGGATGGGCCGGATGGTGATGCCCGGAAGCGTTAAATCGACGAGCAGAAAGCTAATCCCCTCCCCGGCGGATGACCCCGGCTCAGTTCGGACCAAAAGAAACATATGCGTCGCCTCATGGGCCATACTGGTCCAGAGTTTGTTGCCGTTGAGCACAACGACATCATCTTCGACACGGCCCTTCATCGACAAGGCCGATAGATCGGAACCAGCCTGGGGTTCTGAGAAACCCTGGCACCAAACATCCTCACCGCTCAATATACGCGGCAGGTAACGCGCTTTTTGCGCCGCACTGCCCTCATGCATGATAAGCGGCCCGATGGTCCGAATGCCGGAGGAGAACAGGATCGGCGCATCTCGCTCTGCGCAGGCGTTTTCGAAATAAAGACGCTGATCTGCCGACCAATCTGCACCGCCATAAGCGCGCGGCCAGGACGGGGCGAGCCAACCACGTTTCAACAAAAGGTCCCACCAGATACGGCAAGCGCTTGACTCCGAGTGCATCCCCACAGTCGCGCGGCCCGCTGCTCGCAATTCATCCGTTAGCGCCTCATCTAGAAAGCGGTCGACCTCTGTCCGAAACGCTTCAGATGCCGCAGCTTCTTTCGAAAAGAACTGGAGTCCGTCTGCCATCGCGATTGCCCTCCGGCTCCCTATGGATCAGGAGCTTTTTGGCAGCCTCGCGAGTCTTTCTAAGCGGCGAAATACGGACATACCCCTAAGCGGCGATTTGTCCCTACTCCCACTCAATTGTTCCGGGTGGCTTAGACGTGATGTCATAAACCACGCGGTTCACACCTTTAACTTCATTGATGATGCGCGTCGCAACACGCCCCAAAAATGAATGGTCGAAATGGTAGTAGTCGGCCGTCATGCCATCAGTGGAGGTGACGGCGCGCAGCGCCAATACCGATTCATAGGTGCGGACATCCCCCATCACGCCAACCGTATTCACCGGCAGAAGAACGGAGAAGGCTTGCCAGATCTCATCATACAGACCGGCATTGCGGATCTCTTCAATGTAGATCGAATCTGCTTTGCGCAGCGTATCAGCCTTTTCACGCGTGATCTCTCCAGGGATGCGGATCGCAAGCCCCGGCCCCGGGAAAGGATGTCGGCTGACAAAGGCATCGGGTAAGCCAAGTTCTCGACCGAGCGCGCGCACTTCATCTTTGAAAAGGTCCCGAAGCGGCTCGACGAGCTGCATCTTCATCCGCTCCGGCAATCCACCCACATTGTGGTGGGATTTGATGGTGACGGACGGACCGCCAATCGCCGATACGCTTTCAATGACATCCGGGTAAAGGGTTCCTTGAGCGAGGAAGTCCGCACCGCCAATCTTCTCCGCTTCCGCGTCGAAGACATCAATGAATAGTCCGCCAATGATCTTACGTTTCTTTTCCGGGTCACTGACACCGGCTAAGGCGCCCAAAAACTGTTCGGAAGCGTCTACGTGCACGAGCGGGATATTGTAGTGTTCGCGAAACAGACCGACGACCTGCTCGCTTTCACCGGCTCGCATCAGTCCGTGATCAACATAAACGCAGGTCAGCTGAGCGCCGATTGCCTCATGGATGAGAACGGCCGCAACTGAAGAATCAACGCCGCCGGACAGGCCGCAAATCACGCGTCCCTTTCCGACTTGCGCCCGGATTTTCTCAATCGCTTCTTCGCGATACGCCGCCATCGTCCAATCACCCTGCATGCCAGCAACACCATGGGTGAAGTTCTTCAGGATTTGCCGACCTTTCACGGTGTGCACCACTTCCGGATGGAATTGCGTTCCATAGAAATGGCGTTCGGGGTCGGCGATAATCGCATAGGGCGCGCCTGGGGATTTCGCGATCACACCAAAACCTGGAGCCATTTCGGCGACATGGTCGCCATGGCTCATCCAGACTTGCTCGTGCGCTCCGTCTTCGAGCAAGCCTTCCAGGAACGGGTCTTCTGTTACTTTTTCAATAAAGGCGCGGCCGAATTCGCGACTGGTGCCACCTTCAACATTGCCGCCCAATTGGTGCATCATCATTTGTTGGCCGTAACAGATACCGAGGACCGGAACCTGACGCTCATAAACGGCCGGGTCGGCCATTGGCGCGTCATCCCAATAGACACTCGACGGCCCTCCAGAGAGAATAATGGCTTTTGGGTCGTATGCGTTGAGAAATCTCTCATCAACTTTGTTGAATGGGTGGATTTCGCAGTAGACACCACTTTCTCTAAGTCGACGCGCAATCAGCTGCGTTACTTGGCTACCGAAGTCGATGATAAGTGCACGTTCGTGGCTAAAGTCTGAACCCATGAGTCCCTCTATCTGAGTCACCCAGTGCGACGCAAGACTGAGATAAAAAATCCATCGGTTTGAGTCCGATACGGTGTCAATCGAACGCCCCCGAAGCGCGTCTTGGATGCCACGATGCGCGGAGCGGCATACCCGGTTAGCAAGGGATTGGTCCGGATTTGAGACCCGACATCCTCGGCTTTGAAATCGGATCTATCCGACAGGAAATCCGACACCCTATCCTCACCTTCTTCCAACAAAAATGAGCATGTGACAAAGACCATGCGGCCACCGGGTTTCACGAAGTCGCACGCTGCTCTCAGCACTTCATCTTGCTGCGCGATCCGGGTCTCTAAGGATTTCGGCTTTAGGCGCCATTTCGTGTCCGGCCGACGTCGCCAAGTCC
This sequence comes from Pseudomonadota bacterium, assembly GCA_038534315.1. Taxonomy (GTDB): domain Bacteria; phylum Pseudomonadota; class Alphaproteobacteria; order Caulobacterales; family Hyphomonadaceae; genus Henriciella. Next base: position 1,094 of record JBCAWZ010000044.1, on the reverse strand, counting down.
CTGTACCAGAACAGGGTGCATCAACAAAAACGCAGTCCATAGCGTCCTTATAGGGGGCCAAAACATCAGGCTGATCTGGATGCAACATTTGCACATTGTGCGCGCCAGATCGCTTCAGTCGGGGGATCAAGGCACTGAGCCGTCGGCCATCAATGTCATAGGCGAAGACTTGCCCCTTGCCTTGCATCGCAGCAGCAAAAGCGAGCGTCTTGCCGCCGCCGCCAGCGCAATAATCGAGCACCTGTTCTCCCGGCTGCACATTGGCGAGAGCCGCCGCAATTTGAGATCCCGCATCTTGCACTTCGACCCAGCCTTTTGAGTACGCCGGGATGCGATCAAGCGCGGCATCGCGTGCCGTCGGATCCGGAGCCGGAATGTGGAATGCGCCCTCGATCAAGCGTGATGGTTCGGCCTGAACGGACCGCAAGGCGGCAGCGGCTTTCTCCATATTGGCTTTCAGTGTGTTGACGCGCAGATCTACGCCTGCGCGGACAGCCATCGCCTGCGTTTCCATAATGAGGTCTTCGCCAAAGGCCCGCTGCAAATGGGGTGTCAGCCATTCTGGGTAGTCGCCATGAACATGCGGTGCAGCCTCGACATCAGGCGCCATGGCCAGCCGCTCACGTTCTTCCATGGTGAGCTTTGACGGCGCATGAGGCTCATCCATCGCACCATCGATCCGACGCAAATCCCAATCCCAAGCGCGCTTCAATGCACCAAGTACCATGCCACGCGGTGACGGGTCGCCCATCATTTCGGCGAGCGAATTCCGCTTACGTAACGAATCGAGCACCAGTCCAGACACCCAAGCGCGGTCTTTCGAGCCCGCATAGCGCGCCCGTCTCCCCCAATCGCGAACAGCAGATTTGACGGGCTGATGCCGATCAAGCACATCCTCTAAGACGTCTATTGCCGCCGCTATTCGTCCACCATCACGCATGCTACGCTGACTAATCATCGGGCGTGCAAAAGCAAAGGCGCATCATGCAGGGACTTTTACCTTTGACCGGTTTGCCAAAGCCGGTGTCATGAAGCGCGCGCTCGCAATGTCGGAAAAAAATGTAGTCGCATCATCCGAAAACGCCGCACTATTA
>JBCAWZ010000043.1:0-26049 GCA_038534315.1 Pseudomonadota bacterium | reverse complement strand
CAAAAGGGAGATGCAGTTGCATCAGTTGGGCAACCCTCGCAGATAGGCATCCTGAAATCCTATTCTGAAAGAGAGCGTTGACCATGTCCGCCACGGCCCTCCCCACACCATGTTTTCTGCTCGATTTGGGGGCGCTTGGAACCAACCTCGAAACAGCCGACCGGATCCGCCAAGAAGCAGATTGCAAAATACTCCTGGCAACGAAAGCGTTCGCCTTACCCACCGTCTTCTCAATCATGCGTAACCATCTCGACGGCACAACCGCGAGCGGTCTTCACGAAGCGCAAATGGGCGCCGAACACTTCGGCAAAGAGGTCCACGTATACAGCCCGGCTTTTACCGATGACGAGCTCGATCAGCTAACCGATATCAGTCAGCATATTTACCTCAACAGCGCGGAACAAATAGAGCGGTTCGGAAGCAAAATTAAAAGCGCTGGATGCAAGCTCGGGCTTCGGATCAATCCCGGATACTCTAACGCGACTCTGGGCGGCAATCTTTACGATCCGTGCGCGCCAGGGTCTCGCTTCGGCGAAATCCCAAGCAAACTGGATCAAATCGATTGGAGCCTAATCGATATTTTCCACGTGCACGCATTGTGTGAGAGCCTTCATGACGGCTCCGTTGGGCTAATCGAGCACGTCGCACAACACTTTGCGCCCTATCTCAGAAAGGTCAGCGCTGTGAACTTTGGTGGCGGCCACTTTCTCAACACAGCAGGATATGATGTGGACGCGCTTATCGATGCGATCAAAGCGTTCAAAGCCCAATTTGATGTGGACGTGATATTGGAGCCGGGCGCCGGCCTGGTCGTGGACTGCGGAACGCTTCACGCAACCGTGCTCGCGCTGCACTGGAACGAAGAGGATCTTGCCATTCTCGATGCCAGCGCGTCGACCCATATGCCCGATGTGTTGGAAGTGCCATACCGGCCAGAAATCAGTGGCGCAGGCAAAGCCGGCGAGAAGGCACACACCTACACGCTCGGCGGGAAGACCTGCATGACCGGGGATGTTATTGGAACCTACAGCTTTGACATGCCGCTGGAACCTGGCGCGCGTCTCATTTTTGAAGATCAGATGCATTATAGCTTCGTGAAAACCAATACGTTCAACGGCACGCCCCTTGCCAATCTCGCAATTCGTCACCTTGACGGTAGCATCGAAGTCTTGACCGATTTCGGATATTCAGAATTTCGCCACAGATTGGGGTAATGTCGGCCTAACTTGTCGAATATGCGCGTTCGGCGTCCGAGGCATCAGGAAGAATACCGTGTCCACAATCAACTCACGCGTTGATACCACGCTGGCTGTTTTACTACCGCATATAGAGCGGACGCTTGAGCGCGCATTGCCGCACTCTCTTGTGCGCATATTGACCGAATTTCTGGTCTTCGGGGTCAAACAGGCCTGGGCCTGCCTTTTCGGTGGATTGTTGCTGTTCGCGATATTGATGACGTCCTCGTTCTGGCCCACCAACGCTCCCATGGCACGTTATGACGCCCTGTTCGTTTTCGCGGTGTCTATTCAAGCCTTGTTTCTGGTAACGCGGTTGGAACGTCCGCAAGAGGCGGTGGTGATCCTGGTTTTCCACCTGGTCGGCACAGCGATGGAAGTTTTCAAAACCGATGTCGGTTCGTGGGTCTACCCGGAAGAGAATGTGCTCCGAATTGGCGGCGTTCCGCTGTTTTCAGGTTTCATGTACGCAGCAGTGGGCTCCTACTTGGCGCGGGCAACCCGCGTTTTTGATTTCACTTGGGACCATTATCCAAACAGGCTCGCAACACTCGGTCTGTCCGTTTTGATCTACGTGAACTTCTTCAGCCATCATTGGATCTACGATTTCAGATGGTGGCTCTTCGCGATTGCTGGCCTTCTTTTCTGGCGCACCCATGTCCACTTCCGAGTCTGGCGGTGGCGCCACCAAATGCCGTTGCTGATAGGCTTCTTATTGATCAGCGTATTTCTATGGATCGCGGAGAATATTGGGACCTACACACGGACCTGGTTGTATCCAGAGCAGACCAGCTCGTGGCAGCTTGTGTCCCTGTCCAAAATGGGGAGCTGGTACCTCTTAATGATCATTTCGTGGGTGCTGGTCACGCTTGTTCAAAGGCCAGTCACCAGAAATGCGATTATGCAGGCTGCCACAGCTCGACCGGATTTCCCTCAGGATCATACAAACGCGCGAACCGGCCAATCGGAGGCATCTCCTGCACCGGACCAACATCCACGCCGTCCGCGGTGAGCTGTGTTATCAATCCGTCTAAATCGGAAACTCGGAAATTGAGCATGAACAGCTTGCTGGTATCGGCTCCGAAATAATCCGTGTCGCCCGGAAATGGCGCGAAAACGGTCGGACCACCCTCTTGGTGCCAGGGCCGCCCTGATTCACTTTGAGGAACCAAATCGATGCCGAGATGTTTGAGATACCAATTTGCCAAACCGCTCGGATCATTCGCCCGGAAGAACACGCCGCCAATGCCATCTACTTTGATACGATTTGTCATTGGCCTGTCCTAGGTTGCGATTTCCCAGCTCGAAAGCGCATCATCGATGACAGATACGGCTTCCCGAATGTCTTCCGCTGAGACGATCAAGGGTGGCGCCAAGCGTAGCACATTTCCACCGGCAACGCCCGTCAGCAAATGGCGATCCCGGCACGCGGTCTGAACAGGCTTTGGCGCGTCTTTCAAACGTAAGCCCATCAACATGCCTTTACCGGTGACACCTTCGACCTTGTCCGGATGCGTATCGGCGATCGATTTGAGCCCTTGCATCAGTGTGCCGGAACTCTGCCGCACCTGCTCTAGAAACGTCTCATCGGAAATCAGATCCCAGACAACGTTGCCGACGGCCATGGCTAACGGATTGCCGCCATAGGTCGATCCGTGTGAACCAGGCTGCATGACAGCGCCAACGGCTTCAGTCGTCAAACATGCGCCAAACGGAAACCCGCCACCAATACCCTTAGCGACACACATAATATCGGGTTCAGCATCTGGTGCCCAATCATGGGCGAACAGGCGCCCCGTTCGGCCCATGCCGCATTGGACTTCATCATAGATCAAGAGTGCACCACGCTCATCGCATAGCTTTCGAAGACCGGTTAAGCAGGCCTCCGGCAGCGCCCGGACGCCACCCTCGCCCTGCACCGGCTCGACGAATACCGCGGCTGTCTGATCGCCGACCGCTGCGTCGAGTGCATCGTGGTCGCCGAATTCGATATGCGTGAACCCGGGCAATGCTGGGCCGAAGCCTTCGAGATATTTTGGATTGCCACCGGCATTGATCGCCCCGAGTGACCGACCGTGAAACGCACCCGTAAATGTCACGATTTCAATTCGATCCGGATCGCTATTGGCCCAGTGATATTTGCGCGCCGATTTCAGCGCGCATTCTACCGCTTCAGTTCCTGAATTTGTAAAGAACACCCGATCGGCAAATGTGTCATTGCAGATCTTTGCGGCAAGCTCTTCGCCTTGCGGGATGCGAAACATATTGGACGTGTGCCAAAGCTTGTCCGCCTGGGCCTTCAATGCATCGACCATTGCGGGATGGCTGTGCCCCAATGCCGAGACTGCAATACCTGCTATAAAGTCGAGATAGCTCTCGCCCGACTCCGTGAACAAGCGTGCGCCCTCGCCTCGCTCAAACACGATCTCCGGCGGGCTGTAGACCGGCATTATGTGTTGGCGGGGATTGGTCATGTTCTACTCCATAAGCTCATCGGTTGACCTGGTGCACGCTTGGCGACGCCGCGATCCAAAGTCAACACCACGTCTCGGCAAGCTCGACACTAGTTACGAAAATCGCCGCACGCTTCAGAAGATTGCCCAAAATTCACGAAAGAGTTCGCAAACCGAGATTGACGAAAAACAATAAGGCTTTATTGAAAAGCGATAATAACACAAACCAGAGCGGACCAGCCCTCTCTCTCCAATCCGCCCTGGTTAAAAATCTCCGATTCAACTGGTGGCCCTACGGGGCCGCCGACTTTCGGAGAAAGTGTTAATAAAAAAAAGGGCGCAACCCAAAAAGGGTGCGCCTATCTAGTGATTGCAGCGTTTCCTCCCAGAAACTTGCCTCACCTGTATCGCCAAACTGTCGCAGGCCTGTCAAGTAGAATTATGACATTTGCGAGACGAAATCTTGGTAAACCGGGTTCTCCGAACGGAAAATTTGCTGAACCGCTGTAACAACAACAGGTTCGCACCCAATCTCCGCGAGTGCTCGCGCTACGTCAGGTACTTTGTTTTCAGGACAAATCAGCGTCCTGGAATCGAGCCACATAACTTCCAGTTGCATGGCCGTTTCCTCTGAAACATCCGCGCCCGTTTCGATCTTTTTTTGCAAAAGTGCGGATTCCCGAGCGTCAAATCTGTCGAGTAGAACACGCAGTGTGGTTAACGAGTCGGCTGACCAGGCCGCGCCCTTGGATCCTGTCAGTGCTGCTTCACTTTTCAGGATCAATCCGTCGGACAAGATCTTCAAATCATTGGCCCGCAGAGTCGCGCCCGTCGTGGTGATGTCGACAATAAGCTCGGCGCTTCCGGCGGCCGGTGCCGCTTCGGTGGCGCCAGCGCTTTCAACAATTCGGTATTCACCGACGGAGCGCGCCGCAAAGAACCGCCGAGTCAACCGCAAATACTTGGTTGCAACGCGCATTCGACGACCATGCTTTTGCCGAAACTGAGCGCCGGCGGCTTCGAGATCAGACATGGTGTCGACATCGATCCAAGCCGCTGGCACAGCGACCACCACGTCTGCATTTCCAAAGCCAAGACGATGGAGAACGTGGACCTCGTCTGGCACGTCGCGCGACAAATCGTGCAACAGGTCTTCTCCCGTAACACCGAGGTGTAACCCACCCGATATAAGACCCTCTGAAATCTCTCTGGCCGACAGTAACATCACGTCTACGTCGGGCATCCCACGAAGCTCAGCCGAATATCCTCGGCCTCCACCAACTTGGCGCAGTTTGAAACCGCAGCTCGAAAGCCAGGCTTCAGCATTCTCTTTGAGACGTCCTTTCGACGGAATGGCGAAGCTCAATTTGGTCATGCTGGACCTCCTTTCGCCGCCGTCAGTCGATGCGGTAAGACAACCCCGCCCAGTGCGGTCGCTTCAACCTCTCCTGATGAAAGCCCAGACAGAAGCGAGTCGTATCGCCCGCCCGAGGCAAACGGACGGAACGCCGCGTGGGCGTCGCCAAATTGGGCGATCTCGAACACAAAGCCATCATAATAGGTAAACCGACGTCCAAACTCGGTGAGGAAGCGAGCGTCCTTTAAGAAACCTTCCGGCGCCGTTTTTAGGATCGCATCGCAACGATGTCGAACATGGTTGATGACATCGATATCGCTCGGCACCCCTGCTGCCTTCGCCAATTCAGCAATGCAGTCTGCCGCATCTTCGAAGCGCGCCTCAAGCGACAAAAAAGCTTCTAAGCCAGATCTCTGCTCCGGTGACAGCGCGTCTCCGGAGGGACCAGCGGCGCGCTCGGCCAAGCGCTCGACAATCTCGTCTGTGCCACGCTCGCCGACCGGCTGCACACCCGTCATCGCAAACACGTCCTCGACCGCGTCTGCGATTTGATCGCGAGACATGCCGGAAAAGCGCCGCGACAATCCCGATCCCTGTCCGTTTTCCTCAGCATCCAGATACGCTTTGACGCCGCCTTCTTGGCGAAAGGCACGTTTCAATCCAGAGGCGCGTTCTGGCGACAAATCCATCGCGTCAACGAAGCCAGGAAAAAGCGCCAAATCCCCGAACGTTGTTCTCCCTGATTCAACCCCATCAGCCTGACATGCGGCGCACATCGTCGCATACAGATCAGCATCGCTCTCCGCAGTTCGCGGCGTGCCGAACCGTTCGACCCCGACTTGCGCAAATTCCAACGGTTCGGAGCTGAGCGAGGGTAACCGGAACACAGAGCCTTGGTAATAACGCTGCGTTTCGCCGGATACCCCGCCCCGGCGCAAATCGATTTCCGTCAGCGCGACCGGCAGCGTCAAATCTGGCCGCAGCGCCCATTCCATTCCAGCCTCATCGACAAAGGTGCAGATCCGGCCACGTACCACTTCACCTGACAGCTCCAACGGGACAGACGCAGGCAGAACAATATCAGGCGAAACGGCATTGCCGCCGCGCGACGCGATGCTCTCAAACGCGCTCATTGATCTGCCTCCACAATCTCACGAAGCCGCGCAACCATCTCTGCACGTGGGGCCTCGAACTGACCGGGGCGCGCTGCGCGATAAGCTTCATTAGACTTGATCGCAGCGGCTTCCGCCGCACCGACTTTCAGGTCTTTGATTGTGACAACACCTTTCGCCAATTCATCCTCCCCGACAATGACGACAGCGGGGGCGCCGCGACGATCGGCATACTTCATCTGCGGACGCATGCCAGATCCACCCATATAAGGTTCGGCCCTCAAGCCGGCTCGGCGCAGTTCTGTTGCGACGGTCAGAGCGACGCTTGGATCGCCGCGATCCAGGTTTAGAACAACGATCGGGCCGCTCAATGAGCGAATGTCGCCCGTAATGGCAAATGCGGCAGCCAGTCGGCTAATGCCAACCGAGAAGCCGGTTGCCGGCACCTGCTGACCGGTGAACCGCGCCACCAAATCATCATACCGACCGCCGCCGCCGACCGAGCCGATTTGCACCATATTGCCATTCTCATCGCGTGTTTCGCGCAAGAGTTCGGCCTCAAAAACGGGCCCCGTATAGTATTCGAGACCGCGCACGATTGAGGGATCAAACACCACATCTGTTTCAGGCACACCGAGCGCCGCAAGCGCCGCAGAGATCGACGCCAATTCTTCGAGCCCGAAAGCGGCATCTTCGCCGGTACCAACCGCTTGCCCGATCGCCTCAATGGTCGCTTCACGTGTCGTTTGCCGCGCTTCCGCGAAAGCAAGGAGGTTTTCGATATGGGCCAGTTCCAGCTCCGCGCCTTTGGTGAAGTCGCCGCTCTCATCCAGCCGCCCTTTGCCGAGCAGATCGGCGACGCCGTCTCGGCCCAATCTATCAAGCTTGTCCAACGCTCTCAGAACGGTGAGCCGAGCCGTGTCGTCATTTGCACCAACGCGCGCGAGTACGGCGTTCAACAAACGTCTTGTGTTCACTCTGACTTGAAATTCACCTGACGCTGCGCCGGCGGCTCTCATCGCTTCGGCCGCCATCGCAATCATTTCGGCATCGGCATGCGCGCCTGGCGCGCCAACGGTATCAGCATCACATTGCAAGAACTCTCGAAACCGGCCGGGTCCCGGTTTCTCATTGCGCCAAACAGGACCATAAGCGAAACGCCGCAGCGGTTTTGCCAATGTCTGCCAGTTCTCAGCGGCGAAACGTGCCAGGGGTGCCGTCAAATCATAGCGCAGACTGACCCATTGCTCATCATCATCTTGCAAAGCGAAGACACCGGCATTTGGGCGGTCTTCATCGGGCAGGAATTTACCCAGGGCATCTGCATATTCAAACGCACCCGTGTCGAGTGCTTCAAATCCCCAATTTCGATACACATCGGTGACCCGGCGGATCATATCCTGCTCAGCATGAATCAGCCCTTCCCGTTTGTCGGGAAAGCCACGCGGCTTGCGCGCAAGGTCCTTTGGACGCTGTGGGCTGGACATTACAGACAGTCTCCTTGGTTTGGCGCCCCGCATAGCGGAACCCACAAACCCTGTGAAGTCATGGACGAAACTCGCTTAAGGCAGGAGATGATGCATCTACCAGACCAAAGCCTGCTTTAGCTCACTTCGGAGGTTTGCGGGCAAAGCCTGAACCGCCCCGCCACCCGCGAGATCCGCGGGGGCATCGCTTGGCTTCAAATATCGCCATCCCTGGAACGGGCGCTTCGGGACGGGGTCAACTTTGACCAACTTCGGATCGAATATGAGTTCGCACGCACGTTTGCCGTGCCGATCTGTAATCTCTTTCACGTCTAGAATCGGTTGGCGAATTTGGATCCAACCTTTGATCACCCAATAAATCGATCCGCCGTCACTGAGCTCGCCACCGCGGCGAGGTATCATACGAGTGTGATGATACGGTCTATCTGCCTGCTGCATCAGCCGCTGCTGCCAAGCTTCGAGGTCGCCGATATCCTCGGCGCCGACACAGAGTTTCACCATGTGAATCGTCATGTGCGTAGACTGTCACCAAATCGACCGACACGCAAAGTGTGAGACCGCTGCAAATACACAGAAAGGTGACTTGCGATGACCTCAAAACCTGACAAATTCGAAGCAGCAGAACAAGGGAAACGACCATGAAACGCATCGCATTGCTCGCTGTCGGCCTAACGCTCGCCACCCTTCCGGCGATGGCAGACCCGCACAATGTGTTCGGCACCTATTTCACGGAGGCCGGGACATCTCGCGTCACGATCGAAGACTGCGGCGACGGATCTCCGTGCGGCCGTGTCAGCTGGATCGACCCGGACGCCATGGAACCCGGGGTCACGCCGGAAGAGGCACGAACTCAAACCGGTGACCCGGTACTCGGTTTGCTGATGTTGCAAGGTTTCGAACGTAAGCGCTCCGATTGGCGTGGCGGAACGATTTACGACCCCGAAGCAGATCGCAGCTATGCCTCTCGGTTGAAACGGCTTGATGATGGGCGGCTACAAGTCAAAGGCTGTGTCGGTCCGATTTGCCAAACGCAGGTTTGGCCAGCGGCGACCCCGTCAAACTAAACCGCGTACGGAGACTATCGGCGGACCAGTTCAGCCTGTTCAATCGGCGCGGCCTGTGCGGTCAAATAGGCTTCGCGCGCCTCTTCGTTGGCGAAGAAGAAACTCGCATCCTTAACCGTCGCCTGATAGCTCTGGCGGATGGTCCTGAAGCCCGCTTGAGCTTCAAAACTTAATTGGTATCGCGACACATAGGTTAGGTCCCAAACGGGTTCGGTTTCGAGCAGATAAACTTGATTGAACGCGGTTAGCCGACCACCATTCGGACCTCGAACGGGCTGCGGCAATGTGTAGTCAATGCGCAGAAAACGTCCGATTTCGGGCTCCAACCAAGCAACCGCCCTGAGACGCTGGGTCGCCCAGACATCAAGTTCGGTATCGTTCTCTGATGGCGTGTGCCGAAATCGCAAACGCCACCCCGCCCCGAGATCATCCACTTGAACCCGTTGTCCAAGGCTGGCGCGAAGGTCGTCCGGAAAGAGCCTTCCATCTGGTGCAATCTCGGCACCCCAGGCGGCGCCCGCTTCGTCAAGCGCGCCGTCTTCACCGGACGCCGACACCAATTGCCATCGCTGCGTTGGTTCCAAACGGGGATCGAAGCGATAGGTACGCTTTGCCTTTTCGCTTGTCATTTCGACCGTGAAAGCGGCACGTAGAGTGGCTGGCGCCTCGGTTGCCTTCAAGGCTGCATCCATCGGGCCCGCCGCGAAGGTCAATTGAAACAGTGCGGCGCTGACCAAACTCATGCGAACATCCTGCGTGAAAAATGGGGCACGCCTGTGACGCGCCTATCCTTTTTCTATCTGGCGCGACTATGGTTGATGGGACATGAACAGATCAGCCGTGACGGAACCGATTGGTAATCGGGTAACGGCGGTCGCGGCCGAAATTCTTGCCGCCGACTTTCACGCCGGGCGGGGCTTGTCGCCGTTTGTACTCGGCAATGTAAAGTAAGTGCTCGATACGTCGAACTGTGTGTGCGTCATGCCCGCGCGCGATGATCTCATCAACATCTTCTTCCCAATCGACCAGGCCACGTAGAATGTCGTCCAGCACCTCATAGGGCGGCAGGCTGTCTTCATCCTTTTGGTCTTCTCGAAGTTCGGCACTTGGCGGCTTGGTGATGATCCGGCTCGGGATCACGTCGCCTGTCGGTCCGAGGACGCCCTCAGGGTGATTCGTGTTACGCCAATCGGCCAGCGCAAAAACTTCGGTCTTGTAGAAATCTTTCAGCGCGTTGTAGCCGCCGCACATATCACCATAGAGCGTTGCATAGCCGACCGCCATTTCAGACTTGTTTCCAGTGGTCACCACCATGTGCCCAAACTTGTTGGACAGTGCCATCAAGGTTAGGCCGCGCAGTCGCGACTGTATATTTTCCTCAGTGGTATCCGACTCGGTTTCGGCAAAGGTCGCTTCAAGCATGTCATCAAGCGCCGAAACGCCAGGCGCGATGCTGATTGTATCATAGCGAACGCCGAGCAATTCAGCACAGTGCCTCGCATCCTCCAAGCTTTCTTGGGATGTGTAGCGGGACGGCATCATCACGCACCAAACCCGATCCGGTCCGAGCGCATCGACCGCGATTGCGGCGGTTAGCGCACTATCGATTCCTCCAGACATACCGAGCACCACACCCGGGAACCGGTTCTTGTTCACATAGTCGCCGAGACCAAGCACGGCAGCCCTATACTCCGCATCCCAATTGTCAGTGTCTTCGGCGCAACTGTCACCGAGACCCACAAATTGGCCGGCTTCGAAGTGCACAAGGGCTGACCCTTCTTCGAAAGACCCGACCAAGCCGCATCGCTCCGCATAACGGCCATTGGTTGCGAAGGAGGCGCCATCAAAGACGAGTTCGTCCTGACCCCCGACTTGGTTCACAAACAGATATGGCAAATCGAGGTCACGCCACGTGTCAAACGCCGTGCCGCGTTCGGACTGAATGGTCCGTCGCCAAGGCGATGCATTCGGCGCGATCATCACGTCAGCGCCCGCCGCCTTTAAGGCGCGCGGAACGCGCTCAAACCACAGATCCTCACAAATGGCGATGCCGACGCGCGTGCCGCCAATGTCGAACACTGGAAATGCATCGCCGCCAGGAACAAACAGCCGCTTCTCGTCAAACACACCGTAATTGGGTAGCTCTCTTTTGTCGTATCGACCGGCAACCTGACCCTGTTGCAGCAGGACAGCCGAATTGTGCAGCTTTCCATCGTCAAACCACGGTGTCCCGATAATGACGGCCGGACCCTCCGCGGTCATCGCCGCCAAAGCTTCGACAGCATCCATACACAGCCGAACGGCACTCGGCTTGAGCACCAAATCTTCAGGCGGATAGCCGATGATGAAAAGCTCCGGCAGAACAATAAGGTCAGCCCCCTGAGCCGCGCCTTGCTGATGCGCGGCTTCGGCCCGTTCCAGATTGCCCGCAATATCGCCAACAATCGGATTGAGCTGAGCGGCAAAGATCGAAAGTTTAGAAGTCATGGACACGCAATTAGGGTGTTCTGGCCCAAGAAGGAAGCACTGGGTGTTGTTTCAGCCTTATGTTCTTGGTCGCCCTTCCGTGCCCTCACCCGCTGTAATGAACATTGCGGTCGCCGTCTTATCGATGTCAGCAGTATGCCAAATACCGGGCGGGTTGATGATGTAGTCACCCGCACTGAGGTGAACGGTTTCAACCGACCCGTCCGGTAATTCTTGCAACAGGCGCATTTCGCCAGCCACGCAGATGACGACCTCGGAGCCGTTAGGATGCACCTCCCACTCCGCCCACGACTCCGTGAAAGTGTGCATGCTGACCAGCCGTCCCTCATGACCATCAGACCCGTGACGCTTCATATAGTCTTCGTACCACTGCATCTCACCGGTAAATTGCGGCAGGACATGGCTTGAAGCCCCTAAGCCCAAATGAATCGGGCGATCTTCAATTTTGTGAACCGTCATATCTACCTCCCTCAGAGCGGGAGACTGTATGCTCACGCGGCCGCTTTGTCCAAACCGCGCACGGCTTTCTCAAGCGCGTCACACACACGATGGACCTGCTCTTCCGACATGTAAGGATGCATTGGTAGGCTCAGAGATTCCTGAGCAGCCGCCTCGCATACAGGAAGAGATCCATATTCGGCATAGTGCGCGAATGCGGGCATCTCATGGATCGCCATATCGTAATAAATGCCACTCGGCACGCCGGCCTGTTGTAGCTCAGAGCGGACACGGTCACGTTCTGGAACACGGATTGTGAACAAGCCATAGCCATTCTCTTGGCCCTCAAGCGGTCGCTGCAAGCTCACCAGATCACCAAGACGAGTTTCATAAATCCGTGCGGCAGCAATTCGGCGCTGGCGCTCTTCTTCGAACAGGCCGAGTTTCTCAACAACCACAGCGCACTGAATTGAGTCGCAACGCCCATTGATTCCGACGCGTATGGATTCTTTGCGGTTGTCGCCTGTGCCATGCCAACGAATCGACCGCAGGCGCTCTGCAAAATCTTCGTCCCGAACCATGATTGCGCCGCCATCGCCATAACCGCCGAGTGCCTTGGTCGGATAGAAGCTGGTCGCGGTGATTTCGGCGATGTTGCCGACCCAGCGACCATTGTCCTTGCCGCCAAACGCCTGCGCGCCGTCCGCAATAATGCGCAGACCATAAGCATCCGCGACGGCCTGGATGGCAGTGTAGTCTGCTGGTAATCCATAAAGATCGACCGGCATGATCACGCGCGGGGTCAAATCCTCAGCTGCTTTCACGGCTTCGATCTTCCGCTGCAGATCGGCCGGATCCATATTGAAGGTCTGCGGATCGATATCGACGATTACGGGGAAGCCGCCCGACAGCAAAACCGCATTTGCCGTGGCATTATAAGTAAAGCCTGGAATAAAGACGGCGTCGCCTTCGCTGATCCCCATCGCTAGGAGCGGCATCACCAAGGCCTGCGTTCCAGAACCTACTGCAACCGCGTCTGCCGCGCCCGTAAATTCCGCGAGCTTCTCTTCACACTCGGTCACTTCAGGCCCGCCAATGAAACGTCCATGATCGAGGATATCGGTCCATCGCCGCTCAAGCGCCTCACGGATCGATGCTTGTTGCGTCTTCAAATCAAACAGCTGGATCGGAGAATCGGTCGGCAGGTCAATTAAAACTGCGGGATCAATATCGGAATAAGCCATGATTATGCTCCAATCGTTGCGGTTGCCGACCGTTCAACGGATTCGGCCAATTGCACGGCCTTCGCCGCATCTGCACCCGGAATGACGCAGGCTTGCTTGCCTAAGCAGGCAGCAAAAAAAGATTCGTCAGCCGCCGCCAAGGGATCTGGCACGGTACTCGAGACGTCCGCCTCTATCGCGAACGGGGTCGTGTTCTCAATCTGGCGGCTCAAAAAATCGATTGAGATCGTGCCAGACGGGTATTGCAGCGTCATGCCGCGATCGCGTTCGGCAGCTGCGCGACTGGCCCGCAGATCGACCACGGCATCCGCATAGGAAAGCCGGGCGGTTGCTTCGTCCAAATAGTCTGTATGGGCGCGCCGTCCCGTCGCTTCGATTTGGTCTGGCAGGCCGAGGAGACGCGCTGCCATGTCGAGATCATGAATCATCAAATCCCAAACGACGGAAACATCGGTTGCGCGGCCGTTTGGTGCAGCGGGGCCCATACGCCAAGCGTCGATCCGCTGGGGTCGTTCCGCGATATCAAACAGGCCCATCGCCTCGAGCACAAAGCGTTCTTGGTGACCCACTTGCAGGATCAGACCCTTTCGGTCTGCAAGCATCACCAAATCATCCGCGCCAACCTGTGTGAGCGCGAGTGGTTTTTCGACCATTGTATGGCAATTTGCTTGCAGCGCCTTCGCTACCAGCGTTTCATGATAGATCGCAGGACTTGCAATCATCACGGCATCGCATTGCGCTAGAAATTGATCCAAATCTGCGGCCGCGTGTACATTATGAGCGTCGGCAATCTGCTGAGCCCTTTCCAAATCGGGATCATAAACGCCTAGGAATTCGGCGTGTTCAGACGCTGCAATCTTGCCGGCATGATACCCGCCAAAGACGCCAGCACCGATCAACCCGACCAGTAGGTTCGCCATGCAATTTACTCCACTTCGAGTTTGCGAATACGTCATGAAGCGTTGCATTTACAAGCAGATAGCGCTGAAATCGCCTTCAATTGGCGTTACGGTTTCTTACCATCCCTCTTTAAATTGTTTGGACAATTCGCCACTTTCAACGCAGGCAGGAACAACAAACCACCAATATTGAAGAAAAAAATCTGAGGAGAGACGCCATGAACGCACTCACATCACGTGGATGGGCCCTATCGAAACGCCCGGTCGGCGAACCAACCGCAGCTGATTTCGCGCTGCATACGGAGGAGATTCCGGCACCGAGCGACGGCGAGATTCAGGTTCGCAATTCCTGGATGTCGGTTGATCCTTATATGCGCGGTCGGATGTATGATCGCGAGAGTTATGTCCCGCCCTTCCAAATCGGCGAGGTACTCCAGGGCGGTGCTGTCGGCCATGTCGTCGCGTCTGCTCATCCCGATTATAAAGAAGGGGATCTGGTCGGATCGATGGCCGGCTGGCGTGAGGCTTGGACGGCCAAACCAGAAGCGGTTGCCGCAAACAAATTACCGGCCCAATCAGGCCTTCCAGATAGCGCATTTTTGGGCATTGCCGGCATGCCAGGCCTGACAGCCTATGCAGGTATATTGCGGGTCGCAGAGCTGAAGGAAGGCGACACAGTCTTCGTTTCTGGCGCCGCAGGAGCGGTTGGCTCAGCGGTTGTACAGATCGCCAAGATTAAGGGATGCACCGTCATCGGCTCCGCTGGTGGGGCTGAAAAAGTTGCGTTCGTGAAATCGCTCGGCGCGGATGCATGCGTCGATTACCGGCAGGCGAGCAATTATGCAGAACTTCTGGCATTGCTACGCGGCGTCGCACCGAAGGGCATTGATGTCTATTTCGACAATGTGGGCGGCGACCATTTCCAGGCGGCGATAGAATTGGCACGCCCCATGGCGCGGATGGCGATTTGCGGCATGATTTCCCAGTACAACAATATGGAAGAGACCCCGGGTCCGAGTAACGTCATTCAGATTGTCGGAAAACAGCTGCAAATTCGGGGCTTTATCGTTTCCACGCATGCCGACATGCAACCGCAATTCATGGCTGACATGGCGCAGTGGATTGCGTCCGGAAAGATGAAATTCCAAGAAACGGTGATGGAAGGCATTGAACAAGCGCCAAACGCATTCATCGGCCTTTTCTCTGGATCCAACACGGGCAAAATGCTCGTTAAGTTGAGCTAGATTCAGTCAATCAATCTGTTCGAGCCTAGCCGGATCGGCTAGGCTCAACATATGTTTGCGCACGTCACCCTTGGTACCAATGATTGGAACACCGCAAAACCGTTTTGGCTTGCGGTCATGTCGGTCTTGGACGTCGACATCTTTCGAGAACGCGAGGATGGAATCGCATTTGGCGAGTTGACCGGACCGAAAATTTTCATCGGCCCCGCTTTTGACCGGAACCCAGCGACCAATGGCAACGGAACCCATATCGCTTTCCTCGCAAAGTCTCGGGAAACTGTTGATGCCTTTTACAAAGCGGCACTGGAGAATGGCGGCACCGATGAAGGTCCGCCAGGGTTGAGACCCCATTACCATTCGAACTATTATGGTGCCTATGTAAGAGATCCTGATGGCAATAAGCTGCAAGCGGTTTGCCATTCAGCCAAAGGCTAATCGGATTTGATGCACCCTTTATTCGACACTTACATCATCGTCGATTGGAGTGCGGCGTCAAAACCAACGCGCGGTGAGAATTCGATCTGGATCGGGTGTTTGGAGCGGGACGAAAAAGGTGCCGTATCGTTTTGCGCGACAAATCCAGCGACCCGCCGGGCTGCTGAAATCGAGCTGTTCGAGCGGGTCAATCAAGCCCGGGCCAATCAAAAGCGCGTATTGCTTGGCTTCGACTTTGCCATGGGCTATCCGACCGGAACCGCTGATGCGATGGATCTCGGCCCTGTCGACATGCCGGCTTGGCAGCGATTGCATCGCCATATCACGGAGCATGCAGAAGACTCTGATACCAATGCCAACAATAGGTTCCGCATCGCGGCCGAGTTAAATGCACGTATAAGCAATGCAGCGCATCCCTTTTGGGGTGTCCCTGCCCAGCAAGCGAACGCGTACCTAAAGCCAAACAAGGGCGATTTTTCAGCGCCCCACTCCCTTCCGGAACATCGCCTATCAGAAGCTTGGATTCGTCAGAACTTTAAGGGCACACCAAAGTCAGTCTGGCAGTTGGCCTATATTGGGTCGGTTGGCAGCCAAGCCTTACTTGGCATCCCAACTGTTTCAAAGCTGCGTTCGGCGTTCGGACATACGAAATTGTGGCCTTTCGAAACCGGTCTTCGGACGCTCGACAGAAACGCGCTTGCAGACGTGTCGTGCATCATTGCCGAGGTCTATCCCTCCATCATTGATCCTGTTCCGATGCCCAACGAAGTGAAAGATGCAGCGCAAACACGGGCGCTGGCGCACCATTTTGCACATGCCGATGCCAACGGCCTTTTGGGCAAAGCCTTTCTCGGGGATTATTCGCTTACTACGCGAAAACGGGTTCAACTCGAGCAAGAAGAGGGGTGGATTCTCGCAATTTAGCCCTGAATCCCCCGTATTTGTTGGCATTTCGGGATATTCAGCTGGTCCGAATCATGGAGAATGCCCCCACGGCACACGGTGTCGTTAATTACAGAGAGGAGATCCCAATGAACAAGGGTGAACTGACCAAAGCCGTTGCAGACGCGACAGGCACATCCCAAGCAGAAGCGGGACGAGCCGTCGACGCTGTATTCGACACAATTGCGGGCGCCGTCAAAGAGCGCGACTCAGTAGCCATCGCTGGCTTTGGCACATTCGTCGCCAAAACACGTGGCGCACGGGAAGGCCGCAATCCCGCAACAGGCGATAAAATCAAGATCGCTGAAAAGACCTCTGCCGCGTTTAAACCCGCGTCAGCGCTCAAAGACATCTAAGCTGTTTCTCTAATGGCTTGAGACGGCGCGTCAGTTGACCTGGCGCGCCGTTTTGTATTCGAGCACAAACCATTGCAGGCAGCCGGCTAGGATCAATGCGAAAACGATCGCTTCCATCAATCCTTGCGCGCCACGCTCCCACACAATTCCCGCCTGATAACTGGCCGGGATCATGACGACAAAGAACGAGCCAATATGGATCAGGCTCGGCAACCAGACGATTTCCTGTGCCCGGAGCGCCATCGAAGCCACCGCCTGAAGGCCGTCAAATGTCACGGCAATGGCCGCATAGATCAGCAATGCGGTGATCGCGGGTGCCAACATTATGCCATCAATTTCGGCGTTGCGATCAACCAGGACCAACGCCAACCAAGGTCCGGTTGCGAGGACAAGTACCGTGAGCACAGCGCCGACAATAAACGTCGCCGCAACCCCCAATCGCGATGCATTGCGGACCCCCTCAAAATCCCTCCGCCCATAGTGTTCGGCGACCCGAACACTAGTCGCTGATCCAATGCCAAGGAACAGCATAAAGCACACGCCCATGACTTGGATCGTGTAACCATAGACCGCATTCACGGCGAGACTGATGAAGGCTGCGATGACAAAGGTGAGGTTGAAGCCGCCCCACTCCGCAACATTGCTGATCGCTGTGCCGACACCGACGGCCAGTTGCCGCTTCGGTTCATTGGCCGGTCCAGGTTCGGACGGCTTCAAGGCTGGCGTCAGCCAAATGACCACACCCAGCAAGACGATGGTCAACGCCCAACGAGACCCTGTCGTGGCCCACGCAACGCCTTCTGCGCCGAGCTGCGGCATGCCCCACCAGCCCGCAACCAAGGCCAGATCAATGATCAGATTGACGATCACGCCAAGATACATGACCCACGTCACGATCAACGGGCGGCGCAGGGCTTCGAGATAGAAGGCACACATCGTCGACAGCATGAAAGCGACCAGGCTGAATGACAGGATATGCGTCACCGATGTAATCTCGCCAGCGACCTCGCCAGGCGTCAGCGTGGCACTGATCGAACTGTTCGGATTGATGTCAACAAACACCCAACGGAAAAGCGGCTCCGCTCCCCAATAGACCACAATCATAGACACCAGGCCGAGGCCAACGGCCCAAATGAATCCGCGCCGAAACACACGCCCCGAATGACGTGCCTCGTTCCGGCCAAGCATTTCTGAGGTCAGCACCTGAACGCCGAGCAGTAAGCCCATGCCAAGTCCCAAGGCGACGCCAATTGGCAGCCATGAATTGAGGACGAAGGGTAGCTCAGCCTCGTCAAATTGGCCCAGTACGATCGCGTCGGTCACCGACATCAACATCATCGACATCCGTGATACCGCAATCGGTAGAGACAACCGCAATAGATCTACAATTTCAGAGGCCCGCGCCCAGGCGGGCCATGCCCGCTGGGTCATGTCCGTTTTCCTTAGTTCGGATTAGATTGCGACGCGCTGGTCCATAGAAGCTGCCTCTTTCATGCCGATCAGCTTGTCGGCGATCAGAAAGGCAAGTTCAAGCGCTTGTTCGCCATTCAGGCGAGGATCGCAATGAGTGTGATATCTTGATGACAGGTCGGCTTCTGAGATCGCCTGTGCACCGCCAATACACTCGGTAACGTCCTGGCCCGTCATCTCGAAATGAACACCGCCAGGGACGCAGCCTTCTGCATCCAGCACATCTATGAATGACCGCACTTCAGACAGAACCCGGTCAACCGGACGGGTTTTGAACCCTGACTCTGTCTTCAGTGTGTTGCCATGCATAGGATCGCAAGACCACACGACGGTCCGTCCGCTTTCTTTGATCGCACGTGCGAGCGGCGCGAGCCCACCCTCAACACCGTCAGCACCGAAGCGCGAGATCAGCGTGATACGTCCCGCTTCATCCTGAGGATTGAGCGTATCGATGATGCGGAGCAATTCATCGGCTTCGAGTCCCGGTCCGCACTTCATGCCGATCGGATTCTTGATGCCCTTGCAGAACTCGACATGGGCGTGATCGACTTGGCGGGTGCGATGGCCAATCCAAAGCATATGCGCAGACGTGTCATACCAATCACCCGACGTAGAATCGACGCGCGTCATTGCTTCTTCATAACCCAGCAGCAGCGCTTCATGGGATGTGTAGACATCAACTTGCGCCAATTGCGGCACGGATTTGGAGTCGACGCCGCACGCGGCCATAAAAGCCAACGCGTCGGAGATTTTGTCCGCCATCATGCGATATTGCTCGCCCAAGGGTGAGCGATCGACAAAGCCGAGCATCCAACCATGGACATTGGCGAGATCCGCATAGCCGCCTTTAGAAAAGGCGCGCACCAGATTCAGCGTCGAGGCCGACTGCGCATAGGACTGCACCAAGCGTTCTGGATCGGGAAGCCGCGAGGCCTCATTAAAGTCCATGCCATTGATATTGTCGCCCCGATAGGATGGCAGGGTCACGCCATCGATCGTCTCGGTCGGAGAAGAGCGCGGCTTACCAAACTGCCCAGCCAGACGACCGACTTTGACCACCGGCTTCGACGCCGCGAAGGTTAGAACCACGGCCATTTGCAGCAGCACGCGCAAAGTGTCGCGAATATTGTCGGCGCTGAATTCCTTGAAGCTCTCGGCACAATCGCCACCCTGCAACAAAAACGCTTCACCGGCCGCAACTTTGCCAAGCTCCGCCTTCAACCGACGCACTTCGCCGGCAAAAACCAAGGGTGGAAACGACCCCAGACGGCCCTCAACATCGGCCAATGCGGCAGGATTGGGATAATCCTCCGGGATGTGCATTGCGGGCTTTGTGCGCCAGCTGTTCGGCGTCCACGTCATGAGCGGTCTCCTATTGAGCTGCGCTGTATGGCAAGCCGATGTGGAAAACTCAAGCGTGAAGCTGAATTCCTGTGCTGCGGGAGTAGCCGCCACAGCGCTTTCAGGCTAGCCAAGAGTTCAGCAACAAAACGTAGATTCCTCCCAGTCTGATGTCGCACCTATTCATCGCTTATGGCCCGCACGATCTCGACGCGGTTTTACAGGTCCACGAATCCCTGCGCGGCGAAGCTGTACCGACTTGGTATGTCTCGTCACAGGATGATGCCGCGGCAGACTCGCCCGCAGTTATGGAAGCGATTGACGATGCCTTTGGCATGGTCGTGTTGGTGTCGGCGTCAGCGATCCGGTCAAAGGCCGTGCAACGCCAAGTGCAGCGCGCGCTCGACCGCGGCGTCAAACTGTTTCCCATCCGGGCGGACAATGGTCGCCTATCGCGCTTCTTTAAAGAAGCGCTTGCCGACCAACTCACTGATGCCATCCAAGATGATGGCGCCATTGAGCGCCTGACCCAAAATGTGCGGGAGCGCTATATGCAGCGCTGCCCCGTCGTCGCAGTGATGAATTTGAAGGGCGGTGTCGGCAAGACAACGATCAGCGCGCAAGTGTTTGGCGCCTGGCAAGCATCGCTCGGTGGACGCGTGCTGCTGATTGATCTCGATCCGCAATACAATCTGACCCAAACCTTTTTCGACATGTCGGTGGCGGATGCCAGTGCCGCTGAAGATCGCTCCGTTATTTCTTTGTTTGAGCGCTCTCGCCTACACACCGGCAATGGCCACTCGCCAGCCGAGGATTGGACGTCGATCAGCACGGAGCCTTTTAGCACACCAGACCGCGAAGACATTTGCCACAATCTCTTGGTCGGCGACGGTCCGCCCGGGCGCCTGGATCTGATCTCCGGTCAGTTCGAAATCTCGAAATACGCCTTCGCGTCAAAACCAGACGCATTGGCGATGATCGGCGCCAATTTCCGGCGCATCATCGACAGCTTTCGAAGCCAATATGATTTGATCGTGTTCGATACCAATCCGAACGCAACCTTCCTAACGCGATGCGCGCTGGAAGCCTCAGATCGCGTGCTGGCGCCGATGCATCCAGATGTCTATTCGCTGCGCGGTGTCCGCCTGTTGAACCAGGTGCTCAGCACAATGGTTGCGGAAGCCGTGCGGCCCCGTCTGTCCGTCTTGTTCAATGCGGTCAGCAGCTCCGAGCAATCAGACTTCGAAGCCGATGCCCGCAATGGCGTATATGACGATCAGGCTGAATTCGCCCTGTCGGAGGCCCTGCTGACCCATGCGGTGCCGCGCTCCAGCCACCTCAATGTTCGCCAACCAGAACCTGACACCTTGCCGTGGCAGCAATTGCTGATCCATCGGGGTCGTGGTGGTGGCTTAAGGAAGATCCGGGACACTCTGGTTGGTGTCGCCCAAGAACTTAACGACCAATTGGTCAGCTAGAGGTCCTGCAGCCACTCGAGCAAGATCTGGTTGACCTCTTCAGGGCGCTCCTGCTGGGTCCAGTGGCCACAGCCATCAAGCAAATGCGCGGCACGCAGTCCCGCCAAATTGGGCTTCATCGTTTCGACCGGGTCGCCCGGAAACATCTTCAGAACGAGATCACGGGTGCCGCCAATAAACAGGCTGGGCTGATAGATGACGAGGTCGTCCAACTTTGTGAGAAGGGCGTGATCGCGTTCATGATTGCGGTACCGGTTCAAGGGGCCGCGAAATCCAGACTGTTTGAATTGCGACGCGTAATAGTCAACATCCGCCTCGCTGAGCCACGGCAGCGGCATGTCTGGCTCTACAAGCCGATGCAAAAATGTGTCGCCATGCTTTTTATCCGGCGGCCAAGTGCCGTCCGGAGCATCGCCGCTGATGGCATAATAGAATTTGCGGATCGTCGCCGCGGGATCCGCTTCCAGCTCCGCTTCAGGGCCGCCAATGTCCTGAAAGTAGACTTGATAGAAGAACATGCCCCGCGCGGTGAAAAAGGCTCGAAACACGTCGATCGCCGGCCGGTCACCCGGTGGGATGTAAGGCACTGAAAGGCCGGCAACGGCGCGAAACGTCTTTGGGTGAAGCAAGGCAGAGTTCCAGGCAATCGGCGCGCCCCAATCATGGCCAACGACCACAACAGGTTCGCCCGGACTTACCGCTTCGGCCAGGCCGGCAACGTCATTGGTCAGCGATTGCATATCATACGCGGCAACCGGCTCGGGCCGATCTGATCCGCCATACCCACGTACATCCATTGCAACAGTTCGGTACCCAGCCGCACCAAGCGCACGCATTTGATGTCGCCAAGAATACCAACTTTCCGGAAAACCATGAACGAACAAGACCACTGGGCCGGAGGCTGGCCCGTCTATCGCCGCGCGCAATCTGACGCCGTTGACGTCAAAAAATTGAAAGTCTGACACAGGATCTCGCCCTAGCTTCGTACCACCGATGGATCGAAGAATTGAACGCCAATGTCAAACCCGGACTGCCAAACCAAACGGGCGGGCCGGTGCAAGCGATAGCGTGGGCATTTGATGATCATTTTCGCCGGCACCGCAGCCCGCGTGTGGAAACGAATGCGGGCGCCGGTTTTTGAAAGGTTCACGATGACGCCTTCACGCACCTCGCCGGTTTGAAACTTGGCTGACAGAACAGCCCATGTCTCGCTCCTTGGTGCGCGCGGATGTTTGCTCTGAACAGGAGACAAGGTCGAGTGTTGCGCGTCATCTGGCGTTCCGACGGCGCGCGAAAGATCAATTTTGCCTTTTGCTCCAGCTTTGCCAAAGCGTGTTCTACCCATGTCTGCCCCGTTCCTTGAAGCAATGCGTCCGGCAACCTTTAACAATTACCAACGAAATCTTAAGAAACGGTGCAAAAACGAGACCAAGTGTAGCGAACCGCTAACCTTGTTTCAGCTCATCGAACGGCACGCTCTTATCAACGCGTACGTCCTGCGGCAGTCCCAAAACACGTTCTGCGATGATATTTTTCAAGATTTCGTCTGTACCACCGGCAATCCGGAGCCCTGGCGCCCACATAAAGCTCTGTTGGAACAGGGCATCTGCTGGCATGCGATCCGTATCGGTCATCAGGCCATAATGGTCCTGCATTTCAATTGCTGAGTTGCAAATGTCCTGTAGCTGATTCGCCGTTATGATTTTGCCGATGGAGTTTTCTGGGCCAGGTGTCTCACCCCGGGACAGTGCCGTTTGAGTGCGGAACTTGGTGAGCTTATAACCCTGCGCAGCGACATACCAATCGGCGAGCTTGTCGCGGAAGGCGCTGTCGGTGATTGTACCTGTGTCTTTGGCATAATCCATGATCTCGGCCCAATCTGGACCCGGCGACCCACCGACGGCAAGACGCTCATTCATCAGCGTGACAATCGCCACTTTCCAACCTTCGCCGACTTCGCCCAACCGGTCAGAATCCGGAATACGAACATCCGTGAAGTAGACCTCGTTGAATTCACGGCCGCCAGATGCCTGGTGGATTGGACGTGCCTCAACACCTTGCTGCTTCATATCAACGATGAACATCGTCAGACCTTTGTGCTTTGGAGCACTTGGATCGGTCCGAACCAACAGGATGCCATAGTCAGAATAATGCGCGCCTGAAGTCCAGACTTTCTGACCATTGATGACCCAATCATCGCCGTCCTTCACCGCACGGGTTTTCAAACCGGCAACGTCAGAGCCCGCCGCTGGCTCCGAGAACAGCTGACACCAAATCTCTTCACCACGCAGCGCTTTTTGAACATAGCGCTCTTTGTGCGTTTCGGAACCAAAGGCAATCACAGTCGGAATGCACATGCCCAGTCCGATCGTGAACGGACCGGTTGGCGCGTCAAACTTACCTTCTTCTTGGCCCCAGATGACGTTGTGCATCGGCGTTCCACCGCGACCACCCCATTCTTTCGGCCAGGTGATTTGAGCGAATTTGTTGTCCGCCTTGAGCGCCTGCCAGGCTTTCGCCTTCTTCATAAACTCATCGCCGGAGCCACGTTGGCGTCCCTTTTGGGTGCCTTTTGGCTTCAGATGCTGCTCTAGAAAGGCCCGCGCCTCAGCACGAAATTCAGCTTCTTCTTTGGTATCGTTAAAGTCCATTTTTCAGCTCCTGAGCGCTCTGCTCACACTCTTCAATCTCTATTCAATAAGCAATACGTTACAATTCGCGGTTGCACGATCCGGCAAAGGGTCGCGGCGCTTAAGCCGCATTCCTCACTTCCAAGGCCCGGACCAGTTTCTCTTTCCAGACTTTCGGCGCGCCAGCCTGCACCCCTAAAAGTTTCGCGCGGCGATAAAACAAATGACAGTCGACTTCCCAAGTGAAGCCCATACCGCCATGGGTTTGGATGTTTTCTTTGCTTGCAAACCAATACGCTTCGCTCGCGGCGAGCCGGGTCGCGGCGGCCGCTTCAGGAAGTTCGGAAGCATTTGTAGACAGGGCCCATGCGCCATAATAGCAATTTGACCGAGCCACTTCGTTTTTGACATACATTTCGGCGAGCTTGTGTTTGATCGCCTGATTGCCCCCAATGGGCCGGCCAAAAGCGTAGCGTTCTTTGGCATATTCGGTTGCCATTTCCAGACAGCGTGACGCGCCGCCGAGCTGCTCGAATCCCATCAACACGGCAACGCCATTTAGGATCGCGTCGTGCAGATCCGCCCCCTCGCCGGCTTCGCCAATGCGCTGCGCCGGGGCTTTGTCAAACGTGATTTCAGCGTGGCTGCGGGTCGGCTCCAACGTATCAACCGGCTTGCGCGTGACGCCCTCACCATTCAAGTCGACGAGCGCCAACGACGCCCCGCTGCCTTCTTTGACGAGCACAATCGCATGCGTCGCGATGTCCCCATCTGTGACAGGCACTTTGGTTCCCGAAACCGTCGTCCCGTCAAAGCTTGTCGTCAGGCGGGTCGGATCAACAGCGCCGGGTCCCTCACTTGACGCGTAGCAGCCAATAACGTCACCCGATGCAACTTTCGGTAGGATTTCGCTTTTTTGAGCTTCACTTCCGGCCAGTTTCAGTCCTTCAGCAAAAAAGTAGACTGTGCTGGCAAATGGCACGGGCGCCAAAGCGCGTCCCATCTCTTCTGCCAGAACACAGAGTTCGAGCGCGCCAAGACCAAGGCCGCCATATTCTTCTGGGATCGCAGTGCCGAGCCAACCCATCTCGACAACTTTTTGCCAGACGCCAGCATGATGAGACATATCATCATCATTGAGGACTTCCCGGACATGCTGGGTCGTGCACTCAGCATCAAGGAACTTGCGTGCCTCATTTCCTAGGAATTTTTGATCTTCTGAGAAATCGAAATTCATCGCCTTCCGTCCACTCCCTAATTCTTATCACTGCAAAGCAACATAGCCGGGTTTACGTGCGCGGAAACCCGTACCGTTGGGTAAGCCGATTTTGAGCTGTTCTGCGTAATTTGATCGGTTCTGTTGAGATGTCGGAAAAGCCCATCTGACATAGATAGCAACTAGAGGTGGACGCATGGCGAAGGCAGTATTTCACAAAGCACAAAGGGTCTATGTGAAGCCGGTTGGCACGCACGCCATCATTGAACGCGTTGTGCCGCATTGGGTCGATGGCGAAGAAGAGCCGATCCGTGTGACATATGATGTGGGTCTTGGACGCGAGTTTACGGCGAGCGAGCTGACATCCGAAGACACGTTACGGGCTCAGGCGACGGTGCAGGATCTGTTCGCCGAGAATTGGCGTGTCTTACGTCAACGAAACCGTTGGTACTCGGTTGAGGACACCGCAGCCCATCCCTATCCCGGAACGCATCCCGCAATTGTCAGCGACGAATTGGATTGGGGCGGTTGGCGCGTGTCATGCTCAGAGTACAATCGCGACCCATCGCGCATAGAGTACCAAGCACGGATGATCGCCAACGCGCCAGACCTCGTCCGCATCAGCAAACGCCTGGTCCAGACCTGGCAGCGCGAACCGGACCGATTCACAGACGAAATGGAACAAGCGGTGCGGCGTGCAAGCCTGATTATCAGGCACGTCTATGGCGTCACCGATCAGCCGGAAATGGCGGCGGAGTAAGACCACGACAGCAACAGCCTTTGCAAGCCGGAGCGGCTTGACTAAGTGTGAGCGCATCAGCTTTGAGGATTACAGATGCGCACCGAAACTCCGGTCCAGGTCAAGCTTACCGACTACCAGCCCTATCCCTTCGCAATCGATCAAATCGATTTACACTTTGATCTTGATCCGTCCGCCACACGCGTTCGAGCCAAACTGCAAGTGCGCCGGTATGAAAGTGGCGACTTTGTTCTGGATGGCGTCGGGCTCGCGCTGAATGGGCTCAAGATCGACGGCAAGGATGTGCCCGACACCGCCTATTCGAAAACTGATGAGCAGCTGATCCTAAGCGAAGTGCCCGATACATTTGTGCTCGAAACGGACGTCACAATTGACCCGTCTGCCAATACCGTACTGTCGGG
>JBCAWZ010000042.1:0-26073 GCA_038534315.1 Pseudomonadota bacterium | reverse complement strand
GTGCGACAAGCGCAAACTCGACCGCTGTCGCGCCGTCTTTCCGGCGACGCAAACGCGTCAGGAAGGAAGGTAAGCCTCGACATTCAATCGGCTTTTGACTCGATCGCGACCTCGATCAGTGCCCTTCGGGTGGTCGGCTAATGCGTGTCGGCTTACCTTCCTTCCTGACGCGTTTGCGTCGCCGGAAAGACGGCGCGACAGCGGTCGAGTTTGCGCTTGTCGCACCGGTCTTCTTCGCGCTGATTTTCTCGATGATTGAGACCGGTTGGCTGATGACCAAAGCGTCTATGCTCGACTATGCGGTTAATAATAGCTCGCGCATGATCTATACAGGTCAAGCGCCGACCCAAGGCGCATTAGAGCAATTGCTTTGCGACGAAGCGATCATCTTTCCAAACTGCCGTGAGAACATCGTTGTCGAGCTGACAGTTGTTGACGATTTCACATCAATCCCGGACACGGCCGCAACCTGTACGGATGCCAACACCACGCCGATTAAGCCGGTTACTGAATATGTCAGCGGTTCCGGTGGCGAGATCGTGTTCCTACGCGTTTGCATCACAACAGATGTTTTGACGCCGGGACTTGGGCTCGGCCTGGCATTGGCAGAATCTGGCGAAGGACGGTTCGAAATGGTTTCGTCACTCGCTTTCATGAACGAACCGTTCTGATCAAGGAGGCACCCGATATGTTCAATAGGTCCCTCAATTTCTTACGCGATGTGCGCGGCGTGGCTGCCATGCAGTTTGCGCTGATCATCACGCCTTTGGCGATCGTCTATCTTGGAACCGTATCAGCGTTCGACGCCTACCGGTCCGCACAACAGGCGACACAGACTGCTGTCACCCTGACAGATTTGGTCACGCGAGTGATTGAAATGGATGACAATCGCCGGGACGCCATGTTCATCACGGGCAATGCCCTGATGAGTCGCTGGGGCGAAGACAGCAATTTCAGCATGTCGATGACCAGTGTCGTCATTGATCCCACATCGGTTGGCGGAGATGATGATGATGATGAAAGCGAACCTACACTGATGGTCGCTTGGAGTGAGGCAACCTCATCTGCTGAAATCGTCGAAACCGCCGATTTGGACAATTATAATCTGCCGACAATTTCGCTCGGCGAGTCGATGGTGCTGGTCGAAATCAAGGGCAAATATCAGGCCGCTTTCAACGGACTTGGCTTGCCAGCCTACTATACTGTTGAGCGGACGGCTGTGCGTCGGCCGCGTTTCGTCAACGAAGTGCCGTACATTTAAACACGGCGAGAATCGCTCGTCAGGTCTCGTTCAGTAGAGCGCACGAAAGCCGCTGCGGATCTGCGCTTGCCGAGCGTCATAGCGCTTAATCAAATCGGGATCGGTCGCGCAAATCAAATAACCACCGCCTTCATTGAGCGTCGCTTCGATGTGCGGCCACATCGCATCCGGTGTCTGCGCCTCACGCCAATAGCCTGAAATCGACGGATCCATCCGCCGCACACCACCAAAGCGGTCTGGCCGGGCCCGCGCGCCATCCCAAATATTTGTATTGAGCAGTCCGGGGCACAAGATTGTCGTGTCCACCGCCTTGCTATGCAGCTCACCGGAGAGCGCTTCCGCGACCGCAAAGCTGCCATGCTTGGTCAGCGCGTACAGTGGAAACTCTCCATCCGGTGCAACCATCGACGCGCTTGAGGCTGTAAACCCAACGTGTTTTGGACCATCGGCAGCCTCCATTAGCGGCCAGAAGGCTTGCATCGACCAGATAACGCCCAGCACATTCACGCCGAAGCCCCATTCAATGGCGTTCGATTTTCCGGTGAGCACAGGTGCGCCAACACCGACACCGGCATTCAGCCACAGCAGATTCAAGCTGACATCCTGGTCGCTCAGCTCTGCGGTGATCTCCGCCAGACTGTCTCGATCGCTGACATCGCCGCCGACTGCTATGGCGTCTCCTCCGATCCGGTCGGCCACGGTCTCTGCAGCGTCGCGTCTGATGTCTTGCACACAAACGCGCAGACCTGCCGCCGCAAGTTTTTCCGCCAGCATCGCGCCGATACCATCGCCTGCCCCGGTGACCAAAGCCGTCTTGCCTTCAAAGTCTTTCAAACGCGCCATGTCGGCTTCCCCCTCTTTCGATGGATTGTCGCAACTGCCCGTTGCCGCCGCGAGCAGGTTGTTTCCAGTGTTTACTCGTCCAGCAGCGGCAAATCATTGCAGACAGCGACATCGCCCGCGTCGCAAACCGGTTGAAGAAAAGCGCGTGCGACCGACGTGTCTGTCGCGATCAGCTTGCCATCCCAGTATGCGTAACCCAGGCTCTTACAGCTGTGCACATCGGCTTGTTCGCAGCCGAGCCGATAATACTCCATGGCCATCGCTGCATCATAATCGACTTCGGCTCCGGCCGCATAGGCGTCGCCGACCAATCCACAAATTGCGCGATCTCCACGCCGGCAGCCCAGCTCATAATGGGCAATGGAATCTGCATTGCTCTGCTCAATGCCAAGTCCCTGAGCGTAAAGTTGGCCGAGGCCACTACAGCCAGGCCCATAGCCGAGATCGCAGGCGCGATCAAAGTCCAGGAAGGCTTGCTCCGGGTCAGAGCCTGTCACGGGCAGACCATTGGCGCGGGCACTGCCGAGCAGAACGCAAGCTTGTGCGTCAGTCTCCGCACAATCGATGATCGCTTGCTGATAATAGGGCCGCGATGCCTTACAGCTCGCAGCATCACCAAGGCCACAGCCGACATCGTAATAGTAGAGCGCCGCATCCAAAATCTGCGGCGTTCCAAGACCTGTTTCATACATCTCGCCAGCTTTGAAACAACTCGACGCGCCGTCCGCGTGACAAGCTTGCTCGAAGAAAAAAAGCGCACCTTCATAATTGCCCAAAGCATAGGCGGCTTGGCCATGGCCGCTGATTTGCGCTCCGACATCTGAGGCGGGCTCTTCCGTTTGTGCAGTGGCGCACAGGCCCAAAAGTCCCGCCGCGAGACACAGTCCAACCAGCCTGAAAATCAACTCTTTAAGATACGGCAAATCGGTCTCCCCGGCACACACAGTGTTGTTCGCGGCTCCGCCGAGCCTACCCGGTCCGAACGTGCTTTGTCGACCAAAACACAAATTTGACCTAGGGCTCTTTGAAGCTCGATCGGAGGAGATGAAATCCATGTACGCTCCATCTGCGTTTCAGGTCAAAGACCACGAAAAGCTATTGGCGCTCATCCAAGCGCACCCGCTCGCCACGCTTGCTTGCAATGGAGAAGCCGGACCGGTGATTGCACATGTGCCTTTGGTGGCCGAAATCCAGGCCGGCAAAATCCACGCTTTGGTCGGGCATGTGGCGCGCGCCAATCCGATCTGGCAGAGCGCGAAGGGCGCGCTCGGCGTGGCCGTGTTTTCGGGCCCGGACGCCTATGTCTCGCCTGGTTACTATCCATCAAAGCAAGCTCATGGAAAGGTGGTCCCAACTTGGAACTATGTGCGGGTCGAAGCCCGAGGCCGTTTCACGATCGAAAGCGAGCCGGTAAAAATGCGGGCCTATATTGATCCACCGACTGACCATATGGAGCAGCCGCGACGGGATAGCTGGTCGACCAAAGATGCACCCGACGCCTACATCAATCAGCTGAGCCAGGCCATTGTTGGCGTCAGGCTCGATATCGTGCAGATCGAGGGCGTCTGGAAGCTAAGCCAGAACAAATCTCAGGCGGATTTCGCCGGCGTGGTCCAGGGTTTGGAAGCCGATAATATTGATCAAGTTGCCAACGCCATGATCAATGCCAAAAAGCGAGATAAGTACCGATAGATGCCAGCCAAATCTCTCCTTCGTCAGGTCTTTTCCGGATCACAACTACGCCAGTCTCTCATCGTAACGCTCCTGGTTGGCAGCCTGCTCAACTTGATCAACCAAGGCGATGCTGTGCTCAACAATGGCCCCGTCAATTGGACGAAGATCGCATTGACCTTTGCGGTTCCGTTTTGTGTCGCTTCGTATGGTGCGTGGTCTGCGCTTCGCGGCATATCGCGCGAAAAGGACCTATCCTCTTAGAGCGGCGGTGGCCCCGATTGTCCGGGATGAGCCAAATGCTCTTCTCGGAACGTCTCACGCACGCCAGCCGGATCTTGTGCTGTCGCCGTGCGCCGCGGATCATTGGCCTCTTGCTCTAAGGCGTCGCGGGTCGGCTGGTCCGCCAGACCTGTGGTCTCAAGCCCGGTTTCTTGTTGGAAGGCGACCAATGCACGCCGCGTTGCTGGGCCAAAAATGCCGTCAGACTCACCGGCATTGTAGCCGAGCAAGTTGAGGGCATCTTGCAGCGCTTCGACGGCTGGCCCTCGACTGCCCGTTGCCATCAACCCCGGATCATCGAGCGAGCCGTGCGTGAGGACTGATTCCGGGCCTCGGAACAGGTTCAAACAATTCTGTGCCCACATGATACGTTCGTCTTCATGATTGGCGCGACGGGTTGATTGAGCATCGCCGCGATTGATACCGCGAGAGATCGCCGAGCCATTGTTCTCATCGGCCAATGGGTTGAGATTGTTCGCCATCCAAAAGGCGACGGCGACTTCCACCGACTTCCCGAGATCATTCGCAATTTGGTCCGGATCGCCGACAATATCGACGCCAGAGGCTTCAGCGTAACGCTCATAATTGTTCCGACCCGTGAGCTGGATGAAGCCGCGTCCGCGGTACTTCCAGCCATCGCCGTCGCGATTGTTCCCCATCCGACCACCATAGACCGTGTTGGCAATCAGTTCAGGCTTCCTTGCATGCTGCGCGGCGAGATCAGGGTCGCGCCGATACTTTGAGAACGTCGCGATCAGGCCTTCGCGACTGTAATTCAGATTTTCGACACGAAAGTTCAAAAAGCCGGTTTCAACCAAGCCCTGACCAAAAAAGTGCGACAAGCGGAACGCATTGTCGATGCCGGCCTCGTGCATCATGTCCCAGCTACTGAGAATGGCTTTGATATAGGCGCCGCGCGTTCGCCCTTTCGCTGACAACCAACCACTTCTGCCAGGGAGCAACTTGACCAGCGCATTTAGATCAATTGAGAAACCGTTGGGCAGTTCAAAGACGTACTTCGCCATATCCGCCTACTCCACGCTACGTTCTGTGCATCGCACATTACCATGACGCTTTGTCGACGGATTGACCAGTCATCAGTCTCAGGCTGTCGGCAGCTTGTAGTCCTTGAAGGTTTTCCGAAGCGCCAGCTTGTTGATCTTGCCAGTGGCACCAAGTGGGATCTCTTCGACAAAAGCGACGTCATCTGGCGTCCACCATTTTGCGATTTTGCCTTCGAGCTGCTCGAGGATCTCGTCCTTTGTCGGGCTTTCGCCTTCCGCCGGCTGCACAATCAGAAGCGGCCGCTCATCCCATTTCGGGTGATAAATTCCGATCGCGGCGGCATTGGCGACTTTTGGATGGCCCACAGCGATGTTCTCAATATCAATTGAGCTGATCCACTCACCGCCAGACTTGATAACGTCCTTCGCCCGGTCGGTGATTTGCATCGTGCCAAACTCATCAATGTTGGCCACGTCACCCGTGTCGAAGAAGCCATGCTCGTCGAGCACATTTCCGCCTTCGCCTTTGAAATAACCCGCCGCAATGGCCAGGCCACGAACCATCAATTTCCCGGACACTTCGCCATCATTTGGAACCTCTGCGCCATCTTCATCGATCAGCTTGAGTTCAACACCAAAAGTCGGGCGCCCTTGTTTCAGCTTCTGCGTCATCCGGTCATCGATCGGTGCGTTTTTCAGATGCGGAGGCAGCGTGCCAAGCGTTCCGAGCGGAGATGTTTCGGTCATACCCCAGGCATGGATCACGTCGACTTCATAGTCTTGCTCAAACGCACGCAGAATACGCTCAGGCACCGCGGAGCCACCAATGATAACTTTCTGCAGGTGTGGCAGCTTCAGATTGTTGGCTTCCATATACTGCAACAGGCCGAGCCAAACCGTCGGAACCGCAGCGGTGATGGTCACGCGCTCTGTATCGAGCAACTCATATATCGAAGCACCATCCATTTGCGCACCAGGCATTACCATATTGGCGCCGGTCGCAGGACAGGCGAAGGCCAGTCCCCAAGCATTGGCGTGGAACATCGGCACGACGGGCAGAACCACATCATCGGCACCCATGCCCATCGCGTCTTTCTGCATCGTCATCAGCGTGTGCAGGACGTTTGAACGGTGCGAATAGAGCACACCCTTTGGATTGCCGGTTGTGCCGGACGTATAACAGAGGCCACAGGCGGTCGTTTCAGGGAACCCGCCCCAGACTGTGTCGGTGGGTCGCCCGTCGATCCAAAGATCATAAGAGACGGCACCCAAAGAGTTTTCCGGCATCTCATCCGGACCTGCAAAGATCACAAACGTCTTCACAGTGTGCAGCTGATCCTTCACCGCTTCGATGATCGGCAGGAAAGTCGTGTCAAAGATCAGAATTTTGTCTTCTGCATGATTGGCAATCCAGGCAACTTGCTCAGGGTGCAAACGCGGATTGATTGTGTGCAAGACGGCACCAATGCCCATCGTGCCATACCAACTCGCCATGTGACGGGCTGAGTTCCACCCAAGCGTGGCGACACGGTCGCCAAGGCCGATGCCTTCATCCTTTAGCGCCGCAGACACTTGCTTCGCCTGTAGGAAAACATCCAGATAGCTATGACGGACAATTTCGCCGCCCACCCGCCGCGTGATCACTTCCCGCGTTGGATTGATCTTGCTCGCATGTTCCAGGACTTTATCGACCGTAAGTGGCCAATCCTGCATAATCCCATCCATCTGAAACTCCCTCCAGCATCGTGTCTTGTCTGAGCCTGTCGCGGCCGTTAGCACATGTTCTAGGTCGCAGTGCAACAATCGGCAAGAAACGAAAATGTCGCCTTTCAAAGCTTTAGCATTGACACTCGCGCTTAGCAGTGTGCTCGCCGCGTGCGACGGCGCCCCTGGCGAAACGAATATAACAGCTTCAAATAGCGTCACGCTCAATCGCTTGCCTGATATGATGGATTGTGTGCGCGACATGGGCGGCATGTTGATTTCAGCACATCGCGGCGGACCCACGGAGGGGTTTGCGGAAAATGGTCTCGAAACCCTGAAACATGGCTATAGCCGAGGTTTGCGTGTGTTCGAAATCGACGTATCGCGCAGCAAAGATGGCGTTTTGTTCCTGCTGCACGATCGGACGCTTCAGCGCACAACGACGGGCAGCGGCGCAGCGATCAATTGGGACATGGATGAAATCGAGTACCTCCAGCTCGTCGACAATTCGGGGCAGCGGCTTGATGAAGCACCGCCACGCTTGGACGCGGTGCTCAGCTGGGCGGTGGAGAATGACGCGATCGTGCAGCTGGATCGCAAAGACCCGGTCGAATTCGGCCCCCTCATCCGCGCGGTGCGCAATGCCGATGCGGAAAACAATACCGTCTTAATCAGCTATAATGACGGTGAAGCAAAAGAGATTGCCCGCCTGGCGCCAGAGATGATGATGACGGCTTCAGTCAACAGTCGAGATCATCAGACGGAACTCGAATCTGCAGGGGTCAACTTTGCACAAGTGGTCGCCTGGACGGGCACGCGGTCTCCCCACCCGGCGGCATGGCGTGCGCTTGGACGCCGCGGAATTGAGTCTTCCTTTGGAACCCTAGGGCGACCCGAAACCCGTCTGGACACGCGATATGTCGCCGATGGTGATTTGTCAGAGTATCAGAATCTGGCAGACGACGGATTGCACATATTGTCTACCGACGAACCGTATGCGGTCGCCGACTATCTCACTGTCGACGACCGCACTTTAGAGTCATGTTGGCAGTAACCCGCCATATTGCTTAGACTTTTTCAGGCGTGTCCTTGCCTTTGCTCGCAGGCTTCTTGCGAGGCTTGTCCTCGACATATTTGAAAGCCAGCTTGCTTGTGTCTTTCTTGTTCACACTGATTTTGACCGTGCCACCTTTGGTGAGTTTGCCGAACAGCAACTCCTCCGCCATCGGTTTTTTGACGTGTTCGGAAATCACACGGGCCAGTGGCCGCGCCCCGAACTCGCTATCAAAGCCACGCTCTGCCAACCAGTCGCGTGCATCTGTGCTTAGCTCAATCGTCACATTGCGATCGGCGAGCTGAACTTCGAGCTGCAGGACGAACTTCTCAACAACCTGTTCGATGATCTCTTGCGTGAGGCCACCAAAGGTAATGACCGAGTCCAAACGGTTGCGGAATTCAGGCGTGAACAGACGCTTGAGCGCCTCTTCCTGCTCGTCATCCTTTTTGCCACGACCGAAGCCAATCGAATTCTTAGCCGCATCAGACGCGCCCGCATTGGTGGTCATCACCAAGATGACATTGCGGAAATCGACGGAACGACCGACCGCATCGGTGAGCGTACCATTGTCCATGACTTGGAGCAGAATGTTGAACAGATCCGGATGCGCCTTCTCGATCTCGTCGAGCAGGACCACACAATAGGGGTGCTGCATCACGGCATCTGTCAGCAAACCGCCTTCATCATAACCAACATAACCGGGAGGCGCGCCGATCATGCGCGAAACGGAATGGCGCTCCATATATTCCGACATGTCGAAGCGGTGCAACTCGACGCCGAGAATGCTGGCCAATTGCCGAGTCACTTCGGTTTTACCGACACCGGTTGGACCCGTGAACAGATAAGAACCGATCGGCTTATTTGGCTCACGCAAACCAGCCCGCGCCAATTTGATCGCAGAGGCGAGCGCAGAAATTGCTTCGTCTTGACCAAACACAACGCGCTTCAGATCCGTCTCAAGCGACTGGATGCTGGCTGCATCGTCTTTCGACACCTGTTTCGGAGGAATGCGTGCAATCTTAGCGACGATCGCCTCAACTTCCTTGGTTCCAATTGTCTTACGGCGCTTTGCAGCCGGCACCAGCCATTGCGTCGCACCCGCTTCGTCAATCACGTCGATCGCTTTGTCCGGAAGTTTGCGGTCTGTCATGAACCGCGCCGACAGTTCGACCGCTGAACGAATTGCATCATTGGTGTAACGCAAGCCGTGAAAGTCTTCGAAAGTCGATTTCAGCCCTGTCAGAATTTTGACCGCGTCCTCGACATTTGGTTCGACAACATCGATCTTGCGGAAGCGCCGCGATAACGCCCGATCTTTCTCAAAGTGCTGTTTATACTCTTTGAAAGTTGTGGACCCCATGCAACGTACTTCACCGTTTTGAAGCGCAGGCTTTAGAAGGTTCGACGCATCCATTGCGCCGCCTGACGTCGCACCCGCACCGATTATGGTGTGGATCTCGTCGATGAACAGAATGCCTTTCTCGAGCTCGCCAATTTCTTTCATGACGGCTTTGAGTCGTTCTTCGAAATCTCCGCGATATCGGGTTCCGGCCAACAAAGCCCCCATATCCAAAGACCAGATCACCGCATCTTCCAGAATCTCCGGCACTTCCTTGTCGACGATCATTTTGGCGAGGCCTTCGGCAATCGCCGTTTTGCCAACACCGGGATCACCGACCAAGATCGGATTGTTCTTAGAGCGACGGCACAGGACCTCGATGCAACGTTCAATTTCGAGCTGACGCCCAATCAAAGGATCGGTTTTACCTTGGCGGGCCTTTTCATTGAGGTTGATGCAATAGGCGTCGAGCGCTTCGCTCTCTGGTGCTTTCGGCGACTCTTCGGCTGATTGTTCTGCGCCGCGCGGTGTCGTCGGACGGTTTTGACCCGGCACCTTTGAGACGCCGTGGGATACGAAATTCACAGCGTCGTAGCGCGTCATATCCTGTTCTTGCAGGAAGTAGGTCGCGTGACTTTCCCGCTCCGAGAAGATCGAGATCAGGATGTTGGCGCCAGACACTTCATCGCGCCCAGAGCTCTCAACGTGAAGAACCGCGCGCTGAACAACGCGCTGGAAGGCAGCCGTCGGCTGAACCCGTCCAGATGGATTGTCGGTAATCAGGCTCGAAAGATCTTCATCAATATACTGTTCGAGGGCGGCGCGGAGTGATCCGATGTCGACTTTGCATGCGGTCATCACCTCAACCGCATCCTGGTCCTCGGTGAGTGCAAGCAGCAGATGTTCTAGCGTGGCATATTCATGATCACGCTCGCCAGCTGCATTCAGGGCGCGTTCGAGGGCGGATTCAAGGCTCGGTGTCAGACTGGGCATTAGCTGGGGTCTCCTAATCCTCTTTTTCCATCGTGCATTGCAGCGGATGTTCGTTTCGACGCGCAAGATCCATTACTTGCGCCACTTTGGTTTCTGCGACTTCGTAGGTGTATACACCGCACACACCGACCCCCTTTTGGTGAACGTGAAGCATAATACGGGTCGCTTGTTCTCGGCTCTTATTAAAGAACCGCTCCAAGATCAGCACGACAAATTCCATGGGCGTATAATCATCGTTCAAAATTAGCACACGGTACATGCTGGGCTTTTTGGTTTTGACCCGTGTCTTTGTTGCCAGGCCTAAGCCCGCATCATCGTCACCCGGCCCGGATGGCGTGTTTGGCAGATTAGGGTCTGACATCTGAACTCGTTCGATCATGATGGTCATACTTTAAAATTAGAGACTCGTTTGGGTTTGTTAAGAGTGTAACTGACTTCGCCGAGGATCAAGCGCAAAAGTGCTCATTTTGCGGTCAGCTGATCCAACATGTTTCTGACCCTCTGGGCATTCGCTCCCAGATCAGAGTGTCCAAGTCGAGACCGAGAGTAGACCGCAATCTGCGACCCGGTCTCGCTCGGACCTGCCAAAACATGGATATCTACATCGTCGCGAAATCGAAGCAGCGGCGTTCTAGCAACGAAACGCAGTCGATGTTGGGCAGGATCGGTTACCAAATCCCCCCACAATTTTTCGCGCTCGACTCTATCCACCAGCGCTTCAAACACGGCACTCGGCGGCTCGGATAATATAGGCGAGCGCTGGTCGGTTTTTGAGTTTTCGCAGAACCCTTCGGGCGCCACCAAAAAATTATTGGGACGGCGTGACCGCCTAAAAGTTTCAAATGCCAAAAATCCGCTCATCTCGCCGATATAAGCATCATCATCCCAATTTCGAGCCATGACGTACCGGCAAGAGAAAAAGGCCAGTCATACAGACCGGCCTTTTGCCTAAGCTACCACTCTACGCTGAAAGCTCTTTAAAGCAAAGCTCTTTAAAGCGCTTTCGAAGCTTTCTTAGCAGTTTTCGCAATCGGCGCGAAACATTCACGCATCGTGTCGGCATACAGTTCAGACAATTCAGAAAAGCCTTTAATGTTCGCTTCAACAGCCGCCTTCATATAGCTGGCTTGGATGCTCATCGCGTCTTCAAGCGAAGACACCTCAGATAGCTTTTTCTGGGTTTCCGCGGTCAGAGTCATTTGCTCTTTCATATGGCTCATCATCGTCGAACCAACTTCCTGCATGCCCTTGACGGACGCGCGGGTGCTCTCTGTAGAAGCTTCCATTGCCTGCTTCGCAAATCCGTTCATCTGGTCAGGCATCGGGAAGAAGTTTGTGAACATGTCAGTGTTGAACATTGGAAATGTCGTGCTGGTCATCTGTCGGGCTCCTAAATCCTAACCTGCAAAATAATCGAACGCCTGAGCAATTGCAACAAATTTTTGTGCACCGCACAAAAATCTCTGTTTATGGATTACGAATAAATTTTAACGTTTGGTCTGTTTTTACGTCTGGCTAACTATTCCCCCTCAACCTAACGTCGGCTCGGGTGCACGGGCTTTATTGAGGAGAATCGATTCAATGGCCGCGCGTTGCCCCGTCTCAATGTTCCGACTCTTTGCAATCATTTTCAGCACTTTTTTCTTGATTGGTCAGACTGCATCTGCTGAAAAATACGCGTCGATCGTGATCAATATGGAGACCGGCGACGTCCTTCATGCGCGCCACGCCGATGCACCAAGATTTCCGGCATCTCTGACCAAGGCCATGACCCTCTATATGGTATTTGACGCGCTGAAGTCCGGAGAGATGAAGCTTTACGAAGAGTTACCTGTGTCACGGACCGCGGCGAGCCAGCCGCCTTCGGCACTCAGATTGCGCGCTGGCACCACAATCACCGTTCGAGATGCGATCCACGCTTTGGTGACCAAATCTGCAAATGACGTTGCCGTAGTTGTGGCCGAACGCTTGGGCGGTAGTGAACGCCGATTTGCGACGCTGATGACAACCAAGGCGCGCTCTATGGGCATGACCAGTACAACATTTCGGAACGCATCAGGACTCCCCAATAACCAACAGCTTTCAACCGCACGTGATATGGCCGTCCTGGCCGAACGCTTGGTCAAAGATCATGCCGATTATTATGGCTACTTCGCCTCCCAAAAGTTCCATTGGGGGCGAACCACTTACAAGAATCATAATCGTCTCATCGGCGAAGTGCTCGGTGTTGACGGGATCAAAACGGGCTACACGCGGGCGTCTGGTTTCAATCTGATGGCGTCGGCCAAGCGCAATGGCGATCGCGTCATCGCGATCATGTTTGGCGGATCCACGTCGCGCTCCCGCGACCAGCATGTCACGGACTTGATTGAAGCTGCATATTCCAGCATCGAAGCGGGTCCCAGTCCTGATTCAGACACACCCGCCGCCACGCACGTCGCGTTTAGCACTGTTGAATCGCCTATCGATCCAAACGCCGCTGCGCGCCCGATGCTGAACGGAGAAGTGTTTTCGCCGCAGAGCCCTGCCGCTGAACTGATCGCTGAAGGCGACGCCACCGAACCTGAGCAAACGCAGACCCTTACGCGTTGGTCAAAAAGGCTCGATTAGGTTTGCGCTGTCGCCCTTTAGCGGCGCTACCGCATACTCTGCCATTTCCTCATCTGGAATCGGTGTCAGCTGGCTGGGCATAAGATCAGCCGCAAGCCAGCTTCCCCATTGTGACGGCTCAAGAATAATCGGCATTCGATGATGCAACGGTGCCATGAAGTCGTTCGCGGCGACCGTCAGGACCGTAAAGCAGAGCGCTTCTTCACCGCCCACATCGCGTTGATCCCACAGTCCGGCCATGCAGAACATCTGCTTATCGGCCTGGTGTATGTAATGTGGGATGCGCTGTCCTTTTGGCCCTGTCCACTCGTAGAAACCGATCGCGGGCACCAGGCAGTGCCGTTTGCCAACAGCGTATTTATAAGGCCACGTCGTGGACACTTTTTCTGCGCGTGCGTTGAAACCGGGGACACGCTTGCCGCGAACCTCAAACTGAAATCCCCACTGCATCGTCGACAACTGATTCTGTCCGTCGACAGACGTCACCACCGGGGCCGGCTGCGTTGGCTTCACATTCCAAGAGGGTTCAATATTCCGTGCCGGTTGAATCAGGTTCAGGCGCTCCTGAAACACTGACCAAGGCTCCTGACCGATTGCAAATCGCCCGCACATAGGCTGATAGAAACATGTAGGCGACTAACAGAAAAGCCTAAAACCCGATTTCGACGCCGGCTAATTCAGGAAGCTGAAGCAGAATGATCAAGTCTCTGAGCTCCTGGCGTGCCGCGACATGGCTCATCGTAAACGACACGGTTGATCCGCTTTCGGTTAAATCAAGAAGGGTCAGGCCGGCCGGAAACAATTCGCGGTAAATCACGCGTTCGGACAGGCCGGGCGCCAACCGAAATCCAATACGACGCCCTAAATTGTTCAGGGCTTCGCCAACCTTTTGCTTGTTCCTTGCGACCAAGGGTGACACGCGATTGCGCATCACGATCCAATCGATGGGCTGGCGCGAGGTGCGCGCCTTTTGTTTGCGACAAGACCAAACCATTTCGGAATAAAAACTCGGTCGCAGCACATCC
The DNA here is from genome assembly GCA_038534315.1 of Pseudomonadota bacterium. Taxonomy (GTDB): domain Bacteria; phylum Pseudomonadota; class Alphaproteobacteria; order Caulobacterales; family Hyphomonadaceae; genus Henriciella. The sequence goes on along the minus strand of JBCAWZ010000042.1, from coordinate 12,284 downwards.
AAAGTCTGAGGGTTCACATCGCCGAGAAGGTCGAAGTCCACAAAACTATCATTCAGCGGCGTGATCAGTGTGTCTGCGTTCAAGTGCGCGGTGCGCGACAAATGCGTGTTACCACCGGGCGCGTCTACAATAATGACAGAGCATACGCGCTTCAGACGCGCGAGTGCATCGTTGAAGCGCTCGGATTCCTCTTGCTCAGCGACATCTAGATCGCGCGCTTCGCTCGCATCCACCCGAACGATTTCTGGCATCGGCAACTGGGCGCCCGTGGACTGGATCCAACGCATTCTGTTTTCGAGATAACGCGTAAGCGTGCGTTGACGGACGTCGAGATCAATAACACCGACGGTCAAACCCATGCGCATAAGCGCAATCGCGAGATGAACAGAAACGGTAGATTTCCCTGCGCCACCCTTCTCATTGCCGACAACAATGACGCGGCTCGGCTTGGGTGCCTCTTCGGACAGCGTTAGAGTGTCATTCGGCCTTGTGCCCAGTGGTCCATGCCCGTCAGCCATACATGCACACTAACCCCGATTTTGACCGCTTATGCGGCGTAACGGGCTTCGTCTCCAGACTGTTCAGCCTCACCGAAAAGGAAATCTGCCTCGCCGCCAATCGTCGTGTCTTGTACAGGACCAACGACCAGCTCGGTGCCGTCAAACAAATCGTTATCTTCGATCAATTTTCCGGCGACAATGATTGGCGATTCTGTTGCATCAATGGTGTCGGTGATGACACTCAGCTTTTGCCGCAAGCTGCGGAAACCGACGCCGGCCATTTGCATATCTGCCCGGTAGGCATCTCGAGAATCTGAGAGCGTTTGCTCCGCTTCAAACAGCCAAGCTTCATCTGTTCGGTCCCGTTTCGGGATGGACATCACCATGTCCGCAGCAGAAGCGGTTTTACATGCGCGGGAACGTTTGCCAAAGAGCAACGCAGCGAGGCGGGTGAAAAGCGTTTGTCTCATGTCGAAAAACCTCTGCTGAAATGGTTAACAGAATGTTTACAATATCGCTCAGGACGCGAAACCGCACATGAAATTCTCTCCACAACAAATTCGAACGCGCGCCGACCTCTCGGCCGCTATCACCGTCGCTCGCCAGGATGGCAAACGTATCGGCTTTGTCCCAACCATGGGCGCTTTGCACGATGGACATCTTTCTCTCATCGCGCTTGCACAAGCGAAAGCTGACTTCGTTGTGGCCAGCATCTTTGTCAATCCGACTCAATTTGCCCCCGGCGAAGACTTAGAAGACTATCCGCGAACCGAAGCGGCTGATTTGAAGAAATTGGCCGCGTACGGCTGTGACGTCGCCTATTTGCCTGGCGTCGACGAAATGTATCCCGCCGGTTCGGTGACCCATGTCCGGGTTGAAGCGCTTTCTGATTTGCTCGACGGGAAGCACCGACCGCATTTTTTCTACGGAGTCACGACGATCGTCGCGCGCCTCTTTATCCATGTTCAGCCCGACATTGCTGTATTTGGCGAGAAGGATTTTCAACAATTGCAGATCATTCGCCAAATGGTTCGCGACCTTGGATTCCCGATCGAAATCATCGGCGGCGCGACGATGCGCGATGCTGATGGCCTCGCGCAATCCTCCCGCAATGCTTATCTGACAGACGAACAACGGGAGGAAGCCTCGACATTGAGCGCAGTGCTTCACCGCGCCGGATGCCGTTTGGAAGCGGGCGCAAATTTGGCCGCCGTACTTGCAGAAGCTCGCGCGTCGATCCAACGATCCGGTTTTTCTACACTCGACTATATCAGCGCGGTCGATCCGCACACGCTGCAAGATCTTAGCGCGGAACAGCTTATGACAGGATTTGAAGGCCGTCTATTGGCCGCAGCCTGGCTTGGTCAGACTCGGCTGATCGACAATCTTGGTTTCGTAAGGGGCCCGTCTCGCTAACTGCACCGGCCTAGAAGACGCGCGGACGATCCGCCTTGTCGACATGTAGACCGCATTCGCTCTTGTCCTGGCCGGCCCAACGACCGGACCGAATGTCGTTCGGATCATCCGTCGCCTGCGTGCAAGGCCAGCAGCCAATAGATGGGAACCCTTGATCAACAAGTGGGTGACGCGGCAGTTTTCGATGACGGAAGTAGGCTTGGACATCCTCTTGGGTCCAACTCGCCATCGGATTTACTTTGAACCGCCCCGCGGCAAATTCGAAAACAGGCAGGGATAACCGCGCACCGCCATGGAAGCGCTTGCGGCCGGTGACCCAGGCTCCGAAACCTTCCAGCGCAGGCTCCAATGGGCGTACTTTGCGAAGCTCACAACATGCATCGGGATCGGTTTTCCAAAGCGTGTTCTTTTGATCGACGCGCTCGCGTTCGATTTCATCAGGTTTGATTTCTCGTACATTGCCAAGACCAAGACGCTCAATCAGCTCGTCTTTGTAATCGAGCGTCTGCGGGAAATGCATGCCGGTTTCGAGAAACACGATTGGAAGATCGGGATCAACATCCGCGATTAGAGCAAGCATAACCGCACTTTCCGCACCGAACGACGATACGTAGGTGATCTCATCTTGCCATTCCCGAAGGATAGACGCTCGAAGAATCGTTTGAGCAGACGCACCCCGTAATTCTTCATTCATCCGGACAAGCCGCTCTTCAACAGTTTCCGGCTTTGAAATCGCAATCGCTGAATAGGGCATTTGACTGGCCTTTAGTGCCGTCGCCTCAGAACCGATATTTCGTTATCTGCAGCGGGTTGATAATAGGCTGGATATTCGCCCAGCGCCTCAAGCACTTCAGATAGGTCGGCACGGCTCGTCTCAAAAGCATCAAACCCTGAACGGTTCATATAGAGAATCTGATCTCTTAAAATGTGGCCGACAGCGCGAAGCTCACTTTTGTAACCAAAACGGCGTCTCAATAGCTGCGCATGAGAGTAACCGCGACCGTCAGTGTATTTCGGAAATTCCACTTCAATCAGGGCGAGGCGGTCCAGCCAAGGTTCGAGATCTGTAGGATCGTCATCCGGAGTCAAGCGAACTCCAACAGGCTCGTTTCGCAGAAGCAAGTCGCTGCTCTCACTCAAAAAACGCTGTAAGGACAGCGTAATAGACCCCGCATCTGGAAGATCCGCATCGTCGGAAACGAAGACCCACTCGTCTGCAATCTCAGCACCAGACTTAATCAAGGGCATAGATCGCCTCCTTGAAAGGGTCCTGTCCAACCCGTTCGAGCGTGTCGATGAAAAGCTCATCCGGCGTCTCGCGAAGCTCTCTATAGCGGTCTACGATGCGTTTGATCGCTTGCGGAATTTCCTCATGTCGAAGCGCTTTACCCGCAATGTCTCCAATCGCGGCTTTTTCATCCGCGCGGCCACCTAATGAGATTTGATAGAATTCCTCACCCTTTCGATCGACACCTAGGATGCCGATATGGCCAACATGGTGATGGCCACACGCATTGATGCAGCCCGAAATGTTGATGTGCAGCCGACCAATATCGCGTTGATCTTCGGGATCTGAAAACACTTTTTGTATGTCCTGACCGATTGGAATCGACCTCGCATTTGCAAGATTGCAGTAATCGAGCCCCGGGCAGACAATCATATCCGTAATCAGGCTCTCATTTGGCGTCGCCGCATCTGCCTCTTTCAAAGCGGCGTAAACCGTCGGCAGATCGTCGAACGCGACATGAGGCAACACTACATTTTGCGCGTGTGTGACGCGGATGTCGCCATAACCATACGTCTCCGCCAAATCGGCGATCGCATCCATCTGCCGATCTGTTGCGTCACCAGCCAAGCCACCAATCGGTTTCAAACTGATGGTGACACTGGCATAGCCCTGCACTTTGTGTGGATGCAAATTGACCTCGGCCCATTGCGCAAAATCGCTATCGCTCTGTTTGGCCGCCTCAAAAGCGTCCGATGTCATTGGCTTATTGGCCAGTTTAGGCGGCGCGAAATAGGCATTGATCCGGTCAATTTCCGCTTGCGGCAGATCGATCTTTTCGTGAGGGCGCTGCGCCGCAAATTCCTCATCTACGAGGCGCTTGAACTCAGCTTCACCGGTTTCTGAAACCAGAATCTTGATCCGCGCCTTATATTTGTTGTCGCGTCGGCCGAACCGATTGTAGACGCGCATAATCGCTTCGAGATAATCTAGGATTTCGGCTTCCGGTACAAAGTCATGCACTTTCGCCGCAATATGTGGTGTACGTCCCTGACCACCTCCGACATGGACTTCAAAGCCAACGACATCTCCGTGTTGTCGCATATGCAAACCAATATCGTGAACTCGGATCGCAGCGCGATCATGTTCTGCGGCTGTCACCGCAATTTTGAATTTGCGCGGTAAGAAGGCAAATTCAGGATGGAAGGTGCTCCATTGGCGAATGATCTCGCACCATGGGCGGGGATCCATGATCTCGTCCGGTGTTGCCCCCGCAAAATGATCGCTGGTCACGTTCCGAATACAGTTACCGCTGGTTTGAATGGCGTGCATTTCGACTTTGGCCAATTCCTCAAGAACCGTGGGGATGTCTTTCAAAGCAACCCAATTGAACTGAATGTTTTGGCGTGTGGTGAAGTGCCCATAATTGCGGTCATAGGTCCGCGCGATATAGGACAATTTCCGCATCTTGTCGGGATCTAGCTGACCATAGGGTATCGCGATCCGAAGCATGTAAGCGTGCAATTGAAGGTAAACACCGTTCTGCAGGCGCAATGGCTTAAACTCGTCTTCCTTGATGCGACCATCGAGACGGCGTTCGACCTGTCCGCGGAATTGGTCGACGCGCGCATTTACGATATCGGCGTCGAATTGATCATATCTATACATTAAAGGGCCTCCCCTTCGTGCGGCATCGCATGGGCAATGCCGAGAGCTGATTCGGTGCGGCTGACCCAACGTTCAACACTTGGAAACTCAGACAAATCGAAGCCTCCTTCATGTGCGACGCGCGTATAAGCGACAAGGGCAATGTCCGCGAGCGTCATGACCTCGCCGACCAACCAGTCGGTATAGGTCAACTGCATTTCCATAACGCCGAGAGCGCGCCTGCCCTTAGGGAGCAGGTCCGGATCGATTTCGCTTTCTGGCGTCTTCAAATAGTGCTTCTGAAACCGTCGCACCGCAATCGCAGTCTCGTGCGAATACTGTTCCCAGAACAACCAACTCATCATTTGCGCGCGACCAAACGGATCGGCTGGAATCAAATCGCTTCCGGCAAGCTCCGCCAGATAAAGTATGATCGCGTTGGACTGAGGTAGGACGCGCCCATCCGGCCATCTTGCCAGTGGCACCTGGCCGACCGGATTCAACGCCAAGAAGTCTTCACTCTGTGTGCCGCCCTGGAGGATGTCGACTTCGACCCAATCATACTCAATCGCCAAAAGATCCGCCGTCCAACGGGCTTTGAGACAGTTGCCAGAAATGCTGTCTCCATAAAGCGTCAATCGCGCAACAGTCTTAGCGCTCGGCATAGGCGGCTTCTCCATAAAGTACCGTCGGACCTTGCGCCCGAATTTTTTCGCGAAGCGTTTCACGCCCAGCAATTTCGCCGGACTCCGTGACTTCCATGAAATATGGATCGGTGATCAGCGCTTCTTCGGTCAAAGCTTCCGCCAATCTATCTTCGGCTTCTTGACCTGAGAAAACACCAAAATTGGAAGCATCGCTGGTCCAGCTTCCGTCGGGTGCCATCCAGACAACATCACCCGTTGCACTGTTCCAAGCGGTTATCGTTTTAGGTGTTTCGGGTTTAAGTTTAGGGCGAACCGATGTCACGCTACAGCCTCCAATGCGAGCTTCGAGCCGAGCTCTTGTGGAATCATGGCGACCTCCCCGATGATCAGGAGTGCGGGGCCTTTAATGCCTGAACGCGAGATCAAAGTCGGCAGCTCGGCCAGTGTTCCATAATCGCGCACCTCTTCTTTGCGAGTACCATTCTCAATGACAGCGGTCGGCGTTGATGCCGCACGCCCCGCCGCAATCAGTTTTTCCGATATCGCACCGGCAGTTCCAACCCCCATGAAAACGACAACGGTTTGATTGGGCTTGGCGAGCGCATCCCAATCCAGATTAGGAATCGTGCCCGTCTTCGAATGCCCGGTTACAAAAACGAGCGTTTGCGCATGGTCTCGATGGGTCAACGGCAAACCACTCGCCGCAGCGCAGCCAAGTGCCGATGAAATCCCGGGCGTGACCTGAACCTCTACTTTTGCCGCAACCAATGCCTCAAGCTCTTCGCCGCCACGTCCGAAAATGAAGGGGTCTCCACCTTTTAACCTCACCACGCGCTTGCCGTCGCGCGCTGAAGCAATCATCATTTCATGGATATCAGTCTGCGGAACAGAATGATTGGCTTTTGATTTTCCAACCGAGACCCGATCCGCATCTCGTCGGATCAAGTCGATAATCTCTTCACTGACCAAGCGATCATGGAACACCACGTCTGCGTTTTGGATCAACCGAAACGCTTTTAAGGTCAGCAGTTCAGGATCGCCGGGGCCTGCACCAACAATATCGACCCGACCTGCGCCTCGGTCACCGCGTGCAAATTGATCAAGCAAAGTGCTCAATTCTATGGTCGCGCCATCCAAATCGCCAGCCAGCGCAAGATCGGCAGCTGATCCGTTCAGGGCCGCCTCCCAAAATTGCCTACGCGCAACACCACTCTCGAGCTTCTCATAAACCTTTGGACGAAAGGACCGGGCCAGCTCAGACAATGGCCCGAGCGATTGTGGCATCAAGGCTTCGAGCGCCGTTCGAACCCGTTTCGCCAAAACCGGTGCGGCGCCGCCTGACCCAACCGCAGCAACAATCTCGCCGCGGTCAAGAATAGATGGGACGGTGAAGTCACAAAGGTGCGGGTGGTCCACGACATTGATGGGCACGCCGTATTCCCGAGCCCATTCCACAGATTGCTCAGTGTTGCTTGGCTCGCGACAGGCAATGATCGCAAAAGCAGAACGGTCCAAAGCCTGACCTGCCATTCCGCGCGGCGCAATCGTGATACGGCCGGCAAACTCTTCTGCGAAGCCAGCATCGATATCGGTATCTATGATGACCGTTATCAACGCAGGTGTCTTGGAAAGCAGCCGGACTTTTCGTCGAGCTTCCTCACCGCCACCGAAAACAGTGACATGCGTCTCGTCCATATAGAAAAACGCTGGAAAAAGGCGCATCGATTAGATTTCCTTACTCTTGACAGTCTTGAGCCAAATGGGCCTTGAGCCCCCCACTCGGCAAGCGTATGGGTCTTATTCATTCGTTTAGAGAAACTACATCTGGACCCTTTGTCCCAATTATTATGACTGATCAACCGGACCGCTTACCCCCGCTGAACGCCTTGCGCGCGTTTGAAGCTGCCGCACGCCGGCTGTCCTTCACCAAAGCAGCTGAAGAATTAAACGTCACACCAGGTGCAATCTCGCAACACATTCGTCAGCTGGAGGAGTATGCTGGAACGCCTTTGTTCAAGCGAACGGGCCGCAGCGTATTACTGACAGATGCCGCTCAAGCCGCTTTGCCGATGGTTCGTGATGCGTTCGATCAGATCGCCGAAGCCGTCCGCATCATGCAAGCACCGGCTCGTAAAGGGCGTGTCATGGTGAGCTCCGCGCCCAGCTTTGCCGCAAAATGGTTGGCGCCGCGACTAGAGAGCTTTCACACTCAGCACGCCGACATTGAAGCTTGGGTCAGCGCCGATAGCGGCCTCACAGACTTCACCATTGCTGACGCTGACATCGCGATTCGCTACGGCGCGGGCGATTATGAGGGATTGAAATCCGAACGATTGCTGGACGAAACGGTCTTGCCAGTGTGCTCTCCCGGTTTGCTGGAAGGCCCAGACGCAATTCGCAAACCAGAAGACCTCGCCAAACATACGCTGATCCATGATGTCAGCACCGAGGTCGACCCGTCCTGTCCAGATTGGACAAGTTGGTTGCAAGCGCGCGGTGTTGCCGATCAAGTTGATGGTGGGCGGGGACCGCGATTTAATCAGTCCGCTCTGGCCATCGAAGCTGCTGCGACCGGTCGCGGCGTTGTGCTCGCCAAACGCGCAATCGCGGCAACAGATATTGCGCGAGGCCGATTGATCGCACCGTTCGCCGATGGCTCAATCAGCGTCGAGTATGGCTACTGGCTGGTTTGGCCCAAAGGACGTCATTTGAGCGAGGATGTTCGCGCCTTTATCCGGTGGGTAAAGGCAGAGGCCTCGGCCAGTGAAGTTGCCGGCGTTTAGTTCGCCCTCTTTTTCATCAGATCGTCGCGCCAATGTCTAAGCTCTACTTCACCTACAGCGCTATGAACGCGGGAAAATCCGCGATCCTGCTTCAGGCGGCTTACAATTATCGCGAATGCGGCATGGACGTTATGCTTTGGACATCTGGGCATCATGGTGCAGATGAGGCTGACACAGAGGGCGAAATCGAGTCACGCATCGGCCTCAAAGCATCTGCGCATTTGTTTAAGCCCGATACAGATTTGCTGACGGTTATCCGCAATCAGCACCATTTGACACCTCTAAGCGCCGTGTTCATCGACGAAGCGCAATTCTTGACCAAGACACAGGTTTGGCAACTCGCACATGTCGGTGACGAACTGAGTGTCCCGACGTTGTGTTATGGTTTGCGAACGGACTTCCAGGGAGAGCTGTTCGAAGGCGCTGCAGCCTTGCTGGCGATTGCAGATGATTTGCGGGAGGCACGCACAATTTGTCACTGCGGTCGGAAAGCAACGATGACCGCCCGCTTGGACGAGGCCGGGAACGCGCTTCGCGAAGGCGCTCAAGTGATCGTTGGGAAGGAGGTCTATGTCTCACTGTGTCGCAAACACTGGGAAGAAGCACTCGGCCGCAGTTCTTAAAAAAGGCGTTCGAAATCTCGCCACAAAGTCACACTACCCATGCGGGGTCGAGTTAGGAGCCGGATATTTGGAGACAACGCAACAATCGTCGCAACAGCTTCATTTGCGGCTTGCTCACCCTAGCGACTTTCTTCGGAATTGGCCTCGCTGCAAATCCTTAGTGCGGGAGATCAATACGTTTTAGCTCAGCTAATGCGTTGATTCATCCTATTGTGTTGGACGGTAAGATACTACATCTCCGATCGCTAAAGAAGTGTTCCGAGGAGGTCGAGTTGTCTGCTACCGCTGAAGCACCAGGGAAGAAAGTGAACCCAAATGCCCCGTCCGAGGAGTCGGTGCTCGATGTGCATCATTACACTGATCGACTGTTCAAATTCAGGCTGACCCGACCCACTAGTTTTCGCTTTCGATCCGGTGAATTCATTATGATCGGCTTGCCCGGCGACAATGGGAAACCCCTGCTTCGCGCCTACTCTGTCGCATCACCAAATTGGGATGACACTTTGGAGTTCTATTCCATTAAAGTGCCCGAAGGACCGCTGACATCAAAGCTCCAACTGATCAAAGAGGGCGATACTGTTCTCCTTGGTAAAAAACCAGTCGGCACGTTGGTATTGGACGCTTTGCGGCCGGGAAAACGCCTTTACATGTTCTCCACCGGGACTGGTTTTGCGCCCTTTGCGAGCCTCGTGCGTGACCCTGAAACCTACGAGAAATTCGACGAGATCATTGTCACCCATACCTGTCGCGATGTTGACGAGCTGCAGTACTCTAAGGAAATCGTCGATACCTTTCTCAACGACCCGGACATCGGTGAACTCGGCCGCGGCAAACTTCGTCTATATCAAACATGCACGCGCGAAGCGTTCGATAATGCCGGCCGTCCGACCGATTTAATTCGATCCGGAAAACTGTTTGAAGATTTGGGCGTACCCCCGCTCAACCCCGAAACAGACCGCGCGATGATCTGCGGCTCAATCGAAATGACGAAAGAGCTGAAGGGATTGATGGAAGAGCACGGCCTCAAAGAAGGTGCAAACTCAGAGCCAGCCGACTTTGTGATTGAACGGGCTTTTGTCGGGTAGCTTCATCACTGGCCGAAATTATACACCACGGAGAAGCGCGTGATTGTATCTGTGCTCTCAAAGCCTTCTGGCGGCTCGGTATCGTAACGCGCCTCGAATGACAGGCGCGCAGAGAGTGTTTCAGTCAGTGCAGCTTGCAGCGCGGCAACGTTGTTGAACTGGGTCGACGTCTCGGCGTAAAGCGCTTTCGAGTTATTCGTGAAGCCAACATTGTCGTTGAAGTCGAACAGGAATTCAGACTCTGCAATTGCCGAAATTGATTCCTCAGTGCGCCCGGGTTCGATAACCATGATCGGTGTCACAGTGCTGTCGAGTATGGCCTCGATTTCGTCCACTTTGAAGCCCGGGCCGCCACGAACAACCCATCCGAGGCCTTCCTGCGCAAAGATTTCATAACCCAAGCCGCCACCGACAAATGTCCGTGATTCAAAACCTGAAAAGTCATCGCTCTCCCAAGAGACCGATCCGAATCCAAACATGCGATCCGTGATTTGCCGGTCTAGATTGGTCCCGAAAAAGAGCCGGTTCTTGGTCTCAACACCTTCCGTTTCCCCATAATCTGCGGCCGCATCAAGTCCGACATTCCAAACCCCAGAATCGCGATCGAGTTTGACGGCAATCCCGACATCGGTCGTTTCCGTGTTTCCGGTGCTCATACTGGCGCTAACCGATCCATCGCCGGCCCAAGATGGGTCATCTGCGAAAGCAAAAGGTGTGATCAAAAAAGCGGACGTGGTGACAATCACCAAGTCGAAACGTGTCGGCATCGACGTTCCCTACTCTACAAAATTAGTGTTGCTGCTGTTTCAGGAAGGTCTTCGCCGACTATGGTAAAAACAAGGCTAATTTCCGGTTTGTCCGCGATGCCTAAGTTTCGAATCAGCAAGGACACAAGCAAGCATCGCCTCTGCCACCGGAACAGCGCGAATTCCGACGCAGGGGTCGTGCCGCCCCTTGGTTCGGACATCGACGTCCTGACCATCGCTCGTAACACTTTGCCGCTCAGTCAAAATCGAAGAGGTCGGCTTAATTGCAATGCGCACGATCACGTCTTGTCCTGTCGAAATGCCACCTGCCACGCCACCATTATTATTTGACAGAAAGCGGATACCATCATTTCCCATACGCATCTGATCGGCATTCTCTTCACCGCTCAATATGGCAGACTCGAACCCCGCGCCGATTTCGACACCCTTGGCTGCGTTGATCGACATCATCGCGCCCGCCAGCTCGGCATCCAGCTTACCATAGACCGGTGCGCCCCAACCAGCTGGAACCCCCCTCGCCTGGACCTCTACAACCGCTCCTGCAGAAGAGCCCGCCTTGCGTGTTTCATCGAGAAAGTCTTCCCAAATCGAAACCATTTCGGGGTCCGGACACCAGAACGGATTGGTTTCAGTGATGCTCCAGTCCCAGCGCGAGCGTTCGATCTTGTGGGATCCGATTTGCACGACCGCACCGCGAATCTGAATGTCATCACCCAAGACGCGTCGTGCAACCGCGCCGGCTGCAACGCGCGCAGCGGTTTCTCTTGCGGAGCTTCGTCCACCACCCCGATAGTCACGCACACCATATTTGGCGTCATACGTCTGGTCTGCATGACCCGGTCGATAGCGATCTCGAATTTCGGAATAGTCTTTGGAACGCTGGTCAGTGTTTTCGATGACGAGGCTTATCGGTGTGCCGGTAGTCACACCCCCCCCAGACGCAGCTGTAATCCGCTCATCTTCAAAAACGCCAGATCGGATCTGAACAGTGTCGGGTTCTTTGCGTTGCGTTACGAAGCGTGATGTTCCTGGTCGGCGCTTGTCGAGAAACTGTTGAATCCATACCTCGTCCAGACGCAGCCCGGGCGGACACCCGTCCACCACGCAACCCAAGGCAGGTCCATGGCTTTCACCCCATGTTGTCACCCGAAACAAATGCCCAAATGTGTTGTGCGACATGCTTTCTCGCCCGGCTTCCTATTCAGCCCGCTCTCCTATATCCGTTTGATCAAACGCACAAACTTTCAGGATATCCAATGTCAGATCGCCCCGATGTGATTCCACCAACACCCAGCGCTCAAGACTATCACGCAGAAGACGCGCGTCCTTGGATCCCTGATGCCAAAGATCCATTTGCATTGCTTGAAACCTGGCTCAAAGAGGCTGGAGAAACAGAGCCAAACGATGCCAGCGCAGCGGCCCTTGCCACGGTCGATTCCGATGGCCTCCCAGATGTCCGTATCGTTTTGGTGCGCGGCCTTTCAGCAACGGAAGGTCTGACGTTCTACACCAATTATCAAAGCGCGAAGGGACAACAACTCTCAGAAACGCCGAAGGCGGCCTTGTGTTTTCATTGGAAAAGTCAGCGTCG
>JBCAWZ010000041.1:0-26589 GCA_038534315.1 Pseudomonadota bacterium | reverse complement strand
GCCACAACCAACCAAGGCGATGTTGTTTTGGATCCGTTTTCGGGCAGTGGTACCACGGCGGCTGTGGCCAAATCGCTCGGGCGCGACTTTGTCGGTATCGAACGCGATCCGATCTATGCGCGCCTTTCGCGCAAGCGCTTGGCCGGAATTCAACCGGTCGAGCCAGACATGTTGGAAATCGAACGGGGTCGCCGAGGTCTACCACGAGTCCCATTTGGGGCGCTCGTTGAGAATGGCTGGCTCAAGCCCGGAGATCGCCTGTTCAGTCCACAGCGACGTTTTCAGGCCCGTATCCGCATCGATGGCAGTTTGACGACGGGCGATGCCACGGGTTCCATCCATCGTATGGGGGCCCATGTGCAGAATGCGCAGGCCTGCAATGGCTGGACTTATTGGCACTTCGAGGAACCGGATAAGGGCAAGTTGGCACCGATCGATCTTCTACGCCGACGGTACCGGGAAAAGATGGGCCTGGTGAACTGATTCAGTCTAGAAAGGCTTGGTCAGAGCATACGGAATTATACTTCGGCAGCCGATCCGTTGGCTTTGCCGGTCCGGCGTGTCGAGGCTGTTTTCGACTTCCTTGTTTTTGGGCCCGCTTTTGACGCGGACTTGGTCTTCGCGTTCGCTTTTGCCGATTTCTTTTTCTTCTTTGGCTTCGATTTCACTTGTTGCGGTGGCGTGACCTTAATCGGTTTCGGCGTCACGCCGTGCGGCCATGTGCCATCGGAGTACGGGCCGGCAGGCTTCTTGCCCGCAGCGATGTCAGAGAGCCGCATCTTGACGTACTGACCCGGCGCTGCCCCAAGCCCGTGGTCCTGAGGGTCCACAGCATCTTTCTTTTTGCCAAAGCGGGGTTCGAGCCAGGTCCACCAACTCGGCCACCAGGACCCAGGACGCTCTTCCGCGTGCGCAAACCAGTCATCTGGCTGTTCCGGTAGGTCGGGGTTCACCCAATGCTGATATTTACCCGAGCTCGGCGGATTGATGACGCCAGCAATGTGACCCGAACCGGCCATGGTGAAAGTGACATCCCCGCCATATTCACGCGCGGCGCGATAGATCGAGTGCCATGGGCAAATATGATCGGACTTGCTAGCTTGGACGTAGATTGGCGTTTCGATGTCGGACATTGAAACCGGTTCGCCAAACACCTTGAACTTGCCTTCAGCAAGCGCATTCTGATTGTATAGCGTGTTCACATAGGTCCGGTGAGTCGGACCGGGAATGTTGGTCTGATCTGCATTCCAATAGAGGAGGTCAAAGGGCTTCGGCTCTTTGCCAAGCATGTAATTGTCGACGACATAACGCCAAACCAAATCACTTGGCCGTAACCAGTTAAATGTCTCGCCCATCAGTCCGCCGGGCATCATATCGCCATGCGCATCCAAGATCTCGTCAAGGTAAGAAACAGCTTCATCGGTGGTGAAGACCTTCAAGTCTCCGGCAAGCTCGAAATCGGATTGCGACGCGAAATAGGTCGCGGAATTGACGCGCTCGTCCCCGGTCTTGGCCATATGACCAAGCGCTGTGGTCAGCATTGTGCCGCCGATGCAATAGCCGATGGCGTTGACGTCTTTCGCGCCGGTCTCAGCGGTTACAGCGCTGATGGCTGCCAGTGCGCCATGCTCAACATAATCATCCCAGCTGTAATGCTTTGTCTCTGCATCCGCAGATCGCCAAGACACCAGGAATGTATCTACGCCTTGCGATAGCAGCCAGCGGATCATCGAGTTTTCGGGCTGAAGGTCGAGAATATAAAATTTGTTGATCCATGGCGGGAAGATCAACATCGGCCGCGCATAGACTTTCTTTTTCGTCGGTTTGTAGTGGATGATCTCAATCAGCTTATTGCGATAGATCACCTGGCCTTCAGCCGTCGCGACATTCTCACCAATCGTGAAAGCGCCTTCGTCGCTTTGTGAGATTTGCAGTCTGCCATTCCCGCGCTTGAGATCCTGGCGCATTTGTTCGAAGCCGTGGACGAGACTCTGCCCATTGGTCTCCAGCATGGCGCGCAGGGCTGCTGGATTTGTCGCGATCATATTTGTTGGCGACATCATATCGATGAACTGGCGGGTGAAAAATTTCGCTTTTAGCGCGGTCTCTGTATCCATATCGTCGGCAACCGAGTCGACGAGGCTTTCGAGCCATTCCGCGTTCAGGGTCCATGCGCGACGCATAAAGTCGAACATCGGATTGGCGGACCATTCCGGGTCGGCGAACCGGCGATCTTTGGGCGCGGCTGTTCCGGTTGCCATGCTCTGGAACAAATTCATCCAGCCTTGGCTCAGCGTCATCATTGCATGACCGATTTGCGATGGGTTCGCCGCCAGCGCTTTGCCGATCGCCTTTTGTGAGTCCATGGCGCCAAAGGGGTCCATGCGATCTGTATCGGGCGCCGTCATCGCTTTGCCGAATTGGTCCATAATCAGCATTTGCGCTTGCTGTGTGGCCTGGAACAAGTTCGCAGTCATTTCTTGCCAATTCGCCGCCTCAAAGCCTTGAAACGCCGCTGGTAAAGTGCTGTGGCCGAACGGCCCGATTTTATTCTGATCGGTCATGTGACCCGGTCTCGCCATTCTGTGAGAACCCATATACGAGTAAAACCGTTTGATAATCGTGAGTCTAGCAGGGGAATTGATTAATGCGGATAGCGTTGATCCTAACCTTCGTTGTTTTGTCGGGTTGTGCCGGCTCATTTGAGCGGGTTCGCGAGCTCCGTGCTCAAGCGCCCGAATGGTATGCCGCACGCAAATTAGAGTTTGCTGGTGAAGACTATGCCCGTATCGGCGATATCCCATCCTTCAACGCCGACGAGATAGAACGAACGCATCAGCCGCTTACGCCTGAGGAAATTTCCGCGGCGCGTGCCCGGTTCGCCGCCAGCGACCGTACGGCTTTGCCGGAAGAAGATTCCGCAGAACTGCAAGCATGGGTGGCGGATGTGCAGACCTATTTCCTAGACGAAGTCCCAGAAGCGGATTTTCTAACCGACGAAGATATTCAGGCCCTTAAAGAACGCTTTGACGTAGCCCGGGCCCGGCTTTAAGCGGCAGTGTTGTAGAGCAAATGGAGACCGCAGATGCGCGGTGAGTTTCACAAGATCAGGCGGCTACCGCCCTACGTGTTTGAGCAAGTCAATCGGCGCAAAGCCGAACTGCGGGCCGGTGGGGCCGACATTATCGATCTTGGCATGGGCAATCCGGACATGCCGACACCGTCACACATTATTGAAAAGCTGGCAGAAACTGCGCGGAAGCCAACGGTTCATGGGTATTCCTCGTCGCGCGGCATACCGGGTTTGAGACGGGCGCTCACCGATTATTACAAGCGCCGGTTCGATGTTGTGCTCGACAAGGATCGCGAAGTCATTGTGACGCTTGGGTCAAAGGAAGGCTTCGCAAATTTGGCGCAAGCGATTACCGCGCCGGGTGACACGATTTTGGCGCCGGATCCGTCCTATCCGCTGCATCATTTCGGTTTCATTATGGCCGGAGCTTCGATCCGCGCCATTCCTGCCGAGACGCCGGAATCCTATTTGTCGGGCGTCAGCCGGGCGTTGCGGTACTGCGTGCCAAAACCAACGGCCATGGTTCTGTGCTATCCATCGAATCCCACGGCCGCTGTCTGTGACCTGGATTTCTATCGGGATGCTGTGAAGCTCGCCAAAGACAACGACATCTACATCCTGTCCGACCTCGCTTACAATGAAATCTATTTCGACGAGCCAACGCCGTCTATTCTACAAGTGGATGGCGCGCGGGACATCGCGGTTGAGACCACGACGATGTCGAAGACCTACTCTATGGCAGGTTGGCGCATCGGTTTCGCAGCCGGCAATGAACGCCTGATCTCGGCGCTTGCGCGGGTGAAATCTTATTTGGACTACGGTGCATACACGCCCATTCAGGTTGCTGCATGCGCTGCGCTAGATGGTCCTCAGGACTGTGTCGACGAATTTCGCCAGACGTATCGGTCGCGCCGAGATGCGCTTGTCGAGAGTTTTGGTAGATCAGGTTGGGACATCCCCGTTCCGTCAGCGTCTATGTTCGCTTGGGCCGGTGTCCCAAAACAGTGCGGTGACATCGATAGCCTCGAATTTGCGTTGCGATTGATGGAAGAAGCGCATGTCGCCGTTGCGCCGGGCGGCGGCTTTGGCGAGCTCGGCGACCGTCATGTCCGGATTGCCTTGGTTGAGAATGAGCAGCGGATCCGTCAGGCCGCGCGCAACATCAAAAAGTTTCTCGCCGGACAGGCCTCAAATGGCGGCTCGGCGGCGGAGCTTAGGAGAACCGGTTCGTGAAAACCGTAAAACTTGGAATTGCAGGCCTCGGCAATGTGGGTTGTGGCCTCATAGAACTCGTCGAGCGTCAGGCCGAACTCCGTTTGCCGGGTAAGGTTGAGGTGTCTGGCGTTTCAGCAAGATCAAGGAACCGAAATCGCGCGGTGGATGTGTCCGCCTATCGCTGGTTTGACGATGCTGCGACCATGGCGGCTGATCCAGATGTCGATGTGTTTGTCGAACTGGTAGGCGGATCCGATGGACCGGCGAAAGTCGCGGTCGAAACCGCGCTCAATGCCGGTAAGCCAGTGGTGACTGCGAATAAGGCGCTGATCGCTATGCATGGACAGGCGCTCGAGGATTTGGCGCAAGCAAAAGATGTCGACTTGATGTTTGAAGCTGCCGTGGCAGGCGGCGTGCCAATTGTCCGCGTTCTGCGAGACTCCCTAACCGGGATTTCGGTTCAAAGAGTGACCGGCATTCTAAACGGAACTTGCAATTACCTAACAACTGAGATGCTCGAGACAGGGCGCTCCTATGAGCAGGTGCTCGAAGCGGCGCAGCGTTTGGGGTATGCGGAGGCCGACCCAACCTTGGACGTGTCTGGAATGGACGCAGCGCACAAAGCCGCGATTTTGGCGTCTATTGCCTTCACTGCGGATCTCGATTTTACGCGTGTTTCCGTTTCGGGGGTCGAAGACATCGACCTGCTTGATTTGGTGCTTGCGGATCGCTTGGGGCTCCGGATCAAGCTGATCGCAGAAGGTCGCCTAACGGCGTCAGGCGTGGTCTGTCGCGTGGCGCCAATGGCTTTGCCGATCGATCATCCATTGGCACGCGTCAATGGTGCCCTAAACACCGTCCGCGTCGAAGGAGATCCGCTTGGGGCGGTGACGCTGACAGGTCCTGGCGCGGGGGCCGGGCCAACCGCAAGTGCTGTGATGGGAGATATCGCTAAACTGTTTAGCCCGACGGCGCGGTCCCCTTTTGGACGCGCACCGCACCACAAATCTCGTCAATTCGTCGCGAGTGAGATCGAAGAACGAAGCGCGTTTTTCCTTCGCGTGAAACTGGCTGACAAGCCAGGTGCATTGGCGAGCCTGACTGAGGCACTGGCCGCGCACAATGTTTCTGTGGACAAATTGCTGCAGGATTCGGCTGATGAGGCTGGTGCGTCACCTGTCGCAATTGTCACCCATGTGTGTTCGCGAGGCGAAATGCAGGATGCAGTGGCACGAGTTTCGCAACTCTCGGCCATGGTTGACGCCCCACAGTTGATCCCAATTGACGCCCTCGCATAGACGCGAAAGAAGGTAGCGGGCCGACGTCGGCAAAAGGAGAGAAGTATGACCACCAGCATTCTGGTCCCGCATTTGGCAGACGCCATGGTCCGTGTGACAGAACTTACAGCGATCGCGGCAGAGCGCCTCGCGGGGCACGGCGATGAGAAAGCGGCGGACGCCGCCGCCGTCGATGCGATGCGGAAAGCGTTCAATGAGATCGACTTTAGAGGTCGTGTGGTGATCGGGGAAGGTGAGCGTGATGAAGCTCCGATGCTTTATATCGGCGAAGAGGTCGGTACCGGTCAGGGTCCAGAAATCGATATCGCATTGGACCCGCTAGAAGGGACAACCCTTACCGCGAAAGCGATGGCAAACGCGCTTGCGGTCCTTGCGATTGCACCGCGTGGCGGGCTTTTATTTGCACCTGATACCTATATGGACAAGATCGCGATCGGCCCTGGATATGCTGACGGCGTTGTCGATTTGGACCAGAGTCCAGCTGAGAACATTGCCGCGATGGCAAAAGAAAAGGGCGTTGACGTGTCTGCGATGACGGCCTGTGTTCTCGATCGTCCACGCCATGCCGACATTATTGAAAGCCTTCGGGGCGTCGGTGCCCGGGTTCACCTAATCTCCGACGGTGACGTGGCTGGCGTGATCAACACAACCAATCCTGCAACCGGAATTGACCTTTATGTTGGCTCCGGCGGCGCACCAGAAGGTGTTCTCGCAGCTGCTGCGCTCAAATGTGTTGGTGGACAAATGCAAGGCCGTTTGGTCTTCCGCAATGATGAAGAACGCGCACGTGCGGATAAAACTGGCATCACCGACTATGATAAAAAGTACGATTTGAATGGGCTTGCTTCAGGTGAAACCGTTTTCTGCGCAACGGGCGTGACCAAAGGTGGGCTGGTTGATGGCGTTGTTCGCAACAACGGACACATTGAAACCGACACGCTGGTCATGAGCAGCGCGGATGGCATGGTTCGTAAGATCAAGAGTTGGCACAAGGCTTAGGGCTGGTTGCTCGGCCTAGCTTGGCATCGTACAGAAAGTCGGCCGATGAGCTTTGCTCATGCAGCGGACGCCCGCGCCGGTTGAGACCGAGACTGAGACTTTCTGTGGTGTGTTGATCGGGCCAGAAAACGTTCGAAAGGTGCGCTATAGAGCGGCGTGACGATCGGCCTTAGGGGCTGCCGGAACAGCGAACCAGGGGCAGTGCCATAAACGCGTCTGACGGAGCGATTGAAACTCACCGGAGAATTGAAACCCCAACGTTCTGCAGCTTGAGTAACTTGCCCGCGGCGCAACGGGTTACTTGAAATCATGTGGACGGCCCGGAACAAGCGTCGGTTGTTGATGTAGCTCCGGACCCCGCCATCCGCTTCAAACATCCGATAAAGACTGGCGCGCGACACGCCAAATTCGCTGAGCAAAGAGTCGGCCGATAGATCTGCAGAGGCGAGGCGATGTTCGATGTGATCGCAAATCAAATCTCGCAGCGCATCCCGCGCCTGCGTGCGCACATCGTCCTCTTGGCGCTCTTTGTGCACCAGCATTCTCACGCACGCGACAAACCGTTCAAATTGGGGTCTCGGGATCGATTGCGCGCCGGCTAGGAGGGGTGTGTACAATCGATCGAGCTCAGCATGCAGCAAGCGCGTGTAGGTTCGATTTCGATTCATCAGGTCGAAATCAATCGTTTCAGATGTCGCAATGCCAAGCATAGCCTTTGAAAGGCACAGGCCTTGAGACAGAGAAGGGTGATGCAGCGCTTCGAACATATGGGCCTGATCCATGATATTGATGGAACCCGGGCGCATCTCGAACGGGTTTTCGTTTTGCCTTCCGATCATACCGCCGCTCAGGAAACGCTGAATCCGTATGATATGGCCAACTTGATCGGCGTGCTTTTGCGTGTGCTTAGCTGCCTTCGCGCCGTAGCGCGAATGATTCAACATTGCGCCTTCGGCAAAGAAATGTCGTGATTCAAAAAAATCTTCTGAGGCAGATTCTCTCAGCGGAGTAACGTCACAAAAGGGAGCGGTATTGGCTTGCCAGAATTCGAAGCAGCCCTTCCGAGCTAGGGCCTCAACGGAAATGCTTTTCGATTTTGCTGAATGTTGTGAACAGGCCACGACAAACCTCCAATACAGTTTGAATGTCAGATGTCTTTCCCTTGCGACAAACGAGGATAGGTGAGCCGGCGAGCTTGAGAAGTCTCACTCCGTCTCAAACTTTACACGAAAATACAATGAGAAGTTGTATTACTTTCTGTCCCGGGCGTGTGCCCGAAATGCGCGGATTAGTGTCCCGCGCCCAGATCCATCCAGTCTTTGGCGGTGAGGCCATAAACCATGTCCATCACCTCAAACTGGACGCCCACGGGTTTGCGGGAATTTGAGTTCCACAGAGCGACAACGCCCGAATTGCGTTCTGGGTCGAACAGGATCAGGGACCTGTAACCATCCACCGCGCCGCGGTGACCGACCACTCGATAGCCCGGCACGCCATACTTGTAGACGCGCCAGCCCAACGCATACCTCGCATCCCGGAGGTGACCGCCATAACGACGGCTCATGCTCGACTGTTCGCGGCGCGTATAGATCCGAGGCGTGTGCAGTTCTTCAAGGGTCTCAGGTGCCAGTACGTCCGGCTCAAGCCCCATTTGCGCCTGAGCAAACCGTGCAAGATCAAGAATAGATCCATTGGCTCCACCCGCGGCCGGCACCCGATAATAGGATTGCTTCAAAGAGCGCCGCACCGGACGAGGATTGTTGCGCAGCTTTAAATGCGGTTTGGCCCAAGATGCCGAACCGGTGAGCGCGTCCATGCCGTAACTTGCGGTCCGCATACCAAGCGGCTCGAACAAGTCGATACGGACATATTCTTCAAAAGAGATGCCACGCACCGAGGCCACCACTTCGGACGCCGCGTCGAAGGCGACGTTTTGATAAGTATGGCAATCGCCGATGGGGCAAGTGCGCTGCAGCTTTGCGAGGCTTTTACGGATATCCACTGGATCACGACCGTCTTCGAGCCGAGTATCATAGGCATTCGGCACAATGCCGATCTTGTGCGACAGTAAATCTTCCAGTGTGCCGACGGTCTCGCCGCCGAGCGGCAAGCGCAAGGATGTGTTGAACTTCGAAATCGTGTCAGATAGGGCAAGTTTCCCCTCCTGAGCCAGTCTTCCTATTGCGGTTGACGCAACGCCTTTTGAAAGCGATGCCCACCGAAACACCGTATCCTCAGTCACGTCATCGCCATCCAATCGGGTGACGCCATAGCCTTTCGCAAATGTGATCTCACCGTCTTCTATGACCGCGACGGCAAGACCCACAATTTCGGCTTCTGATGCCAAGCGCGTAAGCCGTTGATCAAGCTTGTCATGGTCGACCGGCGACGCCATCGCGATTTGCCCGAGCGCCAAGAGAAAAACGCATCCCAACCCAATCAAACGCAAAGCGAACATAGCGGCTCCTGTCTGTGCGGTTTACATCGAATTGGAACCCCAGTTTGGCCGGCAATGGTCAAACCCTTGTCCCAATAAGTGTAACGCGTCCAATATCGGCAACATGGTTCACCTGTTGACCGACTCTGTATTGAGTTCACAAGGTTGCCGATCCCGTCAACCGGTTTGCGCACGACGGCGCGTCAGAACATATCAATGCCCATGACCTCATCTTCCTTATCAGTCTCTGAATCGTTTGGTGGACGTTTTTGGACGGTTCAAAATGCCGATGAAAAGCGGATCCAAGCGCTTGCACGCGCTTTGGGCGGCTCGGACCTGCTGGCCAGGCTTCTGGCGCCGAGAGACGTCGAGATCGAAGACCTCGACCAATTCCTCGAGCCAACATTGAAAGCCCTGTTTCCAAATCCGTCCGATTTTGAAGATATGGATCGGGCAGCAGGCTTGATTCTGGACGCGTTGATCGACGGAACCAAGGTCACCGTTTTTGCCGACTACGATGTTGATGGCGGGACCTCGTCGGCGCAGTTGACCCGCTACTTTCGCGCCTGGGAAAGGGAGCTTGGCCTCTACGTGCCTGATCGCCTCTTGGAAGGGTATGGTCCGAGTCCCGCAGGTTTTCGGTATCTCAAGGATGCTGGCACGGAATTGGTCATCACCGTGGATTGCGGGGCGGCAGCGCGTGAGGCGTTGGATGAAGCGCGACGTATAGACTTACCGGTCATTGTTATCGACCACCATTTGATGGGTACAGAGATCCCGCCGGCGGCGGCTTTGGTCAATCCCAATCGTGCGGACGATCGATCTGGCCAGGGGCATTTGGCAGCGGCGGGTGTGGTCTTTGTTATTGTTGCGGCAATCAATCGGATCGCGCGCGCGCGCGGCGTCGCGCCACCCGGCGGACTACCAGATATCCGTCACTGGCTTGATCTCTGCGCCCTCGGCACATTGTGCGACATGTCACCCTTAAAGGGCGTGAACCGAGCTTATGTCCGCCAAGGACTGAAAATCCTGAAGCGAGGCGGTAATGTGGGTCTCAGGGCTTTGGCTGACGTTGCAGGTCTTGGCGAGATTGACACCGTGTATCATGCAACCTTTGTCTTGGGGCCGCGTTTAAATGCGGGGGGGCGGGTCGGTGACCCATGGCTTGCGGCGAAATTGTTGGCGACCGACGATCGTGCAGAAGCGATCGCGCTGGCAGAGCGACTGCATGCGCTGAATGAAGATCGAAAAGCAGTTGAAGCCGCAATTTTGGAACAAGCATCCACACAAGCTGAGCAGATTCTTGCGGCCGATCCTGAGTGCGGCATTCTAATCGCTGCCGGCGATGGCTGGCATCCCGGTGTCATCGGCATCGTCGCTGGACGTCTAAAAGACCGCTACCATCTTCCCGCAATCGTAATCGGTTGGGGCGAAGGATTGGGTCCGGTGGCGAAAGGATCTGCGCGCTCGGTCCGGGGTGTGAACATTGGCGACGCGATTGCCGCGTGCGCCAAAGACGGCGTGATCTTGTCTGGCGGTGGACATGCCATGGCCGGCGGTCTCAGCCTGGAACCGGACAAACTGCCACAGCTGCGCGCTTGGATGGCTGAGCATATGGCGGACTTTGCCGCAGAGCGCGTCGCGGCGCGCGAGCTAATGATCGATGCGATCCTGTCGACGTCTGTGCTGACACCAGACCTGGTTGATCAGATCGACACGCTTGGTCCGTTCGGACAGGGCGCGCCGCAACCCGTTTTTGCGATTCCAAATGTCGACATCACACACATTCGCCAAATCGGTGCCAATCACTTGAAGCTGACTGCCGAAGACGAGCTCGGCAAATTTGAAGCCGTGTCCTGGCGCAGCCTTGGCACGCCATTGGGGGATTCTTTGCTAAAGCGCGGTCGGGTTCACCTCGTGGGCCGGTTAAAGGCAGATGCTTGGCAGGGCCGTCGCCGGGTGCAGTTGGAATTGATCGACGCGGCTGCGGCAGGCTGAGCTGCAATAGCTTGCCTTTTTCGCGGCAAAACGCGCTTGCAACACATTGCCGCCAGAGCTATATCGCGCGTTCGAACTGCGCGCTCCCTTCGTCTATCGGTTAGGACGCCAGGTTTTCAACCTGGAAAGAGGGGTTCGATTCCCCTAGGGAGTGCCACATCAGTTTAGAAGTTCCAATCGATATCCAGCTCATAGATATAGTCTCCGGCGAAGATCCGGACCGGATTTGTCCCAAAATTCGCCAATTCGTAGGCCTCGCTCGGCGTAAATATTTGGTCGTTCATGATCTCCTGACCACCGAAATCGATGTCAAACAACGTCAACTCCCATGCCGTGTTGTAATCAAATGTCTGTGGTAAGGGTGGGTAGACCCTTGGATCCGACGGTTCCGTAAAGGTGTAAATTGTCCCCCGATCAGCGTTATCCTTGGTGTCAGAAAAATACACCTCGGCGAGGGCGCCCTGGCGACGCCACTGGACGGCCAGATCGGGTTCTGTCCCACCGCCCAAAAACGGTTCATCCCATGTCGAGACATTATTTGGTCGAAGATCTGCAAAGTCTTGAACAATGATTGAATTGAGTGTGAAGGACGTAGGTTGCCCGGCCACGGGCGGTGTGAAACCAGCGCCGCCTTGCGCAATATAACCTTCAGGCCGCTCATCATAGGCCACGTCTTCGAACGATGAAACACCTGTGGCAATCGCTTCTGCACGCAGGGTTTCTAAGTCCGCTGTGTAGAGTTGATCGACATCAACCCCGTTCGTTGTGCGCATACCAGCAAGAAAGACAAGTTTGGCGCTGTCTGGCGACCAAGCGATATTGCCAGCTTCATCGCCTGCGCCCATCAGTGTAATTTCCGTTTGGCCAGTTCCGTCCTCATTCGCGACGAACACGCGTCCAAAACCGTCTTCGTTTTGAGTTGCAATGAAGGCAACTTTTGATCCGTCTGGCGACCAAACGAACTCCGTCACATACTCACCCGCAGCCAAAGTTGGATTAAGCTTTATCGGCAATGAGCCGGCACGCACTCGGTAAAGTTCCTGAGTCGACGGATCGCTTGCCTCGCGTGTGATGAATGCCAATCTATCATTGGAGTTCGGGGCGAAGGCAAACGTTCGGATCTCGAGCTCTCGAGCCGGACTTTGAGCGAGAAAGTCGACGATCACCTCCGCGGGTTCGCTGGCGTCGGCAACGCGGGTGACCAGTTGCGACGGGCCTGAAATGCGCCGGTCTTCTACATAGGCCACCTTGGTGCTGTCAGCGGACCAAATGCAGGGCCCAACACTCCGTGTTTCCGTAGCGCTCAAAATTGTATTGTCTCCAGTCCCATTGGCCAAAATGCTGACGGCGATTTCGTTTCCACCACGCCGGCCTGCGGTATCATCAAAATTGTAGCACAGCTTCTCTCCATCGGGTGACCAGCGCACCTCGTCCAAACGTCCTCCGGCCTCAACACGATGGAAGAAGGTGTTGGTGCTCACGTCGGTAACATTTAGTATCCGCGTCGTTTCATCAGAGACCCTCGAATTCGGATTAAAATCTGCGACCGTCGAGGCGATATCGACCTGGTTGGATGACCATTGCGGTAGGCGTGGTTCGCTACCTTGAGCCTCACCATCTGTGTTGACCCGAATGAGATTCCGGCCTGTGATCTGGACTGTGTAAATCGAGGTATGTGCGCCATCAGAGCTGTCGAAGTTGGCTTGCAGGGCAAGGAGCTGACCGCCGGGGGCCCAATCGAAGCTAAAGACCGTGTCCGTTGACTTGTTTACCGGGGTGATCTCCCTGAGCAGCGTGCCGTTGATTCTCGCTACGAAGAGACGGTCGCCGCCAGGACCATCAGTATCGGAGGTGTACGCCACCAAATCTCCAAATGGCTGGATGGCGAAATCAGTGATTTCTACGTCTGAGGAAAAAGGAGCAGCGCTCAAGCGGGTTAGCCCCATTCCATTATCTTGAATCACAAACAATTCCTGAGCGTCTGTGCCGGGCGCACCATTCGAACCGCTGAAAACAATGTCCTGCGCACGTCGTTCAGGTGGCGGCGGTGGGGGCGGGGGTGGGGAAGGTATTACACCGCCATCGCCACCCCCGCCGCCACCGCCGCCGCTACAAGCCGCTGCCAAGAATAGTAGACTTATTGGTAAGTACGCCGCGCTCGCTCTTGCGGAAACGGAATGTCTCTTCAATTGACTGGCATACAACATAACCTGCTCCTCAAACGCTGTTTTCAAATCAGGTCCGGATTACCAACCAGAGAGGCAGTGTTCGATGAGGTCGATCCCTCATTCGGTAGCTATCAACATAAGGCGAAAACACGACACAGAAACTGGCTGTACGTGCCGTCAGTCTAATGCGAACACGCCTCCAGTATCGACCAGAACCGTGCAGAATGCGCCCGCTTATAGCGTGACTCTGCGGATCTTGTTGGCAGGGAGTTGACCGGATACGGATCATTGTGTGTCCGGATAGGCACAGATACTTCTCGTTTGGCGCGAATTTCTGCAGTCTCCTTCAAGTAGTGTGGTGACACCCGTTAACGATTGCGCTTAAATGTTGGGGCTGAGGGATAAATCGTTGAGTAATCGGGCTGAATCGCAAAATTCTGAGCAGGAGCCGACCGTTCGCGTGATCGGCCATGTGAAGTGGTTTGATGTCGCAAAGGGCTATGGCTTTGTTGTGCCCGAATCCGTCGATGGCATCATTCTGCACAGTGATGTGATGTTGCATATCTCGTGTCTTCGCGCATTTGGCGAAAGTACGGCTGATGAAGGCGCGCGTATCCAATGCGATGCTGTGCAGCGAGACCGCGGTTGGCAAGTGCTTGTAATCCACGACATGGACCGACCGCAATCTGCCGTGATCCAAGAGAATAACGATGCCGTCGTCTACGAACCGGCCATCGTCAAATGGTTTAACCCCTCCAAGGGGTTTGGATTTGTAAATCGACCTGGACAAGTGGAAGATATCTTCATCCACATCTCCGTAATGCGTCGCGCCGGCCTGGATGTTTTGGAAACCGGCGACCAGGTTGATATTGTCACCGGGCAGGGCCAGAAAGGCCAAAATGTCATGCTTGTGAAGAAAGACAGCTAAGCGCTTATTGCCGTTGTGCTGGCAGGCCGCTAACGTAAATTCATGCTTCGATTTATCTTGCTCTACCTAGCATCGTTCGGTCTGGTTGGATGGGTGCCAATGGCAGCCGATCCGATGTTGGTCACGCCACTGACCGTCGTCACCGATGACGCGTCCCATACGTTCACCGTTGAGGTTGCGGATGATCCGGAAGAAACCAGTATGGGGCTGATGTTTCGGGAATCCATGGAAGATGACAAAGGCATGCTGTTCGATTTCGGCGATCCGCGCGTGCCGAGCATGTTTATGAAGAACACGCTGATCCCGCTCGATATGCTGTTCCTAGACAGTGAAGGCGAGATCATCATGATCGCCCGCAATACGGCACCCGGCTCCTTGCGGACAATCTCGCCGCCAGCGCCTGTGCTCGGCGTATTGGAGATCAATGCCGGCCTGGCGGCGTCGCTCGATATTTCACCGGGCGATCGCATCGAACATCCAATGTTTGGCACAGGTCTCTTAGACGAGGCTGAATGAGACTCGAAGACTTACCGTCCTCGGCGCGGATTCCCGACGGTTTCGAGCTGGCCCAGTCGCGCGGTAAATTCACCAATCATAATGGCCCCGTCTTTGTCGCATCCGCGCCGGAGGATTTGCGAAGTGGCCTCTACGTGCTGCAGCGACACTGCAATTCCATGGGGTTTCTGCATGGCGGAATGGCAAGCGCATTTGCCGACCGAGCGCTGGCTGTCGCGGTGTGGTCAGCCTTGCGGGCGCCGTCAGTGACATTGAAGCTGACCCTGCATTTTTATGAAACCGTTCCGGCAGGAAGCTGGTTGGAAGCGTGGCCCATACTGCACGCGAATGAGGATGGCATTGTCCATGTTAGCGCCGACATGCGCATTGATGGCGAGGTTTTGGCTGCACGCGCCGACGCCGCCTTCCGCAAAATTCGTCGGCCACGCTGATCGCCAATCCTCGCGCCACAGGCGAGTTGGACCGCCACTTGCATGGCCAAGCCTCCCAGGAGGTCTGAGTGATGCCCGAGACGAGTTTCGATCTGCAGAAGAATGCGAGCCCAAGCCGGCTCAACCATGTCATTTGCCAAGTTGTTGAGCGCTACGCCCGAACCTGTCCGGATGCGCTGGAAATGATCAGTGTGCGAACCGTCAGTGTGAATGGCGAACTGCGTCGTCGCGTTAGCTCGCAATCGGCCGCTTTGATCGATGACATCCGCCGCAGCATGCAGGGCATTGGCGAACTCAGCGTCTAGCGCGGATCGGCCGCAGACACATCGACAGTGATCTGCGACAATCCACTTGAAACCCCAGAAAACGCCGATATACCGGGAGGCCGGAGCGTGGCGCAGTCTGGTAGCGCATCTGGTTTGGGACCAGAGGGTCGTAGGTTCGAATCCTATCGCTCCGACCAGTTTCTCTAAGGGACGGTCTGACACCATGGACGCCAGGATCTACAAGCCCTCCAAATCCGCGATGCAATCGGGGCGCAGCAAGACCCAAGACTGGGTGCTTGAATTTGTCAGCGACGCCAGCCGGACGGCGGATCCGGTCATGGGATGGATCAGCGTCGATGACACGACGGGCCAGGTCTCGTTGCATTTCGACACGCGCGAGCAAGCGATCGCTTATGCCAAGCGCGAAGGCTTGACCTTCACGGTTGAGGAATCGCGTCCACGCAAGCGAATGATAAAATCCTATGCGGAGAATTTCTCTTCAGATCGCAAGCAGCCTTGGACCCATTGAGTGTCTCTCTTTTGTTTTGAATTCCTACGCGAAACCGCGTAGAGGACAGCGCGTTCGGCCCCTTAGCTCAGTTGGATAGAGCACCTGACTTCTAATCAGACGGTCGCAGGTTCGAATCCTGCAGGGGTCGCCAGCAGTTTCAAGGAAAACAACGAACCGTCCGCGATATCACCGGAGTGGGGTGCAATGAGGTCGTAAGTAGGATGTCCAGCCCCCAGTTTGTGGGCAACTTTGCAATAGAGTTTCTGGAACGGGCAGACGCATGCCGAGCGCCTGATGTGGCCGGACACGATTGTATTGCCTGAGCCAGGTGTTGATGACGGTTTGAGCCTTGTGGAGCAAGGTAAACCGCTCAGCAATCAGGACCTCCCGGCGCCGGGTCCCGTTGAACCTTTCTTTGTATCCGTTCTCCCAGGGTGAGCCGGGATAGATCCGAAGCCAATTTGTAGATTACCGTCAGATCGAAACTGTCCGGGAAACTCCGTATCGCCATGCGCCGCATCATGTCGGATGCTTTGCGTCGAACAGATGGATTGGATCGGGCACTCAATGGCGACTCTTGAACATTCTCATACGCCGGCTGAAATCGCAGCACGCCTCGCTCGGTTTCCAAAACCGAGCTATCTGCGGGACTGGGTCTTAGGTGGGATCGACGGCGCAATAACAACATTTGCGATCGTTGCTGGCGTTGCGGGTGCGGGCCTATCAACGTCCGTCGTTATTATCTTGGGCATCGCCAACTTACTTGCGGATGGCATCTCTATGGCCGCCGGCAATTATAGCGGCGTCAAAGCCGAAAATGAGGCCATGTCAAACGTTCGCGAAATGGAGAAGCGGCACATTGCATTGGCACCAGATGGAGAGCGCGAGGAAGTCCGTCAGATCTTCGCCAAAAAGGGATTCCGAGGCGACGATTTGGAGCGCGCCGTTTCGACCGTAACCGAAGACAAGGATCGCTGGATTGACTTCATGTTGACCGAGGAATTCGGCCTTGCAAGATCTGAACGCGCGCCTTTGCCCGCTGCCGCGGCGACATTCTTAGCTTTCGTCGTTTGCGGGTTGATTCCGTTGCTTCCATACGTGTTGGGTTGGCCGAACGTGTTTGTCGTCGCCTCATTGGGAACGGGGTGCGTGTTCTTTTGCATCGGCGCTCTAAAGTCCCACTGGTCAAATCGATCTTGGGCGTCGTCTGGTGTCGAAACCCTCGCAATTGGAACAGCCGCGGCGACGACGGCTTATCTTGTTGGGCACTATTTGGAGATGATCGTGCTCTAGGTTTCTGGCGCCCAGAGGTTTCAAATGCTCGTCTGCCTTTAGAGCCGTCGCGGAGGACATTTTCATGCTCTGGGGCACAGCGCCGTTTTTCATAAAGTGCTGCCATCGACTCGCGCTGCCGGATTTGCGTATGGTCCGCGGATCGCAGCAAATCGAGAAAGCGCTGTTATGAAACTCCACACCTATCCCTCCGCTCCCAATCCGAGGCGCGTGACCATTTTTGCCGCGGAAAAAGACATCGCGCTTGAGCTCGTGACGGTCGATATTTTAAAGGGTGAGCAACGCAGCGCGGACTTTCTGCAAAAGAATCCGAGCGGCAAAATCCCGGTTCTGGAATTGGAGGATGGCCGCTGCATCTCAGAATCCGTAGCAATTTGTCGGTATCTGGAAGCGATCAAGCCAGAGCCAAACTTATTTGGCCGCGACCCATTTGAGCTTGGGCATATTGAGGCGCGCAATCGACAGATCGAGTTGGAGCTGTGGCGCGACATTGGCACGTCTTGGGTCAATGGACCGGTGGTCGGCGCGACCGGTCGGTTCAAACAGATCCCGGAAGCCAAAGAGGCGAGCGACAAGCGTGTGACCCAGTATTATGTGCGTTTGGATGAGGCTTTTGCCACCTCGCCATTCGTCGCTGGTGAGCGCTTCACCGTGGCAGATATCAGCTTGTTAACTGCCGTCGACTTTGCGAGTGCGATGGTGGGTCTGAAGCCAGATGAGGACCTCGAAAACCTGTATCGCTGGCATGCGTCCGTGTCTTCCAGGCCGAGTGTTTCCAACGGCTAGGACCAAAGCGATCTAAATGGCGTCCTCTATTCCGATCATCACGCCGCAGGAGATGTATGCCGCCGAACGCGCAGTGATCGCCGATGGCGTGCCAGGCTTTGTGCTCATGCAGCGCGCAGGAGCTGGCATCTCCGACGCCATTTCAGATCGATACGACTCCGGGCGGATCAACATATTGTGCGGCCCGGGCGGCAATGGCGGCGACGGCTTTGTGACAGCGGCTCTGCTGTCTAAGCGAGGTTGGGACGTGCGCGTCTTTTCGCTGGCCGATCTCTCTGATTTGAAAGGCGATCCAAAACGAGCGGCAGAATTATGGGCCGGCCCCGTCTACCCCTTGCGGGAGGCCTTGAATGCCGCAGCAAATGTCACACTGGATGCGCTGTTTGGCGGTGGTTTGTCGCGCGCTTTGACAGGGGTGGCGGCCGAATTGGCGGATCAGAGTCCGAGGCAGATTGTGGCTGTTGATGTGCCGTCTGGTCTCCCTGGCGCCACCGGACAGCCGCTCGGACCATGCTTCTGCGCTGATCTCACTGTAACGTTTGCTGCGCTGAGGCCGGCGCATGTTTTAATGCCGGGCAAGGGGCTCTGTGGCGTCGTGAAGGTCGTCGATATCGGTGTGCCGGTTGAGAGCCGAAATGTCTTTCGCGAGACAAAGGCACCGATCCCTGAAAGTGCATTGCAACTGCGGGATTTGGCGGCGCTTGGGGATGCTTTAGGAGAGCACGTTGCAGTCTCAGAGAACCGGATTGAAGCCGTGCGCCTGCTTTGTTCCTTACATCAGCGTGCTGTTTTACTACGATCGCCGGAGTGGATTTTGGCAGATGACGACCAACAAGTGTCTGTTTCAAATACATAAAAATAGCCTCTACGTGCGACTGTAACAAATCTGTTGCATTGGAAGCACAGGCTAGGACAAAAGCCGGCGATTACGCATACCAGCCCTTCTTTTTCGCATGAGTATAGATACGTTCTGGTTCGGCTCGGCAGTGTTGGCGGGCCAATATTCAATGGAGAATATCATATGAAGCGTCATTTGCTGGCAGGGGCAGCGCTGTCCCTGACTCTACCCATTATGCTGGCGGCACCAGCCACGGCTCAGTCTGGCGAAGAAGAAGAAGCCAGACAAGAAACCATTATCACTGTCGGTAGTCGCCGCGGCGAGCGATCCGCAGCAGACTCTCCGGCGCCCGTCGATGTGATCGGCGGCGCTGCGCTCGTGAACCAGGCCGATAATGATTTGTCGAACATTTTGCGGACGTCCGTTCCGTCTTACAACGTCAACACACAATCCATTTCGGATGCCGCGACACTTGTCCGCCCAGCAAATTTGCGCGGACTGTCGCCCGACAACACATTGGTTTTGGTCAATGGCAAGCGCATGCATCGTGCGGCCGTCATCGCATTCCTTGGCGGCGGTCTGTCGGATGGGTCTCAAGGTCCTGATATTTCGACCATTCCAGCGATTGCATTGAAGCAAATAGAAGTCCTGCGCGATGGCGCGTCGTCGCAATATGGCTCTGACGCGATTGCCGGTGTGGTCAATTTCGTCCTCAAGGATGATGCAGACGGCGGCCAATTCGAGGTCAAAATTGGCGAAACATATGAAGGTGACGGCGATCTCTATCAGATCGCGGCCAATGTCGGACTGGCGATCAACAATGATGGGTTCTTGAACCTAAGCGCTGAGTATCAAGAAACTGATGCGACGAGCCGATCGATCCAACGCACCGACGCCGCAAGCTTGATTGCCGCTGGGAATACAGATGTTCTCAATCCAGCACAAATCTGGGGCCAACCGAACGTCAATGGCGACACGAAACTCTACGCCAATTTCGGCCTTCCGATTAATGAAAATATGGAAGTTTATGCGTTTGCGAATTATGCCGAACGCCAAACCGAAGGCGGCTTCTTTTTCCGGAATCCGACCAATCGTGGTGGCGTGTATGAAGGGCCAGAGGTGGATCCAGATACCGGACTGCTCGATCCCGACGATATCGATATGGACAATGTAGCATCTGTCCTGGTCGGCGATTTGTCGATCAATGATGCGGGTGACTGTATTGCCGGTATTCCCCTGACCGACGGCGGTTTGATCCCAGATCCAACCTTCCTCGCGCAGATTCAAAATGACGACAATTGCTTCTCATTTGCGGAGCTGGAGCCCGGTGGGTTCACGCCGCGTTTTGGCGGCAAGATGGAAGATCAATCCTTTGCATTGGGCCTGCGGGGCGATCTCGGTTTTGGTTCAGGGCTCGGTTATGATGTGAGCTATCGCTATGGCGAAAACCAAGTTGACTTCTTCATCCGCAATACGATCAATGCGTCGCTCGGCCCAGAGACGCCTCGATCCTTCCTACCAGGCGGTTATGGTCAAATCGAAACCGTCATAAACGCCGATTTTGATTACGGCGTCGCCGTGGATGGGTTCGCGTCCGATCTGAATGTGGCGTTTGGGTACGAATACCGTGAGGAGCAATTCGACATTCGCCAAGGCGATGGGGCATCCTTTGCGATCGGGCCGCTTGCAACACCAACTGCCGCGTTTCCGCTTGGACAGGGCTTTTCATCAAGTTCGAACGGTTTCGGTGGGTTCACGCCGAACAGTGCCGGCAAGTCTGATCAGAATGCCAACTCCGTCTATCTCGATCTCGAAGCCGATGTCACCGAGGCTTTGGTTCTCCAGGGCGCGGTACGCTTTGAAGACTACAATACGTTCGGATCGGACACGAATTACAAAGTTGGCGGTCTCTATCGGTTCACGGACAATTTCCTGGCCCGGGCAACCTATTCAACAGGCTTCCACGTCCCAACCGCTGGTCAGGCCAATGTGGTCAATGTGACGACGGCCTTCTCAAATGGTGTGCTTCAGGATGAAGGGACCTTCCCCTTGAATTCTGCGGCGGGCCAAGTCGTGGCAGACTATGTCGCGGCGCCTGGCGGACTAACAGTCGACGGCGCGGATCGCCCAACCCTGCAACCGGAAGAGTCTGAAAACTTCACCTTGGGTGTCGCCTTCGATGTCGGCAGTTTCAATGTGACGGTGGACTATTTCAATATCGTTCTTGAAGACCGGATCTCCCGTTCGTCGGCGATCGCGTTCCTTCCAGCCTTGGAGCTCTTGGCTGACAATAATGGTGTGACCTTGACCGCAACAGATACGTCCGGTGCGATCGCTGAGCTGGATGCCGCTGGTGTGATCAATGCTGCTGATTTCGCAGGGTCGGAAGACCTGACGTCCTTTGCTTTCTTCAACAATGCTTTTGACACAACCACACAAGGTATCGATTTTGTGGCGACGGGACCTCTAGACTTTGTGCCCTTTGGGGACACTGATCTGGCGGTTGCGTTCAATTGGACTGAAACCGAAGTCGATCGCGCAGACGATACGATCAGCGATGGTCGAATCAAAGTTCTGGAAGAGGGACTTCCGCAAATCAGAGGGTCGGCGACCATCACCAACCAGATGGGGGCATGGCGCAGCCTTGCCCGCGTGAACTATTTCGGTGAAGGCTTTGAAGATCATCTAGATAGCAATCTCGACCTTCCAATCGACATTGACTCCGCAATCACGTTCGATGCCGAGATCGGTTTTGAGGTGATGGAAGGGTTGGAGTTGATCGCAGGTGCACAAAACCTGTTTGATGAGTATCCGAATGAGAACCCCTTCGGCGGCGTCGCGGGTGCCCGATATCCCGTGACCAGTGCTTTTGGATTCAATGGCGGATCCTATTACGCGAAGGCGCGTTACACCTGGTAAGGGGTATCCAAATGAATAGGGGAGGGCGTGGCTTTGGCTGCGCCCTTTTTCCGTGCTGCGACGGACAAGGGGCTCGCCAAGTGCGCGCCGCTGTATAACACTGCTCACCAAGGAGGAGTTCGCCATGAAAATGCCGGAGCAGGGACGCAGCTGGGACGAGGTTAAACGTGATCTGACGTCTCGCGGCGGTGGAGACGCCAAATGGCGTGACGGCCGCACCGCCGTTTACGTATTTAATGCTGGGGAAGAGATCGCTCAGATCCAAAAGGAAGCCTACACCGCCTATATGTCGGAGAACGGCCTCGGCCCGCTGGCCTTTCCGTCGCTTGCGCAAATGGAACAAGACGTCATTTCCATGGGCCTCGGGCTGCTGCATGGCCCGGAGGGCGCGACCGGTGCGATGACGTCTGGTGGCACGGACTCGATCACGATGGCCATCAAGACGGCGCGGGATTATGCCCGTTCAGAGCAGGGGTTGACCGGCCAGCCAAATATTGTGCTGCCACAATCGGCCCATCTTGCCTTCGATAAGGCCTCACATTTGATGGACATTGAGGTCCGCCGTGTGCCGGTCAAAACCGATGGCAGCTATGAAGCTGATACAGAGGCGATGGCGGCAGCCTGCGACGCCAATACGATCATGATGGTTGGATCTGCTCCTAACTTCCCGCACGGGATTATTGATCCGATCGAGGCGCTTGGCGCTGTGGCCGACGCGCAGGGCATCTGGCTCCACGTAGATGCTTGTGTGGGAGGGTATTTTGCGCCTTTCGCTCGTCTCAATGGCCTACCCGTCCCGCCATTTGATTTCGAAGTGCCCGCCGTCAAATCGATGAGCGCCGATTTGCACAAATATGGCTATGCCGCAAAAGGGGCCTCAACGGTTCTGTTCCGCTCGCAAGCGCTCTACAAATTTATGCCGTTCGACCTCAAAGCCTGGTCGGGGGCGCCGATGAAAACCCCGACTCTCGCAGGTACGCGTCCGGGGGGTGCGATCTCTGCAGCCTGGGCGGTGATGAACTATCTCGGGGTCGCGGGGTATCGTCGCCTTCAGGGGGACGTCTGTGCGACGCGCGAGCGACTTGAGGCCGGTGTCAAAGCGTTGGGGTTTGAAATACTTGGCAATCCAATGTTGGGCTTGGTCGCCTTCCGCCATCCCGAGCATCATAGCTTCGCCATCTATGGCGAACTCTATAAGCGCGGCTGGTTCACCTCTGTCACCAAAGAGCCGCCAAGCCTACACCTTATGTTGTCGCCGAAACATGCCGAATTCATTGAGGATTATATCAGCGACCTCGCCGAGTGTCTGGCTGTGGTCAAGGCCGGGGAGGGCGTCAAACCGGAGAAGGTGAAAGTGCGCTACAGCTGACGATCCGAAGCGGCTGCAAAAAGGCGCCAATCAGGATTGGACATCTCCAAGAAGGGGCGCTAAACCGCATCTTCCCAGCTGGCCTGCCCGGGTAGCTCAGGGGTAGAGCAGCGGATTGAAAATCCGCGTGTCGGTGGTTCAAATCCGCCCCCGGGCACCATTTTCCATCAATTCAAAAGGCTTTGCCGATTTGCGTCGGTGCTCAAGCCGGATACAGAAACAGCCACGCCGCAGATTGCGAGGTGGCTGCTCATCTGGATCTGACTAAATCTGGCTTAGCTCTGCTTGGCGAGAAGGTCGCGAATTTCTTCCAACAGCACTTGCTCTTTTGGCGGTGCTGGCGGTTCCGCCGGGGCTTCCTCTTCCTTCTTCTTCAGATTGTTCATGCCCTTGATGATCATGAACATGACAAAGGCAACAATGATGAAGGAGATTGTCGCGGAGATGAAATTGCCGAGTTCCACCACAGCCGCTTCGGTGATGACATTGCCCTCGGCATCAAGCTCGGCAGGACTGATGGTGTAGGCGATGTTGGCGAAGTCGATGCCGCCCAGAACGGGACTCAGTATGGGCAGAAACAC
Organism: Pseudomonadota bacterium; assembly: GCA_038534315.1. GTDB lineage: Bacteria > Pseudomonadota > Alphaproteobacteria > Caulobacterales > Hyphomonadaceae > Henriciella. The sequence continues at coordinate 2,963 of JBCAWZ010000041.1, read as the reverse complement.
GCCTTGAATGAAGGCCGTGACAACGGTTGCGAACGCCGATCCCATGACGAAGCCAACGGCCATGTCGACCAAATTGCCCTTCATCGCGAATTCTTGAAACTCTTTCAGCATGATACCCCTCCGACTGAATGAGCTAAAATAAAGCGCTGACTCTTCGATTTCTTCAAGAGGCTCTGCGCAGCAGGCTCTGTGTTTGGGGCGTTCGCAAAAAAGGCTCCAACCAAGCGCTGAAGAAGGGCGCATGCTGTTCGCGTACTGCGAGACTTTTGTCCGCGCTCGCGATAGAGCCAGGTGATACGCCAAAACTTTGACGTACGGCGCGACTAAAATTCGACTCTGAGGAAAATCCCCAGCGATCAGATGTCCGGCTGATCGTGCCGCGCCGATAGGGTCGGGTCGCAAGGTCGATCACCGCGGCTTGTGTGCGGCGATCCTGAATGTATCTGCGCACGCCGCCATAGGGCATGAACATTCGATAGAGGGTCGATCTTGAGACCCCGAAATCGGCGTAGATGCGATCAATTGTGAACTCGAAGTCTGACAGGTGTTGTTCAATGAAACCCAAGATCGCTTGCAGCTGCGCGTGCCGCATGATCCGGACATTGCTGTCATGGTGTTTTTCGACGCCCAGCGTTGCGCGCAACAGACCGATCAAGCGCGTCACGGACTGTTCTGGATCAAAGGAAGGTCCTAATTCTATTGCGCGCATCATGTCTTGGAATGCGGGATACACAATTCGGCCGATCGGAGACTCGCGCCCAATTGTAAAACCGGGGCGGCTTTTGGCCAGTGGAAGCTGCACCATGCTGCGCGGAACAGCGATCCCGGTGACTTTGCCCTGATAGTGAATGCCGCGGGCTTCGTGCCCGTAATCGATTACATGGATCTCTCCGGGACCGAAATGCATTGGACCCGTCTCAAATTCATAGATGGAACTGGCGTCATGGTGATAGGCGACGCAAACGAACTCGGTGGAACCGGCGATGTGCGCGCTGTTTCGTAAGAAGATGTGCGAGCGGTGTTCGCGTTGTATAACGACCCCACCTTCAACGGGGATGATTTCCGCGGTGTCGATCATATGATCTGACCCCGGATCAATCGGTTCAATATCGTAGACGGGTTGCCAGCACTGGATCCACAATTCCCTGTCTGATCGAGTCTTGACCGTCAGCTCACATCGCTCGGCGAATTCGGCATACATGGCAACCCTCCAATAATAGAGTATAACATAAATGACTCGCCTAAGACATGTATTCGTAGTCGCACGACTGTTCTTGTTCTGTGTGTCCCAAATAAAAAACGGATTTGATTGAAAAAAATTAATTTACTAGAAAATGGTGCGCACGTTTTGGGCTTGTTTTATGTTGGTTTTATTTGGCCAAGCAGGCGTGACGCCTCGCCGCACAATCGTAACGCAACATTTCGACAAAAACGGTTTATGCTCGCTACCAAGAATGGTTGCTTAAGCGCAAAAAGCGGCTTATCCGACCCGAAATCACGCGCGCGGAGGCTAGACTGACATGACTGAGATTGAGCGCCTTGCCCTAGATTATCTACCAGTGGTGTTGTTTCTGACGCTCGGCACGATTTTGTCGCTCTTGTTCATTATAGGTTCTGCGATCCTGGCGCCAAGCAATCCGGATCCGGAGAAAAATTCCGCCTATGAGTGCGGGTTCAACGCGTTCGACGATGCGCGAATGAAGTTTGACGTCCGGTTCTATCTGGTTGCGATCTTGTTCATCATTTTTGACCTCGAAGTGGCGTTTTTATTCCCATGGGCCGTGAGTTTGGGTGCCATTGGCGTGTTTGGCTTCTGGTCCATGGTGATCTTCCTTACTGTGCTCACAGTCGGTTTCATCTATGAGTGGCGCCGAGGGGCGCTTGAATGGCAATAAGCGGAGCGAGCTGTGTCTGAGACATACAAACCCTATGCACTGACGGGAGCCCGCTCGAGCGTTGAGGGTGGCCATGAAGTGCGTTTGGACGATCCCTTTTACTCTGGTCTGTCCGATCAGCTCGCGGACAAGGGTTACTTTACCGCGCGTGCCGATGATCTGATTGCTTGGGCGCGTTCTGGGTCCCTTATGTGGATGACATTCGGCTTGGCATGCTGTGCCGTCGAAATGATCCATGCGGGAAATCCGCGTTATGATTTGGAGCGTTTTGGCATGGCGCCTCGCGGAACGCCGCGCCAATCTGATGTGATGATTGTTGCTGGAACGCTGACAAACAAAATGGCGCCTGCCTTGCGCAAAGTGTACGACCAAATGCCAGAGCCACGCTATGTGATTTCCATGGGGTCCTGCGCCAATGGGGGTGGCTACTACCATTACAGTTACAGCGTCGTTCGCGGGTGCGATCGGATCGTGCCAGTCGATATTTACGTGCCGGGTTGCCCGCCGACCGCCGAGGCGCTCGTTTATGGATTACTCCAACTGCAAAAAAAGATTCGCCGCGAAGGATCGATTGAGCGCTAATATGACAGATGGTGAATTGACGGATTCCTTAGCTGAGCTTGGTGAGCACATTGCCGGCCAAATGCCTGATGCAGTCAGAAAGTTCGAAATCCGATATGGCGAGCTAACACTTTTAGCGGAGCGTGACGCGATCACAGGTCTGGTCGACTTTCTAAAGCGCGACTCCATTTGCCTCTTCGAGACATTGATTGATGTCTGCGGGGTCGATTACCCGGAGCGGAGCCAGCGTTTTGACGTTGTGTATCACTTCCTCTCGATGCGAATGAATCAGCGCATCCGAGTCAAGATTATGACCGATGAGGAAACCACCGTCCCGTCCGTCGTGAACATTCACCCGTCCGCAAATTGGTTCGAGCGGGAAGCGTTTGACATGTACGGCATACGCTTTTCCGGGCATCCGGATATGCGGAGAATATTGACCGACTATGGTTTTGAAGGCTTTCCGCTTCGAAAAGACTTTCCGCTGACGGGTTACACTGAAGTCCG
>JBCAWZ010000040.1:0-27202 GCA_038534315.1 Pseudomonadota bacterium | reverse complement strand
ATCGCAGACAATGGCGTGTGCCGGAGCAGATTGGCCGCGCCGCTTCTGCACCCGGTCGGCTCGATCGAGGAAGGCCTTAGCGACATCGCCAGTGCCCCCAGCCACATCGATCAGCAGCTCGCCCGGTTGCGGGTTCACTTTGGCGATCGTGTCATGCTTCCAGAGGCGGTGAACGCCTGCTGACATGACATCATTCATGATGTCGTAGCGCGACGCCACAGACCGGAAGACGTCGCCGACGCGGCGGACCTTCTCGTCCTCAGTCACGGTTTCGAAGCCGAAGCTTGTTGTCTTGGCCGGATCTTGATCGCTCATTTTGCCGATCTAGACCGAAACAGGTGAAAGAACCATAGACGCTGGGTCGCACGCCGCTTAGCTATGGTGTTGACGTCACAGGAAAAGGTTACGGTTTGCGCCTGGGAAGCAGTGTCACTCGATATGCTGCAGCGTCGATTGCCGCGCTGGCGATTGATTTCGTTCTGACTATGGCGCTGTTCAATTTCACGGATCTTTCGCTGACCCTTTCTGCAGGGATAGCGTTCGTTCTGGTTGGCGTGGTTTTCTATTTCGTCCATGAATATTGGAGTTTTCGTCGGCCGGACTCAGCCTTCTCACCGAGACGCCTACTCCGGAATTTTGGTATATTGTGCGCAGCTTTTTTTGCGCGAATTTCAGTGATTGGATTGCTCGAAACCTGGCAGACACCGGGCTTCATTCTCAGCATTATCTATTTCGGGATGGGCGTCAGCGTGTCGTTTGCGATCAACTATTTGGCCAACCGGTATTGGGTCTTTGCCAATACCGAGTCTTAGCGCTGGCAGGTTCCGCAATAAAAGCTCGACCGACCCGATTGGACCACACGCTTGATCTCTGTGCCACATACCAGGCAGGCTTCGCCTGCGCGATCATAGACTTGGAAACTGTGTTGGAAGTAGCCGAGCGCCCCTTCTGCAGAGGCAAAGTCTGAAATGCTTGATCCACCGGCAGCGATGGCATCTGCGATCACGGCGTTGATCGCTGCGGCCAGCCGCTCGCTGCGCGTTTTGCCAACACTTGCGGCTTTGCGTCTCGGGCTGATCCCAGACCTGAAAAGCGCCTCGCAGACATAAATATTGCCCAGGCCAGCGACGATGGATTGGTCGAGCAGGGCGGCCTTGATGGGGGTTGCCTTTCCCGCGAGCTTCGCGTGGAGCGCGACCGCCGAAAATCCATTGCTTAAGGGTTCCGGGCCCATATCGGCCAAGCGCGGATAGGTGACCAAATCCTCCGTTGGCCACAGCTCCATAAAGCCGAATCTGCGGGGATCGTTATAGGTGACGCGCGCACCAGACTGCATGTCGAAGATAACATGGTCATGTTTCGGATCGGCGCCAGTGTCATGGTGGAATTGGCCAGGCCGGTGATCCTCGACCGTGAAGCGCCCGGTCATGCCGAGATGCATGATCAAGGTCTCGCCATTGGAGAGGTCGACGCACAGGAATTTGGCATGCCGTCCCATGCGCTGCACGCGCGCGCCGGCGATACGATCCGCAAAACGGTCGGGAAAGGGGAAGCGCAAATCAGATCGATTAAGCGTGACTTTGGCGATCACGCCACCTTCCATGGCCGGCGCCAGGCCGCGGCGCACCGTCTCGACTTCGGGCAGTTCAGGCATAGGTCGGGAGGTAAGCGCCGTCGATCAATCAGGCAAGCGCCTTAGACCGAGAACAGAGCATCACACCCCGTTCCGTTCAGAACCCGATCGACCCGTTGTCGATCTTCCGCTGTCAGCGCCGCATAGTCTTCTCTCAGCCACCGCAAGCATTTTGCTTGATACACAAAAGGCGTCTGTTCCCAGGGCTGGCCGTCTATTTCGCAACGTACCTGGTCGGCGCCGGCGTCAACAGCAGCCGCATTCGCCAATAAGAAAGGCGCATAGACCCGGCCGATTTCCTCGAACAGCGCATGCAGTGTCTCCGGCGGCTCGGCCAGATCGACCCAATCCGCATCGCTAACCTCGAGTCCGCTCAGATCCTCGCACTTCTCAGTCCAGGCATAGGCGCGGGGTGACACCTCAAAGGCGACTGCAGCTGGGGTTGGATCTGTGATCACCAGCATGGTCATTTGGCCGTAACAGGCAAAGTCGCCTGCGCCAGGCCGTTCGCCCAAGAAATAGGGACGGTTTTGAATATGCGCATCAAAGAGCTCGAGATAGCGGCGCCAGCTCGCTTCGATCACCGGAGCGGTGATCGCGTTCGATCCGACCACACCAATCCGGGAGATTTGCCGTTCTGCGAACAGTCTTGCCATCTCAGCGCCTTGCTCAGGTGTCATTTGCGTCGCCCGCGCATAGGGTAAATAGGCGCTCGCGCGGTCTGTGTCGGTCGAATAGGCCCAGCGATAGTGGAACATGCATTTGCTCAGCCACTCATCGCCATAGTCCTCGATCAGCAAATCGAGAAAGCGAAGCGCAGGATCTCGGGGCCGCAATGGGCGTTCTGAGAAGTCGTGCTCGAGCGCGCTCAGGATCGGTGTCGTGTCTGACATGACCTGGGTCAGCTGCCCCGATGGGTCAGGTGCAACGAGATACGGCACCAGCGGCAAGGGGCGTTCCGGCAAAGCCGCGGCTTCTTTGCTGCCAGCGACGACAAACCGATACGGCAAACGCCGGTAACGAATTGCAGCGCGCAGTTTGCGCGTGTAAGGCGATGCGCCGACCCCAACCACTCTCAAATCCAAATCTGCGGTCATCTCATCCTCTCTCAGCCCGGATCGAAGATCGGGAGCAGGGTCTCGAAGTATCGCTCAAGATCATCTGCAAAACGGCGATCGTCAGCGAGCTTGTTCAAATACGCTCCAAGATGCGCGCAGGGCTTTAGCATCGGCACCAAAAAGTCGAGACCAAGTCGATCAAACCGCTCCGCATGACCACGTTCATAGGTCAGCTGGCAGAGATCACAGACTGCCCCGATATCGGCGAGCGTGACCGCGTCCCCAACGAGGTAGGCGCTATTTTGTAGAGCGCGATCCAGACCTGAGGCGAAGGTCAGCACTTCACTCGCCATCTCCTTGTGGAGCGCGGCATTCATATCATCGCCCGCGAGCAGATAGCGTTGCAGGTCGCGGGCGAAAACGAGCGAGCGGTCCAAGAAGGAATCGATGCGCGATTGCTCGGCAATGCTCGTGCCGAGCAAAGTGTGCGGTACCGTACCGGCCCGCGCCGCGGCGCGCATGATCGAATTGGATTCGAAAACGCCAATCTTGCCGTCTTCAATGAACCCGGCCGGGACGTTGCCGAACGGGTGGGCGTCCAAAAAGGCATCTGTCTTGTAGAGCTTGGTGCCAGTGAAGCCCATAACGCCTTCACGCGCAAAGGCAGAGAGTGTGTCTTTGTCGCTGTCGTTCAACGCTCGTGCTTCATAGTCCCAAAGCCAATTGACGAGCTTGGGCGGCTTGTCGCCTAAGATGTCAATCTCGGCACCAGAGAAGCGAGCCGCAATCGTCGCTTTGTAGAGACGCGGATTGGGCAAATAAGAAAAGACGCGAAGTGTGGCCATGGTGGTTTTGTGATCGGCTTTGTTGTTGAACGTGCCATTTAGCCCGGTTTTTTGAGGCACCGCCAGCGAATTGCACTGGGTTCAATTAGAGTTTCGGGGCGCGTCCACCTGCTTCTGAGACGTTCGCGCTTCATGAGATCCAGTGCATTGCAGAAAATATGACATTCGATATGTAAATACGTCAGATTAATCGAGTTTGGAAGCGCCGTTTAGGGAGCAGAGCATGGATCTTCAAATCAAAGGCAAAACCGCCATCATGGCGGGTGGCAGCGCAGGCATGGGCCGCGCAACGGCGGAGCGCCTGGCCGAAGCTGGGGTCGAACTCTTCATCACCGCACGGCGCGAAGAGCGTTTGGTTCGAGCCGCAAAAGAGATCGCTGAAAAGTATGACGCCAATGTCACGCCAATTGTGGCTGATTCGTCGACGGAAGAGGGGCGTGCCGCCTTGTTCGACGCCTGCCCGAGTCCAGACATTCTCAGCATCACGATCAAGCCGCCCAACCCCAATGGCAGCTATTTGGATCTAGAACCGGACGATTGGCGCGATGCCGTCGATACCGCCTTGATCGGACCGATCGAGATTATGCGCCATTATATCCCGGTGATGATCGAGAAAGGCTGGGGCCGCATCGTGAACATTGCCACTTTCTCTGCCAAGCGGCCGATGGTGTGGCGCATGATGTCCGGTCCGCCGCGCTCCGCTCTCCTAAATTATACGGCGGCAGTATCACGCGAAGTCGCGAAGCATGGTGTGATCATGAACAATGTCCTGCCGGGCATGTTCGCCACCGAAGGCGCACAAGAGATCATGGAAGATTATGCCAAAGCCTTTGGTCTGGAGCCGAAGCGAGAAGTCGTCGCAGAACACTTTATGCGGACGCAGCCAATTCCGACCGGCTTCCCGGGGCAAGCGGATGATCTCGCGCCCATGGCCGCTTTGCTCTGCAGCGACCATGCGCGGTTTATCGTTGGCCAGAACATCGTTATCGACGGTGGACAGTATAACACGATTTTCTAGAGCATAGGCGCGTTGCCACCGGCGCAGCGTCGCTGCACCGGTGGGCTGTGTGGCTTACGCCGCTTGATCCAAACGGATAGCACCCTCGTTCAAAAAGCAGGTCTGAGAAAACGCGCTAAGGTCAATCGGGTTGGGCAAATGCACGTCGGTTAGATCGGGCAGGGTCTTTTCTGTCGGATCAAATTGGCGGCTGACTTGCGATAGGGTCACGATGATCACCCCAGTCTCGGTCGCTAGGGATTTTAGCATTTGGACCTGGGCATTGATGTCAGGCGTCTCGCGCCGCTGATCCAAGATCTGCAAATAGTCGATAACGACCAGCGTCCCGGACGCCGCATTGGCGAGGTGTTTGCTTATATATGGGGCGCTGATGTCATCCGAAGTGTCTATCAACACTCTGTCGCCCATTGCCTGGCGATTGATCTCAAACTCCAAGAGTCGATCATCGATCTCAGCCTGCGTGTGGAACAGGCTAAAAAAAGCGGCGTGATGTCCGTTGCGTAAGGCTTCGGCAACCAGAGACAGGCCGAGCGTGGTTTTGCCCTGTTGCGGTCGCCCGCCGAGAAGCACCAAACCGCCGGGTTTAAACTGTCCGAGGATTTGTGCCGCCGTCGGAGTTAGCGGCATCTGCGCGGTGAGCAAACTCCACTGGGCGAACCCTTCTTGTTGCGCAACGCGATCAAGGGCTTGATTCAGCGGAATGCCCTCTGAACGCGACAGCTGGCGGGCATGCTTTTTGAGCCGGAAAATTGGCGCGGATAGTCTCATTTTTGAACCTCCTCATTCGAGCAGATCAACTGCAACCCCTCCTCATGCCGTCGCTCGAACGTCTGGTTCGTTGAGATCCATCCTCTGCATGTTCACATACTTCCCCAATCGGAGGGGGGCGGCGTGAGGACACCGAATGGCAGTCTCCTCTGATTCCGCCAGGATGTCATCGCACCTTGGGCAAAGGCGAGGCTTCGCTTCAAGACTTAAAGGGGTGCACAGATCATTGCGTCCTGGTTTTCCAAGATGGAGGGCATGTCAGACGCGTCTGCCGCGAACCGACGAATGAGCATGATGCCCTTGGATGTCGGAGACACAATCACGGCGCCATTCGTATCTGCGACCTTTTGATTGGCCAATGTTAGAACGAAATCAAACTCAGGCGTCTCCAACTCGCGATCATTTACAACGAAGAAATTGTCCGAGTTTTGCTGATACAATGAAAGTGACCAATAGCGCGGCCAGACCTCACCCGAAACGCGGACAGGTCCATCCGAAAGATCATAAGCCATACTGCTGATAATACTGTCCGGATTGGCGCGGTTCGCTGCGTTCGCTCGAGGGCCATAGACTCGATTGTGAAAGCAAGCATTCCAACCGCCGGCACCTTGTACGATCCTTGCCTCAATTGTCGACATGACACGCTTGGGCGCCTGCTCAATGATGACTGAGCGCGTAACGAAAAAGCTTATGCCGGCGAGGACAAACGCCAGCAGCACATAGCTGAGTAGACGCGCGTTTAACATGACAGGCGCACCACGTCGGGCAAGGTGATGTTGGGTAGCGCCGCGCGCGTCGCATCACTGGGATTGTAGACACGGAGCACAAGTTCAAATGGCTGTCCTCGTGCCTCCTGAGACGGTAGCCAGCTGCCTTGTTGCCGGTTCGGCGACACAGTGAGTTGCCAATTGCCCTCCGTGCTTCGCGGGATTGAGGCGCTGTTCCAGCTCGAACGATTGTCCTCATTCGAGACGTAATGCTGGGTCATGCTGTCATACAGGGTGAGCGACCACCATCGCGTATCTATCGGAGCCCCCGCTACTTGATAAGTACATTCAGACGCCAAACGATCGCCATCAGAGTCGGTGAGGGCAATAAAGTAGACAGCTTCCTTCGCAGACAGACCAAGCGGCCCCCCAATCGCCACTTTGGCACGCTCTAGTCCAGAGGCCGCGGGCGATCCGATTTTGTCTGAGAACAGCCAGAGCGAGTCGGTTTGTTCAAAATCGTCGAAGATAGATGTCTGATCGGTCAGGGCGGCAATTGTCAAAGAGCGCGCTGTCAGGGCTGAGCCTGCGATAATCGCCAGTGCGGCGACGAGGCCGATCAGATACTTCATCCTGTGTCTCCTTCAGTAAGTGACGGCTGCCTCACTCCCTAAAGAGAGTTGAGGGGCAAGCGGCCGCAAAGTCAAAGCCGCTGGCTGACGTCCCAGTATAAGCCTTGTGACAGTGATCCGTGCGATCTTATGCGTTCGGATTGATCCGGGGGTCTTTTCCGGCGGCTTCATAATCGGCGCGCAGGGAGGCCCAGCGGGCTTCGAGACCGGCAAGGAAGTCGGGATGGGTAAAGATGTTCGTCCGTTCCTCGAGCATGCAATCGAGCGTATATTCGCCGACCAGATCAGGAGATAGGCCGCTGTTTAAAATGGCATCCATTTGTTGGAAGCGCTTTGTCTTCATCACGGCGTCGACATCGACACCCGCGCTGGAGGGGGCACGGAACCCACTTTTGTGAATGTCGGTCGCGACCCAGGCCGGACATAAAACGCTGCAACCAATATTGTGGGGAGCGAGCTGTTCCTTAAGCGTCTCGGAATAGCCAACGACGGCGAATTTCGTGGCATTGTAGGGCCCACCGGTACCGGCTCCGGAAGCATGACCTGCCAGCGAGGCCGTATTGACGATATAGCCACCCTCACCGTGCGATTTGATCAAGGGCACAAAGATCTCAACGCCATAGACAACGCCGAGGAGGTTGATGTTGACCACCCAGCGCCAGTCTTCCAACGCGGTTGCACCGGGTTCGCCGCCGCCGCCAACGCCGGCATTGTTGAACACCATATGGACTTTGCCAAATCGTTCGATCGTCGCATTTGCTGCTGCTTTGATGGAGTCGGCGTCAGCCACGTCGCACACCACAGAGGCCGCTTTGTCGCCGAGCGAGTCTGTGGCGGCTTTGAGCGCCGCCGTATCAATGTCGGCCAGCATCACATTTGAGCCGCGGGCAATTAGGGCTTTCGCAATGCCGAGGCCGATGCCCTTTGCGCCGCCAGTGATAAAAGCGGTTTTTCCGTCGAATGAGCTGAGCGCCATCTGAGTGTCTCCTTGCGTTGCGCCGTGCCTAGCGTGTTTCAGAATACAGTGTCAGGGGGCTCGTTGCGTCAGCCTCAGCCGGAATCTCAGTGTGCGAATGCCGATACGCCAGTTTATGGGCGTAAAAAAATTGGCGGGCCCGAGGACCCGCCAACTCGATTTCGATGGTTTGGTTCTTAGAACGTTGCGTTAACGCCGATCGTCCAGATCCGTCCAAGCGTATCATATGCGCTTGGGAAGGTGTTGCCGAAGTTCCGAGCCGTTGAACCGGCTTGGTTGCCGACAATTGGTGGATCTTCGTCCGTCAGGTTCCGGATGTTGGCCGAGAAGGTCACGTTGTCGTTCAACTGGTACGAGCCGGAAAGGTCGAAATAGTTGTACGCATCGATGGTCTCGAAACCGTCAAACGTTGCCGCTTTCTGAGTTTCTTGGATCTCGACTTCACCGAAGTACCGCCATAGCAACGACGCTGTGTACTGGCCTTTGCGCCATGTCGTCCGCTGATTGAAGCGAAGCTCAGGCGTTGGCTGACAGTCATTACCGAATTTGCCGAGGCAATCCGTAACAGGTGTCGAGCTCGAAGACTGGTTTTCACTGGTCAGCTGAAGGGTGGCGAATGCGCCAACGCTCAGTTCGCCCAATTCAGCAAGATCCCAGTCGGTGCTGACATTCAAGTCAATACCTTCTGCGGCACGGTAGTCGAGGTTGGTTGTGAACAGTTCCACACCCGCACCCGATGTCGACGTTGTGCCGCCGATCCGGTTGATCTTGTCGCAATCTTCCGAGAAGTTTAGGACGTAGCAGTTGTCCAGGACTTCTTGCGGCGTGAACTCGCCAATCTCGTCTTCAATCTCAATGTCGTAATAATCAAGTGTGACGAGCGCATTGGTCATGTTGGCGAAAGTTGGTGCCTGCCAGGTCATGCCGACGGTGAACGTGTCAGCCGTTTCTGGTTCTGGAAGCGCCGTAAGATCGGTGCCTTCGAACGTGTTGATCTGGCCGGAGACGATGTCGTTGACGAGACCAATCCGTGCTGGAAGCACGCCGGTTGCAATACAGTTCGCTTCTAGAACTGGGTTTGCAGCCAGCTCAGCCGCGATCAGACCTGCGTCAGGTGCACCCATATCGTCCAAGAAGGCAGGGTTGCCGTTTGAACATGGATCAAAGTCAGCATCTTCCAGACCTGTCACGACAGGGCTACCAAGCTCTTCGATGTTTGGTGCACGAACAGCTTGCTGCTGCATGACGCGGAACCGAAGGCCGTCAATGACTTCCCAGTTCAGACCGATTTTCCACGTGTCATTATTACCAAATGACGAGTAGTCAGCAGTCCGGAAACCAGCCTCAAGTGTCAGATCTTGCGCGAACTCCATGTCTTGAGCCAGTGGCAGGAAGGCTTCCGCGAAGAATTCCGTCACATCGAACTCGGAGACGATTGGCAGTTGGTTACCACCCGCACCGCCGAGGCAGCTGGTTGGTGGCTCTTTCAGACACTCGTCCGGAGTCGTGCTACCAATCTCTTCGCGATACTCAGTACCGACTGACAAAGACAACGGATCTGAAGCCGTTGGCAGTTTCAACGCATCAACTGGGCCGAATGCAACGGCGCTGAAGATGTTCTGACGATACTCAGACTTGAGGATGCCGGTCGCGCTGTTCGCTGCCGCCATTTCTGGTGTGATTGAACCAAAGCCGGTTGAGAACAAGTCGATTGGCACACAGCCATCCACAGGCGTGGTTGTACCTGGTGCGATACAGCTGTCCGCATCGATCGTGTTCAAAGCAGGTCCGAACGCAGAAACGTTGGTGTAACCTGCGTTGACGTCCGTCCGGTCGGCTTGAGCGTGCGAGTAGTAGACGTCGTAGTCCCATTCGCCATAAAGATCGCCGCGTAGACCCGTGACGATTTGGAAGTTGTTCGAGTCATAATTGGTCGAACGTGTTCCTAGCTCGAGTGTCCGACGACGAACTGGCGTTGTGATCGAGTCGTCAAGATCAAAAATGCCGTTATTGTTCAGGTCGTTAACACCAGCTTCTGCCAGTCCAAAGCCGTTTGCAACATCCAGCGAACCGTTGACATTGTCGATGATCGCCTGCCGCGCTTGGTCGGACAGGAATGGGTTCATCAGTGGGATTTCAAACTGGTTGCCGAACACACCGGAAGGCGCAACTTGCTGACGCACGTTGATCGCCGAGAAGTTGGCGCGGGCATACGCTTCGAAATGATTGTTGATTTCGTAGCGACCGGTCGCCATGCCGACGAAGCGCTCTTGCGGTGTTTGCAGATAGTTGAACGGGCTGAAGTTAAAGCGCGAACAACGTTCAGCGGCTGTACCATCATTCCGGAACTGCAGGTCACCGCCTGGCAGGTCCAAAGTGGTCGGCATTGCCGTTGTTGAACCAACACCCGAAGCAAATGTCGTCGCTTCTGGCGCGTCACAGTTTGCGTCTGGGCTTGGTGGCGCGCCGCCTTCGTTTGGACCATTGGCCGTCGAGACGCCGAAACGCGAATAGTCGCGGTCGCCGAGCAGAACGCCCTTACGGTCAGTCCAGTCTACGGCCAAGGCAACGTTACCGCGGCCATTGTCGAGATTTGAACCGATCAAGGCCGAGATGTTAAAGACTTCGCTGTCGCCCCAAAGCTCGCCGTCGCCTTCTTCAGCGAAACGGTACTTGGTGTCGATCTCAACGCCTTCAAAATCATCCTTGAGGATGAAGTTGACCGCACCGGCCATAGCGTCCGATCCGTAAGTTGCGGATGCACCACCTGTGACCACGTCGATACGCTCAAGCATAACAACCGGGATCGCCGAGATGTCGACTTCGCCGCCAACATCAAACGGAACCATCCGCTTGCCGTCGACCAGGACCAAGGTGCGCTGATCACCGAGACCGCGCAAGTCGATCGATGTTGCACCGGCCGTGCCGTTGTTGACGTTTTCGTTATCACCCGGAAGCGCGATCGGCAGGTCGCGGAACAAGCGCTCAACTTCCACGGTTTGGGTCAGATTGAATTCATCTTCCCCCAAAGTGGTGATCGGGCTCGAAGACACGATGCCAGGCTGTTGGATCCGCGTACCTGTAATCAGGACGGTGTCCTGACGCAGATCCTCAGCGGCAACATCCGTAACGGCGATTGGCTCGTCTGTTTCTTGGGCGATGGCGGTTAGACCGGTCAGCCCAAAAGATGCGCCTGCGATCATGGAAGATGCAAAAAGGCGACTTTTGATTGAATGGTTCCTCAACGGAATTTCCCTCGTAAAATTGCTACACACTCGTCGTGATAGTCGATTGAACTCGAATTATGACTCCGAGTTGTTCAACGGTTAGGGGTCCGGTCCGTGGGTCGTCAATGAAGTGAGCGCCCAACATTCTGAGAATATGGCAAAAGTGTGACTTTAAGGTCTCACACGGATCTTTGTCCTATCGGATTTAGAATATCGGCAAGATCGTCCTGCTTAAGGCTTGAGATGTGGATGAATTTTCCGTCTGTCACCGAACTGTCTTGTGTTATATGCATAAATTCGTGTTGCCCAGCGGAGTTTGCAGTTCGATGAAAAAAACACTTAGAGCGCAAAGGGTTGCGGGGGTTTGTGTAATATTTGCTGCAGCAAGCGCAGCAGCGCAAGAAACAGACCCGGCATCGATTGATGCTATCTTCGCCTGCACCCCGATCGAGGACGCGCTTGAACGGGTCGCGTGCTATGACGCAGCGGTTGGTCGCTTTCAGCAAGCCGAAGACGCCGGTGAGGTCACCGTGATTGCCAAATCGGAGGTTGAAGAGCTCAATCGCGAGGCGTTCGGCTTTCGCTTGCCATCTTTGCCGAGCTTCACGGCGTCTCGGAATTCCGGTGCAGAAACCCCGAATCTTGATCAAATTATCGAACCGGTGAGCCAAGTTGTGCGGTTGAGCTCCAGCCGCAATCTTCGGGTCGCGCTCGAGAATGGCCAGATCTGGGAGCAGACCGATGGCAAACGAGTGCAGTACTCGGCCCGCGTCGGTGTTGAGTCCGCTGAAATCCAGCGCGCTGCCTTGGGCAGCTACAAAATGAAGCTTGATGGCGGCCCAGCTTTCCGGGTCAAGCGGATTCAGTAGGCGCACATTCGATTGCGCCTCAGCGCGAGCGAACAGGCGCATCTTTCGGCAAGGGCATTGTGCGTGAGCGACTTGAACCGCATGGGGTCGGGCCATTGGTTCCGGTCTTCTCGAATGAGAGTGATGCCGGCCGCGATCAGAACCGGCGCGTCGAATGGGTCGAACGGGAATCCCAAACGCGAACACCCGCCTCCGATGAGGCGGGCGTGCTCTGTGGTGTGAGGCTCGACTACTCGGCGGGGGTCATGACAGGCGCGCTGCCTCGGCGCGCGTCTTTCAATTGGCGCGTTTTAGCCAATTGCGCATCCAATCGCTGCAGATAGTCCGGATGCTCTGTCCCCATCCAGCGATCCCACCAGGTAAAGTAGAAGCCGAAATTGCCGTTGCCGCGTTCATGGTGCATGTCATGATGGGTGACCGTCGTAAGCCATCCCAGCACTGGCAAACGCGCCCATTGTCGCGGCATCACTTCATAGCCGCAATGACCCAAAGCATTCTTTATGATCATAATCGCCAGCACGATATACAAAACGAGGCTGTGCGTTGGCACAAGCGCGAGGGCGATCGGGACAAACAAGTATTGCACCGCGGCTTCCCCCACCGCAAAATTATACGCTGTGAACGGCGTCGGATTGTGTGACCGGTGATGCTGCATATGCATCCGCTTGTAGAGCTTCGCGGTGTGAAGCGCGCGGTGCGTCCAATAGAAATAGGCATCGTGAAGCACGATTAAGAGCGGGATTGAAACCCAAAACCAGAGCCAGCCATGCTGCGCGATGTCATCATATTTGCGCAATATGTTGAGGTCTGCCGCCTCGAAGATCAGAATGTCCAAAGCGACGAATACACAGACCGTTTTGAATGAGTGTCGCAGCTCCATCTGGATTTGTTTGCTACGCGGCGTGGGTTTTCGGATTTTGCGTCCTTCAATGAACCGGCTCAAGCCAACCCAGATTACAAAAAACACCGCCAGTGTGCCGAACGCGTAGCGCGATGACTCAAACTGAATACCGCCCCAAATGCGTGGGATTAGAAAGTCGTTTAGGAAAGGAAGCAGGTCCATGATGATCTCCTCTGCGTCTGCTGAGGCGGTTTGATCACAGGCTTGGCGGGTTCGCTCTGCAGCGGCGAAACTGAGCAGTCTTTTGCAAAAATGCGCAGGCTTTTTCAGCTTTGAGAAGTTTTGCCGAGCGCCTTGGCGCGATAGGCGCTTGGCGTCAGACCTGTCTCAGATTTAAAGGCCCGATTGAACGTTGCCAGGGACGCGAAGCCAGCATCCATTGCGATCGTCAGAATGGGCGTTCGCGCTTGCGTCAGGTCAGCAAGTGCGTCCTTTGCGTCTTTCAGACGATAGCCGTTTAGAAACGCTGCGAAGTTTCGATAGCCAAGCCCCTGATTGATCAATGAGCGCAGTTGGTGTTCTGGAACATTGATGCGCGCGGCAAGTGTCCCAATCGATAGGCCTTGTTCACGATACAGATGCTCCGTCTCTATAGCGCTCAGCAATGTGGCATGCATGTGCTGATTTCGAACATCTACGCTCGGCGTCGTTACTTCCACGGATCGCGTTTGTTCAAATAGCAGCCCTTCGGTCCGCATACGCAAAAACCAATAGGCGCCAAACAGGATTGCGGGAAAGGCCAACGCAACGCGGCTGAAGGAAAGCCATTCTGGATCGCTTCGATCGCCCGTCTGTAGGGTATAACCAACTTCAGTCGCGATAATCAGCGCGGCGACCAAGGCGAGAAAAAGCGTGTACAGCAGCCGCGTGCGTCGCCGTACCTCGATCAAATCGTCTCGCCAACCGGCAACTGCCGTCCAGATCATGTGCAAAATCATCGCAAGGGATGCGAGCCGAACAATAACGTCGATCCCGACCCAAAGCGGCTCGTTCCCGAGAAGGTAGTTGATCCGGCTCGGAAATCCCGGAACCGCGTAGATGAGCAAGCCGATCCAGTGCAATCGCCGCAATTTGAATCCGTCTTCAAACAGGGACAGGGTGAACCACCACAAAAAGACAAGGTTTGCGGTGTCGATCAGTCGAAGCGTGATGAAAACCGGGTCTGGCGGCAGCAAGGGATCCGGCGCGGTCGTCAACAACATCGACGCCAAGGTTACACACAGAAGGACGGCGATCCGCCCCTGAACGAGATGACGCGCATCGCGAACGGACAGAACCGCGATCGCGAGCAGAAGGGTTACCGCCGAGAACCGTAATAGGGTGTCAATGAACAGCATTGGCGCGAAAGCTGGCCAAGTCGCGCGTCTGCGTCAACTGAGCGGTATGGAAATCAAACTGCAAGACAAATGGAATTTCGCTCGTTTTTTCGGAATTCTTTACCGCTTCGTTTGCGAGTTTCGCGCATGCTTGGGCTAAGCTAAATTTTGGGGGAAACGCTATGTTTGGTTTGAAGTTTGGAGCGAAGCCGGAACCTGCGCAAGAGGGCGAGTATGTGATTGCGCGGCTCAATGCGCGAGTGCAGCCGCTCGACCGCGGCGAGTATTACGAAGACCCGTTGAATGAAACGCTAGAAGAGATGGGGCTTGGATCGGTCACGGGTGGTGGCACGCAAATGGCGGACGAGCCGGCCGGAATAGAGTTTGTCGATCTCGAAATCTGCGTTCATGATGCCGGCGGCGACACGCTGAGTGCCATTGCCGATCGACTCGAAGCGGTGGGAGCGCCCAAGGGGTCTCGTCTGATCGTTGAAAAGGATGGAAGCGAAGTGCCTTTCGGCAAACTAGAAGGGCTTGGCCTGTTTCTAAATGGCACCGAACTCGATGACACTGTCTATGCCGAATCTGATGTGAACCATGTGATTGAGCAATGCGACCGGCTCATGCCCCACGGTGACTTCAGGGGCTATTGGGAAGGGTCACGCGAAACAGCGCTCTACTTTTATGGACGCAGCTTCGAAGAAATGAAAGCCGCCATAGCTGCCTTCACCGAAGCCTACCCCCTTTGCCAGAAAGCACGGATCGAGCAGATCGCCTAAACGGTGATCACCACTTTGCCCATCGCTTTGCGGTCGATGAGTTCCTGGATCGCGTCGGCACCTTTTTCCAGCGGATAGTGGATCGACACGTGCGGCTTGATCTTGCCCTGTTCGTATAGCGCGAACATGTCTGCAAGATCCTGCTGGTTCCGAGCAGGATCGCGCGCCACAGCGGCGCCCCAAAAGACGCCACGAATGTCACAGGATTTGAGCAAGGTGAGATTGAGTGGAATGGCTGGAATGCCGGCCGGGAATCCGACCACTAGGAACCGGCCTTCCCAATTCATCGCCCGCAAGGCTGGTTCGGCATATTCGCCGCCAACCCCATCATAGATGATGTCGACACCGCCGCCCCCCAGCTCTTTGATTTGGTTTGAGAGGGCTTTCTGCTGGGCGCGGTCAAGCGGCCCGCGTTCATAGACCAGGCCTTTGTCGGCGCCTTTGGAAATGCAGAAGTCGATTTTCTCTTGGCTCGAGGCTGCGGCGATGACTTCCAGTCCCATCGCTTTGCCAAGCTCAACAGCCGCTAGGCCAACACCGCCCGCGGCGCCGAGCACGAACAGGCTTTCGCCGGGCTTTGGATCGGCCCGATGTTTGAGCGCATAATAAGAGGTGCCATAGGTCATGACGAAGGCGGCGGCTTCGTCGAACGGTACGCTGTCTGGGATTGGAATGCAGCGACCCGCATCCAATGCCAGTTCTTCGCGCATGCCGCCCCAGCCACATGAGCCGATGACGCGCTGACCGACTTGCAAGTGGGTGACGCCTTCGCCGAGCGCTTTGACGACGCCAGAGACTTCACCACCCGGGCTGAAGGGGCGTTCCGGTTTGAACTGATACATGTCTTTGATGATCAGACTGTCGGGGAAGTTCACCCCAATCGCCTTTACATCGATGACCACTTCGCCTTTGCCAGGGACGGGGCTCTCCACGTCCTCAAGGACAAGCGTCTCGGGACCGCCTGGGGCTTTCGACAACAGCGCTTTCATGGTGAGCTCCTTATCTGAATTCATTGACCGCGCTTTGGTAACCGTGGCAACGCAGCCTGTGAAGGCGTAACGTAGCGGAGCGATTGACCCGATGCAGGTGGTCCTGTTCTGGATTTTGGTGATTGTCGTGGTATTTGCCGCCGCGCTCGCCGTGCAAATGCGGATGATGATCGGCCTGGTGTTGCGCCGGGCTCTCAGGGCGTGGCGAACCGAATTGGAAGACCCGCAGAAAGCCAATCAGGCCGTGCTCGGGGCGGCGGGTGACAAAGCCCTGCCGGACGATGCTGAGCTGTGGCTGAGCGAATCAGTTGCGCATTTGCGCACGACCTATCCGAAACCGCTTGGCCATTTGCGTCTTACGCGTCGCTTTAGTGCGCTCGCGCCGCTTGTGTTGGTTGGGCTGCTGGCGCTTGGTCGATTTGGATTGGGAGTGGTTTGATGCGGGGCTATTTCGCAATTGGTGTCGAAGGTATTTCAAAGCCGATGAATCTTGGTGCTTTGATGCGCACCGCGAATGCGTTCGGCGCGAGCTTTGTGTTCTCGGTCAATGCGGCCGACCGCGTCCGAACCGCGTACAAGTCGGACACATCGCGGACCTTCAAGACGATCCCGTATTATCAGTGGGAGCAGCCAGACGACATCATCCTTCCCAAAGGCTGCCAAATGGTTGGGATCGAGCTGACGGAGGATGCTGTCGAACTGCCAGAGTTCCGCCATCCAAGAGCGGCGGCTTATGTGCTCGGTCGCGAGCGCGGAGATTTGTCAGAAGAGATGCTCGCCAAATGCGATCACGTTGTGAAGATTCCGACCAAATTCTGTATCAACGTATCTTTGGCGGGGGCCTTGGTCATGTATGACCGCATCCGGTCCTCGGGAGCGTGGCGCGATCGGCCCGTTATGCCCGGCGGGCCGGACCGCTAAAGCTTTGTACCTTTAACCCGCGAAGAGCGAGCTTGGCGTCGTGGCCGTCGCCGCAAACATGGCGGCGGCAATGGCCCCCAGGACCAAAACGGTGACGATGCGGGTGATGTTTGGCGAACTCATTTTTCCGTTCTTTCAGTGTTCATCTTTGGGTACGCAACAAATGGTAGCAAGTACTGTTCCTGAACACTGTGGAAATGGAATAGGGGCTATCCCTGACCGGAATGAGACAATTTGAAGGCGTTTAGGGTTAACGGGGTAGTGCGCGGGGTCAGATCACTGCTGAGCCGCCCTAAACCTTCAGCCCCATTTCGCGCACCGCGTCTCGAAAACTGCGCGACACCGGCGCTTCGATTCCATCAAGCAAAACCAAGAAACTCCGCCCATTCGCTTTGCGGACGTCACGGATCGCATCCGAGGCCACCCACCAAGAGCGGTGGACTTGCAGGCCTTTGGCGTCCGCGAGCTCGCGCGCCGCATCTGAAAGCCGCATCAGGATCAGCTCGTCACCGAGACTGGTATAGACGCGGAGATAATGATCTTCGGAACAAATCGCATAAAGCTCGGCTGTGTGAAATTTCACGGGCAGGCGTTTCAAGAAAACCTGTTCGGCACGTTCGCCAATCTCTGGCTTTGGCGTCGGCGCCGCAAGCTGACCGGTTGCGTTTTGCACGAGGATTGAAACGGCGCTCACCGCGATTGCAATCACCAAAACGTAGAAGAAATTGCCGGGCATGCCCGGCATGCCCACTTGGTTCGGCCAAATCAGTCTAAAGAGTTCGATCAGGCCAAGCACGCCAAGCGTTGATGTGAGCGAACAGGCGCCGATCAGAACGAGCAGAGGCGGGACGGTGCCCGTCCGGCATAGCCAGCTTGAGGTCGCCATGCCGGCAACCGTGCCCGTCGCGATCATCAGGAACCATAGCCCAAAGGCGAGCGGGATCGGCGCCGCCGACATCGCGCCATACGGATTGATGATAGTGAGAAAGAGCGAAACGCCGATCAGAACGAGCACGTCTCGTCCGCGTTTCTGCCAATCAATCGCGAAGCGCAAATTTCCACTCCCTGTCATTCACGTATCGCGAAAATCATAAGGCCTATTTCACGAAGGATTCCAGCCCTTTCGCGAAGATGGCGAGGCAGTCGGATCTGATACCCGGTAAAGCCGGGGTCAATACCCAATAGAGACCCAGCCTTCCTCCCTTTCATACCCTGACTTTCCAACTTTCATCGCGAGCTTATCCCCATGCTTATCAACACATTATCCACGTCCGACATCCCCTTTCGCAAGCGGCTGAGCCAACTCCCATGGCAGATCTGGATGGTCGCAATCTCCGTCCTGATTTACAGTTTTGTCTATCGCATGATTGCCAGCGAGATGGGGTGGGACTTTGCATTTCAGCCGCGCCTCGACCCGCTTCTTGCCGCAGACGCGGTGACCCAGATTCATGTGGGCGCCGCGATTATGACCTTCCTGATCGGCTCGGTGATCATGGCTTTGCCAAAGGGGGTTGGTCTGCACAAAACGCTTGGTTGGTCATGGGTCATCGGCATGGCTTTAACCGCTGGCTCGTCATTTCTGATGACCGGCTTGTTTGAGAATAGCTACAGCCCAATTCATGCGCTGTCAGCTTACACGCTGCTCGGCCTGCCATTTGGCATTGCCGCCGCCCGTCGGCGCAAGATCAAGGCGCATCGTGAGCAAATGACGAGCATGTTTGTCGGCGCCATGGTGATTGCAGGCTTGTTCACATTTCTGCCTGGCCGTTTGATGTGGTCCATGCTTTTCGTGACCTAAGGCTGGCGGTGTCATCTCGCTGTTGCTAAGCCCGATCAGAACAGAGCGTAAGCGCAGGGGGAATGTGACGATGCGGCATTGGGTGGGATTGGCGTGCGTCATTGCCTTATCGGCTTGTGCAAGCGACGGGCGAAGCCTCGTCCCCGCCATCTTCAGTCCACCCCCAGAGACGCCGCAAGCCGCTCTCGAGGCGTATTATGACACCATTCCAGACAGTGCCTTGCCGGTTGCTCCGGCGGGGCTTTCGCTGCCAGCCGAAGACGCGGTCATTGGTAAAATTCTGATCGGCTCTTGCCTGGACGAAGAGAAAGGCGAGAGCGCGGCCTTGCGCACCATTGCTGGCATGGATGCAGATCTTTTCTTGATGGTGGGTGACAATGTTTACGGCGACCGGAACGGTCCGGCTTATGTCAACAATGATGCGGACCTTCTAGAGCTGAGACAATCCTTCGCTGATCTCGCAGCGCGCCCCGACTTTCAGGCTGTGCGCGATGCGATCCCGATGATGGTGAGCTGGGATGACCATGATTATGGCGGCAATGATGCGGGCGGCGAATTTGCTTTCAAGGCGTTTGCCGAGCGAATCCATGAGCGGTTCTGGGACCTTGAAGATGAAGATGTTGGGCAATGGCCCGGCACCTATTATGCGCGAACGTTCGGTCCGGAAGGCCAGCGGGTTCAAATCATTATGCTGGACACACGCTTTTTCCGATCAAGGCTCACCCAAACCGATGCTTGGGGTGCGCCTGGCAAGCAGCGCTACGTGCCAGCGCCAGAAGACACGATGCAAGACATGCTTGGCGCCGCGCAATGGACCTGGCTGGAAAATCAACTCCAAGAACCAGCTGATGTTCGGGTCGTCGCCTCGTCAATCCAGGTCATGCCAACCGACCATGGGTGGGAAGCGTGGTCTGTCCTGCCGACAGAACGCACGCACTTGTTTGACTTGGTGAAAAAGACAAAAGCGACGGGCGTTGTTTTCTTGTCCGGAGACCGTCATGCCGCGTTCCTGTATGAGGAAGAGGGCGTGCTCCCTTATACGGCAACCGAGTTGACCGCATCTTCGCTGAATGTGAGCTTTTTGGATGGCACGGATGAGATAGATTCGCGTCAGCTCGGAGCAGGATACACGCCCGAAAACTTCGGATCTGTCGATATTGATTGGGAAGCTCGAACCCTCACATTAGCGGTTCATGACAATGCTGGGTCCATTACGCGAACTCACACTGTCGGTTTTTCCGATATCGGGCTGAAATGATAACGTTGTCAGCCCGCATACAACAAGGGTCTCCTTGTCAGCGCACCTCGCAATGCTATAAGCGGCCCGACTTCGCAGGCGCAACAGCGCTTCTCCATTCTGCAAGAGGCTGATTTCACATGAATATTCACGAGTATCAGGCTAAGGCGGTCCTCAAAACGTTCGGCGCACCTGTCGCCAATGGGGCACCGATTCTGACGCCTGACGATATTGACGCAGCGGTCGATAGTTTGCCTGGACCGCTCTGGGTTGTGAAATCCCAGATCCATGCAGGCGGTCGCGGCAAAGGCAAATTCATTGAAGCTGAGGCTGGGGAAAAAGGCGGCGTTCGTCTTGCTTTCAGCGCGGACGAAGCAAAAGAGCACGCCCGTGCAATGCTGGGTAAGCACCTCGTCACAGCGCAGACCGGTGACGATGGCAAACAGGTCAACCGGCTTTACATTGAAGATGGCGCCGACATTTCGCGTGAGCTTTATTTGTCCATTCTGGTCGATCGACAAACTGGCCAAGTCGCCTTTGTCGCCTCAACAGAAGGCGGAATGGATATCGAAGAGGTTGCGCACGAGACGCCAGAAAAAATCCTGACTTTGCCTGTTGGTGGCAGCGTTACGCCGGCAGACGCTGAGCGGCTTTGCGATGCATTGAAGCTTGAAGGTCAGTCGCGCGAAGATGGGATGACGCTCTTCCCAACACTTTATGAAGCGTTCACCGACAAAGACATGTCGATGCTCGAGATCAATCCTCTGATCGTTATGGATGATGGCCACTTGCGCGTCCTCGACGCGAAGGTCTCGTTCGACGGCAATGCATTGTTCCGACATCCAGACATCATGGAACTGCGCGATACGACCGAGGAAGACGAGAAAGAAATCGAAGCGTCTGAATGGGATCTCGCTTACATCGCGCTCGACGGCACAATTGGCTGTATGGTCAATGGCGCCGGCCTCGCAATGGCGACAATGGACATCATCAAACTGTATGGCGAAGAGCCTGCCAATTTCTGCGATGTCGGCGGCGGTGCAGACGCAGCGAAGGTCGCAGCCGCTTTTAAGATCATTATGAAAGACCCGAACGTGAAGGGTATTTTGGTCAACATATTTGGCGGCATCATGCGTTGCGATGTCATTGCTGAGGGCGTCATCCAGGCGGTTAAAGAAACCAATCTCTCAGTTCCGCTCGTTGTTCGCCTAGAAGGCACCAATGTGGTCGAGGGTAAGCAGATTCTTGCGAGCTCCGATCTCAACATCATTCCTGCCGACGATCTTGACGATGCCGCGCAGAAAATCGTTTCGGCCGTGAAGGACGCCTAGAGTATGTCAATTCTCATCGATCAGAACACAAAGATCATAGTCCAAGGTTTGACCGGCAAGACTGGGTCGTTCCACACCAACCAAGCGCTGGATTATTTCGGCACGCGCATGGTTGCGGGGACACACCCCAAAAAGGCCGGCACAAATTGGACAGCCGATAGCGGCAAAGAGCTACCCATCTACGCGTCTGCGAAAGACGCCAAGGACGCAACCGGGGCGGATGCCTCAGTGATCTACGTCCCGCCGGCGGGCGCCGCGGCCGCTATTGAAGAAGCGATTGATGCGGAAATTCCGTTAATCGTCTGCATCACTGAAGGCGTGCCTGTGCTGGATATGGTGCGCGTCAAAGCCAAGCTCGAAAACTCGTCAAGCCGATTAATCGGCCCAAACTGCCCAGGGGTGATGACCGCTGATGCCTGCAAGATCGGGATCATGCCGGGTAAAATCTTCCAGCCTGGCTCGGTTGGTGTTGTCTCGCGGTCGGGGACGCTGACGTATGAAGCGGTTTATCAAACGACCGTTGCAGGTCTCGGTCAGACGACGGCCGTCGGCATCGGTGGCGACCCTGTGAAAGGGACGGAGTTTATCGACATGTTGGAAATGTTCCTCGCGGACGATGCGACCAAGCAGATTATCATGATCGGTGAAATCGGTGGATCGGCTGAAGAAGAAGCCGCTCAATTCTTGACCGACGAGGCCAAAAAAGGTCGCAAAAAACCGATGGTTGGTTTCATCGCCGGGCGAACAGCGCCAAAAGGTAGAACTATGGGCCACGCTGGCGCGATTGTTTCAGGTGGACAGGGCGATGCAGAGTCCAAAATTGCAGCTATGGAAGCCGCTGGAATTCACGTGTCACCGAGCCCTGCCAGGCTGGGTACAACTATGTTAGAGGTTCTGAAAGGGTAGCTCTCTAACGATTCTCCAGATGCTTTTAGGCGGCCAGACGAGGCCAGAATGACCCCGCCGGGCCGTCCATTTTTAGGAAGGACGGTACAGCATGGCAGACGATGGTTCACCGCTGAAAAATGGCCGCAGCGCGGCCAATGCCGCATTGTTGGATTCTGCATTTCTGTACGGGGCAAGCGCCGTTTGGATTGAGAAGATGCAGGCGCGCTATGCCGAGAACCCAAACGCGGTTCCGGAAAGTTGGCGTACATTCTTCCAGCAATTGGGGGATGACGGCGTCGAAGCGCAGCGCAATGCGGAAGGCGCCAGTTGGCAGCGCCGCAATTGGCCCGCGCCAGATCAAGCCGAACAAGTTGCTGCATTGGACGGCAATTGGGCGGCCCTAGAGCCTAAGCTCGAATCCAAGATCCGCGCCAGTTCAGCAGGAGCGTCGGATGATGAAATTGCGCGTGCGGTGAAAGATTCTGTGCGTGCGATCATGATGATCCGCGCCTACCGGGTTCGCGGACATTTGCATGCTCAGCTCGACCCGCTCGGTTTAGACGTGAAGGAAGACCAGCCTGAGCTCGAGCCAGAAAGCTATGGCTTTGGGCCCGATGATCTCGACAGAGACATCTTTATTGATGGCGTCTTGGGTCTCGATCGAGCGACGGTCAGAACCATCATTGATATCCTACGCCGAACCTATTGCTCGACGCTGGGGATTGAGTTTCAGCACATCTCCGATCCTGAAGAAAAAGCATGGCTGCAAGAGCGTATAGAAGGGCCTGACAAAGGCGTTGCCTTTACCCCTGAAGGTAAAAAGGCGATTTTGAGCAAACTCATTGAAGCCGAAACGTTCGAACGATTTCTGCACAAACGCTATCCCGGTACCAAGCGATTTGGTTTGGATGGTGGCGAGGCTGCGGTTCCCGCATTGGAGCAGATCATTAAGCGTGGCGGCGCGCTCGGTGTGAATGAGATCATTATTGGTATGCCACATCGTGGGCGTCTCAACATGCTCGCCGCCGTCATGGGCAAGCCCTACGAGAAGATCTTCCATGAATTCATGGGCGGCTCGACGCAAGGCGCTGACAATTTCGGATCGGGTGATGTCAAATACCATCTCGGAACCTCTTCTGATCGCGAGTTTGATGGCAATGCCGTCCATCTGACAATGAATGCCAACCCGTCCCATTTGGAGGCGGTGAACCCGGTCGTGCTTGGGCGCACCCGGGCTAAGCAATCTATGGAGGAACAAGTCGAGGGTGTCCTCGATCGGTCCCACAAGCTGCCCCTCCTTTTGCATGGTGATGCCGCGTTTGCCGGGCAAGGCGTTGTCGCCGAATGTTTTGCCCTCTCGGGCCTGCAGGGATACCGCACCGGGGGAACGATCCACTTCATTGTGAACAACCAAATCGGCTTCACAACGAGCCCAATGTATTCGCGGTCTTCTCCCTACCCAACGGACGTTGCGCTCATGGTGCAAACGCCAATTTTCCATGTGAATGGCGATGATCCGGAGGCGGTCACCTATGCCGCCAAAGTTGGTACGGAATATCGCCAAAAATTCGGAAAAGATGTCGTCATCGACATGTTCTGCTATCGGCGTTTCGGTCACAATGAAGGTGACGACCCGACGATGACGCAGCCGATCATGTACGAGAAAATCCGCGGTCAGAAATCGACTCGTGAACTTTATGCCGACCGTTTGGTCGCGGAAGGCCTCGTCACCCAGGCTGAGGTCGAGAAAGACGTCACCGACTTCGAAGCGTTTCTCGACAAAGCATTTGAAGAAGGCAAGTCCGTCGAGGCCGGGAAAGCCGATTGGCTTGAGGGCGAATGGTCTGGTTTGGGATTGCCTCCGGATGACGACCGTCGCGGAAAGACTGGTGTCACCAAGAAAACACTGAACACCGTCGGCAAAACGATCACAGCACTTCCAGACAGCGTGGATGTCCACCGTACTGTTGCGCGTGTGATCGCACGCCGTGGAGAAACCTACGACAAAGGTGCTGGAATCGATTGGGGAGGAGCAGAACATCTAGCGTTTGCAACTCTATTGGATGAAGGTTTCCCAGTGCGGCTTTCGGGGCAGGACTCTGCGCGCGGGACGTTCGTTCACCGGCACAGCCACATCATCGATCAAAATACCGGTGACCGATACACTCCGTTGAACAATATCAACGAGTCCCAAGCGCACTACGAGGTCATCGACTCGCTCCTCTCTGAAGAAGCTGTCCTAGGATACGAATACGGATACTCGCTGGCGCATCCAAACGCCCTCACCCTTTGGGAGGCTCAATTTGGTGATTTCGCCAATGGCGCTCAGGTGTTCTTCGATCAATTTATCTCTTCTGCTGAGCGGAAATGGTTGCGGATGAGTGGGCTCGTTTGTTTGTTGCCGCATGGCTATGAAGGTCAGGGACCGGAACACTCCTCGGCTCGTTTGGAGCGCTTCCTGCAAATGTGTGCGGAAGATAATATGCAAGTCTGCAATCTGACGACGCCAGCAAACTATTTCCACGCATTGCGCCGCCAAATCCACCGGGATTTCCGCAAGCCGCTGATCATTATGACGCCAAAGTCTCTGCTTCGACATAAGCTCGCAGTCAGCACACTTGATGATCTAAATACCAAGTCGTCATTCCATCGTGTGCTTTGGGATGATGCAGAAACTGATGGACGGGAAGGCGAAGTAAAACTTGTTTCTGACAAGAAGATTCGACGGGTCGTTCTCTGTTCTGGTAAAGTCTATTACGACCTGTTTGAAGCCCGTGAAGCTTCTGGCGTAGATGACGTTTATCTGATGCGAGTTGAGCAGTTTTATCCGGTACCGCGAAAGGCGATGATGGACGAACTGAAGCGGTTCCCGCAGGCCGAACTTGTGTGGTGTCAGGAAGAACCTCGAAACATGGGGGGATGGACATTTATTCGTGACGAAATCGAATGGGCTGCCACTCAAACTGGACATCAAAACCCACGCCCGAAATACTGTGGTCGACCGCCATCCGCGGCCACTGCAACGGGCCTACTATCCACCCACAATCGAGAAAAAGATGCCTTTATTTCAGCCTCATTGGGCGACCAGCCTATTGATGACGGCATCGTGCAACGCACTTAGCGTGAACAGGAAAGCAAAAACCCCATGGTAGACATTACGGTCCCAACGCTCGGCGAGAGTGTAAGCGAAGCCACTGTCGGACGCTGGTTCAAAACGCAGGGTGAAGCGGTCGAGAAAGACGAGGTGCTCGTTGAGCTGGAAACGGATAAGGTTGCGGTTGAGGTGTCAGCCACAGAGGCTGGTACGCTGAGCGAAATTGTTGCCGGCGAAGGCGTCACGGTTGAGATAGGTGCGTTGCTCGGAAAAATTGGTGGCGCAAACGGCAAAACCGCAACGCCTGCTGCGAAGGCGCCGGCACCGGTCGATTCTGTTGCTGCCGCGCCCTCGGCAGCCGATGGCGCGCTGGTTGATGTCGAAGTTCCCAGCATGGGCGAAAGCGTGGCCGAAGGCACGATTGCAAGCTTTCTGAAACAAGCCGGCGATTCAGTTTCGAAAGATGAGATCATCGCTGAAATTGAAACTGACAAAGTTGCACTCGAAGTTCCGGCAAGTGCTGATGGTGTGATCCAGGCGTGGTTGGTCTCCGAAGGCGATGCGGTCACGCCGGGTTCTGTCGTGGCCCAGATTTCAGCGGGTGCGGCGGCGCCTGCACAAAAGGCTCAGCCGACTTCCGCGCCCGTGGTGGTGGCCGCATCTGCGGGAACAGAGCGACCTGTCTCCCCGGCTGTTCGCCGTGTTACCACCGAAGCGGGCGTCAATCCGGCAAATATTCCCGGCTCCGGTCGCGACGGACGCGTGACCAAGGCTGACGCGATGTCTTATGTGAATCATCCGACAACAGCGGCCCCTAAAGTGCAGCAGGATGCGCGGCCACCACGTGAGTTGGGCCCGCGCGAAGAACGCGTGCGCATGACTCGATTGCGCCAGACAATAGCCCGCCGCCTCAAAGAAGCCCAAGATACGGCGGCGATGCTGACAACATTTAATGATGTCGACATGTCCGCGGTGATGTCCCTACGCAAGCTCTATAAGGACGCGTTCTTAGCCAAGCATGGCGTGAAGCTCGGTTTCATGGGATTCTTCACCAAAGCCGTTGTCTCAGCGCTGCAAGAAATCCCCGCCGTCAACGCCGAGATCGACGGCACAGATATCATTTATAAGAACCATTATGATATGGGGATAGCGGTGGGGACAGAGAAGGGTCTCGTTGTCCCGGTCGTGCGCGACTGCGATGAGCTGTCGATTGCCGGAATCGAGCGCGAAATCGGTGAAATGGGCAAAAAGGCCCGCGATGGCAATCTTTCCATCGCAGACATGCAGGGCGGTACGTTCACCATCACAAATGGGGGTGTTTACGGGTCACTTATGTCAACGCCGATCCTCAACCCACCACAATCGGGTGTGCTCGGCATGCATCGGATCGAACAGCGCCCAATCGTTGTCGATGGCGAGATCAAGATTCGTCCGATGATGTATCTGGCTCTATCGTATGATCACCGTATCGTTGATGGCAAAGAAGCCGTCACCTTCCTGGTTCGGGTGAAAGAGGCGCTTGAAGACCCTGAACGCTTGCTTTTGGACGTTTGATCGCGAGACAGATCTTGCTCTGAGATCTTAGACAGACGCGTCACTGGTCTCAGCATTGGCGTCGCGACGTTTCGATTGGTGGTCCTCATAGGCCACCATCAAACATGCAACGATGATCACAGTTCCGCCGGCATACAAATTCCAACCGGGGACTTCCGCAAAAAAGAGGGCACCAAGCAGGCTGCTCCAAACAATCGCCGTGTACTCGATTGGTGCAAGCCTTTGGGCTGGAGCCCGCGCATAGCCGAGCGTCATCAAATACCAAACGCAAAAGCCGAGCACGCCGAGCAAGGCAAAGCTTGGAAGGTCAGTCCAGTTTGGAAACCCGAATAGGCCAAGCAAAACTGGCAGCATGATGATCGCTGGGACTGTGTTGGTAAACATCGCGATGGTCAGTGCATCTTCGCTACGCGCCCGCATCCGCAACAGGATTAACACCATGGCGTATAGGAATGCTGCCGCGAAAACGGCAATCAGCCCGAGCGTGCGATTGCTGCCTGGCGTCGAAACCACATCCCCCGTGCCGGCGGTTATCACAGCACCAAAGAAACCAATGAGCGTCGCCAAAACGGCAAGTCTTGAAATCGGCTCCTTCAAGATAAGCCAACCGAGGACCGGCACCATCAGTGCCGCCGTGAAGCCGTAAATGGTTGCTTCCGCA
>JBCAWZ010000039.1:8956-27420 GCA_038534315.1 Pseudomonadota bacterium | reverse complement strand
CCTAATTCCATAAAGCGAGAAGGTAGGCAATATAAAAGAGCTTGGGCCGCATAGTTAGGGGGCGGCAAGTAACAATTTATGCGGGGGCTTGATGAGAGTAACGTTGCTAAATGTGAAGTACTCGCCAAACTTGGGCGATGGAGTAATCGCCGAATGTCTCGAAGCGGGACTGAGGAAGCATCTTCCAGGCTCAGTTGTCGAAAGTTGTGACCTAGCTGGACGACGAGCTTATGGAACTGGTCTGAACAAATCCCGAGAACTTGTAATCAATGCACTTAGCGCGCTTCCAAAGCCACTTCGCCGCATCTGTACCAACGCGATCCTTCGGTATATGATTTCAACGAGGCTTAAAACTCACTACGAGGCAGCCTTGGTTGATCAGGACGCTGTCGTTCTAGGCGGTGGCCAGCTCCTTGCTGATGCCGACCTAAATTTTCCGCTAAAAATCAATGCTGCTCTCAATCAAGCGAGGCTCGCCGACGCCATTATTGTGGTTCACGGTGTCGGTGTCTCGAACTATTGGAGCGATAAAGGCCGGCAGTTGTTCTTGGATGTGTTGGGTGAGAATGCCCAACACGTCGGTGTTCGCGATGAACGATCCAAAGCGCACTGGCTGGATCACTTTGAGGATGCGCCTGATGCAATAGTGGGAGATCCGGGGCTGTTGGCCGAACAAGTCTACGGACCAATGCCAAGATCGCAGTCGAGTTCGCCCCGAATTGGGCTGGGTGTCGTTCATCCGAAAACAATCAAGTTGCATGCGGACGAACGCGGATCCGGTGCCACAAATTATTCCGATTTGTTCTGCGATGTGGCTTGCCAAATTGCTGACAGCGGTCGGAATGTAGTGATGTTCACAAACGGCGCATTCGATGACGGAGTATTTGCCGACCGTCTTCGACGAAGGATTGAAAAAAGTCTAAATCTTAACGACAGAATATCATTTGCACCTCAGCCGAAGACACCTCGTGATTTGGTGCAGTTGATTGCATCTTTTGATGGCGTGATTGCGCATCGATTGCATGCTAACATTGTTGCTTACGCGTATGGCGTTCCGCATGTTGGACTGGGATGGGACACAAAGGTTCAATCATTTTTAGCCTCAGTCGGGCGTAGCAAGTTTGCGATATCAGCCCAGAACCAAAATCCTGACGCCATAATGGGGGCGCTTGAGGCGGCCCTATCAGAGCCAATATCGGAGGAAGCCAGGGCCGCAATTGCAGCTGAATGTGAGCAGGATATTGTTCGGTTGGCGGATAAGCTTTGTTCCTTTTCGAGAGTGTCGGCGTGAACCGAATGGGAAGACAGATTAAAGTACAAAGTGACGACCAGTCTGCACTTGAAGGGTCTGAACTAAGGGTTGTTGTGATCAACGACGTATCCAATGTTCGCGGCGGTGCAACTGGATTGTCCATCACCCTTATGAAGTGTTTGCGGCAACGCGGGATTCCCGTAGCGTTCCTATGCGGAGATGAAGGTGACGCGCCCGAGCTTCAAACTGCTGGCGTAAAGATTTTTCCGATGGGTGGCGAACACATTCTTCGACAAAACAGAGCACGCGCACTAGTGGACGGACTGTTCAATCAGACTGCGAGATCACACATTTCTAATTGGATCGAGGCGCACGATACGGAGCATACTGTTTATCACCTACATGGGTGGTCGAAGATTTTGTCGCCTAGCATCTTTGCGGCACTCAAACCCGTCGCAGCACGATTGATTGTTCATGCGCATGACTTTTTTCTTTCGTGCCCGAATGGCGGTTACGCGAACTTTCAGCAACAAGAACCGTGTCCGCTTAGTCCGTTATCTTTCGCCTGCGTGACGACCAATTGTGATAAAAGATCGTACCCTCATAAGCTTTGGCGTGCCGCTCGGCATGCGGTCCGGTCGTTTCTGTTTAACTTCGATAGACACCCGGCTCGCATTGCCGTGATCCATGAAGGCATGATCGAAGGTCTCGTCCGGAGTGGTATTTCCGAAGCATCGATTACGGTTATCCGTAACCCGGTAACACCATTTTTGGATCGAAGGGTGCCGGCGGAGACGAACAAGAAAGTTGTATTCGCTGGACGCTTGTTTCGAGAAAAAGGGGCAGATTTGGCAGCCGCAGCGTGCTTACAAGCAAACGCTCCATTCATGGTCATCGGCGAAGGGGACGACGAGGACTTGGTACGGCAAGCAAATCCCAACGCCGAGTTTCTTGGTTGGAAGCAGCGCGGTGAGATTGAGGGCTTGATGGCCCAGGCTCGGCTTTTGGTCATGCCGAGTCGATATCCTGAGCCGTTCGGTCTGGTGGCGTTGGAAGCGCTGAGCAGCGGGGTGCCGGTTATTCTTTCTGAAGCGGCGCTCCTGTCATCGGAGATTGTAGAGCGGAAAATGGGGGTCGCGGTCAACCCGGCTGATACTGAAGCTTTCTCGCACATTATTCGGCAGCTACTCGCAGACGACGCTAAAGTAAGCGCTATGAGCGAGATCGCTTACGCCGGTTCGACCGCAATTTACCTCACGCTTGAAGACTGGGTCGACAGAAATCTGGATCTTTACAAGCGCGCCATTGCTCTGCCGCACTAAAATGGATGTTCGCGAGCAACATCTCGTTTTTGTACGTTAATTCATCATGGATTCTTGCAGTCTGGCCAGGCTCGGGTTTTCTTATTATTGATTAATTCGGGTTGCCTAATTGAGAGTCTGAGTGTCACCGACAGAAACAACCGTGTTTGCAGTGGTCTTGGTGGGTGTCATGATGATCACCGGACCCGAACGTGGTTTATGGGCACTCTTAATCAGTTTACCGTTTGGTGTGGCATCCGCTTTTAACCTGCCAGCATTAGGCGGCTCCTCGATGCTTGTCTCGGATATCGCCGCACTCACGTTTGCGGCCTTAATCCTTGGACGTCTTTTTATTGGTGGTCAAAGTTTGCAACTGAACTTTCTTCCTTTGTCAGCATGGATAGTGGCGATGTTGGCATACTGCATGTTCATAACATTCTTCGGACCGCGTATCTTTGAAAATCAGATTGATGTTTTCACAATCGGCCGAAGCGGAACCCATGATTATATCGTTCGCACAACACTGCACCCAAGTAGTAAGAATGTTTCGCAACTTCTAGTATTCGGGATTTCGTTGACCGTCTGTCTAGCCATCCTGCTAGCAAACGCTAAAAAAATATGCTGGGCTTTTCTGCCGGCGGTCATCGCGATGACGCTGATGCATCTCGCTTTATGTCTTGCCGACGTTGTGACCTATTTGACGAACAGAGCGGAATTGCTCAGTTTCATAAGAAACGCCAACTACTCCGTTCTTTACGACCACGAAATCGAAGGCATCAAGCGCGTGATCGGAGGCTTCGCTGAAGCGAGCGCTGCCGGGAACTTCTCTCTTGCCCTGTTCGGGTTTTGGTTGGTTTACTGGATGCGTGGCGGCTCATTCTCTCAAAGTTGGCTGCTGGTTGTTGGATCGCTCGCAGTCGTCTTCGCTTCCGGTTCGTCGGCAGGATTTGTCGCCCTGTCAATATTCCTGTTGATAGTGTTCGCTTACTCGTTTCTCGTACATCCTGACGAGCAGTTGGCTCGACGAGGAGGGTTCTTAGTTTTTGCGCTCTTCGCAGTCATGCCTTTGACCGTTGCTGGCGTGTTCGTTCTTGCAGAAACAAATCCTGGTTTTGGAGCTTACTTTGATCGGCTTCTATTCTCGAAGTTGGAGAGCGACTCAGGTGTCGAGCGTATGATGTGGAACAGGCACGCGCTGAATACCGCAATTGAGTCGAACCTCATCGGTGTCGGACTTGGAAGCGTACGTTCGTCCAATTTCCTGATTGCCTGTTTATCGACACTCGGTTTAATAGGATCCCTGATCTATTTCGGCTTGCTCCTCAGCTTTAGCTTAAGCCGCCCCATCGGAAATGTCAGAGATGAGCGCACAATTCTGGCCCATGCTGCGCGTGGTGCCTGTCTGGCACTATTTTGCAAGGCGATAGTGACCAAATCCTCTCCTGATCTTGAAGTCGTCTTCTTTGCTTTTCTTGGCGTCGCTGTGCTGTTGCAGCGCCCCATGCCAAAGCCTAATTTTGTTCATCGGCTAGAACGATTTCCGGCGGGGTTATCAACCAATAACCGACTAGAGTGATATCATGAGTGGCAGCGTTTTCTTGAACTTTAGATCATTGGCTTGCTCGGCAGGGTGAAATTATGAACAAAATGGCAGCAGCTATGAATGGCCACAATTTCGGATGGCGCCTAACCAAGCAAATGTTTCCTCCAGTCGCAGCTTTTCTGTTCGCCACCGCTTGTGTGCAGAGTGATCTTAACACCGCTCCTGCATCTCCGCCGATCGGTGATACGCAATCACTGCGCCTCGGTGTAACAAGTCATTTCAGCCATGGTTGGCCGCCAGAGTATCTAACGCATGCGGACAAGCTCGGTGTGAAGGAATTTCGCGATGCTTTGCGCTGGCATCAAATTGAGCAAACTCCAGGGGTTTATGTATTCGACAAATGGCGCACCACCTATCCCGACGAAATCGCAGACCGTGACGCTAAGTTGAGCATCACTCTTCTCGGAACCAATCAACTCTACGATGAAGGCGGGACGGTTCACACGGATGCCGGTGTTCAAGCGCTCGCTGACTTCACCGTCGCCGCGCTGGATCGCTTCCCAGCAATTCATGCTGTTGAAATCGGAAATGAAATAAATGGCGAGAATTTCGTTTTCGGCGAAGTGCGTCGCGCAGATTATCCAGAGCGCGCTACACTTTACGTCGATAAGTTGAGAGGGGTTTACGACAGAGTCAAAGACCACAAATCGGAAGTTCGCGTTGTTGGCGCCGGTGTTCACTCGGTTCCTGTAGCCTTCCTAGAGTTGCTTTTTAAAAGGGGCGCCGGCCAATTCATGGATGCGCTTGTAATTCACCCTTACACGTCGGCTCCTGAGACTTTGGCGAAGGAGCTCGCCTATCTAAGATCGAAGCTGCCGACGCCTGTTCCGCCAATAGATGTTTCGGAGTTCGGGGTACGGGAAGGCGAAGACGCGGCGAACTATTTAATCAAGATGGTCTGCGTTATGGCGACTCAGGGCGTTGAAAACGCTCACTGGTATCCCCTAAGTAAACTCGGGAAATCCAAATCGGTGCCGCTGATTGACGACTCCGGAATGATAACCGCAGCGGGCCGGGCATTTAGATTTGCGCGGACGTATCTTTTGTCCCATAGACTTCAAGACGTAAGCCCCGATAATTACACATTTGCTTATCAGGTCGGCGATCGAACCTTGGTCATTTGGGGCGAGGAGCGAGGAATAACAGTTAGTACCTCGACCGTCGCCGCTTTCGCTGCGGACGGCACTCGCCTTGAGGAAGCGCCGAAAAATCTGTCCATGGACCGAGTTTTGATATTGACGTCTCGTGATCAACTGCGCCTCGGACAAAATGTGATTCTGGGCGATACGGCTATCTTGGCCGACAGTTTTCATGATTTCACGCCATTCGCTGAGCCGGGTTCTGCGGAAAGTGGCGACACCTTTGATCGTTTTTTCGCCAGAGATGATTTTGAAATTAAACTCCGGGCCATGGGAGGTGGCGAACGCAAAGCCACGCCGTGGACGCCCTATCTTTCGACACCGCACCATCGTCCAATGTACATTGGTGCGCAGAGAATGGCGCCTGGAGCTTTCGGCTCGGATCTTGATAACAGACGAAACTTTGACATCGTTCATAGGTTCACCGCTGATCGGGACATGGAGGTTGTCGTGAAAACCGATTGGGCGCCATCCGGAGCTTCAACAGATGGGGTTCGTTCAGTAATGGTATTGAACGATGTGGTCATCAGCGACGAAGTAATTATCGAAGCCGTCCTACAGGTAACTCCGTCGCTGCTTTTGAGTGTGGGTGACCGAATCGAAATTCGTCTGGGTGTGAACAAAGACCCCCGAGGGGATACTACTGACTATAGAATCCAAGTAGTGGAGCGCTAAATGACGCTAGTCAGAAACATGTACAGACGTTTGATCAGTCCAAACGTCGCATGCCCAAAACTTGCGGGAGAAAAGAACCGGTGCTCTCGTCGACGACAAGCAAATGATTGTGCAGCATTCGCGCCGGCTACTTTGATTTTCGAACTTACCGAGAAAATATAGAGTACTGTTTTCTTCGGCTTGGACGAGCACTTCCTTGAGATGGATCAGATGCCCCCCGCAACTTAGATGACAGAAATACAGAACCAGATCGATGCTTGGAGGCACTCCCAAAGGTCCTTGTACAGGTTCAGCGAGACTATGCGTTTTACCCACTGTTGACAGCCGGCAGATTTCTAGCCTGGGAACACGGCATTATGGAGATTGCCCGGAACAAAGCCTCTGTCGCGAACATTGTGATCCATTAAAGGCAAGATGCACATGAGGTGCGACGATCGGATACCTTCAACTTTCAGAAAAGCGGCTCTGATACTCATTCATGTGCCAAAGATTGCCGGAAACTCTGTTGCAATGCGCTTGTATGGAGGCTCTTTCGGCCATAAATCCGCACCATGTTACAGGGCTGTTTTACCCGATGCTCTGTTTGACCACCTGGTCTCGTTTGCTGTTTAGCGTGAGCCGCGGAGCCGTTTCGCATCTGCCTTCAATTATCTGAAGTTCTCTTCAGTAATACCCCAAGATATTCGTTTCCGGGATGCTTGGCTGAGCGATAATGATAATCTGGGGGAATTCCTCAAGCGGTTTGAGGAACCAGGCTTTCGCTCGAAAATGATGAACTGGCCCCATTTTCGAGATCAGTGTCAGTTCGTGTGGGACTCGGCTGGCGCACTCTGCGTCGATTACTTGTTCGATATGAATCGGATGAACGTCATTAACGGCTTTGTCGCAGCCGCCATGTGTACTTAAGGCGAAATCGAGACAATCAACCACTCACGAAAGCAGCGCGTTGAGGACCTTTGCTGGCGCGTCGTGGATGAAGTGTACTGCACTGATCGCCGATTATACGATCTGCTGAGTACAAGTTCCGCTGGAATTTTGCGAACTTCGCAGGCCGTCGCCCAAAGGAAGTGATCGCAAACTCGGGTCATCTGCGGTTGGTTAAGCGCTC
Source organism: Pseudomonadota bacterium (assembly GCA_038534315.1). Lineage (GTDB taxonomy): Bacteria > Pseudomonadota > Alphaproteobacteria > Caulobacterales > Hyphomonadaceae > Henriciella. The sequence goes on along the minus strand of JBCAWZ010000039.1, from coordinate 20,342 downwards.
TCAACCTGCATGTTTCGAGAAGCATCCTGTTTCCAATGAGAGAAACGCAGATTGACTGTACGCTCAAATGCTTCGATTCGGGGTTCAAAATAATCTTGCAACCAGTTTCGTGTGTCAGTTTCGTCGATACTAGATTTGTCGATCGTTTTCGTCCCCGCACTCGACAGTGCTTTACGAACAACATCCGGGACAAGTGGTCGAGCGCTCGCCCAAACCCCTGAGTCTCTGATCGCCCTCACGAAGGGAAACCGTTGCGTTCGGCTCGTAGGAGGAGATACATGGCGTTCTGTCAATTGCTCAGGTGTGTATTCGAAATTCGGAAGTCCGAGCCATGTGAACAGCGCTGAGAGTGTTTCAGTTCGCTTCCAGCGAAGATCTTCTGCATCTAATATTTGTATCTGAGACAAGTCAAAAAACTTGAGATATTCGTTCAGTTGTAACTCGTAGTCGCTGGTATCCCTATACAGGGGTACCTCCCGAATAGCACGGCTCATCGGCAGAAGTTCTTGAAATTCCTTCGAACGCTGCCAAAAGTGAGCGATTGTCCGGTCGATGGGATTCTTGACTATATATATGAGTTTCGCATCTGGCGAGAAGGAGTGAATTCGTTTCGCGCAGCCTCGCCGAATAGGTGATTGGGAATAATAGACACTCGCCTCTCCTCTATAAGCGAGTGGAGCGCCGAGCTCGAACATGCTCAAATACGCATCGAGGTCGTGGGATTGAGGATGCCGAGCCATGATGGGCCAAGCTTCGTGGAGATGACTCTGATCAACAAAGTAGCACGGCTCCTTTATTGCCGACATGCAAATATCCGGATGATAGCTCAAATACCTGTGCAGTGCACTGCTGCCACATTTTGAGGCGCCGATTATAAAGAGGTTGGGCGCCCTAGGGTCTTCACATCGTGTCATGCTATACTTTCTGTATAAAATGTATGGTACGGTTCCTATTTTTTATTTGTGTAGTAGCCTTTTCCAGCTTTACCAAAGTAAAGTGTATCGCTGAATGAGTAATACTTTGCTACTGACGTATTTACGTCATTGAGAACTACTCCCAAAACCTGGCCTTCCGCCCGATCTATCTGTTTAATGGCTGTTTGCAGCGCGGGAAGAGGCGTTTTGTTCCAGCGGGAGACGACAATTACATTGTCAGCTATGTTAGCAAAGATTCGTGTGCTTGCGACCGCGAGCATCGGGCCGCAATCCAGCAGGACTAAATCGTAGTTCTCACTAAGCGAATCAAAGATGTCTTGCGGAATTGAAACCTGTGCGCCTACATCATATTTGGCCGCGTTTTCGTTCAGCGGGTAAAAATGCAAATTGGCTTGCTCGGGTGAGGAAACATAGGCGCTTCCCAAATGAGTGTTTTCACTAAAGAGAAAGTCTAAGTCTTCGGGAAAATCGACGTTTATGGCTTCAGTGAGGGCACGCATCCGGAAGTCGCAGTCTATTACGGCAACCTTCATACCGCTCATAGCGGCAATATTAGCCAACCCCAAAGTAGTTGTAGTTTTCCCGTCTCCCGCCATTGCAGAGGTAATCGCAATTACACCGCTTGCTTTGACCTCCGATAGCAAAACTCTGTAACACTCAGAGAAAGTCGAAAAAGGGTTCCGGCGGAGATATGGCGCAAGTGACTTTCGCCCGCGTATAGTGCGGACGTGCGGTACTGAAACAAGTCCTTTGACATTGAGGTGCCGTTCTATGTCTTCGGCCTTGATTATCTTGTTATGGAACAGATTGGCTATCACCGCGGCGGCGATGCCGCAAAACACTCCAAGTCCACACCAAAATGCCGCCCATATACGAAAGCGAGGCGTGGAAGGCGCGCCTGGTGGAACGGCGTTGGACAATAACTTTACTGTAGCAGCTTGGCGATCCGCGCGGTCATTAAAATCCTGTGACCGCAGCATGAGGTCCCGATATATCCTCTCCGTCGTGTCCGCTTCTCTTTGCAGGAGATTGAGCTGTACCCGGGCACTTTCGCTTAAATTTAGCGAACCCTGTAAAGATGCCAATTCGGCTTCTATTTCAGAAACTCTGTTTAAGTTCGTAGACACGCGCCTCTGAAGCGACGATTCAATGATATCCATCTCGGTGATAATCTGGTTCGCAATATATTCCAATTCGGACAACTCGCCAATCCTCTCGGGATGCTGCGGACCATATGTGTCTGAAAGGTTCGCGATCCTTCGCCGAGCTTCGATTTCGCGGCTTCTTAGTTGGGCAATAGTCGCTGAATTCTGAACTTCCGCAACTCCTTCCGCTATCCCCCCCTCCCTGCGTGCTTCGTAAAGTTGCTTGAGTTGCGCTTGGGATTCAAAGAGTTCTGTCCGGGCGTTGGCCAGAGTTCGACGAACCTCGGGGATCATTTGCTCCACCATTGTTGAGCCGTTGGCAGAGACCAAACCGCTCCTGGCCATATAATCCGCTATCGCTTGATTACGTTGCTCCAACTCGAGTCGCAAAGCCTCGAGCCGTTCGCCTCTGCGTAGCTGCCCAGATTCGATTGCACTCGTTGTGCTATTTTTCATCGATGAAATGTATGCCTCTACCACGGCGTTTGACAACGACGCTGCTCCTTCAGGAGTCGGCGCAGTCGATCTGACTTCAAGGACATAGCTCGACTCTCGCCGCATCACTTTCACAGATTCGAGTATTCTTCCGACGAGCCGCGTTTTTTCGACTTCTGCATCCGCGATAGGGCTAGTATCGCTCAACCAGCGCTTGATCGTGCCAAGTCCGGTCGTTTCCACAAGCCCCTCGAGCAAAATTCTGGACCGTATGACTTCGATTTCGGATTCGACTACCGAGTTGTCGATCACTCCCTTTCCAGCTCCAAGCGCCTTAGTGTCTAGGTCTAGGGTTGGGTTAAGTGCGATTGAAGCAGCCGCGGAATAAGCGACCGGCTGAGTATAAGAGTAGTAAGAACCGGCGGCTGCAATAAAAAGCGATACCGTAAGTATCAACCAGCGTCTATTAAGCAGCAGCACCAAGACGTCTGAGATCGAGAATCCGTCGTTGGTTCCCCCCGCCCATTGGCTTTCGCGCGTTGCGACAGTTTCTACCGATGCATGTCGGTTCATCCTAATTTCGAGCCTTCAGTTCTCTAACTGCCGTTTCTTGCTGCGCTTCGCGCGCATTTCTTTCGGTTCTTGGAACCCAATGCGGCACGTGCCATAACTCCGCCGAAGTTCCCATTAGCAACCCAATTGTTGGATTATTCTTCCAATGGAGTTCATAAGTCTAGTCTCCGACCAAAAATGAAGACGATTGCTTGAAAACTAAGTCAAAGATCGCTGTGGTGTCTGGATTGGTTGAATTAGAGACTAAAGGTCTAACGCATTCCTCACTGCAAACCACTATTTTCCCCAATTGGTTGAATCTCCATAAGTTTCCCCGCTTACCGGCAGTTTGATCCTTTAAAATTGACGGAATCGGAAGTGCTAATTCGTGTACCCCTAATTGGCTTTTGAAGCTCTTACAGAGTTGTGCTTTGCCGGTTGTTCTGAAAGGTAAATTCGGTTCATGTACTTGAAAACTCAGACTGGATAATTTCTGCACACATTTCGGACTTAACTTCAGGCACCTATCTGCGACCCTTTTGGAATCTTCCCTAGTCGTGAGGTCAGTTTCTTTGACGCGTATTCCGGGTAGGATCATCGAACGAAACCTATATGAAGTGGGCAGCGATACTCAAACTCGGAACAAGCCGATTTGGCTGATATGTCATTCCCGTGACACGCGATGTCGATTGAACTCCGGTTTGTTCTGAGACACATACAGGCGGAGACGTGCGTACGCACTTGGGGGAAGCGAAAGCGCCGTCCCGCAGATTCGTGCGACAGAAAAGAGTGAACAGCATAAGCTGAAGCCAAAACTGGCTGTTGGGTCAATGAAACACGAGAAGACACCGTTCATCCGCGCCAGATCCCATTTAAAGCGGACGCTGTTCGGGGTGGGCGTGTTTAGCTTTTTCTTGAACCTGCTGATGCTGACAGGTCCGATCTACATGCTGCAGGTCTACGACCGCGTCATTACGTCAGGGTCACTCCCCACGCTCGGCGCCCTCACTCTAATTATCATTGTTCTGTACACGGCTTACGGCTTGCTAGATTGGGTTCGCCAGCGTCTGTTCAGCGAGGGCGCATCGCGCCTTGAATATGCCCTGGCGCCGGACACAGCCCGTCTGTCAATTGAGGCGCAACTTACGAACCAGGCGTATCAATCTGATGTTGTGATGCGGGACTTGCGGCAGGTAAGGCGCTTCTTGAACTCTCCTTCTTTCGCGGCACTCTTCGACGTTATCTGGACTCCACTCTTCTTTGCATTGTTGTTTGCCCTGCATTGGTGGTTCGGCGTTTTCGCAATTTGTGCCACTGCCATTCTGGTGCTCGCCACCTGGCTCAACCAGGCCAGTTCGAAGAAACGCCTGCTTGACGCAGAAGTGTCTGAAGCGGTTGCGCAGCGCCACGCGACAGAGATCAAGCAAAATGCCGAGTTGATCCAAGCGCTGGGCATGCGAGAACAAGTCTCTGACAGATGGCGCGCCGTCATGGGCCAATCGGATCAGTCGATGCGCAAGAGCCTTGGCAGGAGCGCGAGCTTCGTCTCATTCACCAAATCCCTTCGTCTGTTCTTCCAGTCGGCCATTCTGGGTCTGGGCGGGCTGCTGGTCATATTCGGCGAAGCCTCTGCCGGTGCCATGGTTGCTGCTTCAATTGTGCTTGGCCGCGCGGTTGCCCCAATCGTCCAGCTGATCAGTTCCTGGCATCAAATTGTAACAGCGCGCGAGTCCTGGAAAAACCTTACCGAAACGCTGGATAAGCAGGAGCTGAATGACGAACCTATGGCGCTTCATCCGGTATCGGGTGCGGTCGCATTGGAGGGCGTCTATGCAGCGCCGCCTGGCATAAGAAAGGCGGTCCTCAATGATGTTAGTTTCCAAATCGAACCTGGCGACGCACTGGGTGTTATTGGCCCGAGCGCAGCTGGAAAGTCGACACTTGCCAAAGTCATGGTGGGTGTCTGGCGACCCATTGGCGGAACGGTTCGAATTGACGGTGCCGCTTTGGATCAGTGGGATCAACAAGTCCTTGGCCGCCAGCTTGGCTATCTACCACAGCAGGCCGAGCTGCTGCGCGGGACAGTGGCTGAGAATATCGCTCGCTTCGATCCTGAGACGGCCTCACGTGACATCATCGACGCCGCGAAAGCTGCAGGTTGTCACAATTTGATCCTCAAACTGCCGCAGGGTTACGAGACGGAGGTCGGCGAGGGTGGCACCAATCTCTCCGCCGGGCAGAGACAACGCGTGGCCTTGGCGCGCGCGTTGTTTGGCGAGCCAAATCTGATCATTCTGGATGAGCCCAATTCCAATCTGGATTCGGACGGAGACGCAGCCCTGCAGGACGCAATCCGTGCCTTGCGTGCGCGAAAGGCAACCGTCTTGATCATTGCACATCGTCCCAACGCGGTCCTGAACTGTAACAAGATCCTCATCCTGAAGGACGGGCAAGTCGCAGACTTTGGGAACAAGGAGGACGTTCTCACTGTCGTTAGCGGGGGCGCAAACAATGCACAGGTGACGCTCGTCAGACCAAAGAGTTCAACCAATGCGTCATGAGCCCATCCTGCTGGAAGACGCCATCAGTGCGCGGAACAAGACGACCGGCCGCCTCTTCGGGTTTGGCTGGCTTGTGATTTTGGTGGTGTTTGGTGGTTTCATAGCCTGGTCCGTACTCGCCCCTTTCGAAGGGGCAGTCGCCGCGACCGGCGCTGTCGCCGTAGAAAGCGAACACAAGGCGATCCAACACCTAGAGGGTGGGATTGTCGCAGATATTGCTGTCAGGGAAGGCGACGCTGTGGCTGAGGGCATGGTACTGATCCGCCTCGACACCACCAAAATTCAGGCCGAGTTCGACAGTGTCAGGTCGAGGCTATTTGACCTTCATGCGCGGGAAGCCCGCCTGGTTGCAGAACATCAGGATCTTACCGAATTATCTCTGGCGAATACGGCTGAAGCGTTCATGGGCGAATCTGCGTTTGCAAACGCCCTCGCGGACCAGCAGAGCTTGCTTGTTGCGCGCCGCCAGTCGCGCAGCACTCAGGTGTCCATCCTCAATCAGAGGATTGCTCAATTGCAGCGCCGCGTCGACGGGTTACGCAGTGAGGCCGCTGCGAAGACCGACCAGGCGAGCTTGATCCAGTCGGAGATCAATGATTTCGCGAGCCTCGTGGAGCGCGGCCTGGCGCCACGTCCGCGGCTCTTGTCGCTGCAGCGCGAACAGGTGGAACTCAGTGGTGCGGGCAACGCACTGCAATCTGAGATCGAAGCCACACGGGTCCAAATCGGAGAGGCCAGGATGGAGGTGATCAACTTGACCGAAGGCTTTCGCGAAACGACTCTAGAAGAGTTGGGGTTGATCAGGACGGAGCTTGCCGACCTCAGCGCGCAATACATTGCCCTGCAAGACCGTATGAGCCGGCTCGACATCCGGGCGCCTCGGGGCGGGCGCGTGCTTGGCGTTCGGACTCACACTGTCGGCGGTGTGATTGCACCGGGCGATCCGGTTATGTTCATCGTGCCGGAAAATGACCGGCTTGTGGTCAAGGCGCGGATCAGGCCGCAGGATGTCGATAAGGTCGAACTCGGCCAGGTGGTTGATCTCCGATTTTCCGCCTTTTCCGCGCAAGACACACCTCAGGTAGACGGTACTCTGATCGGTCTTTCGGCAGATGCCGTGACGGATCAATCTGGCCAGAACAGCTTCTATGAGGGCGTGGTTAGTTTTGATCCGGTAGCTCCGGAACTGTCCGATCTTCGCATTGTGCCCGGAATGCCTGTCGATGCCATGATCCGGACCGAGGATAGGTCTGTGATCTCATATCTTCTGAAACCGATCACTGATGCTGTCGCCGTAACGTTCAGGGAGTAGGTACACAGGCGGAAGATCCGGAGGATCTGTAGGACGCGAGTACGAAATTGAAAGGGCACGTTTGATGGCTCACCATGAAAAAGATCAGACCGTTAGGGCGTCTCAAATTCTTGCGCCCGTTCGGGACGCCGGGACGTTCGAGGAGGCTCGGCATGCGCTCAACGCAATTCTCGGCCTCCGCGGCCCCGCGAGCACTGGCGCGACCGCGCGCGTCTTGGCGGATCCGAAATTTGCCCTTTACCTGACGAGTACGAGAATGTTTCCGCAGTGGCGCGACAAGCTGCTAGAGGATCCGGCAAATCAATTGTTTGCAGAAGCGCTCGCAGAACTGCCTTTGGCGCAGGAAGCGCCTTCCCGCCACATTGCGAGCTTGGCACGGAAAGCGGCCGTTTCACTGGCTAAGTGGACCGCCAGTGGCTTTGCCACTGTTGAACCATGGCTATTGCAACACCGTCTGGCTGCCTGTGCAGGCTGCGACCAAAATGTCGAGGCTCCCGCCTCATTGCTGTACCAGATATCCCTCAAACTAGATCAGTCTGACGACCGTTTGTGCAATGCTTGCGGCTGCTTCCTGCGGAAGAAGGCGAGCATGCCGTTCGAAACCTGTCCATTGTCAGCAACTGATGATGCGACGCTAAGTCGCTGGGGTGATCCGCTTGTTGCTAAAGATTAACCTGCTCTTAATGCTGTTGGATAGTTGGAAATCTCTGATGCGGGATACTTCGCGCGAGCATGATCGCGTCTTTGGAGAACGCGCTTGAGTTTCGTTAACGATTAAGAAACGTGAGAACACGTGGTGGGGCAAAAGCCGGAAACGGATTCAGCGCTCTGTTACCCGAGAATGGGGGGGGACAAATAAATGGCCGATTTCTCGCTTGCTGATTTCGAAGTAGAGGGCGTGATCACAACTGGGCTGTTCGCACCAATTGCGTTGGAATTTCTACCCGATGGCCGCATGCTGGTCCTCGAGAAGGGCGGTCAGATATTGATTGCCGATCCCGAAACAGGGAATTTTGAAACCTATCTCGACATTTCAGGCATCGTCAATTCTGCAAACGAGCGCGGCCTGCTCGACATTGCCATTCCGGAAGACTTTGACCCAGACCCTGCCAGCGGGAAGAATAATATCTACCTTTATTATACTCGATCGGCCGAGACAAATGCTGCGGTGATCGGAGAGTTCACCCACATTGAAGGATCAGGTGGCCTTACCAGCACCGCGGATGTGGGCAGTGAAATTGTCTTATGGACGGATACGGATCCGGCGACTTCTTGTTGCCATTATGGAGGCGGACTGGATTTCGGTCCGGACGGCAAAATCTGGCTTACTAGCTCGGATAAATTCAATACATCGAATAGTGGCGAGGGCGGCGAAAGAAGAGGTGAAGACAATGTGTCGGTTAATGTAGAAAGCACCAGCGGCAAAATCATCCGTATCAATCGGGATGGAACGATCCCTGACGGTACGGATGGCTGGCCCGCAAACCCCTATGTTGATGGTGTTGTAGACGGTCCTTACCCAACCACCACAGATACAACCGAATTTGGAGCTGAACTGCTGCCGGACCCTTCAATTTGGGCTTACGGTTTGCGCAATCCATTCCGCGCCGAATGGGACCTGGAAAGGGAGCTCCTGTTCATCGGCGAAGTTGGCGGAAACCAGGGCGGTTCAACAGACGATATTCACATAGCGTCGCTAGACCAGGCGGGCGCATTCTACGGTTGGAATTTTTATGAAGGCGGTTCGGCCGCGACCGGAGGCGTTGTATTCGAGCCAGCAGGTGCCATCACGAACTTCGATCCCGCAGACTTCCCGCAACCTGACACAGATTTGGCCGATCCGAGTTCGGGTGACTATTTTTCAGCGCCAATCTATGACATTCCGCATTCGTCGTTGACGGGCGGTTTTGTCTACAATGGCGACGCGTTCCCGAGCGAATTCAAGGGCGTCTATTTTTTCGGCAACTATGAAGAAAATTACATCCAGTTCCTGGACCTCGATGCTGCCGGAACAACTGTTCTGGGTGCGTACGACTTTATCGGCGGCACAGAGATCCAAGGCAGCGCCAGCAATATCGTATTCCTCGCTGAAGGCCCGGATGGAGCGCTCTACTATATTAACTACGCCAGCACTGGCGGACAAGTGCAGCGTGTGGTCTATGACGGAGCCGGCGCACCGGATATAGACAGCTTCGTTGTAACCGACCCGCAAGGCGATCCAGACGACGGGGCCGGCCTCAACAGTCCGCTGGATGTGACGTTTACCGCGATTGTCAGCGATGAAGACAGCCCGCTATCGGAGCTGACCTACACTTTGAACTTCGGAGATGGTTCCTCGGTTGCGACCGGCGCGCCGGACCCTGTGACCGGTGCGATAAGCGTCGCGCACACTTACTCCGCTGAAGCGTTCTATTCGGCGACACTTTCGGTATCGGACGGGATTGCGACGGCGCTTTCTTCGCCAATCCTCATTACAGTTGGTGATCCGAATGACGCGCCGACCTATGTGCAGCAGCTCAATGCCAATCCGGCTTTTGGGGAGGCCGGTCAGGAAGTTACATTTACAGCAACTGTTAATGATGTTGACACTGATGATCCGCTGGAGTCGCTTGTATACGTAATCGATTTCGGGGATGGCACACCCACAGTAACCGGCAGCCCGGATTCATCCGGCATCATATCCCTCACACATACCTACACGACCGATAGTGATTTTGGCGGTTTCAATGCCTTCATGACAATCTCCGACGGAGAGGCTGTGCCCGTCCGGTCGGATACCGTTCCGATCCTGATCGGGGACGTCAGCCAGCTTCCGGTCACGAACGGTCTCGTGTTCCAGGTCGAATCCTACATCAAAGTTGGGCTCAATGGCGATACCGTTACGGAATGGCTCGATGAGTCGGGTCGGGGCAACAATTTGACCGCTTTCGGAGATCCGCAATACGTACAAGATGCAACGCCAAGCGGGCTGCCTGCAATCGTTCTGGACGGTGATGGCGACTACCTGTCGCGCATGAACGGTGAGGGCTCCACGTTGGACGGATTCTCGCAAGGGAACGAACCTCGGACGATGTTCTTCGTCGTGGACTATGAAGATGTCACGGATGGGGTATACGCTGGACTGTCCTATGGCAACGACGCCGACAACCAAGCGTTTGGGCTGACGCTGGATGGAAGACAGGACGATTTCACGATTCAAGGGTGGGGCGGCTCGAACGATAGGCGCACCGACATCGATGGTGTCATCGATCCTGCGACTGGCGAACAAAGAGGCTTCGTGTCTCATGCCGTCACGTTTGACGGAACAACCTACCGCCATTTTGCAAACGGTGAGGAGATCGACTCCGGCAATAAGGCCTACAATACCATTCTCGAGCAATTGATCATCGGCGGGAATTTCAACGGCGGCACTGTTCCACTAAGTGTCGCGGCGGCGTTCATCTACGACCGCGCTCTTAGCGCTGACGAGTTCAACGCGGTCGAGCAGTACATCCAGTCTACCTTTTTAGACGACTCGGTCAGTCCGCCGGCGAACACGCCACCGACGGCGCAAGACGATTTGTACGCTGCTACTGCCGGCGTGGCTCTGACCGTCGCCGCGGGAATCGGGCTGTTGAGCAACGATATCGACGATGGCGGACTGATTGTTGCTGAAGTGAATGCGCAACCTGTTTCTGCAGGTACTATCGTCGCGCTTGCCAATGGTACGCTGACAATCAATCCAGACGGTTCATTCTCTTACCAGTCCGTGCAAGGCTTTATCGGGACGGAAACCTTCACCTACATAGCTTCGGACGGCGAGTTCGGGGATCAGGCGACTGTCGACATAGATGTGACTGCTCCCCCGGCGAATACACCGCCGACTGCGCAAGACGACATTTACACTGCGACAACGGGAACGGCATTAAAGGTATTATCTGTCGGAAACGGTGTTTTGGGCAACGACGTTGACGACGGCCCACTATTAGTCGCTAACGTAAATGGGCAGCCTGTCTCGATGGGAACGGTGATTTCTCTCGATAACGGCTCGCTAACCATCGATCCGGATGGAACATTCATTTATGTTTCGGATCAAGGGTTTAGCGGTACAGAAACCTTCACCTACGTCGCTTCGGACGGCGAATTCGCGGATCAGGCAACTGTCAATATTGACGTTACGCCGCCCTCTTCGTTCAGCCCCACGGGGGACACCAGGCTCGTTGGATACTTCGAATCCGACATCAATGTGATCGTTGAAAACGGGGTGGTGACAGGATGGTTAAGCGGAGCGGGTACCAATCTCGATCTGACGGCAAGCGGAAATCCGGTGCTCGTATCCAATGCGACCCCGAGTGGTCAATCTGCCATATCGCTGGATGGTGTTGGAGACTGGCTCGACCGCGATCTGACGCAGGATACGGGTACAGATTTGCCAACCGGGGACCAGTCTCGATCCATGTACTTTGT
>JBCAWZ010000039.1:0-8856 GCA_038534315.1 Pseudomonadota bacterium | reverse complement strand
TCCGGTGTCGAAGGCGTCAATGCTGATGGCGAGTGGATCATCCATTCCGTCCGTTATGACGGTGTCACCGTCAGACATTATCTGAACGACACGCTGATCGCCGAAGAGACGCCAAATGATTTCAACACGGTTCTGAGTCGGTTTGTCATTGGCGAGGAAGTCGGTGGCAGCGGGGACGGCGAGCCCATGGATGTTGCCGCGCTACTCTTGTATGACGATTACCTCAGCGACTCCGAGCACAATGATGTTGTGCAGTATCTGAATGATAAATACCTTGCCAATGGTGGTCCGACCAACCTTCCTCCGATTGCGGACAACGAGGTTGCGGTGACGGATGAGGACAACAGTGTTGGCATTGCGGTCCTGGATGGTGACAGCGATCCTGACGGGGTTGTTGTGGGTGTCACGGCGATCGATGGGCAGGCGGTTGTTGCGGGCGATACTGTGACGCTGGCGGGCAGTGGTGCGACGGCGACGCTGAACGGCGACGGCACGATCACCTATGATCCGAATGGCCAGTTTGAGAGCCTGAACGACACCGAGAGTGCACCCGACAGCTTCACCTATACGATCGTGGACGATGATGGCGACACGGCCATTGGCACGGTGGACGTCACCGTCAATGGCGTGACGGATGTCCAGACCAACCTTCCTCCGATTGCGGACAACGAGGTTGCGGTGACGGATGAGGACAACAGTGTTGGCATTGCGGTCCTGGATGGTGACAGCGATCCTGACGGGGTTGTTGTGGGTGTCACGGCGATCGATGGGCAGGCGGTTGTTGCGGGCGATACTGTGACGCTGGCGGGCAGTGGTGCGACGGCGACGCTGAACGGCGACGGCACGATCACCTATGATCCGAATGGCCAGTTTGAGAGCCTGAACGACACCGAGAGTGCACCCGACAGCTTCACCTATACGATCGTGGACGATGATGGCGACACGGCCATTGGCACGGTGGACGTCACCGTCAATGGCGTGACGGACGACCCGATTGGTCCTAGCATGAACCCAGTCACTGCCGGGTTGATCGCCGAGTTTGAAGTAGAGGGGATCAACCAGACCGGCGGTGCGGTCACGGGCTGGAGCGACACGTCAGGGTCTACGAACGCTTATGATTTGGAGGCCAGTGGTGATCCACAATTTATCGTCAATGCGACCCCGAGTGGTCAATCTGCCATATCGCTGGATGGTGTTGGAGATTGGCTCGACCGCGATCTGACGCAGGATACGGGTACAGATTTGCCAACCGGGGACCAGTCTCGATCCATGTACTTTGTCGTTGATTATAAGACGTCTTCCAAGTCGGCCGGAGCCGCATTCGGGACGGGCGCGAGCAACGAGGCGTTCGGCTTGGTGGTTAATGGTCGAAAAGGTGACCTCACGGTACAGGGCTGGGGCGGTGGCAATGACCTTGTGTCCGGTGTTGAAGGCGTCAATGCTGATGGCGAGTGGATCATCCATTCCGTCCGTTATGACGGTGTCACCGTCAGACACTATCTGAACGACACGCTGATCGCCGAAGAGACACGAGACGATTTCAACACTGTTTTGAGTCGGTTCGTCATTGGCGAGGAAATTGCAGGCTTAGGCGATGGCGAAGAGATGGATGTGGCTGCGCTACTCATATATGACGACTATTTGAGTGATGCCCAGCACAATGATGTTGTGCAGTATCTGAATGATAAATACCTTGTGCCAAGTACAAGTTCCGTGCTCGCATCACCTGAAATCACATCAACATCCGTGGAAACGACCGCGGAGACGACTGCTAAGCCATTGCCTACGTCCATTTCGATCGAAACTGAATCGCTTGAAGCCAAAACGGCGAATGGTGATGGCTTTGACCTGTACACCGATATGAGCTCGACGTTTGGGTTCACAAAAGTGCCGGGCTTGTGGTCTTTGGAACCTGATACAGTCGATCAACCGGGTACTATCGCCTATGCACAATCGCTTGGAACCGAGACGTTGGAATTTGAGTTTGGCGCCACGATCGAACGCTCGGAGCGAGAAGATCTGGGAACACTGCTAGACGTCCGTTCCAATCCGCTCGTTTCGACGCCCGCCGACGCATTTGATTTTTCATCAATTGCCGTCGATGCGACCTCTCTTGTGACGCACAGAATTGAATTGGAGATGCTTGAGGCGGCACAGCAAGAAGCCGAACCCGCACCGAGACATCAAGTCGGCATAGGGTTGGATGGAGGACTGCTGTTCCAAGAGGATAGCGTTGCGACAAATTTCATTGACCCAGACGCCGATAGTTTTCTCTTTTAGCGGGGTCGTAGATTTCGAAAGGCATCTCCACACCCTCCTGAACCGCCAAAACCACTAAGTAGGAGATGGCCCAGTTTTGAGGGGGAAGAACACACTGGACGAGGTCAACGCCGACGCCACGCCATCAATGTTGGCACGCTCGATACAATTATAAGGTAGCGTCTAGAAGATCGCGAAAATTGTCACAAAGTATAATGAGTAAGCATCGATTTCGAGAGCTGATGCACCACTGATATGTTGGTTTGGCAGCATGCAGCAGGGGCGGGTTGCAATCTTTGAACTTGAAGTGTGGTCGCAATTGAACCTAACTCTAATTTCCCCGCTGCATCGAAATTAGCTTATTATCGCCCGCCCGCATCCGCACGAAGGTACAAGCCGAGCAGTGGAATCGAGTCCAAAAAGCTCCCATATGTCCTGCGTGTAGCAGAGTCTGCGACAACAACGACGTCATTACCGTAGATCTTAGGATCCTCAGACGAGCCGAGCCGGATTTGGTTCAAATCAAAGCCAGCAGCCAAGCGCTCCCCTCCAATTTCACGGAAAATGATTACCCGTCGTGTGTCAGCATCTTCTTGAGTTCCGCCGCCGATCGCAATCGCCTGGAGCAAGGTTGTTGTCCCAGCTATAACGTGGCGTCCGGGACTACCAACGGCACCTTCGATTGTTATTGTGGTTGGTCTTGTTTCAATCAGAACAGCGACGTCTGGGGCCTGCAAGTAGGCAGCTTGAAACTCCGTTTCGAGCAAGGTCGCAAATTCAATTGCAGTAAGATCTGCCGCTTGAACAGCACCGATCAGAGGGATCTTTACGAGACCGTTTTGGTCAACATCAAATTGTCCACTCAACTCCTCCACGCCCAACACTCTTACATCAATAGAATCTCCTCGTGCGATTCTTGCGTCACGCGAAGGTTGCACCCGAGTGGTGTCAGGTAACGGCAGCGCAGCGCCCTCGGAGATCGTCACATTGGCGGTTGAATTGCAGGCGGTGACAATCAAAAAAAGTGAAAGAAGAAAAAGCGGCGCAAATAACTTCATAGCTTCTCTTTTGCATCGCGCCGTCAAATCACAATTGACGCGGACATACGAAGTGTCCGGGCTCGACGCGTAGTTTACAAACCGTACGATTAATTTGCGGTGGATGTCGAGACTAAAAAGGAAGTGTAGGTCTGTTCAATTCCTTCATCCAGACCAATCTTCGGCGTCCATCCCATCTCTTGCAGCCTGAGTGACGACATCAGCTTCCTTGGTGTGCCATCGGGCTTAGAAAGATCGTGCTCAATCGAGCCTTTGTATCCCACAACTTCGCAGATCAATTCAGTTAGCTCTTTTATCGAAAGGTCCACTCCGGTACCGACATTGACATGCTCATAGCCGGAATAAGTCTTGAGCAGAAAGACCAGCGCATCCGCGCAGTCATCACAATGCATAAATTCCCGCATGGGTTCGCCCGTGCCCCAGATCGTGATGGATGCGGCGCCACGTTCCTTTGCTTCGTGCGCTTTGCGGATCAGCGCTGGCAGGACATGGCTGGTCTCTAGATCAAAATTGTCGCCGGGGCCGTAGAGATTGGTCGGCATCGCTGAGATATAGTCACGCCCATGCTGCTTGCGATAGGCCTGTGCGAGCTTGATGCCGGCAATCTTGGCGATCGCATACCACTCATTGGTCGGTTCCAGCGGGCCTGTTAGCAGAGCGTCTTCCGTGATCGGCTGGTCAGCGAACTTCGGATAGATGCAGCTCGAACCGAGGATCAACATGCGGTTGACATCGGCCCTATGGGCCGCCTCGACCACATTCGCTTCCATCATCAGATTGTCGTACAGGAAGTCGGCAGGATAGCTGTTATTGGCGTGGATACCGCCGACTTTGGCGGCGGCGAGGACAATCGCATCGGGCTTTAGGTCCGCGATCATCGCTTCGGTTTGATCCTGCCGTGTGAGGTCAGCTTGGTCGCGCCCGGCGATCAGCGTCTCGCAGGGCTCGGTCTCAAGCCTGCGAACGATGGCGCTGCCGACCATGCCGCGATGGCCGAGCACAAGAACGCGTTTGCCTGAAAGATCATACATGCCTAATCGCTCGCGGCCATTGGATCATCGCGCATGAGTTTGAGGTCCGCTTGCACCATTTCGCGGGCAAGCTCCCGGACCGGAGTTTCGTGTTCCCAGCCAAGCTTTTCTTTGGCTTTGGTCGGATCGCCAAGCAGGAGATCGACTTCCGTCGGGCGGAAATAGCGCGGATCGACTTCAACCAGGCAGCGGCCCGTTGCTTTGTCATATCCCTTCTCGTCCACGCCTTGGCCTTTCCATTCGAGCTCGAAGCCGACATCTTCAAATGCCCATTCAACAAACTTACGAACCGCTGTGGTCTCGCCTGTTGCCAGCACATAGTCGTCGGACCGGTCCTGCTGCAGGATCATCCACATGCCGCGCACATATTCGCGCGCATGGCCCCAGTCGCGCTTGGCGTCGAGATTGCCAAGATAGAGCGTCTGCTGACGCCCAAGCGCGATCGCCGCCGCGGCGCGCGTGATCTTGCGGGTCACGAAGGTCTCGCCGCGCAAGGGGCTCTCGTGGTTGAATAGGATGCCGTTGGAGGCGTGCATACCGTAGGCTTCGCGATAGTTCACGGTGATCCAATAGGCGTAAAGCTTGGCGGCCGCGTAGGGCGAGCGGGGGTAAAAGGGCGTGGTTTCACTCTGAGGCGTTTCCTGGACCAAGCCATAAAGTTCTGATGTCGAGGCTTGGTAGAAGCGCGTCTTCTTCTCCATGCCGAGAATTCGGATTGCCTCGAGCAGGCGGAGTGCGCCGACCGCATCTGCCTGCGCGGTGTATTCAGGGGTCTCAAAACTGACCTGAACATGGCTTTGCGCGGCCAAATTGTAGATCTCGTCCGGCTGAGTTTCCTGGACAATACGGATCAGATTGGTCGAATCTGTCATATCGCCATAGTGCAAGATCAGGCGCGGATCGGATTCGTGCGGATCCTGGTAGAATTGCTCGATCCGGCCGGTGTTAAAGGACGATGAGCGGCGCTTGACGCCGTGAACCCGGTACCCTTTCTCCAACAGGAGCTCAATCAAATAGGCGCCATCTTGGCCCGTGGCCCCTGTGATCAAGGCCGTTTTATCGCTGTTTACCATGAATATTCCCAGTGCATTCGATTAGGACGACGATAGATTTGACAACGGGATGCGGTACGAGCAGGCCAGGGTACAGCGAGACAGCTTAGTCAAATCAACTCGGCACTTGCAGTGATTGTGAATGCGAAGCAATACATGTCCCTGCAACAAGAACTTACTGAACGCGAGAATGCGCATTTTCAACCAATTAGGGATCCGAGCAAATTGATTGAATTCGGCAAAAGGTGGGCGAGAAGTTTCAGAGATACTTGTTTGAGGAGACTTGCCCCTTTCCAGTGGCGAGCATTGCTTCGGCAAGAGGTTATCCATTTGGATCTCGGGGCGGGTCCAAATCGTGGGTCGGGTCAGTGGACAACAGTCGACATGGGCGGTGCCGACATTTACTGGGATCTCAGAAAAGGTATTCCGCTCCCAGACGATTGCGTCGACAAGATCTACACCTCTCATGTTTTAGAACATATTCCCTTCGATTCCCTTATTCCTTTTTTGGCTGAATGTAAGCGTGTTTTAAAGCCGGACGGGGAGTTTTCAGTATGTGTGCCGAATTTTCGTTTTTATGTCGATGGCTACATTTCCGGCCGCGATTTTCTTGATCGAGAACTGTGGTGGAAGCCCGCCAGGGTCGATACGGGGTCCAGGTTAGATCAAGTCAATTACATTGCTTATATGGGCGGTCACCACAAATATATGTTTGACGAAGAAAATTTGATAAATACTTTGAAAACAGCTGGTTTCAAACACGTCAGGTTACGTGATTTTGATGGTTCTATTGATTTGCAGCAACGCGATTTCGAATCCATTTACGCAACTGCGAGCCCCGTTTGAGTTGGGACGCGGAGAGCCGCAACCAATGAATGGACCCACGGGAAGTGATTTGAGATTGCCGGCCGTTGACGGCAATGTTGAAACCTTTCACGCGCAATACAGAATTAGCGTTTGACAATGACAAGTGCGACACGAAAAGCGCCATTAACACAATGTACCCGACCTCTTATTGCGAGTCCTTTGCGCGCAATATCTCGATCATTTTTGAATCGAACCTTTCGATAGAAAACCGTTCGCGCGCAAATTGCGCTGGTTCCTGCCTCCGCTCGAAAAACCCTTTGGGATCATTTCGTTTTTCTTCCACTAATCTGGATATGGCAGCTTCGAGTGCGTCAATATCGTTTGTGGGGACAGTTTCTGAAGGATAGCCCCTTATAGTCGTCTGTAGTGCGGGAATATCAGATACGATTAAGGCGCGGCCAGAACACATGCCTTCGATCACTGCGATGCCTTGCGATTCAATGGGGTATCGCGATGGAAGTGCGATCAAATCTGACTGGGAAATATACTCGCTAAGCGTATGATGCTCGACACGGCCGACAAAGTCGACCCACTCAAAGCGTTGATACGTGCTCAGTTTTTTCAGCACGTCCTTGAGCGACATTTCCAAGTCGCCTTTTGCTGCCCCAAGAACTGTGAGCACGATTTCGCAATTTTTGTCGACCAAACGCGCGATCGCTTCTGCGACATCGAAAAACCCTTTGCTGCTCATAATGTTCGAGTTCCAGAGGACTCTGAAGCGCTGCGATTGAGGCCACTCTTGACTCAAACCAGTGACCTGAAAAAAGTTTTCACATACCTCGACATGCTTTGTGTGGTCCTCAAGAGGAGAGCGAAGATGATCCGAGGGAACGACTAGCTCGCAAGCTTGATAGACGGCCCGAGCGAGCGGAGAAATCCTGCGTTTCGTCAACAAGTCCAGGATATCTGACCCGTGCGAGTGAACCACAACCCGGAAATTGAAGTTTGCGAGGATTAGTGCTGGAAGGTCTCGCAGAAATCCAAAATTCGACCGCGAGCAAACAACATAAAGTGTGCCGTTTCTGAGCGTTAAAGCGTTTTTCCATAGACGAAAGCACGCAGCTAGCCATGAGATGACTGAGCTTACTTTGCCGCTCGGTTCAAAGACGTATTCGGAATGACTCCCGCAGGCGGGCATGATTTCGCTCGCCACTCTTCTTGTAACAATCGCTTGACCCGTTGTTTGATTATATGTGGCAGACCATAATCCAAACAACGATGTTTTCATTGCATCTCAAAAATCTCGGCTATGGTTTTGGAAAACCGCTTTGCCATATCTTCGGTATTATATGTATGTTCAGTCGTCAGAATTGCGCCGCGAGAAAGTTCAGTCAGATAGGTATCGTCGCTCACCAGGCTATTTATCGCATTGGCCAAAGACGTCGCGTCGCCACGAGAGAATGTAATTCCGTTCTTACCAGGTTGCAGCGCTGCAAATTCGGGCATTTGTGCGCTCATCTCCGAATGGACAATTGCTGGTAATCCATAAGTCAAGGTATGGATCAATGACAACCCGACACTCCCGGGGTAGACAAAAGCCTTACAGGCGTTCGCGATTTCGGCAATCAGGCCTTCAGCCACGGTTGCCTCGTGCCAGTTTACGCGGCGATTAACCCCAATCGATAGCGAATACTGTTGTAGTTCTTTTTTGAGTGGCCCGTCCCCAACAATATCTAAAGTGATGTGCTGGCATTCCGGTAAAGATAAAGCTTCGAGGGCCAAACGAAGTCCGGACTTTTCCGAAATACGACCAAGAAAAAATAAGTCCCTTGGCCTCAGGCCAGGCATGTATGGTGCTCGAAATTCGCTTATCTCAGAAACATTTAGGCCGTTATTTAGTGCGTGTACCGGTCGGTTTTTGCCTACTTTTCTGTATTTTTTATATCTCTCAACTTCGGCATCAGTGTAGAAAATGACTGCGTCTGTAAAGCGGAGCATCCACAGGCGAATCCGCGCGCGCCACTCTTTACTAGTTGAAGACCAGTAATGCCCCCACCAGACCAGTTTTGCGCCTTTGGCACGTGTTTTAACCATCAGCGCGAGCGTGGAAAGCGTTCGAGGCGCGCCGCATACTACAACTATGTCGTCTGAGGAAACCGGTATGGACAAAGCGCCAACTTGCCATTCAACGGGGCCAAGCTTTTTCATCGGACCAATACGATTTAGCCAGCAACGCCCGGAGATATCAGTTTCCAATATGCCCAACTCAGACTGAGTCGAAGCGTGAACAATCACCCTGCACTGAAGCGTGCGGAACAACCTCTCAAAAAGATCGATCCGATAAGCGGGTACCGCAGGTTGGACAATATGCAGACGCATTATCTAAATCAACGTCGTACGAATCTATCGGATCGCACTGAAAGCATTTCGGGTACAGGACCAAGATTGCGTTTTCGGGGCGATTTACGTATCGCAAGTTTGCTGAGTTTACGCGTCTTTTGCACCAAGAGCCCTCTAGAAATAACCGCTGCGGACAGCGGCCAAAAACCAAATGCAGTCACTAGATTACTGCTGAGTTGGCTTGCAAAAAACGCTGTAAAACACGCCAGAATTAGGAACGTGTCGACGCTTTCGACTTTTCGTTGCCTA
>JBCAWZ010000038.1:0-27634 GCA_038534315.1 Pseudomonadota bacterium | reverse complement strand
TGGGCCGCGATTGGAAATGAGCTCCGAACCTGGTGATGGCGTCAGAGTGGGTCGCCAGATTGGGCTGCAGAGGCTTGGTGGTTGGTGCGACCTATATCTGCCAGCATCTGCGAAGATCCGTGCGTGGCCTGGCGAAACATTGATTGCTGCGGAAACCGTCCTGGCCAAATTTGAGGATGAACCCGCCACGCCAGCCAAGGCAGAACCAGCCGATACTTCCGCGCAGGCAGTGGACACATCCGACGAAGCGAAACCCGATGCCGCGACTGCTTCTGTTGCCGCGGCGGCTTCTGCCACCAGTGTTGCCGAAACCGTCTCCGAACCTGTTGTTGAAGCAGACCCCACACCAGATTCAAACACTGAGACAGACGACAAACCGACGCCAACACCGAAAAAGCGGTCGCCGAGTAAACGAAAACCTGCTGCGACAGCGAAGGCCAAAACACGCGCCAAACCGGCACCGAAGACAGAAAAGCCAGATACGGGTGAGCCCGCTCCAGATGATGCGAGCGCCGAACCAACAGATTCGGAAGAAGAAGATGTCTCCGAAATGCTGGCCCGGCTTCGCGCCGAGTCTGAGGATGGCGACGGGTCAAAATCTTCCTGAAAGTGCCGCTCAACCGCGCTAAATTGACCTTTACGTTAGCGGAACCCTTGCGTTTCCACCCTCATCCCGTTAGGTGCCGCAATCATTCATTATAAACGATGGGGAATCGCCAATGAAGGTCCTCGTGCCCGTAAAACGGGTTATCGACTACAATGTTAAGGTTCGGGTCAAATCGGATCAGTCCGGCGTTGATCTTGCCAACGTCAAAATGTCGATGAATCCATTTGACGAGATTTCAGTCGAAGAAGCTGTGCGCCTGAAAGAAGCCGGAACAGCTACAGAAGTCATTGCCGTGTCGGTTGGACCGCAACAGGCACAAGAGACAATCCGGACGGCGCTCGCAATGGGCGCAGATCGCGGAATTCTGATCAAGACGGACGATTCTGTTGAGCCGCTCGGCGTGGCAAAACTCCTCGCGAAAGTCGTGGAAGCGGAAACGCCAGACTTGGTGATCGTCGGCAAGCAAGCCATCGATGATGACAGCAATCAGACCGGTCAAATGCTAGCAGCTATGCTGGATTGGCCGCAAGGAACCTTTGCCTCTGAAGTCAAAGCGGACGGCGGGAAAATCCACGTCACGCGCGAAGTTGATGGCGGTCTGCAAACCATAGCGCTCGAAGGTCCAGCCGTCGTAACGACTGATTTGCGGTTGAACGAACCACGCTATGCTTCTTTGCCAAATATCATGAAGGCCAAGAAGAAGCCCATCGATATGAAAGAACCAAGCGAGTATGGCGTCGACGTTTCGCCTCGCTTGAATGTCGTCAAAGTGACCGAGCCGCCAGAGCGCGAAGCTGGGGAAAAAGTCGAAGATGTCGCTGAATTGGTGACAAAACTCAAATCTGCAGGAGCAATCTAATGGCGATCCTGATTATTGCTGAACATGACAATGCGTCTTTAAACGACGTGACGGCAAAGACCGTCACCGCCGCAAAGGCGTTTGGTGGCGATATTGATATTCTGGTTGCCGGTGAAGGTGCTGGGGATGTTGCTGCTGCCGCCGCAAAAATAGAGGGCGTCCGCAAAGTGCTCCATGCCGACGGTGCGGAGTTCAAGCAGCAAATGGCGGAAGTCATGGAAGCGCTGATCGTCCCTTTGATGTCTGGCTACGATGCGCTCTTTGCTCCAGCCACGACGATGGGCAAGAATGTGACACCGCGGATCGCAGCGAAGCTCGACGTGATGCAACTGTCTGATGTCATCGGCATTGAAGGACAAGACACATTCGTCCGTCCGATTTATGCGGGCAATGCGATCATGACCGTGACGTCGTCAGACCCCAAAAAGGTTGTGACTGTGCGCGGTACGGCCTTTGAAGCCGCTGGCGACGGTGGTTCTGCCGCTGTTGAAACTGTTGATGCGCCAGCCGGGCCATTCAAATCTGAGTTTGTTTCCGAAGACATCGTCGAATCGGACCGTCCAGAGTTGGCTGGGGCGAAAACGGTTGTCTCTGGTGGTCGTGCGCTTGGTTCCGAAGAGGAATTCGAGCGCCTGATCGTGCCGTTGGCCGACAAGCTCGGTGCGGCGGTCGGCGCATCACGCGCTGCGGTCGATGCTGGCTACGCTCCGAACGATTATCAAGTTGGTCAAACCGGCAAGATCGTCGCGCCCGAACTGTACATCGCGGTTGGGATTTCGGGGGCCATTCAACACTTGGCCGGTATGAAAGACTCTAAGATCATCGTTGCCATCAATAAGGATGAAGAAGCACCGATTTTCCAAGTGGCGGATTACGGCCTGGTCGCCGACCTGTTCAATGCTGTGCCTGAATTGACAGACGCACTCTAAACGATTTCCGCACTCAAACATTCGAGACCGTCCGGCCAAAACCGGACGGTTTCTTTATGCAGCATCAACTGAGATTGGTGGCTCAGGATGCACATCCCGAAACACCTCTTGTCCAAACGAGATACGCTCTTCCAGCGTCATATTTGAAGTGTCCCGCTCAAGCACCGGCTCAACATGCTTACGCAGTCCAAATCGATTGGCGACCTGAATCGCGATCCCGGGGCGCGCGTTCAGTTCTAGCAAGAGCGGGCCCTTGTCGACATCAATCACGATATCAGCGCCAAGATAGCCAAGCCGCGTCACATCATAGGCCTGCGCCGCCATCATCAGCATCTCTTCCCAGTGCGGTGTTTGCAGACCGGCGAGTGAGTTTGCGGTGTCTGGATGAAGATCAATTGTTCGGCCATATTGCATGCCCAGCTTGCTCATCCCGGTCACCAGATCGAGACCGACACCAACACCGCCTTTGTGCAAATTGGCTTTGCCGTCAGAATCAGCTGTCGGCAAGCGAAGCATTGCCAGAATCGGAACGCCTTTCAGAACGATGATCCGAATATCAGGAACGCCTTTAAAACTGACATCGTCAAACACGCCAGCAAAGCGAACCCGTTCTTCGATCAGCGCCGTGTCCGGAAGCCCGCCCATGGAATACATACCCGAAAGGATGTTCATGACGTGGAATCTTAAATCTTCGAACAAAATGCGCCGACCATTGGCCAGCCGATAACCATCTTTCATGGGCTCGGCGATGACCAAAATGCCATTCCCCTGCGACCCACAAGCCGGTTTGATGGCAACACCATTTGGTGCATTCAGCATCTCTTTGAGACCGCGTGTCTCAAAGGAGGTGGTGATCGAGCCGAGAAGTTCCGGGGTGGGGATTCCGGACGACAGCGCCAAGCGTTTGGTGATCGACTTGTCATTGACCAGGCGCATGAGTCGGCGAGGATTCAGTTCGGCCACCAGCCGCAAGTTTCGCTCGTTTAAGCCCATAACGCCTTTGCGCTGAAGGCCGGCAAAAAAGTCCAAAACGTTCATCTTGGACCAGCTAACTCCCGAAACCGGCGAAATTCTGACAATCGCATGCCCATATAGCGGCCCATCAGAAGGCACAGCCCCATAATGATCAAAAGAAGCTCTGGGAAATTGAACATCATGTACTCAACTTGAGGGTTCACCATTGCAAGATAAGTGATGCTAGCGACGGCGAGGCTGCCCAAACCCTGCTTGATGGCTTCCATGCCATCATATTCTTCCCAGACAATCGACATCCGCTCAATCGTCATGGTGATGATCACCATCGGGAAGAGCGAAATGGACAGGCCAAGCCTCACACCGCTTTCCGCCGTTAAATTGGTAATAAAGGCCATACAGAGCACGATGAAAACCAAGACCACGGCCAAACGCGGAACAAGCAGCAGCTTAAGGCGTTCGAGATAGAAGCGCAGCGCCAGACCAAGGGCAATCAATAGACTGAACAGAAGCAGCCCGGAGAGAAGCGCCGTTTCTCGAAACGCGATGCCGATCAAAACCGGCATGAACGTACCGAGCGTTTGGACACCGACAAATTGGCGCAAGAAGACCAAAATCATAATGCCGACGGGGATCGTCAGCAGCACCTGATACACAAGCTGAGTGGTGAGCGGCAAATTCTCAAAGCTGAATAGGTTTATGATCCAATCATCCCGGGCAGCTCGGCTATTCACAACGGTGTTTCCAGCCAATCGCGAAGGCTGCAAACTGACCTGTGTGCTCAGCTCAGTCACACCCTCGGCTTGTACCAATTCGTCGAGGCCGTACCAAATTGGAAAAAATGCGGACGGACTGCCACCAATGAAGTATCGCCGATCAACGCCAGCAACATGATATTCCAGCCAACTTACGGTCTCTGCTCGGCGCCGTGGCCCTTCCAAAACGACCCCATTTGCGATCCGGGCTGGAATGCCTTGGCTTTGCAACAGTGTCCGGGCAAGCTCCAATCGACCTAAAGACGCGGGCAATGGCGGGATCAGGGCCGCGACTTCATCCGACAAATTCGCAGAGAAAATCTCCTGGAGCATCAGCTCCACAAGAGACTCAGTATCCGCAGATTGTCGTCGTAAATTGGAGATCCAAACGAGAAAAGCCTGTTGCTGCAAGGTGCCTTCAAACGGTGGTGGCACCCGTTCAATTTCTCTTTGCATATATTCAGGCAAAGGCGTGTTGCCGCTTTCTTCTATGACCGTCGTACGGTACCGCAAGACTTTCAAACCTTCGGGAAACCGATATGTCCAGATCGCGCGTCGGTTGCTGTCGTCTCCACCCTGAACCAGGCGCAGACCGAATGGTCCGCTGTAAAACTGCTCATCGACAACGTCCCGGCCGGCCCCTCGGGCTGGCAAAAATGCCTCGACGCGGACAGGTTGGTTGTCCGCCGCAAACTCGACCAGAACTTCGAGATTCCAAACGGTGCGAACATCATCTGGGAAAATTGGATAATTGTAGCGCACTGTTTTGTGCACAAAGATCAACACACCGGCCAGTACCAGGGCCAGTGCGAGGAGTCTCGTATGCAGCTGGCTACTCAATTTCGTCCGGTTCGCAGCTTTCGGCCGCAGCAAAGGTTTTGCCAGAATCGACTACAATTCTGGAGGCGAGAAATTCGCGTCCGATGAGGGCTTCATAATCGAAATTGCCGCGATCGGTCAGTGTAAATTCAGCAAGGCCAGACACGCCGCCAACACAGAGCGGCAAGTGGATAACAGGTCGGCGCTGTGTGCCACCCGTCTTCAACTTGATTCGCACAAACGAAATTACATTTTGATCATAGCGAATAGACCGACCATTTTTGCCGATCACTCGAAATTCAACCCAATTGTCCTTCCCGGTTTTTTTGTAGACCCGCATATCGCGGGCATGTAGCGAACTGGTGTCAGCGCCGGTGTCGAGCTTGGCTTTCATTTCAAGGCCCAGCCGGCCGATAAATGCATCTTCAATATAGCCTAGCGTGGCGGTTTCCTCGCCCCGAACTGAGTCGGCATCCGCAACAGCTTGAGCTGATGCAGATAGAGCGGTCGCGATCATCGCGGCTTTCAAAAAATCGAAATTCATGGCGTCTTTCTGTATCTCAAAAAAGCGTCGATTAGACTTGTGGTGTGTGGCCCCCAGCTTGCCCACAGACTGCGCCGCATAGCAGGCTTAAACAGGTTGGGGCAAGTCTGAAGGGCTTTGCAGCTGCGCAAGCACGGCTTATGGCAAGGCCATGCTCAAGTCACGCATCATTCCCTGTCTCGACGTTAAGGATGGCCGCACCGTCAAAGGCGTCAACTTTGTTGATCTCCGCGACGCCGGAGATCCCGTCGCGCTGGCCAAGGCCTATGACGCCCAGGGCGCCGACGAATTGTGCTTTCTCGACATCACCGCGAGCCATGAAAATCGCGGCACGCTTCTGGACGTAGTCAGCGCAACGGCGGAACACTGTTTTATGCCTCTAACGGTCGGTGGCGGAGTGCGAAGCCCCGAAGATTTAGTGCAATTGCTGAGAGCGGGAGCAGATAAAGTTGCGATCAATTCCGCTGCCGTGGCCGATCCACAAACCATAGCGGACTGTGCAGCACGGGCCGGACGGCAATGTGTTGTCGTCGCCATCGATGCGAGACAGGCTGAAACGGGCTGGGAAATCTTCACGCATGGCGGACGACGCAGCACCGGGATCAGCGCGATTGCGTTCGCTCAAGAAGCTGAACGGCGCGGCGCCGGTGAAATCTTACTCACCAGTATGGATCGCGATGGCACCAAAACAGGCTACGATATCGCCTTGCTAAAAGCGATCACTTCGGTGGTGAACATTCCGGTGATCGCCTCGGGCGGCGCCGGAAAAGCTGATGATTTGCCGCCCGCGATTCTAGATGGGGGCGCCACCGCTGTGCTGGCCGCTTCGATTTTTCACTTTGGCGAAGTCAGCCTGGCAGAAGCACGCGCCGCAATGAACGCTGCCGGGGCGTCCGTCCGACCATTCCAGGAGGTCACAACATGACCGATCAACCCTTAGGGTCCGCCAGCGAACTGTCAAAAGCGCTGTCGGCTTTGGCCGCCACCATAGACGCCCGTGTCGGAGCGGATCCGGAGAGTTCCTATACCGCGAAACTGCTGGCTGATGGCCCGCTAAGATCCGGCAAGAAACTGGCAGAGGAAGCTGTCGAACTGGCGCTTGCGGTCGCGGCCGAAGGCGAGGCAGAAGTCGCCGCCGAAGCGGCCGATCTGCTGTACCATATGTTCGTGGCGCTTAGAGCACGGGGCCTCTCGCTGGATGCCATTGCCGCCGCGCTAGAGGCGCGTCAGGGCATATCCGGCCTCGACGAAAAAGCGGCGCGGACGTCCTAGAGGAAACCTTTCCGCGTCATCCAATCCGTGCAAACGCGCACAGCGGCGGGCAACAAATCGGGCCGTTCAATATAGTAATGATCTGCTTCCTTGATGTCGTGCAGTTCCTTGTCGTCATGTCCAACCGCATCGAAAAGGCGCTGCGCATGGCTAGGTGTACACGCCAAATCCGCCGTGTTGTTCAGCACAACCACAGGACATGAAATCCGCGCGGCATTCTTCTCACCATGTGCGTTGGTCGCCGATAGGCTCCATTGGCTCATCCAAGATCGGAGTGTGCAAAAGCGCGCGAGGCCAACAGGACCGTCATTTGCCACGGCTGGATCGCCCAAATAGCAAGTGTGCGGCCGACGGTCTGACGGGTCCTGACTGGGATCGGTCCAGCGCACATCGGCCATCGTGCCATGAACGCAGAAAGCGCGTTCGGCTTGGGTCTGGCCTGCCGCTCGGAGCGCCGCCAATTCGCCTTTCACCCAATCCGTGATCCGATGATTGCGCGCGATCTGAGCGGCACGGAACTGCGCCACAAAGGTATCGCTGTATGGCGCAGTATTGGGATTATGCGGATTGTAGATATTCAAATCAGGGTCGCGGTCGAAAGGCTTGGTTTCGTCTAAGACGGATGGATCCATCCATTCCGTCAGCGTTGCGGCACGGCTGACATGCGCCGCCAGCAACATAATGCCATCTGCTTGAACGAGGCCGCTGCCGGCCAAATCATAAGGATCGCCCGCTGGCGTCTGCGTGATCGTTGGGGTCTCGGCTTGATCCTGATAAAACAGCGAAAGAGAACCGCCGCCGCTCCATCCACCCAGTAGTAGCTTTTCATAGCCGAGCGTCTCACGCGCGTGTTTCAAACAGGCGCCGAGATCAGCGACACACTTTTCCATGATCAATGCATTGTCATTCCCACGATAGCGGGGATTGCAATAAATCACATGGCAACCGGCATGCGCCAAAGCTGACACCAATGGCAAGAACGCCCCGCCGCCAATCGGATGCGAAAACACGATCGCGGTTTTGGACGGCGTGTCTTTGGGCACGATATGCATGCATTCGACAACCACAGTGCCATCGCTGCTACCATAGACATCTTTGAAGCCCGAGGCCTCCTTGTGCAGCACCAAATATGGCGTGCGCGTAACTTCTGGCATTCATCTCTCCCTATGGCAGGTCTTGGACTGTGACCCGTCTTCCGTCATATTGCACAAAACACATGGGAGAAATGCATCATGGTCAAGGTCACAGGCGTTCACCACCTCGCCATTATGTCTGGCGATATCAAAGCGCACATCGCCTATTTCTCGGATGTGCTTGGCTGCAAACTGTCTGCTATATTCGACATGCATGGGGTGCCAGGCGGATTGCACGCGTTCATGCACATGTCTGACGACAGCTATTTCTCAATTGTGCAATTGCCAACGGTGGGCGAGATCCCGATCGAAATTGGTGTCACACATTCCGGAACCGGTGCGGGCGTCAGCGCACCTGGAACGCTGCAACACTTGGCCTTCAAAGCGGACAGCGAAGACGAATTGCTGGCTTTGAGAGACCGCATCCGGTCACGCGGAATCAACGTCATAGGACCGATCAATCATGGCATGTGCCAATCGATTTACTTTGCCGGACCCGATCAACTAACCTTGGAGGTCGCGACTTCCGACGAAGAGATCGATGCCCGCAAATGGGTGGATCCAGCCGTCGCCGAACGTGCCGGCATTTCGGCTGAAGAGCTCGACGTCTACAAGAACCCGGAAAATTATACCGGCGAAGGCGGTAAGGTGAAACAACCGCCTTACGACCCGGCAAAACCACATCAGGCCTATCCGGACGACATGTATCAGGCGATGATTGCGGCACCAGACGACGTCATCACCCAATCGGCGTCCTACGACAAACCACCGGTCGACGCCTAAACCTCTTTCGGAGGTTTCAAACGCCTTTTGGTGCGATGGTCTTCTGCCGTGTCACCCGATACGGTTTGACCGCGCATATAGTGGCGCTGCCACTTCGCTTTTCGCGCATCCGAATCTCCGGCGGCCAATTTGGCATTGAAGTCACCACGACTACTCGCCCAGGCGTGAAAATCCTCTTGTAGCTCTTTGTTGCTGCGAAGGATTTTGCGCTCCGGTTCGAACTGTTCGAGCTTGCCATGCTCCATCGGCACGATGAAACAAAATGGCTCTCCAGCCTCAAATCTGACTTTACCGGGTCGGGTCATTTGCCAATTCATTGTGAACGGAAACGGCAGCCAATCGGTCTCCACCAATCCGGTCAGCGGTGCGACACCATCCTTGAACATGTTGGGCGGTCCCATCGTCCAAATCCCCCAACCCGGATCGGTGCGAAACAAATGCCCGGTATGGAAGGTGACAATGCCTCGCTGAAAATGACTGTCAGCGAAACTGGCAATCGCACGCGGATCGCCACTGGTCTTGAGCTTGATATCGTCTTTGCCTGGCCCCCCGGTCCACTCAATTTCGAGATCGATTGGGCATAGAATTTCCCAGCCTGTCGAATTTGCCATGGTCAAAGGGAGACAACGATAGGGCTGACGATCCGGAAACGCATCCATCCAGTCTCGATTGCTGCGCCCAGGAACAATCTCTGGCGCGATGTCGTAGATCTTGTAGCATTCCAGCTTCATATCGAGCTCCTCGACGCAGTTGACCTCTTTGTGTTTTTCCTGCCTGAACGCAGACATGCCAGCAAGCCCAGACGATCTCTTCAAGTTTCTCGACAGTCTCGGGATTGCCCACCGCACAGTCGAGCATGAAGCCACATTCACAGTTGCTGAGGGGCGCCACTTGAAAGCCAGTCTTCCCGGCGGACACAGCAAGAATCTTTTCATGAAGGACAAGGACGGCACGCTGGTATTGATCTCAGCCTGGGCTGACAATGCGCTAAAGCTGAATGCGCTGCACCGACGGATCGGCACGCGACGCCTATCCTTTACGGATGGCGAATTGCTGCTCGATACACTCGGCGTACCGCCCGGTTCGGTCACGCCTTTTGCCTTGATGAATGATCAGCCGGCCCGCGTGCGCTTTCTCGCTGACGCGAAGCTTGTCGGATTTGAATTGGTCAATTTCCATCCTCTGGTGAACACAGCGACAACAGCGATCAAATCGGAAGACCTACAGCGATTTGTTGAAGCCACAGGACACGTGTTTGAGACAGTCGATTTCTCCGACCTCGTTTAACCTCGAGGTGGCGGCAGCAGATGATCGGGCCAAAAACAGGTTTGTATCTCGCTCGAACTGGCAGCTGCCGACACGCTGTCAGGCGCATTCAGATAGGCCGTCAAAGCGGCCTGGGCATTGGCATGGGTTTGCGCCGCCGAAACGTCGAGCGACACCCGGCCCAATAAGCGACGAGAGCGACACTGATACAATTCGACAAAAAGCGGCTCGTCAGCGGCACTTTCTGAGAACACCGCGCGTTGAGGTCGCCCCTCAGCCTGCTGCGTCATCCGGATTGATGCCGGCCATCCCGGACCATCTGGCAAAACAACCCAAGCGCTTCTCAGCCCATCCAGTCTTGCTTCGGCGCTAAAAAGCAGATGCACCAATCGCCCGTGTTCGAGCACGCGCATAGCAGTTTGCACATCGCCGCTCTGCGCCACGCGTTCCAACCAATTCGCGATCAATTCATCCCGTTCGGTCCACGCATCTGCGTCTCGTCCCACTGAAAGCAACGCTGCGCTGTAATTCAACTGTTGGCGCACCGTGGTGAAGTATTGGACTTGATCGAAATAGCTGACGGCAGCCGCGGCGTTGCCGAGTTCGACAGAAGCCATTCCTGCGATTGCTCTGGCTTGATCGGTTTCCGGGCGGTCTGGGCATGCCGCCAAGAATGTTTCGGTCTTCTCAAGGATCATCAGTGGCGAAGGTGTGGGATCTGTTTCGAGAAGCGCTAAGTGCCAAATCGCAACATCATCTCGGCTACATGTGGTGTCCGGTTCGTCACCGCGCGCGAGATTATGCGCTGCGATCCAAGTCGTCACAGCCGTTGCGATCAATGCGCCGATATAGCGCTTTAGCCGGGGGCGAGAGCTTAACAAACTCATAAGGACGAGTTTGCAATTGCAATGCCATCCTCAAGATATCAGTCACGTGAATAGAACGGTCCGCCATGGCCGTGGTCATGTGAATGGTCATCGACATGGTCGTGGTCGTACTCGTCGGCGTGGACAGCATGATCATGAACGCTGTGATCATGCGCCCCGACTGGCGACGCCAAAATGGCAAGACCCGCAATGACGCCAATCGCCAACGCCCCCAATCCTGATCGCGGCGCGACCGTTCGGATCGGCGCCAGGAGAGGTCCAGTAGCGACAAAGAATAACAGTCCGACACTGGCCGCAAACAAATGCGTCAGTGTTGCCTCTCCGAGAACCGCAATTGCCGGTCCGGAGAGAATAACGCCCAAAGGCGTGGTCAGCCCCGCGGCCGCAAACGCAATCAATAGCGCCCGAGGCGTGCGCATACCGGTTTGATACAGCAAAGAAAACGCAATGATGCCTTCTGGCAGCTCATGCGTGATCAGACCAATGGCGGTAAACAATCCCGAACTGAAGCTGTTGTTGAACGTCACGGTGTAGACCAAGCCATCCACCAAAGAGTGAGCCGCTATGGCCGCGACCGCGGCATAAGCCTCGTCCGGGGAGTCAGGCTGAGATGTATGCCCTCTTAAGGCGCGTAACCCATGTGACAGGCCCAGCGCTGAGAGAAAACCGACCATCACCCAAGTCGCTGCGGTCGGTGTCTGGCCGACTGCTTCTGGCAGCAAGTGCAGAAAGCAGAATGTGATTAGCAGTCCGGCGGCGGCGACCCCGAACAATTGCGCGTGGGACCGATCAAACTGCCGATTGAACGCAACAATGAGCAAACCAAGGCTTGTCACACAGGCCGCGATCACAGCAAACAGCAAAGGCATATGTGTCACGGCAGGCATGCGCGTCTTTCATCAGATTACAGCGAGAATCATCTTCCCGCAAAGATCCGCGATGTTATAGTGTACCATTACTGAATTGCGAGCTGAATCTGCCGCAGTGGACGCTAAAGGAGTAATCCCAAGAATGATCCAAGCTAAAGCATTATTCGCAGCGACGTTTCTTTTAGGCTCGGTGGCCGCGTGCGGACAAAGTACGGAACTGGCAGAAACTCCAGAACCGCTTGCGCCGGCAGATACGGAAGTTGAGACGGTGGCCGAAACCGCCGCCATCGAAACTGAACCCACTCCAGATGCCGCTCTCATTGAGGTCGCGGCGAATGACGACAGTCACGACCACGAGCACGGTGACGATCATGCGCATGACGATCATGGCGATGACCACGATGAGCACGAACATAGCGATGATCACGCGGGTCACGATGACCATGATCATGGTGATGACCATCGGCATGGCGGTGAAGCACATGTTCATGGCGCGGCCGAGTTCGGCCTCTTTCTGACCGATCGCGAAGTCAGCGCAGAGTTTCGCTCTCCTTTGTACAATTTGGTTGGGTTTGAGCACGAACCACAAACACCAGAACAAGACGCTGCGATGACCCGCCTGTTGGAACAATTGGCTGATTCGAGCGTGGTGTTCGCTCCTGCCGCCGCGGCCAGGTGTGACACAATCGACTATATGATCGATGTCGAGCGTAACGGCGATCATGGGTTTTTGGTGGCCAAATATTTGTTGACCTGCACTGAGACAGCGCAGCTGCGGAGCGTAGATATGACCGCATTTTCGACCTATTCAAGAATGCAGAATATTGATGTGGTCATTGCCGGTGATGATATGCAAGCGGCCGGAACGGCGACACAACAGGATTCTGAGATCTCCTTTGGCGGTTAAACCATGACAGACAGCGCGCCGCGCGTTCACATCGAGAAGCTTGAATTTGCGTGGCCGAAGTCTCCGCGCTTGCTGGAGATTGAGGAATTTGATCTTCGCCCGGGCGAGCGTCTCTTTCTGCGTGGACCATCTGGATCTGGAAAGTCCACCTTGCTTGGGTTGATCGCTGGTGTGTTGACGCCACAAACGGGAAAGATCTCGGTTTGTGGATACGATATGAGCAAGCTCAACGGGACAAAGCGCGACCAGATTCGAGCCGACCGTTTGGGGGTGATCTTCCAGATGTTCAATCTGGTGCCCTATTTGACCGTCGCCCAAAACGTCGCGCTGCCCTGTCGCTTCTCAAAGCGCAGAGCCCAACAAGTTGCTCAGACCGGCAGCGCCGCCACGGAAGTCGAGCGTTTACTATCCCGGCTGGGTCTGGATGATCCCAGCTTGATCCATCGTCCCGTGACCGCGCTTTCCGTCGGACAACAGCAGCGAGTCGCCGCCGCCCGCGCGTTGATTGGCGGCCCCGAAATCGTTATCGCGGACGAGCCAACTTCGGCATTGGATGCCGACAGCCGAGATCGGTTCATTTCGCTACTGACGGAAGAAGCGTCCCGCAGCGGCGCAAGCTTGCTGTTTGTTAGCCACGATAGCGCGCTTTCATCCCATTTCGATCGTGCCATCGATCTGAATGACCTCAACCGCGCGCATCACAACAAGGCGGCAGCATAATGGGCGCGTCAATTTTTGGATTGGCGTGGCGCAGCCTGCTGAACCGCAAAGTGTCGGCCACGCTCACAATGCTCGCAGTGGCGCTATCGGTGGCGCTTTTCCTCGGCGTTGAAAAAGCGCGAGACGCGGCCCGGTCGGGTTTTGAAAACACCATATCTGAAACTGAGCTGATTGTCGGCGCTCGGTCCGGCCCCATCAATCTGCTGCTCTACTCTGTTTTCAGGCTCGGCAATGCGACGGCGGAAATTTCGTGGCAGGCCTATGAGGACATTCGGGATCGCGACGGTGTCGAATGGGCGGTGCCGATCTCCTTGGGCGATAGCCATCGCGGGTTTCGCGTGATGGGAACGACAAAGGCGTATTTCGACCGATACAAATATTCCGGCGGACAGGATCTCGAATTCTCTGAAGGCGTCGAATTCGACGATCTATTTGATGCTGTGATTGGGTCACAAGTCGCCAGAACATTGAACTACGATATCGGCCAACGCCTCATTCTGACCCACGGCATTGGTGCTGGCGGAATCGCAGATCATGACAACCGACCGTTTCGGGTGGTTGGCATACTGAGACCGACGGGAACCCCGGTCGACCGTACAATTCATGTGTCATTGGAGGCCATCACGGCGATCCATGTCGGTTGGGAGAGCGGCGCACGCAATCCAATGGCGGACTCGCTCACAGAAGACACAATCCGAACCTTCAATCTGACGCCGCGAACCGTGACAGCTGTGTTCGTTGGATTGGAGCGGATCGACACCGTGTTCAGAACGATGCGTGCCATTAATACAAATCGCGACGAACCCTTATTGGCAATCATGCCCGGGCCGACCCTGTTCGATCTTTGGACAGTGATGGGCAATGCAGAACGCATCCTCATCGCCATTTCAGCTTTTGTGGTTGCGGTTGGGTTGGTTTCGATCCTGACCAGCCTCCTCACAAGTTTAAATGAGCGGCGACGCGAAATGTCGATTTTGCGCGCTGTTGGCGCCAGGCCAAGGCACATTCTCATCTTGATGATGCTGGAAGCGGCGGCGCTGGGCTTTATCGGTGCCGCGCTGGGCGCGCTTTTGGTGCAACTCATCTTTGCGATCTTCGCGCCGATCCTCAGCGCCAATTATGGCATTGCTCTCACCGGTACCGGACTCGGCCAGATCGACTTGATGACAATTGGATCGGTGACTGGCGTGGCGATTCTGCTCGGGCTTGGGCCGGCGCTCGTCGCCCTGCGGCGATCTCTTGCGGACGGGCTGACCGTTCGGGTCTGACAGAATGTCCTAGACGACTGGCGGAACGGGGTCTGCCGCGCTACATGAGGAAAATGTCCGATCGTCTGTTGATTTGCGCCGCCCTCGCTTTGATTGTCGCTGCATGCACGCCCGCGTCTACGGACGAGGCCGCCGCCAAGCCAGAGGAAGGCGCGAGCACGCAAGCCATCCCTACCGTGGTCGCCGCGCAAACCCGGTCGGAGCCACAAGTCGGCGACCGGGTCCCGGATCGTGGCAACAACAATGATTCGAGTTCACGACTGGCCGCTGCAGGTGCCGAAGCCAATGCTCTGGCTGCGCGCGGGGTGAGAGAACTGGGCTGGGAAGAGCTCTTGCCGGAAGGCGAAGAAGAGCGCCTCACACAACTCTACCAACAGCAAATGATGCTGCTTTATACGCAGCCCATCGAAGAAGGGTCGTCTGCCGATATTGCCGTACAAATCGGGACGTTCAACACCGTGCCCGAGCTAAATGAAGCGAGGATCCGATTGCCGGGCTACACTGTGCCATTCGAATTCGGCGCCGATGCAAAGATAACAGAATTTCTGCTTGTGCCCTATTATGGCGCCTGTTTGCATGCGCCTCCGCCACCGCCAAACCAAACCATTTTTGTGATGACAGACGAACCCATCAGCCTGAGAGATCTCGCTCAAGCCGTTTGGGTCGAGGGGACAATGTACACACAAACCCAGGAATCTGATCTCGCAGATGCCGCCTACACGATTAAAATGGATCGTTTGGAGATCTATGATTACTGATCCGCGCGCCTGAGCTTCGGATCGATACTGCACTTATGAAAGGGCAGACCTAATGGCCACATTCCTTCAAGTTGCCTTCTATTTGGCGTTAATCGCCCTGGTCGTGGTTTTGGTTTACGGACTTGTCAACATGACCCGGACAGACCCCGGTCAACCGAGCCGTTCGAACAAGTTGATGCGCCTCCGCGTGCTGATCCAGGCAATCGTTATCGGTATCTTGGTCTTACTCGGCTTTGTGCTCGGCGCATTTGGGGGCTGACCATGGTCAAGCTAGACAAGATCTACACGCGAACCGGTGATGGCGGTAAAACACGGCTGTCGACCGGCGAGCCGGTCCAAAAGTCGCATCCGCGCGTCGCGGCCTACGGCAATGTTGATGAGGTGAATGCCGCGCTCGGTGTCGCCGCTTTACATGCAGAAGGTGACTTGCTGGCCGCGCTGCGGCGCGTCCAGAATGATCTTTTCGACCTCGGCGCGGACCTCGCCACACCTGACCGCGGCAAAGACCTCGGCTGGGAGCCACTAAGGATTATCCAGTCCCAGGTCGACCGTCTGGAAGCGGAGATCGATGAGATGAACGTTCATCTTTCTCCACTCGACAGTTTCATTCTGCCAGGCGGATCGGCGCTCGCCGCCCACCTTCATGTTGCACGCACCCAATGTCGCAGGGCAGAACGGGGCGTGTCAGAGCTGGCTGCGATTGACGGCGAGGTGGTGAGCGACGCTGCGGCTGCTTACATCAACCGGCTCAGCGATTGGCTATTTGTGGCCGGCCGCATTGCGAACGAAAACGGCGCGGCAGACGTGAAATGGGTGCCGGGCGCAAATCGCTGATCAACCGGTGTTGAAGTGGTCATAGATCCGCTGCGCAATCGCCTCGGACACACCCTCCACGGCGCACAAATCTGCAAGCTTGGCGCGCGAGACACCTTTGGCAGACCCAAAGTGCTGAAGCAGTGCTTTCTTACGCGCCGGACCGATTCCGCCGATCTCGTCTAGCGGATTCTTCCGGATGTCAGCTGATCGCCGTGTTCGGTGCGCGCCAATCGCCCAACGGTGCGCCTCATCCCTAAGCCTTTGTAAGTAATATAAAATGGGCGCGGTCTCCGGCAGCCGGAACGGCGCTTTGCCAGGTCGAAAAAATTGCTCCCGTCCGGCATTTCGTTCGACACCTTTCGCAATCGAAACCATCGGCACCTCCTTCGGCGAGAGACCCAGTTCTGCCAGCGTCTCAATCACTGCGTTCAGCTGCCCCAAACCGCCATCAATCAGAACCAGATCCGGCCAAGCCGCTGACTTGCCATCTTCCTCATCCTTAATCGCACGGCTGAAGCGCCGACGCATAACCTCGCGCATCATGCCATAATCATCGCCAGGCGCGACGTTCTGATCCTTGATGTTGAACTTGCGATATTGCGTTTTGTCGAACCCGTCAGGGCCGGCGACGACCATGCCGCCGACCATATTGGTGCCACGGATGTGCGAATTGTCGTAGACCTCTATTCGCGCCGGAACGTCGTCCAAATCGAACGTCTTCTTCACTTCGTTGAGCAAGCGCGCTTGGCTCGCACTTTCGGCCAGTTTTCGCGACAATGCCTCCGTGGCATTTCGGCTTGCCTGATCCACCAAGGCCCGCTTGTCGCCACGTTGGGGCGCGCGGATCTCAACCTTTCGCCCGGCTTTCAAAGTCAGCGCCTCGCCAATCAGTTCGCGGTGCGCCGGCGCGATATTGGTGAGCAAGAGGCGAGGTGGTGGTCGTTTGTCATAGAATTGCACGAGAAAAGCAGACAGGATTTCTTCAGCGGTTTCGTCTTTCTCATGGCGTGGGAAATGAACTGTGGCGCCCCAGTTCTGACCTGCCCTAATAAAGAACACCTGCACCGCTGAGAGGCCGCCTTGGATCGAGATCGCGAAAATGTCTGCCTCTTCAATCCCATCCGGATTGATGTCTTGCTGAGCGCGAACAACAGACAAAGCGCGGATTCGATCGCGAAGGCTGGCTGCGCGTTCAAATTCCATCTCCTCGGCAGCTGAATTCATATCAGCGATCAATTGCTCATGCAGGTCGCTGGCCTTTCCGCGCAGAAAGTCGGCGGCTTGATCAGCGAGTTGTTGGTATTCGTCCATCTCGATCAGGCCGACGCAGGGGGCAGAACAGCGTTTGATCTGGTGCAGCATGCAAGGGCGCTGACGCGTCGCATAAACACTGTCCTCACAGGTCCTCAACAAAAAAGCCTTCTGCAGCGTATCGAGCGTCCGAGTCACAGCATTGGCGCTCGCGAATGGGCCGAAATAGTCGCCACGATC
Organism: Pseudomonadota bacterium; assembly: GCA_038534315.1. GTDB lineage: Bacteria > Pseudomonadota > Alphaproteobacteria > Caulobacterales > Hyphomonadaceae > Henriciella. The sequence continues at coordinate 9,979 of JBCAWZ010000038.1, read as the reverse complement.
CTGTTTGGCACCGCGATATTTCAGGATTTGCGGCGCATCATGATCTCGGCGGATCAAGATGTAGGGAAAGGATTTGTCATCGCGCAACAGAATGTTGAAACGCGGCTTGAGCGATTTGATCAGGCTGGCTTCCAGCAAAAGCGCTTCCGTCTCGGTTTCGGTAACCACGAACTCCATGCGCGCGGTCAACGAAATCATCGCTGCGATACGCTGCGTGTGGCCGCCCAATCGAGCATAATTCGAAACCCGCGCCTTTAGGCTCCGGGCCTTGCCGACGTAAAGCACTTGGTCGGCCGTGTCATACATACGGTAAACGCCCGGCTTGGAGGGCAGACGCGGTAAGTGTGCTTTAATGACATCGATGCCGCGTATCTCAGGGGCCGGGCTGTCGTCCAAATCACTCATAACGTCCAAATAGGTTGTTTGGACGGATCAGCCTAGATCTCAAACAGCCATGCCAGCGATCCAGCCGTCAGTTCGAAGCTCCAGCTGACGCCAAACGCGATCACAATGACCAGAAATAAAGCGCCCGAGAACTGCCGACTATTGCTGCCTGGATTCTTATCACGACGTGACGCGTTGAAGATAAGATAGATCAAAAAGATCGTGAAAATACAGATCCCTAAAGTCTGTTCTGCAACGCCGAGATCGCGCACCCAATCGGACGCCTTGTAGAACTGACGGACCATTTCTGCCCACAGCTCCAGGCCCCACTCTCGAAAGGGTTCGAATTCTTCAGACTCCCAAAACATCAGGGTCATTCCTCGCAGTTAGTGCCACATATAGTAAACAGACGTGTCTTTTCGTTTAAAACAGAGTTTGAATTTCGCGTCTGACGTTGGTGGATTGTTGCGTATTCCCTATGCAGGACGTATGCCAAACCCGTCTCGAAGTGGGAGGTGGCGATGACAAGCGCTCTAAAAATCAGCGATACAGTTAACCGGGTCCAACCCTCAGCAACCATCGCTGTTACGACGAAAGCGTCGGAGCTGCGACAGGCTGGGGAGGACGTCATTGGCCTCGGCGCCGGGGAACCGGACTTTGATACACCAGACCATATCAAGGAGGCCGCGATGCAGGCCATCCGAGATGGTAAAACCAAATACACGCCCGCCGACGGCTTGCCGGAACTCAAGCAAGCGATTTGTGCCAAATTCGCGCGAGACAATCGTCTGACCTATTCGACGGATCAAGTGCACGTCGCGCCCGGTGGCAAACCGGTTATCTATAATGCGTTCCTGGCCACGCTGAATCCGGGTGATGAAGTGATCATTCCGGCGCCGTATTGGGTCAGCTACCCCGCTATGGCGAAACTGTGTGGCGGCACACCCGTCTTCGTCGCCTGCGGACCGAATGCGCAATACAAATTGCTTCCTGAAGATCTCGAACAAGCCATCACGCCAAATACGCGCTGGTTGGTGCTCAATTCGCCTTCAAACCCAACTGGAGCGGCATACAGCGCAGATGAGTTGCGCGCGCTGGCCGACGTTTTGGAGCGGCATCCGCAGGTCTGGGTCCTGACCGACGATATGTATGAGCATCTCGTTTATGATGGCTTCAAATACGCAACCATCGCGGAGGTCGCGCCATCGCTTTATGACCGCACGCTCACCATGAACGGTGTGTCGAAAGCCTATGCCATGACGGGATGGCGGATCGGCTACGCGGCTGGGCCAGCGGAATTGATCAAGGCAATGCGCAAGGTGATCAGCCAGACCACGTCTAATCCCTGCTCTGTGTCGCAATATGCCGCCATCGAAGCGCTCAATGGCAGCCATGATTTCCTGACCGAGCGAAACGCGGTTTTCAAACAAAGACGGGATCTGGTTGTGGCAGAGCTCAACAAGGCGGATGGGCTCAATTGCGCGACTCCAGAAGGCGCATTCTACGTCTATCCGTCCTGTGCCGGGACGATTGGCAAGACAGCCCCCTCTGGTAATGTGATCCGCAGTGACACTGATTTCACAAATGAGTTGCTTGAGTCCGAAAAGGTCGCCGTGGTCATGGGCGAAGCATTTGGCTCATCGCCCGCTTTCAGGATCTCTTATGCAACGTCGACCGAAGCGCTGCAGGAAGCCATGATTCGGATTCAGCGCTTCTGTGCAAACCTAAAGTGATATATAATATTTGAATATCATCTAGCATAAATATTGATTTGTTCTTTGTTCGGGCCTTCCCATCTGTGGTATATCAGAAAAGGAGGTCAGATCATGACTGTCGAAATCGGACTAAGCGAAGACAATCGGGCTGCATCGGTCACGGCGCTGCAAAAATTGCTCGGCGAGACGTATGCCGTTTACATCAAAACGCATGGATATCATTGGAATGTGAGCGGGCCACGGTTTAGCTCGCTGCACCAGATGTTCATGGACCAGTATACTGAACTCTGGACATCGCTAGACGAGATTGCGGAACGGATACGTGCGCTCGGACACTTTGCGCCAGGCTCTTCCCGCGAAATGCTGGAAAGCGCCACTGTGGCGGAGGACAATGGCGTGCCAGAGGCAGATGCGATGGTCGCAAATTTGGCGCGCGGACACGAGGCGCTCGCCCGCGCAGCACGCGAAGGCATCGAAATTGCGGACAAAGCTGGCGATGATGTGACCGTAGATTTGCTCACACAGAGGGCCACCATCGCAGACAAAACCGCCTGGATGTTGCGCAGCAGTCTCTAACTGCTGCTACAGGTCGAGCCGCATATAGACGCTGGTTTCGACATCCGGATAGTCTCCGAACGGGCCGGTCACCTGGAAGCCGGCTCGTTCATAGACACTCCGAGCACTCGCATAACCCGGACCTGATCCGGTTTCGAGCCACAGCGTTTTATACGCTCGAAGCCGCGCCTCCGCGATCAGATGTGCGAGCATGTCTTTGCCGATCCCGCGGCCACGCAGTTGTGGCATAGTGCGCATGGCTTTGACTTCGCCGCTCTCTGGCGACAGCGCTTTCAAAGCGATTAGGCCCGCCAAATCACCGTCAATTCGGCCCTCCCAAACCAAGATTTCAGGCGCCGCCAATTCATCTGCGCTCAGCGTGAAATCAGGTGCGTCAGAAATCCGTTCCAGCGCTTCGGCCTTTTGGTCGACAATCGCTTGCGCAATCTCGGGCCGCCTCGGATCGGTGACGTGGATGTCTAGCGTCATCGCCTAACGCCGACCAAATAGCCGTTCTATGTCGGCCAGTTTCAGCTCGACATATGTTGGCCGGCCATGATTGCATTGCCCAGAATGCGGTGTCGCCTCCATGTCCCGGAGCAATGCATTCATTTCATCGGCATTCAAACGGCGCCCAGCGCGGACCGAACCGCGACAGGCCATATTGCCCATCAATTCCTCAAACCGTTCCTTCAAACTGAGATGGGACTCATATTCGGCGAAATCATCTGCCAAATCTTGGATCAGCCCGGCCACATCCATGCGCCCAAACAAAGCTGGCGTCGCGCGCACGCAAACCGCACCGGACCCAAAAGGCTCAATCTCTAATCCAAACCCAAGCAGCTCCTCGGCGCGATCAATCACACGCTGCGCCTCATCCGCGCCGAGCTCGACAATTTCAGGGATCAGCAAAGCCTGGCGCTGTACGCCCCGTTCCGCCAATTGATGCTTCATCCGCTCATAGACCAGCCGCTCATGTGCGGCATGTTGATCGACGATGACAATGCCGTCCTCGGTTTGGGCGACGATATAGGTCTCATGCAGCTGTGCTCGCGCCACACCAAGCGGATAGGCTTGCGGCGCGGCGGTCGGCACGGGCTCAACACGTGCACTCGGTGCCGCATCCGAACTTGGAGGCGCATAAGTCGACGGAATCATCGGCGTGACCGGACGGCTTTCGGGCGGTCCCGCCCAAAGTGACGAAGCTTGGAACACGGACGGCGTCGCGGTCAGTTCCGGCCGGGCTTTGCCGAGCGCCTCTTGCGCAACAGTTGTGCTCGCTCGATGCCCCGCTGCGGCGAGCGTATGCCGCAAGGCACCAATAATCAGACCGCGCACTAGACCTGGGTCCCGAAATCGAACTTCGGTCTTGGCAGGATGCACGTTCACATCGACACGCTCCGGATCGAGATCGAGAAACAAAGCTGCCATCGGATGGCGATCGCGGGCAAGAAAGTCCTGATACGCCGCCCGCAGCACGCCGGTCAGCATGCGATCGCGCACCGGGCGGCCATTCACATACAGGAATTGCATCTGACCATTGCCGCGATTGAGCGTCGGCAGACCGGCAAACCCAGTAAGATGGATGCCCTCCCGCTCTGTCTCAATCTCGAGCGCATTGGCCTGAAACGCGGCGCCCATAATCGCGCCGAGCCGTTTCAACTTGCCCTCTGGCGTGTCCGGTTGGCGTGGCAGACGCAATATCGTCCGGCCATTGCTTTCATAGTGAAAGCTGACATCTGGCCGGGCCATGGCCAGACGCTTCATCGTGTCGCTCACAGCGAGTGTTTCGGCCCGTTCTGTCTTCATGAAATTCAGCCGCGCCGGCGTTGCATAGAAGAGATCACGGACATCGATCCGCGTGCCCGTTAGACCATGTCCCTGAAAGGCGGCGGGGCGCGGCCCGTCCATCTTACCCGCTTCAATCACCAATTCTGCGGCGCTGTCGCCCTCGGCGCGCGAAGACAGGGTCATCCGGCTCACCCCAGCAATTGACGGCAATGCTTCACCGCGAAAGCCCATCGTATGGATGTTCAACAGATCGACACGGCCATCTTCGCCCGCCGGCAGTTTCGACGTCGCGTGTCGCTGCAGCGCAATCGGCATCTCGTCGGCCCGCAGGCCGCAGCCATCATCCTCAACCAGAATGCGCTCAAGACCACCGCCTTCGATCCGCACGCGAATGTCGGTGGCGCCGGCATCAAGGGCGTTCTCGACCAGCTCTTTGACCGCTGCGGCGGGGCGCTCAACCACTTCACCGGCCGCGATCCGGTTGACGGTTTCCGGCGGCAATTGGCGGATCGGGCGACGCTCTGGCAAAGGCATGGAATCGGGCATGAGGCGAGCTTACCCGCCCCAACCGATTCGCAACAGGGCTCCGGAGCGGTCGCCTAGAAATTCACCCGGTTCGAAACTGCGCCATCGACAATCAGATTGACGCCGGTCGTATAGGCCGACACGGGGCTCGACAGGAAGATCGCGGCATCCGCGACTTCTTGCGGAGACGCACAACGCCCGGTCGGATTACGGGCCAGCGCCTGCTCGAAAAACTCTGGCATATTCTGCTCAACCATGTGCCAGACGCCGCCCTCGAAATAGACCATGCCCGGCGAGACAGTGTTCACGCGAATGCCTTTCTTGGCGTTCGACCGCGCAAGCCCCTTCGCCATATGGATCAAGCTCGCCTTGATGGGCCCATAAGAGCTCGGCTGATCCGCCACAGCCGCAGCGATGGAGGTGATGATCACGACGGCCGCATCGCCATTTGCGTCTGCCGCTTTGCCGAGGTGAGGCTCTGCCGCCTCCCAGGCATTCACAGCGGCGAGCACGTCGAGCTCAAAATTTTGCTTCCACGACGCAGGATCCATCCCCTGCGCCATCGCACCAGCATTCGAGATCAAAATATCGATTCCACCAAGTGCTCCGCCGGCCTCATTGATCCAGGCTTTTAGCGCATCGCCATCGGTGACATCGACAGAGCCGCCCACCGCGGTCACACCCTTGGCTTGCAGATCCGCGACGGCCGCATCGATTTGGTCCTGGTTGCGCGCACAGATAGCGACATTCGCGCCTTCATCGGCCAGCGTGTCGGCAATACTGCGACCAATGCCGCGTGTGCCGCCGAGAATAACCGCATTCTTTCCTTTGAGCTTCAGATCCATCCTGTCCTCCTGTCGTTGTTGCAGACATATGACCAGGCAGGGGAAAGAGGCAATCGGTGACGCGACGTTTGGGCATGCCAAGTGCCACAAGACGTCTCGCTTGGGGCGAGTTTCAGGACGCTGGAGCCTAAGCCAAATTGGGCGCTCGGGCTCTGGCATCGAAACTAAGTACCACCGGTACCATCGCGTTCTGCGCCGTCTTTTAGTCGCGAAAGAAGTACGGAAATTTGTTCGTTTAAAGCCTTGAGCTCGGCCATATCCATCCCCGATTTATCGAGCATAGTCTGAGCGACACATCCGGAACTGGAACGCAGTTTTTTTCCGGGCGCCGTTAAACTGATCAACACCTGACGCTCATCTTTTGGATTCCGAGTGCGTTCGACGAGGCCAGAGCTTTCTAACCTCTTCAACATCGGTGTGAGCGTGCTCGGTTCTAGGTCTAATTGCTCCGCGAGCGAACCCACCGGTTGTCCATCTCGATCCCATAGCAGGTTCATGACCAAATACTGAGGGTAAGTCAGACCAAGGGAGTCTAAAGCTGGTTTGTAGGCCCGCTGAATGGCTAAGTTCATCGAGTAAATTGAATAGCATACGTGTTCGCTCAATGGCGGCGAGGACGTGAATTTGGAACTCGACAAGATTTTTCTCCAAAAAATATGTAACAGAATCTGTATATTATCGCGCGATTTAATATCGCGATAAATATAACGGTTGACGAATGAGATTCAAGGCGCATATTCAGCTCATCACTTATCGTGATAATTATTATTGCAATAGTTTACGGAGATCATCATGTTTAAATCCCTCGTATCCGCCGCCGCCCTCGGAGCACTCGCGGTGTCCCAAGCCCCCAACCTTAGCCAAGCTCAACCCGTTATAACTCAAGGAGAACAAGCCATGTCATTCATCACAACACGAGACGGAACTAACATTTTCTACAAAGACTGGGGCCCAAAAGACGCCCAACCGATTGTCTTCCACCATGGCTGGCCGCTCAGCTCCGACGATTGGGACGCGCAAATGTTGTTCTTCTTGCAAGAAGGCTATCGCGTGATTGCGATGGACCGGCGCGGTCATGGTCGTTCGGATCAGACGTATTCCGGCAACAATATGGATACATATGCGACCGACGTCTTTGATGTCGCAGAAGCGCTCGATCTACAAAACGCGGTGCACATTGGTCACTCAACAGGCGGTGGTGTCGTTGCACGCTATGTCGCGATCAGCGCGCCGGGCCGCGTGTCTAAAGCGGTGTTGCTGGGCGCGGTCACGCCGATCATGGCAAAGACGGACTCAAACCCAGATGGCATTCCTGTCGAAGTCTTCGACGGCTTCCGGGAAGCGCTTGTGAACAACCGCGCACAGTTCTTTCTCGATGTTCCGTCTGGTCCCTTTTATGGCTTCAATCGCGAAGGCGCTGAGGTGAGCGAAGGCCTGATCAATAATTGGTGGCGCCAAGGCATGGTCGGTGGCGCAAAGGCACAATACGACAGTATCAAAGCCTTTTCGGAGACTGATTTTACGGAAGACCTAAAGTCGATTGAACAACCCGTTCTGGTGATGCACGGAGAAGATGATCAGATCGCGCCCGTCGACAATACGGCGCGTAAGGCCATCGAACTGCTACAGAATGGTGAGATCATCACCTATGAAGGACTGTCTCACGGATTATTCGCGACCCATCCGGACATCGTCAACGCCGACTTGCTCCGGTTCGTCCAAAAGTAAGTCTACGTCAAACCACCCGGGCCAACTTTGTTGGCTCGGGTACTCACAAATGTCCGTTTTGGGGCGAATTTAAGCCGCTGAGCTGAGGTCTGCTTTCGGCATCAATGTCGCCAAATCAAATAGCTCGCTGAACCCTGAAAAATTGCAGATAAAGAAAACCCAAAAATGTTTCCATCCAACCCAAGAACCTTGGGGGCATCCGCAACGTCTGATAATGAGCCACCATAAGCTTCGACCGTTAGAACAGCGACGAAAAATGGCACTAATACCGCCCATCCAGGAAGGATGACCAGTTTCATCGCGAGCGTCTGATGCCGTTTAATCAGCCAAGCGCCTAATACGGTGACTCCACCGGCAACCGCAAGCAAAGCCAACAACCAAACCATGTGGAAACGCGCGTGCGGCGGCCAATCCGCGTTGAACACATGTGATGTCGATAAATCGACCCAGATTGGTCCGGCGGCAAATAGCACCGCCGAAATTGTCAAACAAATCCGTGCAGCTAACATAATCACCTCCCATGTCTGGAAAAACGCTAAGTCGGATCGTCGCTAATGCCAACGACCGCTTTCGGTGTAACGCGAGCATTAGCTCAATGTCCTAGTTTGGGCGACCAAAGCCGCTTCGCGGCTGTCGGCTCATGCTCGCGGACGGGACTTTACGGTCGAACCCGCTCCACAAAAATTGGGTTTGAATAGAACCAGAGATCGCGCCACGGGTCTTCACCGACTGGATCGATGTCTGGCTCCAATTGCGCGGTATTCGTGCCACGCACACGAATGTAGTAGTCGTGGTCTGAAGGTGGCAGATCAAGCGTCATAACCAAACGTCCGTCTTCGACTAGCCAATCGTCCGCATCGAAGCGATGGAGGACGCGGGTGGTATGATTATGGTCGTGATCGCGGCGTGGGGCCGGGCCGGTTATTTCGCCCATTATCACATCCACGCGCTGAACCTTGGGCGTATCGCCATTCGCATTTGGCGCTTGCGCTGGGTCGACTTCAAGCGAGAGAATTACGTCTTCCCCACTCGCGAGGGGGAGCGTGCCACCAATCGATGCCGTCGCCTCGCCCGCGCTAAGCGTCAAATCCAATCCGCTAATCAAATCTCCCAATGCAACGAAGACGCGGCCTTTGCGGATACCGTTCAAGATGTCGTCATGAGTCTTTTCAGCGAACACAAAGGTCTTTGAATATTCGCCTGGCCAAAAATCATTGCCGCCATCTCGCCAATTGACATGCGAGTCTGAATTGGCCGTGATCCACCAGCGACGACCTTCACCAAGCATGGAATCCCAAAAACCGCCAACACGGGCGGTCATCTGGTCGAACCCACCCATTGTCGCTTGTTGGCGATACCCACCACGATGGCCCGTCGCATTCAAACCATAGACTTTAACAGTCACCGCCTGATGCCCCGGCGCACCGGCCATGCCGACGGCAACGTTCGGCGCGGTATCGTTCCAATTGCGAAATTCGGCCGGGTCATAGCGGCCATAGGTGCCGTCTGGTTGAGCAGACCGAGACGGATGATTTGCGATCACCACCGGCGGTTCATCCAAGTCCCGCATGGTCTCGAGCGCTTCGATCATATGTGTTTCAGTATCATAGACCGGGTTTTCAGGATGCGGATCGCGCCGCGCATAACCGCTTTCCAATTGGTAGAGCACATCCGCTTCATCATGCGTGTGAGGAATTATCAGGCTGGCATGGTCGGCTGCCGGGCTATCAAACTCCATGCCCCAGAAAATCACCATTTCTGGAAATGCGTCACGGGCTTTAAGCAATTCGGGGTAAGCTTGATCGCGATTGACTTTGCTATGGTTCGGACCACCGTGGTCGGTCGCGACCATCCAGGACAAGCCATACTTTTTGGCCTCTTCGGCATTGTGTGAGATGGCATAGATTGCATCCCCTCCGCGAATGGGCGCGGGCGGATCCTGTTCGCGGTCCCAGCCAACGCTCCATTCGGAATGAATGTGATGATCACCAGCGAGCCATTGCCGCGCGGGCGCCCCGTCGTTCGGCGAACTACAGGCTGAAAGTAGCAAGGTCGCCAATCCTAAGACCGACGTGACGCGAGATGTCAGATCCATTGATGTTCTCCCACAGCCCATTGGGCCTGAGCTCTTACGTCCGACCCAAAACACGTCAAATGAAGTTCTGATGACGGGAGTTCTGTTTGTCGCTAAGGGCAGAGATTCGCTTTTCGGAAACCGCGAGCGACCTTTCTAGGGCGACACAAGCCGCGCGGCGACTGTCCCGCTTGCGCCTCTATACCAAGCCCGCCTTGATCAGCCCGTCGGACTGGCGGGCATGGACGGCCTCTTCGGTGAACCCTTCTAGGCTTTCTTCGAACAGTCGATGGAAATTGAGCTCGGCGCCAAGGCGTAAATAGGCTGCACCCAGGCCAATCGCGGCGCGGTCCATGAAGACG
>JBCAWZ010000037.1:0-28816 GCA_038534315.1 Pseudomonadota bacterium | reverse complement strand
GAACCTCACCATTGTAGGTCGCCAGTAGAACATCAACTTTTGGCTCATTCATCTACGATCAATCTCAAACCGGTGTTTGCGCGTATCAACGGCGGTGCGCTGTATCGATCACATAGTCAAAACGCCTACCGTTCTTACGATATCTTGAATTTGCGTCAATAAGCGGTCAGTACGAGAGCTCTCATGTAGAACCAACCTAATCAAATCGAGATGGCCCAGATATTGAGCAAAAACAAATCGGGTCGCATTCAACTGCTGAGAAGGATGGCATGAAATGATAATCGCGGTCGAAAACTCAACGTGGAGCAACATCGGAGACGCGTTTTATCAACAGTCGATCGAAGAAGTCTTCAGACGCACTTTCCCAGATTCACAAGTATTCGCTTTCGACGGGCCAGCAGAACGCGCTTTTCGTGCCGGGAATTGGATAAAGAATTCTACGGACCTAAGACCGCATACAGTAGCAGATCACTTCGTATTCTCTGGACCGATTTTGTCCGACACCTTCTTAAAACGTTACGGGCAGTTGATAAAGAATATCAAAGACGCGAGGAAATCATACAGCCTGATAAGTGTCCATGGAGGTGCAGATCCAGCTGCACTCGCGCCAACTTTCGAATTTTTGAACCGTTACCGGCCCTGCGCGCTTCATACTCGAGACCAATTCACATTCGAAAGGTTTTCCGGTGTCTCGGACTACCGGCACTCGGGGCTTTGTTTCGCATTCTTCGCAAAACACATCGAAAACCTGCCCGCCTTGAAGCCAGATATTCCGTATATTTGCAGCAGTTTCTACTCCATTCCGGAACCAAAATTTGAAGTTCGCGCCAACAGTAAACTAGAGGTCGAAGGTTTGCGATTCACCCAATTCAAGCGAAATATACTCCCTTGGAGAGCCGCACGGCACTTACAGTTCGCAGCACCACACATCGAACGACAGTCCGGCTTCGATATCATTCGACCGGTCCACGATGCTTATCGATTCCCGAATGTTAGTTTCGGAAGACGTAAGGCGTACTTATCTTATAATCCCAAGTGCTTCCTCAGCGTCTACAAGTACGCTTCTGCCACAATAAGCGACCGAGTTCATGCTGGGGTGGTGTCGCTTTCATTTGGTAAGCCGGCCCTAATCAAACCTCGTGATGCTCGATACGAACTGTTCGATAATCCAGCGATTACAAAAACTGATGGACTACTTCGCGCTGATCAGAAGGAAATTGATAGGCAGTATGACCTTCACATCGATTGGCTCCGGAACATTCCTTTTGGCAAATAATCTGTGAGCTAGAACAGCTTCTTTCGACTTTTTCGCCACTGCTTCATGCCCCAACTTCCTCTCACTCAGCGGCGGTCGTCTCATTTGAAACGGCCCCATCATAGCCGATCGAAAAGCGGGCGTAGCCATCCCCATGAAAGACTGACTCACCTTGAAGCCCAAAATAGGCAACGTCCGTGAGATTACCTAAAGAGTCCTAGGACTGAGCGAAGCTCGCATAACCGTATTTGCTGCAAACGAGTTTAGCATTAACCCCAGAAAATGCGTATGTAGATGGACCTAGGCCGCAGCCACCGCAGCGCGCGTCCGCCGACGGCGCCACCATGCCAAGCCAGATAGGCCCGTTAGGAACATCCAAGCGGCAGCTGGCAATGGAACCGGCGCCACATCAGAAATCTCGATCGTGACAACAGACCCCAATGTCCGAAACGCCCGGAACTCACCCTCCGATACGAGATTTGAGAAACTAAGCGGCAGAATTGCCGATCCGCCCAGTTCAATCACATCATTGGGCAAGATCCCGGCCGATCCCGCATACAAGAAGAAATCGTCATTACAGCAGCCATTGCTTTTGATGAGCACCCTCGAAACGCCGAGGTCAACGCCACGCACGAACGCGGTCAGTCCGCCCAGGCCGTCGGTATAGTTGCGCCCTCCCGCCAGGTTTTGCGTGAATAAGTCAAATGCGATTTGGTTATTTGCTATGATAAAGTCAGTTGATCCACCGACAGGTGATACAAGGCTTCCACTCAGTGTCATCCTTGTGCTTTGGCCACCGTCCGCTGGTGAGAAGGTGATTGTGGCCGCGTCAGCCTGCCCTATCAAGTTCGCCGCAATGACAGCCATCGTTGCCAAGATTCCGATGCGCATTCTGGCACCCCCTTACTATACCGTCCCGCCGCTAACAGTAACGTTTCGTCACTGTCATTTTTGGGTTAGAAAATTACGTTCCGATTCTAAAACTTGGCCCGCTGAACAGGTATTGTGAAAAACAAACCTTGGCCCCCCAAAACATCTTCGAACGCGCAGGGCGTCTTGTCAGAATGATTGGGCTCGGAGTTGACTTAAGCCGCCGCAGCAACCGCAGCGCGCGTCCGGCGACGACGCCACCATGCCAAGCCAGATAGGCCCGTCAGGAACATCCAAGCGGCAGCTGGCAGCGGTACCGGCGCGGCGGTGAAGAGGAAGTCGTTGTAACTTCCACCGACGCCGTTTGTCGTGACCCAACCGCGCCCAACCGGGCTAGTGTTGTCGCCGGAAAGACGATGCCCGTCGAAAAGAAACAGGAAGGCGCGGCCGATCGAGTCTTTTTCAAAACCGAGCTGGATCGTGTCGACCCCATTGCTGAGCGTTCCGATACCCGATGTTGCGGTGAACCCAGCGCCGACCGCGACCTCACCCCCGAAGGCGTAATCAAGGGTGTAGAGCGCTAGAGCGCCACCGCTGTTTTGCCACATCGTGCCGTACATCCGACCATCAACGCCGTTCCACTCCAAAAACGCTTCGGCGCCGCCACGCTCAAACGAGAAAAATTCGTTCGGGTCTCCATCCGCGCTCGATGTATCAAGCGAATCCAATCTCAGACCATATCCCTTATTCTTGGTTTCTGGATCGGTCGCCGGGCCCGCAAAACTACCGTTCGGGTGGTCAAACAGTTGGAACGTCGCTGCTTGCGCGACGGTGGCGCCAAAAACCATGGCCGCTGAAACAGCCGCAGCCGCGACCATCTTGATCGAAAAAACGTTCATTCTGAACCCCTTAGCCTCATTTTCCACAGCACCCATACATTTTTTTGCAACCTTAACAAGAACTAAACAGCGAAACCGATCGCCGTACGGCCTCTTGCGTTACATTCTGGCAACAAAACCGGGCTCCAAAGCGTATTTTGACCCAGAATGACCCAGAATCTCCGCCCTGCTCTGAGAAAGCGAGCGGATGCGCCCTGCGCGCCTATGCCTTGTTTTATCGTTAATTTTCAGATCCCAGCCTCGCGCGCGCACGCGAGGCGACTAGTCTATGCTCCGGAATTTGACCTTTCTGGCCGCCCTTTCCTCGGAAATTCTCCTATGGGTTGAGTTTCGATTTCGTGACTCTTTTATGACGCGAGCATGGATCGGCTTTTCCAAACAAAGCCAATCGGGCGGAATTACCCGTCACGACTGGGATTTCGGCGCCAAATGGGCTTACCCCTCGCCCGATAAAATGCGCCCCACCAGGGGCGGTCGCCGCGTGGACAAGACCGAGGATTGCCTCGCCACAAATCAGGGATAAGCGCGTCGATTTTCAGGGATAAGCCGCCGATCAGATCAGGCCTATTCGGGTCTCCAGTTGGGATTAGGCCCGCATGACATAGGTATCGGCCGGGTATGCAATCCGTTGCAATTGCGGTCCGTTCACCGCAACGACCCGCAAAAAGTAGCAATTGCAGAATCGACCTCGACCGCGGCCCCGATGCTAAGCCGCAACCTCATTTTCCGACGCATCTGCCTCGTCGAGCGCCGGCGCCTCATCCAGCGGCGCCTCCGCCTCGACCGGGTCGCCATCTGCATCCCAATAGTCAATCGAGTCCAACCCGCCGAGGTCGTGATAGGCAAGCGTTGCCCGCGCCACCCCATTGGCTCCGTTGACGAGGTCACCGTCTTCACTGAGGAATGCGATCTCAGTCGGCCGGCCGTACGCATCATGACTGAGCACGACATCAATCGGCAGGCCGATGCCATCCGCCCGGCGGGGACGAAACCCCAGCGCGCGGCCAAGCGGGTCGGCTTCGACAAATTCGTCACTAAAGCCGTTCGGTCCAATCGCCGGCTTGCCCTCAATGTCGACAAAGCGCCGCAACTGAAGATGTCCGCGCGGTCCATAGTCATTGGTGACCCGGTGAAACTGCTCGTAGGTAATGTTCGTAATCTCATCTTCGGGCAGAAGGGCGCCAAGGATCAGATCGCGGTGGAGGCCATAAAGATCGGTAATATGCTCATCATCACTGATCAAATTGTTGCGGGTGGAGGCCGCGCCCGCCTCGTCAAAATAGGTCGCTGAGATCAGGCGCCCGACCGCATCATGGTCTTCTTTTCGCAAATGGTAGCCTTTTGAGCTGAGGACAGGCTCTCGATCGACACCGAAACAGGCGACCTCTGACAAATAGCCATTCACATCGAACGCCCAATTCAGTCCCGCATAGCCATCCGGCAGCATGGTCAGCCGATCCTCGAGATCATAATGCCAGACCTCTGTCGTGTTCCCGAACGCATCATAATTCGCCGTGATGCGCGCGGCACCCTTGTGGTTTAAGCAGGGCTGACCGTCGACACCGAAATAACGCCATTCGCTGATATTGCCCCGCAAATCATAGGCCATGGTCCAGCCGGCAATACCATCATTCTGGTCTAAGACCGGTGCGCCGTCGACGCCGAAGTAGTGCTGCTCGATTTTGCGTCCGGCCGCGTCGTATCGATACGTGCATTTGGCAAAGCCTTGGCGGTGCAAAATCGGCTCGCCATCCAGTCCGGTATAGCGCAGCTCGGTCTGCAAGCCGCGATCATCAAAGTCGATTTCAATGCCGGCGACGCCATCATTGTTGAGAATAGGCGCCGCGTCGCACCCCAGATAGGCATACCGCGCTCGGTTCCCAGCCGCATCATACCCAAACGTTACGACCGCTATGCCTTCTTGGCTAAGCGTCGGTTTGCCGTCGACGCCGAAATAGGCATTGCGCAAGAGGTTACCCTTGGAGTCATACTCCGCTTCGAACCGAGACATACCGTTCGGTTGCAAGACAGGCTCACCATCAATCCCGAAACAGGCCTCTTCGATCAAATTGCCATGTTCATCGAAGCGCGCCGTGAAACGGGCATAGCCATTACGGCTGAGTGTCGGTTCACCATCGACGCCATAATAAGAAACTTCTGTTCGGTTGCCTCGAACATCGTAAGTGAGTGCAACGCGCGCATAACCGTCGCGATGCAGCGTCGGTTCACCATCTGGCCCATAATAGGCAACCTCTACCGGGTTTCCGCGACCGTCGAAGACCTGCACAAATCTTGAGAACCCATCCGTGTGCAGCGCCGCTTCACCATCGGGGCCAAAAAATTTGCGCTCGGTGAGATTGCCTCGCGCATCATAACCACACAGCAAGCGGGCAAATCCGTATTTGCCGAAAGTTGGTTCGCCATCGACGCCGTAAAGCGTTTCCTCAAGCCGATTGCCCCGTGCATCATAGCCAATCGAAAACCGGGCATAGCCATCCTTGTGCAGGACAGGCTCCCCTTGCAGCCCAAAATAGGCGACGTCGGTTACATTGCCTGAAGCGTCAAAGGCCTGTGTGAAACTGGCAAAGCCATTTTTGTTGCAAACCGGTTCACCATTCACGCCGAAGAATGCACTACGAGTCAGGTTTCCGCGAATATCATAGACAGGTTCATACCGGGCAAGCCCGTTATTGTTTAAGATCGGTTTGCCATCGAGCCCGAAATAAGCCTGCTCGCTCACTTTGCCGCGCTGGTCATAGGTCAGGGTAAATCCCGCATTGCCATCATTGTGCAGAACGGGCTGCCCATCCACGCCATAATAGACCCGACGGGCCAGTTTTCCATTATCGTCAAATTCTGACACAGAACGGGCAAAGCCCTCACGGTTGATGGCCGGTTCACGCGCAGCGTCGAGATAGTCCCGCTGCAAAACATTGCCGCGCGGGTCATAGCGCCTTGCTTCGACCGCAAAGCCTTTCTTGCTCTGAATCGAATGACCTTTCACGTCGGAATAGGACAGCTCGACCAAATTCCCGTTCACATCATAGATCAGGCCTATGCTGGCAAAACCGTCAGCATGTGGGATCAGGCAATCGGTCTCGTCCAAATAGATCAGCGACGTTAAGCGCCCGTGGGAGTCGTAATCACGTCTAACGCTGGCAATACCGGACTTCTGAGTTTGACGCTCTCCATCCGGACCGAGATACCAGGTTGCAATCGGAAGCCCGCGCGCATCGCGTTCATAACTTTCGCCGAAATTGCCTTCCGGGTCGGCCCCAGGCGTATTGAATAGGTCAATGACATACTGCTTTTTCGCCTCGAACCCCCATTGATCATATTCAATCAAATGCCGGATGATGTTTGAACGCCGCTGATCAGATGCGGTATCGTGCCCGAATTGGAACGCAGTGCTTGCCGACAATCCCTGTGCCTGAGCCGTTCCACTCGAATTGGCAAAGTCTACCGTGGTCGCATCCCGGTTAAAATTTTGACGCTGCACGAGGCGGCCGGACACATCGCTTAGATCGATTGAGTCGAGTGAGCCATCATCCCGATAGGTGATACTCCAGCCAGCAAAATTATCATCGTCAGCGATACGGCCGCCATGTCCGTTCACATGCGTGACCTCGACCACCCGGCCATTGTGCGATTCAAAACAAAGTGTCGAGTTGCGCTTCGACACGCTGTCTTTTGGCACCTCGCCAACACCCTCTGGCACGCCCCTACGAAACACCATATGTTCGAAATATTGATAGGTTCGGTGGATACGCTGAAAGCTTCGTAACGACGTCCGTAGGCGACCCAAATCACAATCAAGAATGGCCGCTGCAAGCTTGTCGCGCGCTATGGCTTTGAGTTCTTTCTCACTCTTGTCCTGCGACGGTGCAACGCTGGCGGCCGCCGGCTCAGACAGCTCCATGATTGTGTCTTTGCCTTTTCCCGCCAGCCGCCATTGCCGCAGCTCAGCCGGAAAAGCACTTGCGGGATCAGGATCGATCAACAGCGCATGAATCTTGTCGCTTCGGCCCCAGTGCTTGAACAGAGAGATTTCAGCACGCACCCAATCTGACGCTGGCGTATCTTGAGAACAGACGACCAAGAGATGCTCTGATTGCCACAAGGCTTCCTTGAGATAACCGGCCATATCCGGTTGCGTCGACATTTCCTTATCGTCACGAAACAGTTCCCCAATCCCGGAGGGGACACCGGCTTGCACCAAGTCGGGCGGCGTTTGGAAATTGCTCAGGCTCTCAATAATCCACTTCGCCCATTGGCTATCGCGCGGCATGTGCCGATAGCTGACAAAGGCAGAGTATTTGAACTTCGGTTTCTTCCGAAACAGCATCGTAGCGTCCCCACAATCGACCTGCCATAAGATAGTGTTAAGATTTGGCGCGCCGGGTCGTCAACCACAGCCTCCTTGGATCAGAAAAATGTCAACCAGGTGACAGGGGCGACCCAGTCAAAAGAAGTGTTGCGGTCATCGCCTCATCACCATACCGTAAAGTAACGTGGCAGATGGGGCCCATGCCAAAAGCGGGGCAATGGGCGCACCCGTTTTGCAGAAGTGGGAGGGTGCTCATGAGAGAGCCAAACCGCCAAGCGCAGAAAGCGCTCAGCCGAGCGGCGGACTCATGAGCCGGGTCCGTTTCCTTGAGCACAAAACACTGCACGCGGTCGGCAGCTTTCTTCGGCTCGATCTGTTTTTGGTGACCTACCCGAAGTTCGAGCACGGCGAAATGACTGGCGAGACGCCGTTGGTCAACGTGCATCGTGGGGATTCTGTTACCGGCTTATTGCACTTGGTGCGCGGCGATCAACAAAGCTTGCTTTTGGTTGAGCAGTTTCGGCTCCCCACCTTGCTGCAAGCGGATACTGGCCAGCCAGACATGGACCAAATCAATCAAGACCCAGACGCCGGCCGCATGATCGAGTTGATGGCAGGGATGCGCAAACCGGGCGAACCCTGGCTGGAAGCCTTCCGACGCGAATGCGTTGAGGAAACCGGGATCGATCCGGACGACAGCGAGTATATCAGCTCCTTCTATCCGTCACCGGGCGCCTGCTCTGAGCAAATTCACCTCTATTATGGCCGGATAAACTGGCCGGACGACAAGGCGTGGCCAGAGACAGATGCCAGTGAAGCCGCTGGTTTTGGCGATGAGAGCGAGGACATTCGTCGACACTTTGTGACGCCTGCCGAATTTCTGGCAATGGTTGAGAATGGCACGCTGAAAGACGGCAAATGCTTTGTCGCGGCAGAATGGATGCGACGGGCAGAGAATGCGGATCGGTTTGGGTTTGACGCTTAGAAGAGTGTCTTAAGTAGAGGTGCAAGAATTGAGATGGCTGAACCGGACGAAACCATAGCGGCGCGTTCCATCATCATTACGCAAAAGGACAGTCCGCTTGAAAGCGCGATTGCTCAGCTTGTCGATCGCCTCGCCGATCCGAGCCACCATTGCGCCAAGCTCAGCCACACGACGGTGTATTTGGAGGACATTTTCACAGGCACCGGCTATGAAGCGGACCGTGTGCGATATGATGCGATGATCCGCAATCTCGTCTCGGCTCAGCTGGCGATCATTGATCTGAGTGCGGCGGAACAATCCTATTACATGCTCGGCTTGCGTCAGACCATGTCAAACAATCCCGTCATTGCTTTGGCCAGTGATAATAGCGTCCCGAGCTTTGCCAATCCACGTTTCACGGCAGCGCCGCATCCCTATTTGGACGTCTCCGACCCAGCCTGGCTGGAGACCGCAGACGCGATTTGCAAGACGGTCAACGCGCTGCAGCGGCAAGGTTGGCAGAGCGACGTGCAAGCAATGGCGGCGTTCAAAGTCGGGGCGCAGGAAACCCCGTTTCGGGAGTCGAAACTGCATGCGTTTGAATTCTATTTGCCCGGCACAGATCTCGAAACGCAGCCGCGCCCGACGGTGCGGATCTGGCGCGCCAAAGTGCAGGACGCGACCGGGTTTGATGCCTGGGTGAACTCTGAGAATATTTATATGGAGATGGCCCGATTCTGGGACCGGTCGGTCTCCGCGCAAATCCGCAAACGGGGCGCTGTCGGGCAAGGCCCGCTCACCAAGCGACGGCGCAAGGACGCACTCGGTCTGGCGCTGGCGGAGAAAATGGGGACACGCCCCTTCGTTGATATCGGTGCCGTCTATGTCACGCCCACCGATCCGCAGAGCTTGCTGCACGCCCGCGCCCCGACCGGCAATGGCGTTCAGTATGTTGCGCACGTCGCGACAACGATCCCGGATGAAAATGCTGGCGGGTTCAAGACGGGCGGCGAAATTGGGCTGTGCATGTCGAATGTGTTCAAGGCATTGCAGCAAACCCGACAGCAAGACAAAGCGACGATTGAGTCTGTCTTATTTCCCCTTCTCGGCAGCGGCGATGGCGGCGCGCACCCTGCCCTCATCGCACACCAAATGGTCGTCGCGCTGCATGGCTTGCTGAGTGAAACAGACGACAACACAGTCTCCGCACTCGGGCTGGAGCAGCTTAAAACGGTCGGGCTGATCGCCTTCATGCCATCGCATCTCGACTATCTGCTGCGCGAGCTGGAGAGTTGCGGCTTCGAGTCCAAACAGATTGGCGCATAGAAGATGCTTCAGTTTTTTGCCAATCTTTTCAGACAACTCCTGCCGAAGCAGGGCAATATCGGCTTCATCAATCGGTATCAGTTTCGGGCGCTGAAGCCGACATGGCCAGTCGCCTTGTCGATCTTGTTTCTGAGCCTCGCTTTCTTGGCGGCTGGCCAAGGGCGCGCCATCATCAAATACTCTGCGAGCGAGGCGGGGCTCGATTGGACGTCTCTGCTCAGCTTCTCGCTGTTGATCCTGCACGGCATGATCATGATGTACACCGCCTTCATGCTCAGCGCGGTGACGCGGCGATCCTATTTGGACACTCATTATAGTGAGACCGCGGACACACTTTCAGACCCCGTCGATCCAAGTATCAGCTTGCGGATGCGGTACGCGTATTGCTGCGGTTTGGTGCTGCCTCTGCAGTTCGTGCTGATGTCTATCTGGTTTCAGAACGGTCTCTTGCTGAACACCGAGCTTTGGGTCGCCATCGCGATTGGCATCGGTGTGAGCTTCCTCTACGGCCAGCTGGTCAAGTCTTGCCACCATTTCATAGCGTACAAATTGGCTCGGTTTAACACCGTGTTCGAAGCGCCGAGCTTGCCCGACCGGATCGCGCATAAATGGTGGCTCACCATCAGCTTTCTAACCGATCCACGGTCTAGCTTTGTGCAAGGTGTTCTGGTCGGGCTGGCCGCTGTGCTCGTCTGGCTCACCCTGGCGACATCAGCGAGCTCTGGCGGACCAAATTATCTCGTCGGCGCCTGGATGTTCTACACGGTTCTGTTCCTGCTTCATCTGAGTTACCGCGTGTTTCGCGACCGTATTGTACGGCTGCATCACGGCCACACCGCGCGCTATATTGTGATTGATCCGGCGATCGATGATCTGTTTCGCTACATTCGCCTTCTCGGATTGATCCTGATCCCCGCTTTGCTGTGGTGGGCTGACTTCGTGCAGATATTGGGTCCTCTCGGTGTCGGCCTTTTTGGAACCCTTTGGGTGACCTTGTTCTTTTCGGGTCTGGTCGAAAGCTCGGCCCGTCATGCGCGTGCGGACTCAGCGCGCGAGCGCGAGCGCGAAGAGAACAGTTTCTCACTCAAATCGGTTTTTCTGATCGGCGTCGTCGCCTTGTTGATTGTCGAACTCGCAATCTCAGTCATGGAAACGTTTCGCTATCGACCCGCCCTCACCTTCGAAATGGTTTTACTGGCGGCAATTTTGATCGTGCTTTTGTGCTCTCGCTTGTTCTGGCCGACCGTGCAGGATTTCCGACTGGCGATGAACCGCTTGCCAAGTTCTGCTGTGCTTGCACCGGTCTTGCTGCTCAGCCTCGGCGAAGCTCACCATATTCACCGCTTGCCGCAGCAAACCGTCGCCGCGCAGGGCAAAGCGCTCGATCTTGATTGGCACACCGAAGCTTGGCTCAAGGCACGATGGCGCGAAGACCCGACACAGCCCGTGACCGCAATCATCGCGCTGGCGGAGGGGGGTGGTATCCGCGCCGGCGCACATGCTGGCTATTATCTCTCGGCACTGGACACGCAATTGCGCCGCCACTGTCAAACAATACCCGCTGACCCAATTTGCGCCCGCGACACACAAACCCGCTTGAGCGATCTATTGTTCTCAGTAAGTGGCGTCTCCGGCGGCGCAATTGGATCGGCCGTTTATTTGGCCGCACTCGCAGATGAGAACCGGTATGGATTTGCCGACGCAGACGCGGACCGTGACGCGCTCATCCTGGCGGCGTTGCGCGCAGATTACCTTGCGCCGCTATTTGCCGGGCTGTTTGGCAGCGATTTGCTCACCACCATACTGCCGGCACAGCTTCCAGATCGGCTGTACGGTTTCATCGATGAAACGGCGACCGACATACCGTTTTTAAGTCAAAGCCGCGGCGTGCATGATCGCGCTGACTTCTTCGAACGTAGATTGGCTTGGGTCTACGAAAATGCGCTGTCCAAGCAGCTGGTGCGTGACACCATCACCGGTCCGAACCCGTGTGACCTTTATTTCTCAAATGATGCGCCAACTCTGGATCAACCTTTAGAAGCGGTCGCGAGATGTGCCACGGCCGCCGGATACAAACACGATCCCGGCCCCGTCGTCTTGTTTTCGACTTTCTATGAAACCGGCGGCTATTTGATGGCGGCGTCGAATGTAGACATCCCGGCTGATCAAGGCGGAACCCGATGCGGCAATGTCCCAATCGTGCAGCAAATGATGGGACGAACGGAACCTTTCTCCGAAACAGCACACGCGAGCTGCAGCAACAGGACACAGAGTTTGCCGCTCTCAACGGCAGCGCACCTGTCGGCCCGGTTTCCAGGATCCAATCCGACCGGGGTGATTGAAACGCGATATGAAGATGGTCGTTGGAAGCGGCACTTCTTTGTCGATGGCGGCTATATGGACAATTCTGGTGCGCTTGCCGCGCTCGAATCCTTCACTGCGCTGCGTCGAGCCGCCCGTCGCAACAATATACCAGTCCGGGCTGTGGTTCTGCATATGCACACAATTAGTGTGCCGGAGTATAAAGGGCCGCAACCGCCACCGCCCGCTGAAGTGCCCCGGGCAACCAAACAATCCGAAATCACCACCATTCCAATGGCTGTGTTGAAAGCCAGGGTGGCCGCGAGCCAAGGGCCGATCAGCCTGTTGTGCAACAGCCTTTATGATTATCGTGACACGGTGCCCGGCGACTCTGAACCGCTGGGGGCATGTGGCGAAATCTTTGATCGCCAGATCATCACAGACACGGATGTCAGGTCAATTTTCACCGATGATGCATTCAAGGGTGCGATGCCATTGCGAGAGATCAATGCCGCCGCTCCGAAAGTGCCATGCGGTACGGGGCCGGTCGACAGGAAGCGATTTAAGGCCATCCCACTCAACATCGCCACACCACAAACCACGGGCGTCATTGAAGCCGCCTGGGTACCAATGCCGCTTGAAATCGCCGAGCGAGAACGCCAGCGTAATGCAATCCCCGCTCTATTGGGTTGGACCCTGTTGGATGAAACAACGAATGCCATCCGCGCGGCTGCAAATGGGGCGGCCGAGACCAGCCTGAATGAGCTGCTGAACTTGGTTGGATCGCAGGAAGAGTTCGCCGCTTGCGCCGTTGATGCGAGACAGATTGGGCAAGCGATGTCCACTGACCGCTAAGCCGCCTCGAATTTGTTGCGACGGAAATCGAGGCAACGGTCGTTTGTCCTATAGTGTGTTCCTTGGGATAGACTCATGACGATAGAAGCAGCCATTGCCTTGAAACGGTTTGGTCTCGGCGCAAAGCGTAACGAAATCGACCGCGTTTCCGACCCACATGACTGGTTGCGCCGCCAAATCCAAGCGCCTCCCGCGCACGAGCTCGACTCGTCAGGACTGAAACCCAGCAAAGATCACTTCATAACTCTGCAGTCCTATTTCGCTGAGCGCAGAAAAGGCCGCACAGACCGCGCCGCGTTCGACGAGGACAAACTCGCGGCGTTTCGAGGCGACATTCGAAAGACAGCGATCGCGGAAATAAGCGCTCGCACACAATATGGCGTCTCAACAGACACACCGTTTTACGAGCGACTCGTAAGGTTCTGGGCCAATCATTTCTCTGTGTCAGGGCAGAGACCACAAACATCGTTGGTGGTTGGCGCCTATCACCGCGAGGCGATCCGGCCCAACATTTTGGGGCGCTTCGTCGATCTTGCAGCAGCGTCGATCTTACACCCGGCCATGCTTGCCTATTTAGACAATTGGCAATCAGTGGGACCAAACTCCTTTGCCGGGAAACGGCGCGGTCGAGGTTTGAATGAAAATCTCGCGCGCGAAGCGCTGGAGCTTCACACGGTTACGCAAGCGTCTGGATACACGCAGGACGACGTCACCGAACTCGCCAGAGCACTTACCGGATGGACTATCGGCAATGAGCGGCTCGGCGGCGACCGAAAGGGTGAAGTCCTCTTCTCCAACATCATGCATGAACCCGGCAGTCGAATGGTGCTCGGCAAACGCTATTCAGAAACCGGCAAAGACCAAGCCAAAGCGATCCTGGCCGATCTTTGCCGGCGCGAAGAAACAGCGCGCAATATTGGCTTCAAACTGGCGAGGCATTTCGTGTCGGACGCGCCGCCAGCACTCCTGGTAGAGCGCCTTACACAAACCTTCCTCAACACGGATGGTGATCTTAAAGCGGTCTATCGCACGCTCATCGACGCGCCCGAGGCTTGGTCACCACACGCGCAAAAACTCAAGACCCCGGATGAGCTTCTCACCTCAACCGCGCGTCTGATCGGTATCAGACGTGTTCATGCGGGAGATCCGAGAAGCGTTTATGAGAGTCTCGCTCAGCGCCCTTTCAGTGCCCCGTCACCCGAGGGTTGGCCGGACACCGCCGAGGCGTGGCTGACACCCGATTCTCTAATGAAACGTATTGAATGGGCAAACCGAGTCGCCGAGCGGTCAAACCAGTTGGACGCAAGGACCCTGTTGCGTGATGCCAGCGGGCCGCTGGCCAGCGCCGACGCAATGACTGCTATTCAACAGGCCGAAAGCGGCACCCAAGCCATCGCGCTCGCGCTGATGAGCCCAGACTTTCAACGGAGATAGACGCGATGAACCTGCTAAATCGCCGTGACTTTTTCTACCTATTAGGCGGCGCCGCCGCAGCGGGTGTGTCAATGCCAGCCTTTGCGGCAGGCATCGAAGATCGAAAATTCGTGTTTGTCGTGCTGCGCGGCGGGCTCGACGGCTTGGCGACCTTGGTCCCGACGGACCCGGCGCTCGAGACGTTACGTCCGACCCTGTACAATGTGGCGGCTGACGGGTTGAGCGTAAATAGCGATTTCAGACTTCATCCCGCGCTTACCCATTTGGGTCATTTGTACAAATCCGGCGACGCCGCGTTCGTGCACGCAGCGTCGACCGCGTATCGCGCAAGGTCACATTTCGACGGCCAGGATTTGCTCGAAACCCTGTCACAGCCTGGCGACCGAATTGGCTGGATGAATCGGCTGGTAGGCGCAACGTCGTCGTCTGGGCTCGGTGTTGGCTATGCCCTGCCTCTGGCATTAAAGGGTCCCGCTGAAACGACCAATTGGGCGCCAGCCGCCTTCAAGCCGGTGTCCGGCGATTTGTTAGATCGATTATCGCGTCTTTATTCCGCGGACACCGACATGCAAACAGCGCTCAATATGGCACGGCAAACACCCATGATGGAGCGTGAGCTCAACGCTTCAACCCAGCGCAATGACGCGGCGCTCGCAGAGCAAGCGTTTCGCGCCATGGGCAAACTAATGAGCGAACCGAATGGCCCAGGAATCGGGATGATCTCACTTGATGGCTGGGACACCCACGCAAACCAAGCGGGCGCCCTCAACCGTCGCCTGCAGTTGCTCGACGCCTCTCTAGCGGCTTTGCAGGCCGAGCTCGGCACGGCATGGGGTCAAACGTGTATTGTGTTGTGCTCGGAGTTTGGCCGCACGGCGGCTGAAAACGGAACACGCGGCACGGATCATGGCACAGGTGGATTGATGATCCTCGCTGGCGGCGCGGTAAAGGGAGGTCGTGTTTTTGGAGCGTGGCCGGGTGTGCGACGCTCGGATCTAAGAGAGGCACGCGATTTGGCGCCCGTAAACGCCGTCGAGAATGTCTTGGCCGGCTTGCTGCGCGACCATCTCGGCGCGGACCCCAAGGAAATCATTGCAACCGGAACCCGACCTTTCGAAGGGCTTATCCAGGCATAGACCCGGATTGCGGCCTCACTCGTCGCCCGTGACCAGGGTCAGCCCAGCCCAATGGTAAGGGTTCAACGTTTCCGGGTTTTCCAACACCTGCCGTTGGGCGCGGTTCAAGGCTTCAGCAGGCCGCGCGCCCTCACGGACCCAGCCGTCATAGAAAGTGCTCAACAGCGTGCTGCGATGTGACGCTGTCAAAGGCCAAAGCGAAACCGCCACGCCCGATACATTCGAATTCATGGCGACCCGATGAATGGCTTGTAGATCCGCGCCAGTGCCAAGTCGCGCCGTGTCGCTGTCTTGGTCTTGCCCAAGCCCTGACAAAGTCGCAGCGCCGATCAAAGAGATGAGATCAATTTCTTGAGCCGCCCCGTTCAGCGTCGAGAGCACCGATTGCAAACCAATCTGCCCGTTCGAGAGGGTCAAGACGGAACGGTTTGGATCAAGCCCATTGAGAATCAACGGACTTTCGACTTGCAGGATGTCCGGCCCGCCATTGACCACGCGAGTTAGGGTTCCTGGGTCCAGCGCTTCTCCGGCAAAGGCCTGGCCCTGAAAGCCAAGTCCTGCAAACAGGCTGCGCATGGCCGGGTCATCCGTATTGCCAAAGCGCGTCACCTCGCTTCCTGTGCTAAGGGCACCAAAGCTCTCGATGCGCGGCGATGGAGATAAGAGCGTTGGATGCTGCTCCGCGATAAAAGACTCGCCATCATGCAATGCAGCGAATGGGATATAGCTCAGCGGCCCATGCGCATCGATGACCAGGGTTTGTCCTCGAACCGACCGGAGCTCAGATGAAATCGGCGCCATCAGCGTATCAAACAGAGTTTGAAGGCGTCCGGTCGTGTTAAAATCGCCAAAGCCGCGCCCTTCATAGAAGATCGCCAAACGCGAATTGAGGATGTCGCGCTCCAGCGCGGCATCGCGCGGGCTACGCTGAACCACGGCCCGGTCCGCGCTTATGAATGCGATCAACACTTCGTCGGGCAACAGATTGAGCGATACAAACGCCGTTTCAGGCGCGGTGTCTGCGATCAGCCGGTTGCGCGCCATCGTTTCGGTGGCCGCTTCGCCCGCCCAATTCGCCAGACGCGCGCGAAACCGTTCCGTGACGCCTTCGATCAATCTGGCATAACTCGTTTGCAGCACGGCAATACGTTCATACTCAATGCCCGTCAGCTCAACCTCTTCATCTTTTAACCGCACCAAGAATGGCAATAGGTCGCCGTGCAGACGCCGCAAGGATTGGGCATCACCTTGCAGATCAACAAAGGTCTCAGACGGTGACGCGTCCCCCTGACCACGGAGTATTGCGAGCCCGTCCGCAAGGCTCTGTTCTGCGGTCATCGCGGTCACAATGGGTGACAAACGAATGGCTTGATAGGGCTGCGCGGTTTCGAAAAGGGCTTGGCGGACGCTGTCCACACCGCGCGGCAAGCCATCTGGAAACACGATGGAAAGTTTGACGTCTTGGCGGCTCGAAAGCGTGCCGGCATCGCTCACGGCTCGTAACGCGCCGCTTAACAGACTGGACGCAGAGCGGTTGGGTGTGTCCGCGAGCAAGACGGCATATGCCGCAAGTTGCAGGGTGCAGTCAGCGGAACAGGATTCGTCGTGTATGGCCGAGTCGGTCAGCGCCTGAAGGTGACGTGCCAACGCCTCTTCTCGATTACCGAGCGCATGGTGGATGAACGCCATTTGGCTGACCGCATACCGATAGGTCGGGTCCGACAGACCGAACAAACGTTGAGACCGGGCCACGGTCGCAGCATAATGCGGCTCGGCTTCGGCGAACGCAGACTGATCAAACAGCAAATCAGCGAGTGCCAGCCGCGCGGCGGCGCGCACTGTCTGTCCCGTCACCGCATCGTCTTCGCCGCGCGTCACAATCTCTCGATACAGCGTCGCAGCCTCGTCCGGCCGGCCGGATTGCGCAAGCACGCCTGCGAGTTTGTATCGCGCACGCTGCGTTTCCGCATTCGAAGCGGAGGGCGTTGCCTCGAGCCTGTCCAGCCAATCCGTGTAGGCCCGCTCTGCCTCGTCCAAACGGCTACGGGCGCGCGCAACATCACCTTGGCCTTCAAAGATGTGATGCGCCAGCCGGGTCTCCGCGACTCCCGATGCCGGCAAAAGCTCTGACGCCCTTTGGTATGTCGCATAGGCGACCGCCAGATTGTCGGCTCGTGCCAATGCCTCTGCCAATTCGATTCGAATTTGCAAAGCCAGCGGTTGAGCTGCGCCGGCCCGTGCTTCGACCTCAGTGAGCGCTTGCACAAAGGCAGCTTCCGCTGCCGCGTGATCGCCGCCCCTGGAAAGCGCCTCCGCGCGCTTCCGCCGCCAGCTCATAAGCGGATACTCATCCGAGTCTGGTGTCTGAGCGGCCAGCGCAATCAGCTCCCCATATCGGGTCTGCGCGGTGTCCCAGCGGCCGAGGGTCATATCTACGCGAGCCGCACCAGAAAGCGCTTCCAGCCGATCGCGTTCATAGGCGGCCCCAAGCGCTGAAGCGGTGGCGAAAGCAGCCTCGAAACTCTCTGCCGCAGCCCCCCAACGTCGTTGTAGTACTTGCAGGTCAGCTAGATTGAAATGGGCAACCAATTTGTCAGGAGACGGGCGATCGGAGTTCCGTTCAAGTTGTTCAAGAACTACCGCGAAGAGCGGTTCCGCTTCGTCAAATCTCCCGCTTAAGGCATACGCCGACGCAAGCAAGTTGGATGCATACAAACTGTCTGGGTGTTGCACCCCGCGGGTTTCGACCGCGACATCGCGCGCCTCTTCGGCCAAGCGAATTGCATCAGTTAAGCGTTCGCTCGAAATCGCCGATACTGTGCTGTCAATCAGAGCTTGCAGATTTACCGAACCTTCATCCGTCTCGCCCGACGTTTGGGCAATAGCCAGGCTCGCACATGCGAGCAGGACAAAGCTTGAAATCAAGCTCCGAGCAGCGGCATTGCAGCAATTCGACCAGACAGACACACCCATGACTTACTCAAATTTCACAATCGGCGCCGACAGGGAAGATGAAATTAACCGTAATTCTTTGCTGCATAACCGAGAAGTTGAATCTTGCTGCTGCTTATTCGCCACTGTTTGCAAAAAAATCGGAATTTGGCGCATGTAGCTTTTGCCGTGAGCTAAAAACTTGTTAAGAGAGCAAACCGATTTTTCTCCTCGGGGCGTATGTTTATGATCAGGTTTTCTTCAATAGCGTTAGTTTCAGCGGCCAGTTGGGCCCTTTTGGGCACCGCCCAAGCACAATCGGCTGGCATTGTCGCTTCGACAACCGGGGATCCCGGTGGCGTCCTGGTGACGCGCGATGGCGAATCCTACAGCATTCTGGAAGGCGATCCCGTATTCCCAGGTGACATTATCAGCACAACATCAGCGGCGCGCGCCGCTGTTACGGCATTTGGTTGTACTGTAAACCTCGACGCCAATCGAGCCATCACATTGGATGGCCAATTTTGCCAACCCACTGCAGTGACGAGTGTAAGCGGTGGCGCGAGTGACGCGTCAACGGGTGGCGGCGGTTCAGCGGCATTGCTCGGAGGTGTCGGTCTAGCAGCCCTAGTCGGCCTTGCGGCAGGCGGCGGCGGTGGTGGCGGAGATGGCGGCTCCACGCCAACACCCGTTAGCCCATAATTCTGCCAATCGAAGGCCAACGCAGATACGCGACACCCCTTTTGTAGTGTGCGCTGAGTGTTTACACATGTCCGCCAGATGACCGGATTAAGTGCTTTCCCTTTCGCGGCAACCGGTCTAGTCCCTACCGATCGAAGGGACGATGACTGACGGAATGAAAATTCTTATCACCGGATCCGCCGGCTTTATTGGCGCGCATTGCGCCGCCAGGCTCGCAGCAAATGATTCCTATGAAATTGTGGGTGTTGATAATTTCAATGCTTATTATGATCCGCAGCTGAAACACTCGCGGACATCACATGTTGCGTCTGGCGCTCGCCAAATCACGCTGGATATCGCAGACGCTGACGCGCTGAAAGCGTGCTTCGATCGGGAGCAGCCTGATCTTGTGATCCATCTCGCGGCCCAGGCCGGGGTTCGGCATTCCTTTAAGGCACCGATGTCTTATGCGAGGTCGAATCTGTTTGGTCAGGTCAGTGTATTGGAGGCCGTTCGCAACACTTCCTCGGTCAAACGCCTGATCTACGCTTCGTCGAGTTCAGTTTACAGTGGTGTGCCAACGCTACCGTTCGAAGAAGACACCACGCTTGGAACGCCACGCTCGCTTTATGCCGCCACAAAAATCGCCGATGAAATTCTATGCGACACCTACAGCGCACTTCATAACATCGATATGATCGGCCTGCGCTTTTTTACGGTTTACGGTCCATGGGGTCGTCCGGACATGGCTTACTGGACATTCGCAGAATCGATTCTCGCAGGGCGGCCGATCAAGCTCTTCAACTATGGCGATGTTCGAAGAGATTTTACCTATATCGATGACGTCACAGCGGTGATTGAACGCATGGCGGATGAAACACACGCCGCTCCGAAGACTGAAGCTCAACATAGGCGATACAATATCGGCAACCACGCGCCGGTCGCGGTCGGCGACATGATTGGCATGCTTGAAGGCTTGCTCGGCAAGTCAGCCAATATTGATTTAGAGCCATTACCACCAGGTGATATGGTCGAAACATTCGCCAGCATCGATCGGCTACAGCAGGATTATGGCTTTTCGCCCTCAACACCTCTTTTGGACGGTTTACGCGCCTTTACCGACTGGTTCGTCGACTGGCGCGTCGGCGCCGACAAACAAGCCGTTAGCTAATCGTTCGCCCTACAATCCCGTGTGTTTATCGGTTTGATCAAGGTTAACCCCCACATAAGAGCTTGGCAAAAAAACCGCCCATTCGGTTAACCTCGACCCGCTTTTGCTTGACGGCAGTGTTGAGGGACCGGTTTATCGCCCAAAAGGAAATTGGGAGGATAACGCCATGCAGATCGACAAAAACACTTCTGCAATCGTGACCGGTGGCGGTTCCGGGCTGGGACGAGCCAGCGCAGAAGCTTTAACCGCCGCCGGCATCAAAACCGCGATATTCGATTGGAACGAAGAGACCGGCGCGCAAGCCGCCGGTGAGCTCGGTGCGAAATTCTGCAAAGTTGACATAACCAACGAGGACTCGGTCTTAGCAGGCCTGGATGACGCCCGGAACGCCAATGGTCAGGAACGTATTCTCGTACACTGTGCGCAAACGTCTCGCGGTCGTATGAAGACCGTCGGACGCGATCGCGAGACAGGGGGCTGGAAACGCTATCCCACCGAGGACTACGAGTATTCCATCAAGGGCATATTGGTTGGAAGTTACCGCATGGCGTCGCTTTGTGCACTCGGCATGGCAGAGCTAGACCCATTAGAAGACGGTGAACGAGGTGTGATAACACTGACGTCTTCGGCGGCCGCGCAAGACGCACAGATGGGACAGATTGGATATGGATCCGGAAAAGCAGGTGTGAACGGTTTGGTCCTGCCGATGGCGCGCGATCTCATGAGTCTTGGAATTCGCGTAAACTCTATCATGCCCGGAATCTTCGCGACGCCGCCAATGATGGGCGCGCCGCCAAAAGTGCTGCAAGGTCTCTCGGACTCCGTACCATTCCCCAAACGTCTGGGCCGGCCTGCAGAGTTTGCTAGCCTGGTAATGGAGTTGGTACGAAATTCCTACTTTAACGGGCAAGCGATCCGGCTTGACGGCGCGATCAGAATGCCGCCACGCTAATTTGGGATGCGGCGAGTATTCATATTTTCTGAGAACTTCTCGGGAAAGTACGCTGTCCGCAAAAATGACATGTTTTGAGCGTTAAACATGGTTAATGATCAACCAACGGATGAGGAAACAAATGCCGTCTAAATTCATCGCTTTCACCACTCTATTAATGGCCTGCGCGGGTGCAATGCCTGCCTATGCTCAAGTTGCTGGCGAGGTGGTGTCAACAGGCGGCCAACAAGGCAGTGTTCTCGTTACACGCGAAGGTCAGACCTATCCGATTCTGCGAGGTGACCCGATTTTTGAAGGCGATATTATTACGACACGACGCGGCAGTTCTGCGACGCTATCGACAAATGATTGTCGAGTGCAGCTTTCAGCATCTGAGCAAGTCACCGTTTCCGGGGCGATGTGTGGTCCGGATGCAATTGTTCCCGCGGCGATGGCAGTCCAGCTTCCAGAGCAAGCTGGTTTGATCACACCGGCACGGCTTTTGATTGGCGGAGCAACGGTGGGTGTTGTCGCCGCACTCCTATTGTCAGATGATGACGATGATGAGCCGGTTAGCCCGTAAATAATGAAGAATCGGGCGAAGACTGGGTTTTTGGGTCGTTGCCTGCGCCGCTCGCTTGCCCTTTATCTCGCCCCTTGGTAGCTCTGATTGACCGGAGCCCTTCGATTTCAGGTGGATCACCCAATGCCTTTTAGGCTGACATCGCTCCTTTTGTTTTTGGCGCTCATACTTGTAGCGAGCTGTAGCTCTGTTGGCAGCAGCAATAGCAGCATTTCTGATCAGCCTCTCTCGCTGCCCGACACAACGACGGTGACGCATTCTGGCGATTTGCGAATCGGCTCTTTGGATCTGATCAATATTCGCGTGTTTGGTGTGGAGGAATTGGGAGGCGATTTTCAAGTTGACCATGAAGGCGCAGTAAAACTACCTTTGGTTGGAACGGTGAACGCGAAGGGTTACACATCCCTGGAGTTTGCCCAATTGCTTGAGCGGCGGCTTGGGGAAACCTATTTGCAGAATCCAGACGTGACCGTGACGATCGAAGAAAGCTTAGGGCGTCAAGTCACGATTGAGGGTTCTGTGAGAGAGCCCGGTGTCTACGACGTTGATGGAACCATCACACTCTTGCAAGCGGTTGCCCTCGGTGGTGGCACCTCAGATGATGCCAACCCTGGACGAGTTATTGTCTTCCGGCAGGTTCAAGGAGAGCGCTTGGCTGCTGGGTTCAATTTGACGGATATCCGAAGGGGGGAAGCCGAAGATCCGCCTATTTATGGGAACGACATTGTGGTGGTCGACGGGTCGCAGGCGCGACAAACCTATGGGGAGCTCCTTCGCTCGGTGCCTCTCCTGGCGCTGTTTATATTGTATTAAGTAAAGCGGGAACGAGACAAATCATGCATGATGGATACAGCCCGCCTCCCGGTCAGCGCGGACACCAATTGAGTCGGCAAGACCCGAATGTAATCGACGTCTACAGGCCTGAATATGCCGGCTACGGCCCCGGCACCGAGTATGATGACGAAGACGGCTTCGATTTCTGGGAAACCGTTCGCGTTGTCTTCCGCCGTAAATGGATGATTTTGTCAGTCACTCTATTGGGTGTCATTGCGGCCGTATTGTTTACGCTCAACATGACTCCTTTGTTTAAAGCGACCACAACCCTCGAAATTCAGCGACAAGAAACGCAAATTCTCGACCAAAGTTCGATTGATCCGGTCATGATTGCAGATGCGGAGTATATGGAAACCCAATACGCCTTGCTGCAAAGCCGGTCATTGGCTGAGCGGGTGGCAGAAGTGCTCAATTTGCCGTCTGATGAGCGCTACGCCGACCAAACGCTTGGCCGCGATGCGCGCCTCAACCAGGCTGCGTCGACCATCTTAAACAATTTGCGGGTCAACCCTGAAGGCCGTAGCCGCGTCGTGAATGTCGAATTTGTTAGTCCCCATCCTCGCGAGGCCGCCAGGATTGCCAACACGCTCGTCGAGAATTTCATCGAGACGAATTTGGAGCGCAAATACAATACAACAGCTTATGCACGGCGGTTCCTCGCAGAACGCTTACAAACCACAAAGATCGCACTCGAGGCTTCAGAACGCCAACTCGCGGAATATGCCTACGAACAAGGCATCCTTGAACTGGACGTCGACACCGGTGGCGGCTCGCTTGATGCAAACTCTCTGATCCAGCTGAATCAAGAGCTCGCCGAAGCCGAAAGCGACCGGATTGAGATTGAGCAAAAGCTGACGGAAATCAAAAACAATCCAGCCGTTCGTGAAATTCTTGATAGTCGCGATCTGCAATTATTAAGGCAGCGACGCTCGCAACTGCAGTCCGAATATCAAGAGATGCTGGGACAATTCAAACCGGGCTACCCAGCCATGGAACAGATGCGTTCTCGGATAGAATTGCTTGATCGCGAAATGGAGCTCACCCAACAAGCGATCTTTGCGGCGATCCAATCTGAGTATAATTCGGCAGTGGCGAAGGAAGAGGCACTCCGCGTTCGGGTAGAGGAGCTCAAATCAGAGCTGCAAGGGCTACGCGACCGAAAGATCCAGTACACGATCCTGGGCCGCGAGGTCGACACGAACCGGTCGCAATATGAAGCGCTGCTGCAGCGTATGAAGGAAGTTTCCGTTGCTAGCGGTATCGGATCAAGCCAGGTCTCTATCGTTGACCGGGCGCTCGTGCCCCGTAATCCTTTTGAACCAAACTTGCCGCGCACCCTCATACAAGCATTAATTCTGAGCTTTGCTGCGGGAGTCGGGCTGGCCTTCGCTTTGAATTATATCGACGATACAATCAAAACGCCGGAAGACGTTAAAGCTAAACTGGGATTGGCGACGATCGGCGTGGTGCCGAAGCTTAAAGGCGGTAAGGATCTCATCACGAATGAGTTGGGGAATCCACGATCACCGATTTCTGAAGCGTTCTTCTCGGCGCGGACATCATTGGATTTCACAACAGAACACGGTGCACCGCGCAGCCTACTAATGACCTCCACGCGACCCGGTGAAGGCAAAACCAGCTCGACGGTTGCCTTGGCAATGTCCTTTGCGAAGGTCGGGCGCAGCGTCCTCATTATCGACGCGGACATGCGCAAACCCTCATTTGTAGCCGATGCTGGCTCTTCGATTGGACTGTCCGGGATGCTCACGCGTGATGCTGTACTGAGCGAGCAGGTTGTGCGTTCGGGAACGGACAATCTCTACCTCTTACCGGCGGGTATTATACCGCCCAATCCAGCGGAACTTTTATCCTCACCGAAGCTCAGGTCCGTGTTGCAAGAGGCAAAAGATGCGTTCGATTTGGTGGTGATCGACAGCCCGCCCGTGCTCAGCTTCACGGATGCTCCCCTACTCGGATCTATAGCGGAAGGCAGTGTGATCGTGGTGCAAGCAGGAAGCATTCGCACACCTGCAGTCCAACGTACGATATCGAGAATGCTTGATAGCCGCACGAACGTGCTTGGCATCTTGCTGACCAAATTCGACGCCAAGAAAACCGGCGCTGCTTATAGCTATTATGGATACGCCTACGGCAAGAATGCTTATAGCTACAGCGAGAAGAATGTGTCCGACTCGAGTGAACGAAGACGCAAAATCCGGATTTTCTCGGAGACGGATTCCGGCACGGAGCATAGCGAGCAGGACGCATGATACGGCCCATCCTGTTGCTCATAACTGGGGCACTGATCAGTTGCGCTGTCTATTTGAGCGGCATCCGACTTTTGGAACATCACAGTCCGGAGACCGCTTCACTTTTTGGCGCTCTTGATCCTGATCAGAAGCTACGCGAGGGGCGACGAACACTGGATTCTGGACTAACCGGGTCCTCCCCTTTTGTCATTGGAGCGCATCATACCCATACGATTGCCACGCAGGATCCGCTTTCAGACTTGCCCTACATACCCGGTTTGGTCAGCGCCTCAGCGGAGCAAGACACAGAACGCATGGCGGCCATTTCGCGTCATGTGATCCATCTCAACCCTCGAAACCGTGTCGGGCGATTTGTTGAAGCTCAGCTCGCGGTCATTGGCGGCGAAGCTGCCACCGCCATGACATCACTCGCAAACCTACTTAGCCTGAATCCCGGACAGAGCGACGCCTATCTCGCGGAGATTTCTGAACTCGCCAGAACAGAAGATGGGCAAGAGGCGATCCTCGAAGCGCTGAGGGCGAAGCCCGTCTGGACTGGTCGCTTGGTCCGACGGCTAACCCAAGACATTGATGATGCGGAGTTTTTGGTTCGTTTGTTCGAGTTTTATCCACTCGGGCAAAACAGCTACATTCGCGCGCTCGCGGCACGGGGAGAATTGGAACGGGCGCATCTAACCTTCCTAAATTTCCTACCAATCGACCTCATCGGAAAGACGGGCGTGCCATTCGACAGCAGTTTCGTAGGGCTGCCGGGCGCACCTCCTTTCAATTGGCGTCTGCATCGTGAATATGCGAGCTTTGAACCCCAAGGCGGTCTGTACATTTCCTTCTTTGGCCAAGGACGACCCATTATCGCGACACAGACGCTGCGATTGTCGCCTGGCACGTATTCAGCAGATATTGAAATGAATGGCCGCATTCACCGCACCGGTGGCCATCTCGCTTGGGACCTGGTTTGCACACGTACCGGGGAAGTCCTGTTCGAACTACCGATTACTGAATTGCTCGCTTCGATCACGCCATTTCAGGCCGTGTTTGACGTCCCGGGACCAGATTGTGGCTTCCAAACCCTAACACTCAGGGGGATTGCCGGCGAGTTTCCGCGCACGACCCGAGCAATGGTCCGTCGGGCATCGATTGCACGGTTTCGCGAGGAAGAAGAATCGTGAATTGGAGGCTGATCAATCGCGTCGTTTTAACGGCGTTCCCTATAACGATGCTGTGCGGGGTCGTTTTGTTGGGGGGGTCCTCCCAACCGGGCCAGCTCACGACACTGGCAATACAGTTTGGATGCGGCCTAGTCATATTGGCAACGCTCCCCTATTTGACAGCAATCACATGGACTCGCGCCATGTTGGCATTCCCAGTCTTGCTGCTGCTTCTCGCAGCTTATGCCTTGATCCAGTTGATCCCATTGCCGGTTGATGTGTGGTCCAGTCTGCCCGAACGAACCGCGATTGTTGAAGGTTGGGCGCTCTTAGGTCTGTCTGCAGACCGCGTATTCCCAATCAGCCTGTCGCCGTCAGAAACACGGACAGCGCTGCTTGGCATTGTTCCGCCGATTGCAATGTTCTTGGTCCTCTGTGCGGTCGGGTGGCGCAGAGCAATTTGGCCATTCTTTTGGCTCATACCTGTGCTAGGCGCCGTCAGTGCTTTGCTCGGAATAGCGCAAGTGGTTTCTGGAAATGGCGCGCAGCTTAGCTGGCATGACGTTGCGAACCACGGATCCGCAATTGGAGTCTTCGCCAACGCTAATCATCAAGCCAGCTTCTGTTTGATGTGCCTTCCCTTTACCGCAGCGCTCGCGGGTCGGCATCGGCAAGATTGGAACGCGGGAGACGATGATGTGGCGATTGCCATCGCGATCTTCGGATTGTTTGCGTTGAATTTGGTTGGTGTACTGGCGGGCGGTTCAGTTGCAGGTTATCTTTTGCTAATCCCCGTCGGCGTTTTTTCGGCGTTTTTGCTCTTCGGTATAAGAACTAAAGAAGGGCAGCGTCCCATTTTGCTTTACGCCACTATGGCAGGCTCAATAGCGGCCGCTGTCGTTCTGGTCGTTTCGAGTCCCGTTTTGGATGGGCTTGGCATCACAAGTTTTGGTGACGGCGACCTCACCCGGAGAGGCATATGGAGTACAAGCACCGAAATCGCTACTGATCAGCTTGCGACCGGTGCGGGTCTCGGAACGTTTACCGAGGCTTATCGTCTTTATGAAAACGACTCCAATATTACGACGCGCTTTGTGAACAACGCACACAATGATTATTTACAAATTGCGGCCGAGCTGGGCGTTTTTGGTATCGCTTTGTTGGGCTTGGGGCTCAGCGCATTCGCAATCTTGTTTTTTCAGTCTTGGACGACCCGCATAGACCGCGATTATAGGTTTCGGCGTGCCGCTTCCGTTGCCCTACTCGTGCCAATTCTTCACAGTCTGGTCGACTATCCGGTACGAACGCCTGCCATTGCTTGTCTTGTCGCTGTTTGCTTCGCAATCATGGTTCTGCCTCGAAATCGGATTGTAGAGCCGAAACCCACCGAAACCCGCCCTGGGCATGTCAGTATTTGACTAAGATTTAGCGACAGCTGTTCGAAGTCGGACGCGAACTTCGGCGAGGAAAACCAATCCAAGGACGGTTAGAATACCAGTCAGATTGGCGATCACATCCGAGGCACTTTGCGTACGTCCAAATGCGGGCTGAACGAGTTCAATCACGAGTCCGAGCGTAAATACAATCAGTCCCACGAACAGGCTGGGCACGTTGGCAAATGCGATCAAAGCGATTGCTGATAAGCCTAGGAAGGCGATGAAATGCTGCGCCTTGTCCCAGGGAATCCATCCCGGAACGGCTGCAGGGTCGGTCGGTCCCAACGAACCATAAACCACGACCACAACAGCAAGCGCCAACACCGCACGACACCCCCAAACAATGATCGTGGCGTAGGGATCTCGGATTCTGTTCAATGGGAACAAGTGCGCGGCACGCAAGCTTCGGTCTCGACTATTTTGAACCATGTCCAGTTAAAACAACCCCGATCGTTTTGATGGCAATCAGGATATCAGTCCAAAGTGAAAAGTACTTTACATAATAGAAGTCATATTCAAGCTTTTCACGAACATCATCGACACTCGTGACATGTCCTTGATTCACTTGCGCCCATCCGGTGATGCCAGGTCGCACAATGTGTCGATAGCGATAAAAAGGCAGCTCACCCTCGTACCAATGCGACAAACGCAGCGTTTCCGGCCGGGGCCCGATCCAACTCATTTCACCCCGCAATATATTGAAAATTTGGGGGAGTTCATCGAGCCTTGTTCGCCGAATAAAGCGGCCAATCCGTGTAATTCGGTCATCATCATTCGCGGTCATGTCTGACACTCTAGACGCATCGCCAAGCGGGAGCTCTTGCATCGACCGGAACTTGAAGACCGTGAATGGTTTGCCTCGATAGCCCATACGTGACTGACGAAACAACGCGGGGCCGCGGCTGTCGAGCCGGATGAGAATTGCCAAGACAAGCATGATTGGGGCAAAAAGGACCAACGCAATCAAGGCACAGACGATATCGATGTAACGTTTCGCAGGAGCATATATCGAGTCTGGAGCCAAATGCCCGAAGGAATTTTCCGACAGATGCTTGATCGTCACACGGCCTTCGAGCGTCTCTACCACTTGGCGCCGATCATAAACCAACCGTCCGGCGATCGCTTCTTCCGCAAGATAGCGTTCCCAATCGGCATCCACTGTATCGCTCTGAAAGTCGACCGCCAATGGAAGGTGTCTATACCGCGTTGCCGTGACACGGTCAGGAGCACGTATCCAATCTATCCCTCGGACCCGACGAAAATTCGACAATGGTTTGTCCGTAACCAAAACGAATTCAGCACGCCGATACCGAGACAAGATAAAGGCAATTCCCATGAAACAGATGACAACAAGCAGAAAACTTGTTCCAAATTGCGCTCGGCTATAGTCAAGTCGCAGGAAGAAAAAGCATGCCAAAACAAGACCGTAAGAGGTCATAAAGGCTGGAATGATATTGGCGAACG
>JBCAWZ010000036.1:0-29019 GCA_038534315.1 Pseudomonadota bacterium | reverse complement strand
TCACCGGCGTTTTCGATGACCAGGCTGACGTGCTGTCCGACCGCGCCCGACACTCGGAAATGAAACCACTGAAAGAAATCAGATTGATGGTCCTTTGCGATGGCCAACCGCACCTTGGCCGGATCGCTTGCGTCCCTGACGATGATATTCCCACTGTCAAAAGCCGCTGAAATGCTCAGCGTCATACCGTCTCCGTTTGTTTGAGATCGGCGTGGTAGGCTTTTGCCATGCGGGAGTCGATCCCCTGCATTTTGAGAAACGCGCTTAACACACCGAGCTTTCGATTTGGCAGCTCACCGTCCGCAATGCGATGCAACTGGGTATAGTACCAGCCTTGCGCACCAAAGCCATTCAGCGCTTTGAACAGACCGATCGGCGAATTTGGTCCAAATATGCCGGGTCCGATACGCAGGGTTTTTTCCCAGCTCGGTAGATCCGTGATAGCACCCGATAACAGCTCTGCAGGCGCGTCAACATCGACGCAAAGTGGCCGACCCAAGCCGATCAAATCGGCTTCGCCACTGGCCAATGCGGCATTCATGCCCTCCACCGTGCGGAACCCACCGGTCACCATAAGCGGCATCTTGGCGACGTCTTGCACGTCGCGGGCATAGTCGAGGAAATACGCTTCGCGTCGTTTTGTGCTGTCGCGCGCGCCGTCCTCATGGACGGGCTTCATACCTTCCATATCCATCATTTTCGGCTGCTCATAATTGCCGCCCGAGATCTCGACAAAGTCGAGGTCCAACCCATTCAGCATCCCGATCACGGCCATCGACTCGGCCTTGGTGAAGCCGCCCTTCTGGAAATCTGTCGAGTTGAGTTTGATCGAGACTCCAAAGCCAGGGCCCGCTTCCGCTTTGGCCGCTTTCAGCGTCTCGAGCAAAAAGCGCACCCGATTCTCGAGCGACCCACCCCATTCATCGTCACGTTGATTGGTCAAAGGGGAGAGGAATTGACTCATCAAATAGCCATGTGCCGCGTGGATCTGCACACCGTCAAAGCCTGCCGCTCGCGCCGACTTGGTCGCGATGGCGTATTTTTCGATCAGCACCTTAATGTCGTCGCCCGTCATGGCGCGTGGCGTTCCAAACTGTCCGCCGGGCAGATCGACGGCCACAGCGCTCGGCGCATCTGGCTGCGGATTGACGAGCTTCTGCGTCTGCCGCCCAGCATGGCTGAGCTGCATCACGGTTTTGCCACCACCCGCATGGCAGGCTTCCGCCCATTTCGAGAGCATCACCGCATGTTCATTTGACGGCGCACCGTCGATCACGACATTTCCCGGTGCCTCCAGGTTTCGTCGATCGACAAGAACATTACCGGTGATCTGCAAGCCAATGCCGCCATCGCCCCATGCTTTGTACAGGCGGAGATGACGATCTGTGACCTCATTCTTCGGATTTGCGAGGCGCTCGGTCATTGCCGCTTTGACGAGCCGATTGGGCATTTCGACGCCCGAAGACAGGGTTAACGGCGTTTTAATCGTATTCGTCATGAATCTGCACCTTGGAATGTTTGGTCGAATGGGCTTACGGGGAGATAACAATTATGGGCGCCGCAAAGCAAACGAACCTGTTCGAAGAGATGAAATCAGACCCTTCTGGCTACTCCGCAAGTGATATCGAGGTCCTCGAAGGCCTCGAACCCGTTCGCAAACGGCCCGGCATGTATATTGGCGGTACCGACGAGCGCGCCTATCATCACCTGTTCGCAGAAATCCTCGACAATGCGATGGACGAAGCGGTCGCCGGCTTCGCGACGCGAATTGATGTTGACGTGTCGGCTGACGGCTATGTCAGCGTAAGCGACAATGGTCGCGGTATCCCGGTTGGCGAACATCCGAAATTTCCTGGCAAGTCGGCGCTGGAAGTGATCATGACGACGCTGCATTCGGGGGGTAAATTCTCGAACAAGGCATACGAAACAGCCGGCGGCCTCCATGGTGTTGGTATTTCCGTTGTGAACGCACTCTCAGAACGCGTTGATGTTGAGGTCGCCCGAGATAAGAAACTGTTCGGACAAAGCTTTGAACGCGGTCGCGTGTTGACGCCATTGGAACTTAAAGGATCGGCGCCGAACCGCCGAGGCACAACCGTACGCTTCCGTCCCGATGCAGAGATCTTTGGCGAGAAGCTGAGATTCAAGCCAGCCCGTCTGTTCCAAATGACGCGGTCAAAAGCGTATCTCTATCGCGGTGTTGAAGTGCGCTGGCGCTGCGATGAGGCGCTTCTTCCAGAAGATTCGAAAATCCCGGCCGAGACCACGCTGTCTTATCCCAACGGCCTCGCCGATCAGCTCGAGGAAGTGTTCAAAGGCAAAGCCACGATCACCGATCAGATGTTTTCCGGTCTGGTCGAATCCGAAGACGGAAAAGTCGAATGGGCGATTAATTGGACGGCGGCCGGCTTTGGCGAGAATGACGGATTTGCGCGGTCTTATTGCAACACGATCCCGACGCCAGATGGCGGCACTCATGAGGCAGGCTTCCGCGCTGCAATCACAAAAGGCCTGCGGAACTACGCCGAACTCACCGGCCAAAAGAAGGGCTCAGGCGTTACGGCAGATGACATTATGGGCCATTCTGGGCTGCTCTTGTCGGTCTTCATCCGTAACCCCGAATTTGTGGGACAGACCAAAGATAAGCTGTCGACAACAGCTGCGTTTCGGGTGGTTGAGAATTCCGTGCGCGATCGATTTGACCATTGGCTTGCCGGCAGCCCGAAGGAAGCCGACAAATTGCTGACTTGGGCAATAGAGCGGGCGGAAGAGCGCGCGCGCCGGCGCAAAGCCAAAGACGTTGCGCGCAAATCGGCGACAAAACGACTGCGCTTGCCGGGTAAGCTCGCCGATTGCAGCGCCTCAAAAGGCAATACAGAGCTATTTCTGGTCGAGGGGGACTCAGCTGGTGGCTCTGCCAAGCAAGCGCGAGACAGGGCCACACAGGCCATTCTTCCGCTGCGCGGTAAGATATTGAACGTGGCCAGCGCCACAGCCGACAAGATGGACAAAAACCAAGAGTTGACCGATCTGCTCCAAGCGCTCGGGACAGGCACCGGCTCTCGCTTCAATCTTGACGATCTGCGCTATGAGCGCGTCATCATCATGACCGATGCGGATGTCGACGGTGCCCATATCGCCGCTCTGCTTATCACGTTCTTCTTCAAAATGTGCCCCGGCTTGATCGAGAGCGGGCGTCTCTTCATGGCAATGCCGCCGCTCTACAAGCTCTCTTATAAGGGCAAGACCGTCTATGCGATGGATGATGAAGACAAAGAGCTTTTGATGGAGCTCGAATTCAAACCGAACCAAAAAGTCGAGCTTAGCCGATTCAAGGGTTTGGGTGAGATGAACCCATCACAGCTCAAAGAAACGACAATGAATCCAGCGACTCGGAGTTTGGCGCGGATCACACTGCCGGATACGATGGACGAGCTGACCGAAGAAAAGCCTGCGGAGCTGATTGAAACCCTCATGGGTAAGAAAGCCGAGCATCGCTACCGGTTCATCCAAGAAAATGCGCGCTTTGCGGACGATCTCGACATCTAATCCGGTGCGTTAATCGCCTTTGAAAGCAGCATCACGTTTTTCCAGGAACGCGTTGACCGCCTCCGAC
Organism: Pseudomonadota bacterium; assembly: GCA_038534315.1. Taxonomy (GTDB): domain Bacteria; phylum Pseudomonadota; class Alphaproteobacteria; order Caulobacterales; family Hyphomonadaceae; genus Henriciella. The sequence continues at coordinate 25,403 of JBCAWZ010000036.1, read as the reverse complement.
TGGTCGGCCGTTGTGGCAGCGTAGGCAAACTGATCCCGATCCATAAAACTTGTTGCATAGCCGAGCGGCATGGCTGCGGCGTTGATCGATTGCTTTGTCATGCGCACGGCGATCGGCGGTAGAGCGGCATATTTGTCCGCAAGCTTTGTGGCAGCTTTCAATGTGTCACCATCTTTGACGCACTGATCGACCAGTCCCCAAGACTCTGCGACCAAGGCGGATAGTTTTTCGCCGAGAATTGTGAACCGTTTCGCGCGCGATGGACCAATCAAAGCCACAGTGCGCGGATTGGTCTGCCAACTCATGTTCATGCCGAGCGGGATTTCCGGTAGTCGGAAGTGCGCGCCTTGACCGGCAATTCGGTGATCACACGCCACGGCCAGCGCAACACCGCCGCCAATGCAGAACCGCTCCACCGCGCAAATTGTGATCTGTTCCAATTGCTCCCACGCAGCGCACATATCAGGACCCAGGCGCATTAGCTGCCGCAATTCGAGACGACTCCGTTCCTTGTCGAGTGTCCTGTCTGGGTCTTTGAGATCGGCGCCTGCCGAGAAACCACCCACACTGTTCAAAACCACAACGCTGGTTGTTGTGTCGGCTGACAACCAATTTGCCGCCGCGATCAGTTCGGTCATCACTTCGCGAGACAGCGCATTGAAGCCATCGCCGCGATCCAGCGTCACGGTCGCGACGCGCCCCGAAACGCTAAGCATTACGGATGCACCAAACGCATGCCGCTCAATATCCATCAGACCCTCCGGCGAATCTATTGCGCGGAAACCGTATCGTTGATTTCGGCTCGCTCATAGGTGCGCGAGAAGGGATATTCTGACCGGTAAGTTTCGCGTCCGTCGGCCGATACAACATGGTGGCAATTCAACATACTGCGAACAAAATCGAACAAGACGAAGCGATCTGATCTAAGATAGGTCTCTCCGAGGAGAGGCCGGACAGCCTCTGTCGCCCCCTTGAGATGATAATGTGGGATCGTCGGAAACAGATGATGAATCACATGATAATTGCCGGTATTGTGCGTTAGCCAATTGAAAGCACCGTAATTGCGGTCAACCGAGCAGAGCGATCCTTTGAGGAATGTCCAATCATCCGCTTGGTAGACCGGCACATCTTCAGAGACATGCTGCATCCAAGTGACGAAGGTCAGCCAGGCGCCATAGATCAAGTATGGCGCTAAGATGTATTTTGCGAAAAACCCCCAGCCATAAATCATCGCAAGGCCGACATAGGCACCGCCAAACAGGAGCGCTACAATCAAACCCGCATACCAAGATCCGCGAATATGCGGCGCCATAAGCGTACTTGTGGGCAAGAAATGGCTTCCCTTGATCGGGCTATAAGTCCCGATATTGCGAAAGCCGAGCTTGTACATTGGCCAACCGAGCCCAAGAAAAATGCCCGACCGAAACAGAACCTTTCGAAACCATCGATCTTGTGGCTTTCGGCAGGCACGGAACACTTCTTCTTTGTCGAGGTGGCCGGTGTTGGCATGATGCAAAGCATGCGAGCGTTGCCAGGCGCGAAACGGGACCAATAACGCGCCATGCATCAGCGTGCCCCAAATTGTGTTTCCGATTCGGCTTCTGACAAAAACGCCGTGCCCCGCATCATGCCCCAGCACGAAGATTGACCAAAGCAGCGTTCCGATCAGAAAGATCAGCGGCCACTCGATATACCAGACCGACACCTGGGACAGCACACCGTAGCATGCCGCAATCAAACACAAATCAAAAACGAGATACGCTATCGATTTGAAGGCATTGACGTCGAAACACTGCTCCGGAACAGCAGCTCGAAGCGTTGAAATATTCGTTGGCGCATGTGCCAATAAAACGCTCCCGTTTATTTGATACAATGATCGTGCTTTGCACCTTTGCAACAATTTGCTTTAGGTGAACATTAAGAAGAAACACTGAATTATCTGCATCTCGTTAATTTTCTTTTGAGATTGCCTTAGCACCAGCGCCACCAACACCGGATGCAACTTTTCCCAGTGGCTCGATGGTTTGCGGGTATCCGGCTTCAGCAGGGATGTGCAGACACGGATTTCCGTCATCATCTTTGCCCACGATCGGCAAAACGGTGACGACTGGCACCCCGCCAAACTGATCGACCGCGTCGATCGTTTTGCTCGCGCTGGCCAATTTTCCGAGATTCATCCGCGTCGGAAAAATGATGGTGCACTCTTCCTTGGCCTCCATATCAAGCGCCTGCTGCGGCCCCAGCCAAACGGCTTCGGTCGTCTCGCGCCCATCATTGACGGCGATTTGGTTGGGCGGCGTTGGCGCCAGATAGAAGTGCGTATCAAAACGTTTCGGCATCATGGTCGGTGTGATCCAGTGGCCATAATGGACCATCGTATCCAAGGCGAGCACGAGATCGTGCTGCTTGATCAGATCCAAGAAACTTGCCTCTCGCTTGTCGACCGCTTCGCGCATTGGGTCGAGTGCCTCCGCGACGTCGCGACCAACAAGCGGCTGACCTGTTCCGCGATTAGACACATGCCGGGCGAGGACAATGCCGGCCTCTTCATAGGCCTCTCGAAGCGCTGCAATGCGCGCAGTGCGATCCTTGGTTTCATACTCACCATCAACCAAATCATCCCAAGCTTGCGACTCGTCCTCTTCATGCGCCTTTCCGCCTGGAAACACTAAAGCTCCCGCCGCAAAATCGATCTCATAATGACGTTTCACCATCAACACTTCGAGTTCGGGATTGTCCCGTAGCAGTAAGATGGTCGATGACAGGCGGGGTTCTGATGCGGTGTCGGACATGACGGCTCCTCAATAGATTCAGTCAAATTTGTTGCAAATCACACCGCGCTTATCCGCGTGATTTCAACCTCGATCTCGTAATTGGACTGCATAACCCAACGTCACGGAAGCGTTATGCGTCACACTGAACTGCCACACCTCGCCACGCAAGCCGCTGCTCAGCTCCGCTTTGCACCGGTTGTCCACCTTCATAGCGGTGAGCCCGTGCTGCAGGTTGCGGAAACGCTTCGAAGCTTTGACGAACGGCCACGGTTCGGCCCTGCATTCCAGGCTGATCAGGATACAAACAATCCGGCGCTTTGGCTCGCCGAGCAGGTGGAAGACATAGCGCTCATGGCGCATGGCGAAAACGAAACGCGGCCGATCATCGTGCCGCTTCCAGTCCCGAGCCTGTTACACCCAGACACAGCGATGGCGTGTGACTCTGCGATCCGGCGCACGCCGCTCTGCCAGCAAGAGATTTGTTTTGAGGTAAGTGACGCCGCGCTGACATTGGCTCAGGACGAAGTGCATCGAGGCATCGAAAGCCTGCGCCGGTGTGGGTTTCGCGTTTCCGTAGATGCAACGGCGTCTTGGCAAGCCCCGCTCTCCGCGGCGCTAAGGCTGCTGCTCGACAATCTACGTATTGATGTCCGCGCACTGGAAACAGACCTAGACCTCGAAAATCGAGTCGATGCCGCGGCCGCCAGCGGCATGTCGATTATTGCAGAACACGCCGCGTGGCGAGATGCCGACTGGCTTGCTGATTTTGGTGTCGAATTTGCTATCCGCCCAAGGGCAGACGCATAACCATCGCTGGCGACGGTTCGCGCTCCGCAGCCGCCTGCTCCGCATAGGCGTCCAGTTTATCTAGCAAATAGTCGAGATCCGCTTTCGGAATCGCCTGGAATTGGGTGAGCACACGCTCAATCATACGCATACGGAACCGCGCACGATCCCGCGCCTCACCATCTAGATCGAGCTCGTGATAAACCGACACGGCAGCGCGGAATGCGGGCAGCAATTTGCGGTGCATACCGGCCCGGTCAAAAATCGCCTGTAGCCCCAATGGTCCGGCATCATGGACCATCAGCCAGGCACGGTTATGCGGTACGCCGGAGAGCTCGGCCAATGCATGTTCGACAAAGCCCATATATCCGACGCACAAAGCGCGCATGATCAGGGAATGGGTCAGCCGGCCATTTAGGTTGAGCTCGGCAACGAAGCGCGGAAGGTCGCTTGCTTGGCCGGCCTGCTCGACCAGATCAATTGTCGCGCGCTCTCGTGCCCCTGCTGCAAGATCAATTGCAATTTGCGCTGGGAGCTCATGCCGATTGACCAGCATGTCAAACACTTGGCCCGAAACCATCGACACCATTTTCTCTGCGATGTGCACTGGAATTTGCTCTCTCAGCACGAGCGCCTGATGGATTTCATTATCTTTGGGAAAACGCCGAAGCGTGTCGTCGAACGCGCCGTCGGTGAATTCGGCGCCATCATTGCGCAGGGCTGTTTCGACCGCGATCGGTGCGCCGTACTCACATATGGTTTCGGTCACATCGGTTGAGATGGTCGCGCGTGACGCGATTGCAGCTTGCTTGGCCGCCGTCACCGCAAGGACAAGCTCGATGAGGTCCTGATCTGTGAATACCGGCGAACTCTCCAACACGGGAAGCGCGACCGTTTCGACGTCTTGGGCAAGCTTCATTGCCGTGTCTCTAGGAAGGCGCGGCGAATTCCGAAGCGTGATGGCCAGCGTCCTCCGCACAAGCTCTGCCGTATCCTCAGCAAGGATCGCGATGATTTCGCTGGCGTATTCGCGCTCGTCAGGTGTGAGCACGTCGACGGCAATTCGCCGGCACAATCGATGTGCCACCGCCGCCCGCTCCTCAGATGTTTCACCCTTCATCAACCGAACAATGTCGGTCTCGCTCAGCTCGGGGCGCATGCTCTGAATGCTCATACCAGGCCGCTTTCACTTCCAATAAACCCACAGTCTTATCAATTGCCAGTGTCTGGTTAATGATCGGTTTACCAAACCGATCCGCCCGCATTGAAAAAGGGGCCGCAGCAATCGCCACAGCCCCTCTTTTTTAAGTTCCCAGCTGGTTTAGAACGTTGCCGTCAGCGTGGCCTGGAACGTTCTTGGATTGAGCGGCCGGAAGAAGGCATTGCCGCCGCCGGCCGTCGTGAAGGTAAAGGCCAGCGTGTCTTCATCGAGCAAATTGTCGATGTTGAAACGGACATTCACATTCTCTGGCAGACCGAAATTGTTGGGTCCGCCAATGTCGGCATACGCGCTCAGAAGCCAATAGCTTTCCATGACGTTTCCGGGTTGAGAGGCTCCTTCACGGAAATCGGCAAAGCGTTCGCCGGTATACTTGGCCGACAGGTTTCCGACGAACCATTCATTTGGTTCCCAGGTCACGCCGCCATTGAAAATCCATTCCGGAGAGTCCGCGAGTGTACTGCCTGCAGGATTCCGCAGTTCACCGGTGACTGGGTCCGGATCGAACCCATCTTGTAGCTCGGCTTTGTTGTAAGTCAGATTCGCGTTGAAATAGAGCTTGTCATCGAAATAATCGGGCTGATAAACACCCGATAATTCAAACCCATAGGCTGTGGTTTCGCCCGCATTGATGAAGAAGCTCTCTGGCTGCTCCGTCGCCGGGTTGATGACGCTGCCAGACACAATCCGATTGTCGAACGCGGTATGGAAAAGTGCCAGCGACCCATTAAACTCCGGTCGGTTGGTTCGGATCCCAATTTCGAAATTCTCGGACTCCTCGCCCTCTGGCGGAGGCGCATCAAACGTCAACGCATTGTCGAAGATCGTGTCCGTCCCTGCTGGCAGAGCAAAATTCGTCGAATAGGAGGCAAAGATTTGATCGGTGTCATTCAGATCGTAAACAACACCCGCCATTGGCAGGAAGGTGTCTTCAAACGTGTCCGAGATACTCTGCGGACCCAGGCCCGGCAAAATGTTTCCTGTGCCTGGCTCGGTAAGGGCGTAATCATTGAAGTCCCGAAACCCATCGAGTGAATAGTCAACCGAGAGAGACTTCACGCCCACCTCGACCCGTGCGCGATCATCTAACAAGCTGATCGTATCCTTGATGAAGAATTGGGTTGTGTCGCGGACCGCTTTGTAATTTCGGCGGAAGTAAGCGATCTCTTCTGGAATGACTTGGCCTGCAGGACTTCCCTCACTCTTATTGATCCTAAGTTGAGTTCGCCGGTAGCGGTCTTCTTCATACCAACCACCGACTTCGATCGAATGATTTGCAACGTCCCAGACAAACCCGCCAGTCAAACCTTTACGGTCACCACCAACTTGCGACAGACCATATTGAACACCGCGTGGATGCGTAACATCTACACCTTGAGAGATCTGCTCTGTAAAACGACGCAGCGTATTTGAGTAGCCGTCGGGCGAAACCCCAAAACCATCCTTATCTTCATAGTAGACGGTCGATTTCAGCGTTACCCCATCAAGCACCGCCGTTTCGAAGGAAAGCGATGTCAGCGCATCTTCACGAACATTGATGCGGTCTCCGACAAATTGGGTACACGGATCGCCTGGTGTGGCCAAATCACCGACCGAAATGGGTTGGAAGTCTGTGTCGTCAATCACACCGTCTTGGTTAAAATCGACCGGCGTCTCGAGCCCGGTATTACAGCCTTCAGGAATGAAATCGATATAACCGCGATCACGGCCCGTTTCGCCGTTGAGATCAGGCGTCGTGCTCTCATAGGTGGCTCGACTGAAGGAAGGCGTATCGAAGTCAAAGAAGTCATTGTAGACGAAACTGAAATCGAAAAACGTGTCCGCATTCAGCTCATAGCGCGCCTTTGCCTCATAATGCTCCCGGTCAATCGTGCCGGCTCCGCGCCAAACGTCAGAATCGATCGTTGAGCGGCTAACATAGGCGGAGAAGCCATTGATCTCGCCCGTTTCCAGTTTGATGAACGTCCGCAACAAATTGTCGTCACCAGCGGAGACAGAAATTTTGCCGCCGGCTTCATCAGAAGGCGCAACCCGATTGTATGACACGATCGGCCCAAGCGATGCATAGCTTGGCAACGATACGTCGCCTGCCCCCGGAGACGCCACAACTGAGCCAAGATTTTCATTGTCGACATAGCGGAAGATCGGGCTACCGCCGAACGCATCCGACCGCCCCATCGGAACGCCATCGAGCACGAAGCCGATCTGGTCCAGCGAAAAGGCGCGGACCGTCACCGAGTTGCCGAACTCGTAAAGGCCGAGCGCGCCGTCCGTCTGGACGTTAAAGCCTGGCAAGGTCTCCAGCATTTTGAGACCGGAAATACCGGCCGGCGCGGATAGAAGCTCTTCCCGAGTGACCGCAACCGTATTGGTCGCCTCGTCGAGGCCAATCGCGATATCGGTTTGAGAAATTCGCCGCCCTTCGACGGTCACAGCCGTCATACGCGCTTCTTCTTCAGTGTCATCTTGAGCCACAGCAGCGCCAAGTGCGCCGCTACTCGCGAACATCAGCGCGCTGGCAGCCAGGCGCAGATACAGTTTGTGTTTCATTTTTTCCCATTCGCGCCGCAACTTCGACTGAAATGGAGGCGCGCCTAATAGACCGGCTATACCGGCAAAAAACTGCACCGACTCAGCGTGGACCTAAGCGCCGCGGCACAGGGCACTGCTGATGAAATTCATCGTGCCCGCCGCCAATATGCGACATGCACATTTATTAGGCACTGAGAAACTGACTCATCGCGCAAATCACCGATTGGTTGACCAATTTTTGAGCAAAGATTGCCGCGCGCGAAGCGTGGCTCCGCTAGGATGAGGCTTTCGCCAGCCTTCGTCCTGTGCAAAACAAGCGGCAAAACTCTGGGAGAAACATGATGCAGGATGGCATGCTCGACGGGCTCAAAGTCATAGAATACGCGACCTATATGGCTGCGCCGGGCGCGGGAAGCATATTGAGCGATTGGGGCGCTGACGTCATCAAGATCGAGCCGCCTGGTGGCGACCCAATTCGGAAATTCTTCGCAACAATCGGCACTGACATTCAGGACAACCCTGTGTTTGATTTCGACAATCGGGGCAAGAAGTCCATGCTCCTCGACACGTCCACAGAAGATGGTCAGGATATTTTGCGTCAACTCGCCTCAGATGCCGATGTATTGCTCACCAATGTCCGCCCGGGCGGTCTGGCACGGTCAGGCCTCGACTATGAAAGCCTCAGCAAAACCAATCCAAAACTTGTTTACTGCAGCCTGACGGGCTTCGGCTTGGAGGGGCCAGACGCCGATAAGCCCGGCTTTGATGTTGCCAGCTTTTGGTCTCGCGCCGGTGTCGCTTCGATCACGATCCCAAAGGGTCAAGATCCGTTTGCCATTCGCACAGCCTTTGGTGACCACACCACATCTATGGCCGCTGCTGCCGGCATCTGCGCCGCACTTGTTAAAGCCCAGCGCACCGGAAAGGGACAATTGGTTGAGGCATCCTTGCTTCGCGCGGCCTTGTTTGCCCTTGGCTCTGACTTCGCGATCCAGCTCTTCTTCGGTCGGATCGGATCGACCAAGTCTCGCCACGAGCAAATCCAACCGCTGATGAACTTCTTTAAGACGAAGGATGGCAGCTGGTTCAACATCGTCTCCCGCCAGGGCAATGTGGATTGGGCACCGATCTGTCGCGCTGCTGGGCGAGAAGATTTGATTGATGATGAGCGCTTCACAACCGCGAAGGGTCGCCGCAAACACTCCGCTGAATTGGTCGAATTACTCGACGAAGCCTTCGGGCAATATACAAAAGCCGATGTTGCGAAACGTCTCGACGACAACACTCTCGCATGGGCGCCCGTGCAAACACTCGCAGAAGTCGCCGCCGATCCACAAGTGATGGCGGCCGGTGGAATCACAAATGTGCCGAGCGCGGCTGGTGACGGCACGAGTTTCCAATCTCCCGCCTCTCCAATTCGTTTTCCAGGCGCTGCAGATGGCCCTCGCGGTCCGTCCCCTAAACCGGGTGAGCATTCTCGCGATGTGCTGACATCGCTTGGGCTATCAGCGGAAAAAATCGACACATTGTTTCAGTCAGGTGTGGTGATTTAGGGCGGATCTGAGTCTGGCGTCGGCGTCCATGCGCGATACCCAAAGACGCTGATCGCTGCGGCGAAAACGGTCGGCACCACAAGCTCAAGCGCCTGCACGCCAGATCGGAGAAACAGGTCGACAGACCGTAAGGACGGCGCGCCACCATCCTGTCCGTCCGACACCAAGGCCCAACCAAATGCGGATCGATAAATCACCTCACCCAAAACAAGAGGCAGGACCACCATGCCGCCAATATAAATACACAGAAAGAGAGCATGTCCCCGCGTCCACGGCCATGTCTGAAGCACCCGGACATGCCCCTGATCAACCGTCGCAGCGGCAAACAAACACAAGCGAAACATGAAGTAGGCCAGCCCCATACAAAGGGCACTCAACAAACCGCCAGCCAACCAAATCACGCCGGTTTCTTGCATAATGGCCAAAAAGGCGTCGGTGCTTTCTGGATAGGAGTCCGTGCTAATGCCCGCCGCAATGAGCATGACGGGCATCGCCAGAAACATGCTGAGCATGAGGATAATTACCCCCATCGCAAAGAGGAAAGCGACCAGGATATGAGCCCAGAAAAGGCGCAACACGTCCGGCATCACGGATGTGGCCGCCCTCCCCAATCCAGCGGCGCGATAAAGCTGTAGCAGCCAAACGCAATAAACAGCCAAAGACAGAACTGGGAACACGAAACCGCTGAGCGCCGCTTGTTGGAAAATTGTCGCGGAAACCGTTGCAAAAAGGGTGTGCAATGCAACGAAGAGAAAAGCCCATGGCCAGCTGCGTATCAGCATGCCCCATGCCAGCGATGGGATTTCGAGCCCCCCCTTAGCGATTGATGTATCAAGCGTCATTCGGGCGATGTAAGCGCCGTAGCTATAAGGTAAAGCACTGGATCAGCGAACCGATTGTCGCGGCGCCGATCGCTTAATCGGCGCGTCGGGCATCTGGCAGCCGGTCATTGATATCATCGCGAATGTCCAAAAGCGTCACGATCAAACCGCCAACCACACTGCCGACGACCCAGCCGCCGACCGCAAACACAATGACGGTCGCAATCTGAGCCGGCATTCCTGCCAGGCCAAAGACCTCCTGAGCAAAGGCGCCCTTGTGGACAATACCGTTGTAGTAGGCGAGCCCGAAGCCCACCAGCAGTACAAAGATGTACGCGATGTAGATCATCAGTCGGAAGCTATTGATAATGAAGAATTTCATGGTTCACTCCTCTCCGCCTATTCTGGCGGCCTCTGGTCCCCTCATACGGCGAGACCTCTTACCGATGTTAAGACAGTTCCATGCCACAAGTTGTGCCGACACTAAACATGAAGCCCATCAATTGCATGCCTTCATCTTGTTCGAGATCCGCCATCATCTCTTGTCCGCCGTCCTCACCCGCTTCCAGCGCGCTGACGAACTTTCCGAACAGTTCCGGCGACAGGGTTTCTTCAGCTTGAGTCGCAAAACAGTCGCACTGCTCCTGAGTCGCCGACCCGTCTTCCATACAAGCACTGACCAGTTTGGCTTTTCCGCCTTGACCACCGCAGGCGGCGAGGCCCGCAATCATCAATACCGTCATTAGGGCTTTCTGCATAACGCCCTCCCTTCTCTGCTTCTCGATCAGAAGGTCACATGATTTCCCGATGGCGACCAGCACCAATTGCTTTATTCCCGACGCAATAGCCGATCTATGCCCAAGCGCGCGGACCCTGAGGCAAGAAAGTCACGCTTGACCTCGGCCGGATCATACCGGGTCGCGACCCAATCGATAAATTCCAATCCGTCTGGTTCGCCATCTCGCAAATAGGCCTCGAAAAACGCATCCAACAATCCTGTCTTACCTTCACGGACGTGTAGATATTTCTTCGAAAGCTGCTGCGATGCCTGCCTAACAGGCTGGCCCAATTCGAAATGCGCGTACAGTGACGCGGTGATGCCAGCGCGGTCCGCCCCCGACTTACAGTGCATCAATGCCGGATAAGCGATCTCCTTGAACAGGGCACGAAGGGTCTGGATCGTCTCGACACTGGGTGTGTCGCGCGAGCGTACTTGCACGTCAACAAGCGCAACGCCGAGCTCGCGGCACGCTTCTTTCTCAAGCAAATAATACCCCCGCGTGCTCGGGCCGCGAAGGTTCAATATGGTTCGAATACCTCGCCTACGGACATGTTCAGCAATTTGCGCCGGATTGGGTTGATTGGACCGCCACATCTTCGGACCAATGGGATGAAGGTTCTGAAAATGCTCTCGGAGAAAGCCATGATCGCCGAGCGTCATTTCGCGCTCAGCGCGGCGCCGTCCTTCCGGTACAGACAGATCCGCCGCTTCGTGAAAATGCCGCTTTTTGCCGAAGAGTTTCATGCTTTTTGGCTCGATTTCGCCTGCGTCGGATAACCTAGTCCGTGGAGCAAGTTGGCAACGTCAAACAGAGGCAGGCCAACAATTCCCGAATAGCTTCCTTGGATCTGCTTCACGAATGCACCCGCCCGTCCCTGGATACCATATCCGCCGGCTTTGCCGATCCCCTCATGGCTGCGTACATAAGCTGCGATCTCGATGGCGCTCAGTCGCTTCAGAACAACGCGAGAGTCAGATAATCGCATGTTTGTGCGACCATCTGGTGCGATCAAGCAGATCGCGCTCATGACATGATGGGCGCGACCGGAAAGGCGATTGAGACAGTCTTCAACATCTGCATCACACGCCGCCTTGGGCAGAATACGACGCCCCATTGCCACCACAGTATCTCCGGACAAAGTAAATTGTCCCTCGCTATGTACGGCTTCGGCTTTTTCTCGCGCTAACCGCTCAGCATAGGGTCGAGGAAGCTCACCTGGCCGAGGCGTTTCGTCCAGATCCGCGGGTTCGATCGCATCCGGAACGACACCGATTTGCGCCAACAAATCGCGCCGTCGAGGACTGGCGCTCGCCAAGACCAGCTGCGCGCTCACGGGAACACGCTCAAAATCGGCAATCGATCGATGGGCAAGTCGACGAGGCAGTGTGGAGGAAAGGGTCGCGCGCGCGAGGCACTCAGGCTCAATCTTGGCGGCGACATGAGGTTTCTACTTGAACCGATATGTGATCCGACCTTTGGTCAGGTCATAAGGGGTCATTTCGACCAATACTTTGTCTCCGGTGAGGATCCGGATCCGGTTTTTTCGCATTTTACCAGCGGTATAGCCGATGATTTCATGATCATTTTCCAGCTTTACTCGAAAAGTGGCATTCGGCAGCAATTCTACAATCGTCCCGTTAAACTCAATAATTTCTTCTTTGGACATTCCGTCTCCATATTGGCCGGCGCGAGAGGTGCACCTCCCGGTATATGGGGTGCTTCGTAGCTTTCGTCACCCACACAAGCAAGCACCACGCAGCAAGGTTTCGCAGGAAGCCCTTATTCTGCTGCAATCCTTGCGGCATCGCTCTGCAAATGAAGCGGCATTTCGCTCGCCCAATCAGCAACTTCGTCGAGATCATAGTGCCGGCAAGCTTCCATAAGCATTCGCGCTTCGGTCCACATGTCGCCGTCAACGATTGGCATGAACAGATCATTGATATTGTCGATACCAAGATAGGTTCGAACGCCGGCCTTCTTGAGTTTCACGAATGGTCCGATCGAATTGTGTAGCGGTGCCGTCATAGGCAGTTGGCGCATACTCAAAGCGGCCGACGGACAGATCACAATACCGATGTCTGCTTCTTTGCAAAGTTCGACAATTCGGTTTTGCTCGCTTTCGTCCTTTGCAGAGACAGAGATCGAGTGAATGCCGTAAACGCGGCCCTGCATGCCATGTTCAATTGTCTTCAGGCAAAGCAACTCAGTTTCGTGCTGGAATGGATTGTTTTCTTGATCGACGTGCACTTCGACAAGTTTGTTATACTCCTTTGCTGTTTGCATGACGATATCGAGGTGTTTTTCCTCTTGTGGTCGGTCGCGTGATGGCAAGCCACCACAGAAATCAGCCAGTTTACACGCCTCAACGTATCGTTGCTGAGACTCTTGATCGAGCACGCCTTCAAGCGGTTGCACGCCGATTTCGAATGTAATCCGATCCTTCCAACGCTCTTTCACCTCAACAGCCGCATGGATCGGTTTTAGTCCGATAATGCTATCTGCATCGACCATGGTTCGGCAGTATTTCGAGCCTTGCTGATAAACAGTTTCCACCGCACGAGAGATCCGCTCAACCAAGTCCTCGTGTGTGTAGTTCTCTTTGAGATGTCGATAGAGTTCCCACTTCTTTTCCATGTCGGCGAACCCAAGCGCGAGGTTCTCAGGAGAAATCAGATAGGCTTTATCGAAATGACCATGATGATTGGCAAAACCACCGCGTTGCCGAACCAATTCTAGAAAGCGCGCCTTCAAATCCCAAGGGCGATCCTCGGAACGGATTTTGTACGCATAGGTTCCCGCGGCTACGTCTTCGATGATCAGATCGATGGTTTCTTTGGCAACGGCTTTGTCGGTGATCAATGGAATTCCATGACGAATGGCGAGTGAACGGATCCGCGCAGCATCGGAAGCTTCATCATAGTCTTGATCACCGGTTAGAATATTGATGACGAAGTCGACACTGCCCTCTTCGATCAACGTCTTGATGTTGGGCTCATCCCCGCTCGAGATCTTCTGCGCAGGCACGGAGTCTACGCTGTTCGCGGACAAGTAGCGGTGAGTGCCTGGCGTCGCGTAGAGCCCAACCTCCATTTCGGACATCTTTCGGCAGCTCTCCAAAAGGTCCTCTTTGTCCTTGATCGAACCTGCGCTGATCAGCAGGGATTTCCGCTTGCCCTGGGCAAGCATTTTCAAGTTGAAGCCGATCAGATCGATTTTCGAGTAAAGGTCTTGCGCCGCCATATTTCAGTGTCCTTAATAATGCCCTGCGTTAGCCACCCCGCTTGCGGCCAAACGGCCAGAACATGATACGATTCTGATCAGAATCCAATTCCTTTCGCCAGCGAAGCGATAGGTTTTTTGACCCTGTCTCACACTTGCAACAAAATCGAAGCGCAGCGTCTAATGGCGTATCGCCTCAACGATCTCACTTGCACGCCGAAACACCTGATCGGCGCTGTCTCCCGGCCGGTAGAGAGATCCGCCGCAACCTAGACCGACCGTTCCTGCCGCGAGCCAATCGGGCGCTGTCGCCGCGCTTACGCCGCCGACAGCCAACAGCTTTAAACTCTCCGGCATGGTTGGGCGGACAGCGCGTACGAAAGATGTGCCGACTTGATCCGCCGGAAAAAGCTTGAGGTATTCTGCGCCCTGATTGGCTGCTTTGAAGATATCCGTCGGCGTTAGTACACCAGGAATCGGAACCAGATTCAGAACATGCGAACGAGCGAGGACGAGTTGATCGGTATTTGGGCTGACGATGATCTGTCCGCCCGCATCGCCAATCGCGTTGACCATGCGTGGCTCGATCACCGTGCCGGCTCCGACAACCAGCCGCTCACCCATAGCGGCGACGAGTGATTTGATACTCTCGAGCGGTTCCGGCGAATTCATCGGCACTTCGACAATGCGAATACCCGCGCGAAAAAGGGCATCAGAGATATCAAGAACCTCTGCGGGCGTCACACCTCGAAGAATCGCAATAATGGGGCACTCGCTCAGCGCCTCTTCGAATTGATTTCGATTAGACATAGGCAACCTCACTTCGCTCGTGGTCGGTCAGATAGCCTGTGCTTGCAGCGCTGAGAAGCCTAAAACGGAAACGTCCAACGCGTTCACCATATCCGCCACGAAACCTTCGGCCTGAAATGCTCTGGCATAGGCTTGCCCAAGCGACGTCGACGCAATGACCGTGACTCTCTCGGTAATCGGCGACAATAGGCCGATTGCCCCGACAACATCCGCTCCGATGATCAGCCCAGACAGGAAATCTCTCGCATGATGGGGGTCGAGCTCACCCGACAATTGCCTCGCCCTGACCGCAAACAAGCGATGCAAAAGATCCGCTTGTTGAGCCCGCCCCAACGCCAAACCTGAGTCAAATGCTTCTTGATTTTCGACTTGCTGATCATCACCGACCAATATCGATTGGCTAGACAATAAGCTGAACAGCTCACCTGCAAATCCGGTTAAGAAGGTTTCCACGCGGCCTTCAACGACACGTATCCACTTGCAATGTGTCCCCGGAATGCAAACCAAACCATCTTTTCCCGGGTGTGACGAAAGCCAACCCAGCAGTTCTGTTTCTTCACCACGCAGTCGGTCTGGCTCACCCGTCGGCGTGCGCGCTGCCAAGCCCGGCACAACGCCAATATCTGCATTCCTCTCTCTGCGCCATTGAATGCCGGCGGCAATTTCTGACAGATTAGCCGGACAATTTATGTAGCCGGTATGCAGCCAGCCAATATTAGATCCGACCGCTCCACAAAGGAGATGCCGCGCATTTGCGGCGCCGTTGTTCCAATCTTGCGTTAAGTCGAACCAAAAGTCTGCCTGTTCGCCGAGAGGGATATTCAAAACACCAGGCCCAGCGCGATACTCTGTAACTCGCTCACCCTGTGAATTCAGCGCAAACGAACGCAAATTCGTGTTGCCCCAATTGCCGCAAATCAGAGCGATCTCGTCGCTCATCACACACGACCACCGTCGACAATGAACGACTGACCGGTAATGCGCTCAGAGGCATCAGACGCAAGGAACAGAACCGTATCGGCAATGTGCTCAGGCATAATCGAGCCCTTTAGCGCACACAGCTCAAGCCAGGCTGCGCGTTTCTCCGGCGTCAAATGCAGCTGCATTTGACGCTCCGTTTCGACCCAGCCCGGCATCACGCTGTTGACCCGAATTCTGTCGCCGCCATAAGCCCGCGCGAGGGATCTGGTGAGCCCAAGAATCGCTGCTTTTGCAGCGCTGTACGCTGGCAGCTCAGCCGGTCCGAGTATCGCATTGATTGAGCCCAAGTTCACAACAGACGCATGTCCTGACGCTTTTAGGGCCGGAAGTGCAGCTTGCGTGGCAAACGCAACTGGATCGAGATTAATCGCCAGATTGGCTCTCCAATCGTCAGGTGTAACGTCACCGAAAGCTTGCCGTTCATCATTCGCAACATTGTTGACCAGGACGTCGAGCTCGGCTTGCGCAAAATCCTGAACGGCCTTTTTCAAACCACCCACATCTGTAACATCTTGGGCTCTGAACCAGACACCAAGAGAGTCTGCCAGCGCTTCACCGCGCGCACGGTCTGTGTCGAGAAATCCGACGTCTGCACCCTGGCTTGCGAACGCTTCGACAATCGACGCGCCAATGCCGCTTGCGCCGCCTGTCACGAGGACTCTGCGACCCGCAAGGCTTGGATAAATTGCTCTCGGATTCTGATCCAAAGGTCACCTCAAACATATTTCATAGCGTATTGCCCGTCTCTTGCATCAGAGCAAGCATTGGCAGGAAGGGATTCTCCTGAACGAGCTGAAATGAAACAAGTGCTCGCAATTTCGCCGCGATCCACGCTATAGTTGGGAAAATGACCGAATTGGATTCTACCGAACCGCTGCCGGCTCAGGCAACACTCGAGCGCTTGCAGCAAACCCAATCGCAGTCTGCTTGGCTGATTTGGGCTTCGATAACGCTTGCGCTTGTCTTTTGGATCGGAGCCGCTTTTGGCGCCGTAGCGGTTTTCGGCTGGGAGCAAATTGAATCGGCACCGCCTGAGGCTATGATCGCGGGCGGACTAGCCGCTTTGCTACCAGGCTTGATGGTAATCATGGCCGGGATTTTTGGCCGAGAACAGCAAAAGTCGGCCGCTGCAAATGCTTTGGTGCTGGAAGCCGCAGCGCGACTGACATCGCCGGCACAGACCACCAGTTCAGAAGCCACTGCCTTTGCTGAACAGATGAAACAAGCCTGCGCAGACATCGATCGCGCCATGGGGCACGCACTGTCCGCGATGCAAGCGATGGCCAGTGAAATTGGCGATGAGCGTCAACGACTCGAATCTGTGACGTATGCCAGCGCCGATAATGCGCGCGACCTTTCAGAGCGTCTTGCAACAGAAAGAACGGCGCTCGAGTCGCTTGCCCGCGAACTTAGCGAACAGTCCAGCGCTTTGAATTCGGCTATTCCTCGTCAAGCCGGGATGATGATTGAGTCCGCTCAAACAGCCTCTCAGGAAGTCGCGCGCGCGGAGTCATCGCTACATGACCGGTTGAGCAGTCTGCAAACAACTGGGCAGGCCCTCACCCAGACCGTTGGAACGCTGGATCAGCTAGCTGCGGAAGCCAATCAACGGAATGAAACGCTGCTATTCGCAATCGCCAGGATGGAAGAAAAGCTCGAACAGTCGAGCAAAATGGTTGATACCGCATCGCGCGCTGGTGAACTGGCGGCTGCAGCGGCCAGCACAACTGGCGATCGACTGCTTGAAGCGGTAAAGACCGCGCTCGACGGAGCACGCGACGCAAGTGCCGAGATTCAACGAAATACGCTGCAGGCGTCAGAGGCAGCAGCAGCTGCGATGGCCGGGCTGAAATCAGCGGGTCAGGAAACTGCGGCTGCCCTGCAAGCGGCAGGTGACGCGGGTCGCAACGAAGTAGATTTTGCCCCTCGCGAAACCCGTCGTCCGGTCGCGCAACAATCTGCCAAACCGGTACTGTCGCAAGCGCCGCCCGTGGCTGCGCCACCACCCATCGCAGAAGCGCCCCTTCCGGTCGAACGTGAGATCGAGCAAGAGCCCAATTCAGCACCGGAACTGTTTGGCGGTCCGCCTGCCGTGCCTGAACCGAAAAGTCCGGCATCGAGTCCGCCGCCTGCCGCGCGTGTTAGCTCTCCCTCGCAAACCACAGACGACGATCTGTTTGAAACGCAGGCAGACAAAATCGCTTCTGTTCTCACCGATGATGGCGACCCGTTTGGTCTTTATGGTGACAAATCTAGCCAAGCCAATGGCAAGAAGCCTGAGCCAATGCAGGATCAACGCCCAAATGGAAAAATACTTGACGCGGAATTCTCTGAACGTCCCGGTGAGACCAATGGAAACACATCTCTGAGCGATATCATTGAGGACATGGAGCGGGCCGATCATACCGCATTGCCGCGCGAAGAAACCGCCAAGAACCTCGTGGTCCGATTAGAACAGTCCGGTATTCCGCTTGCAGATGTTTTTCGTCCCAAGGACAAAAAGAAAGTGGCGCAAGCCGCCCGAAAGGGTGAAAAGCAACGTCGTGATGCGATTTCAAATTCCGCAGGCAAACAAGTCGACCGCGTTCGGAAACGGCTACGTGGTGATGGCGAGCTGTTAATGCTCGCACGTCATTTCATTGCGCACGAAACAACGGATGCGCTGAATGCACTGGAAAACACGCAAGCGACCCAGAAGAATGCGAGCGCGCGGCTCGCAACCTTCCTTTTGGTCGATACCGCGCTCGGTTAATCGCCGATCCATTTGAATTCTGGATCGTCCCACCACGGGAAGAATTTCGGCATTCCATCGGAGACCTGCACGGGATAAACTGGTTGTCGCTTTTCGAGAAAGCTCATCACCCCTTCCCGAGCATCGTCGGTTTGGCCGCGCGAGTAAATCGCTGCTGAGTCGACGATATGTGCTTCCATCGGATGGCTTGCACCGAGCATACGCCACATCATGTGACGCGTGAGAGTGGTCGAAACCGCAGCCGTGTTGTCGGCAATTTCGCGAGCCATGCTCCGCGCGACATCCATCAAGTCTGCTTGCGGATGGATCGAATGGATCAAGCCTCCCTTGAGCGCTTCCTCTGCTGGAAAAACGCGCCCCGAATAACACCACGCCAAGGCTTGTTGGATCCCAACCAGCCGCGGCAGGAACCAGCTCGACGCTGCCTCTGGATTGATACCGCGCCGGTTAAACACAAAGCCGAACCGGGCATTGTCGGACGCGATGCGAATGTCCATTGGAAGCTGCATCGTCACCCCAACCCCGACAGCAGCGCCGTTAATGGCGCCGATGACCGGTTTCAGGCTCTCAAAAATTCGCAAAGTGAGTCGCCCCCCACCATCGCGCTGAAGATCTTCTGTGCTCGAGCGGTCCGCTTCACCTGTGCGGGCTTCATAGTCGAACGTTTTCGCCCCTTCCGACAAGTCCGCGCCGGCGCAAAAGGCGCGATCGCCACTTCCTGTGACGATCACCGCCCGAACCTCATCATTCGCATCGGTCAGATCGAATGCCTCGATCAATTCGTACATCATCCGCCCGGTAAATGCGTTCATCTTCTCAGGGCGATTGAGCGTCAGGGTCGCGATACCCTCGTCGATATCGAGCGTGATTTGTTCAAAATTGCCGACTTGCGCCATTGCGGTTCCTCCAAAGTGTCATTCAACTTCGGCGCATAGACAGCGTGCCGTCCCCGTCGCGTCAACCGCCGCCCTTGCGTCATACGCAATTGGATGCACCTAACGGGTCCGCCACAATCACCGTTGCTATTGGCCCTGTCGCTAAGTCATCGTGGACAGATCCTGTGTCGGCTGGCTAGTGTCTCAGACAACAAGCCAAAATGGCGATAGGAGGAAATCGAAGTGTATCCGCGTCAGTATGCGCAATTAAATCCGACCAAACCCGCTTACATCATGGGCGCCAGTGGCGAGACCGTCAGCTTCGGCGAACTGGAGACACGCGCCAACCAAATCGCCCATGCGTTGAGGGAGGAAGGCTTACAAAGTGGTGACACGATTGCGGTTTTTTCCGAGAATAATGCGCGCTACTTCGAGATTTGCTGGGGCGCTCACCGTGCGGGCCTCTACTATGTTTGCATCTCATCTCGCCTCACGGCACCAGAAGTCGAATACATTATCAAAGACTCCGGAGCCCGCTTACTGATTGCGTCGCAAAGCCTCTCCGAGATTGCCAAAGAGGCCAAGGCGCTCACCGAGTGCGATACGTATTGGTCCATCGGCGGCGAGATTGAAGGCTTTTCGAGCTTAGAAGACCACCGGGCGACATTTCCTGAAACACCGATTGCTGACGAGCGTGCGGGGACGGACATGCTTTATTCGTCCGGTACCACAGGACGCCCGAAGGGGATTCGTCCGCCACTTCCTGAAGACCCGGCTTTGGACGCCGAAAACGCCCTCACCACGATCGCGCGCGCCTTGTTCCGTGTTAAAGATGACGGCATCTATTTGTCGCCCGCCCCACTGTACCATGCCGCGCCTTTGCGGTGGTGCATGTCGATGACACGCTTCGGCAACACGCTGATCATTATGGAGAAATTCGACCCAGAGGAATACCTCGCGCTCATTGAAAAGCACAAGGTCACCCACACCCAATTGGTGCCAACCATGTTTATCCGCATGCTGAAATTGCCGGACGAGGTGCGCAAAAAGTTTGATGTCTCAAGCCTGGAAGCCGCAGTACACGCCGCCGCTCCCTGCCCCATCCCGGTCAAGCAGCAAATGATTGAGTGGTGGGGTCCGGTGATCGAAGAATATTATGCCGGATCCGAAGGAAATGGCATGACGTGGGCAACGTCAGAGCAATGGCTCGCACACAAAGGCACAGTCGGATTTCCGATTTTCGGCGAGCTTCATGTCTGTGATGAAGCAGGAGATGAGGTCGGCGTTGGCGAAGAGGGCCAAATCTACTTTGGCGGCACGGCGCCTCCGAACTATCACAATGATCCGGAAAAAACCAAAGGCGCGCTCAACCCAAAACATGATGATTGGTCATCGCTTGGGGATGTCGGCAAAGTCGACGAAGATGGCTTTCTCTACCTCACTGACCGCAAAGCTTTCATGATTATTTCAGGCGGGGTGAACATCTACCCACAAGAGGCTGAGAACGTTCTGATCAACCAT
The DNA here is from genome assembly GCA_038534315.1 of Pseudomonadota bacterium. Lineage (GTDB taxonomy): Bacteria > Pseudomonadota > Alphaproteobacteria > Caulobacterales > Hyphomonadaceae > Henriciella. The sequence goes on along the minus strand of JBCAWZ010000036.1, from coordinate 4,778 downwards.
CCAGCGGTCGCCGATGTCGCGGTTATTGGGGTCCCAAACGAAGACTTCGGTGAAGAGGTGAAAGCCGTCGTTCAGCCGATAGACGGCGTACAGGCAGACGAAACGCTCGCCGCAGAACTGATGGAGTATTGTCGCGCTCAACTGTCCGCGATCAAATGTCCTCGCAGCGTCGATTTCGATCCGGAGCTGCCCCGTCATCCGACAGGCAAGCTGTACAAACGACTGGTTCGCGATCGCTACTGGGGCAAAAGCGACAGCCGCATTGTTTAAAAAACTGTTTTAATTCGGACCCTTGAAAGGAATTCTTCATGGCAAATCCAACTGAGATCGCATATGGCGAATTGGAGAGCATGGTTGGCAAGGAGGTCGGCGTTTCCGACTGGCACACGATCGACCAGGATCGCGTCAACTTGTTTGCGGACGCCACGGGCGACCACCAGTGGATCCATATTGATGTCGAGCGCGCGACCAAGGAGATCGGCGGACCGATCGTTCACGGCTACCTTACGCTATCACTCTTACCTATGCTGGGACCGGAGATCATGCGCGTCACTGGCGTCAGCCGTGGCATCAATTACGGATGCAATACCGTACGGTTCACAAACATGGTCCCCGTGGGGTCACGCTTGCGAGGACGCCAGACTTTGAAAGAAGTCAACGACAAAGCGGGCGGCAAGCAGCTCATCTCAGAAATGGTGATCGAAATCGAAGGCCAAGAACGCCCGGCCTGCGTCGCTGAGACAATCACCATTCTCTACGGCTAGAAGTCGCCCTATATTGGCAGAGTACCGAAAAGGAGCTCTGCCAATGTTACCGCCCAAACCGGCCCCCAATATGAAGAAGATCATGCGCTCGAATGATGAGTGGCGTGAGCTTCTGACACCAGAGCAATTCCAAGTTGGCGTCAAAGAAGGCACCGAACGCCCCTTCTCGCCCGGAAATCACGACGATGAAAAACGGGACGGCGTCTTTCACTGCGTGGGATGCGACACGCCCCTGTGGTCGTCAGAGCACAAATTTGATAGCGGAACTGGTTGGCCAAGCTTCTTTAAGCCTATTCGTGAAAGCGCCATTGAGACGAAGACAGACTTCAAAATGATCTATCCGCGTAAAGAGTGCCATTGCGCGACGTGCGGATTGCATATGGGGCACGTTTTCAAAGACGGCCCTCCCCCAACAGGCGAGCGCTGGTGTATCAATGGTGTTGTGTTGAACTTCCGAGTGGCCGGCACGTAAACTTAGACGACTGGACGTCATTCAACAGCTGCGGCGTTTTCCGCATTCCAGCAAGATACGCCACAAACTCATGCGATTCGCGTTTGCATTCACCGGCGCGGTTCGTTTCGCATTCACCACGGGCTGAACCACTTCATCTGATGCGGGCGCCCGCGCAGAGTTTGCCCAGCCGCAAATCGACGCAACTGACATCGAGGACACTTCATTGAAACCAACGCCGCCGATCGCAAAACGTGAACCCGTTAAATTTGAGCAAGTGGGTCGCACACGGACGGATCCTTATCATTGGCTGAAGGACGAAAATTGGCAGCGAGTGATGCAGGACCCCGCGGTCCTAAGAGCCGATATTCGAGAATACTTAGAAGCTGAAAACGCCTTCACACAAACGGAACTTGAAAATCCGCTGGATGGTTTGAAGGAAGAGCTATTCCAAGAAATGCGCGGACGGATCAAGGAGGATGAGAGCTCTCTGCCCAGCGTTGATGGGATTTACGCGTATCTCGTTCGTTATCGAACCGGTGGCGAGTATCCGATTTACGCCCGAAAACCGGTTTCCGATATGTATGACAGCGCCGCGGAAGACGAAGTTCTGTTGGATGGCGACGCCATGGGGAAAGGGTTTGCCTACTTCGATTTTGGAGCTGTGCGCCACGCGCCAAACCACAAATTGCTCGCCTACGCGGTCGATGATCAAGGGAGCGAATTCTACGATATCCGGTTCAAAAATCTCGAAACAGGCGACCTCCTCTCGGATCAAATTACGCGAACTGCGGGAGACTTCGTATGGGGCGCGAATTCTGATCGCGTCTTTTGGGTGGAGCGGGATGATCAAGGACGTCCACAAGCGGTTCATATGTACGTGCTCGGCGCGGATCGGTCCGTTGAGATCTATCGCGAACCCGATCCAGGGTTCTTCGTTTCGGTCGATGACAGCCAGTCAGGCGACTACATCTTCATTAGCGCAGGCAGCCATACAACGTCGGAAGTCCGATTCTTCGCTTCCGACGCGACCGCCCCCGAACCAAAGCTCATCGCCGCACGCCAAAAAGACATCGAATATGCGCCAGAGCATTGGGGAGAAGAATTCGTGATCCTGACCAATCGGGATGACGCTGTAGACTTCAAAATCGTAACCGCACCGCTTCACGAACCGTCGCCTGAAAACTGGCGCGACGCGGTGCCCCACCAGCCGGGCACCCTCATTTTAGATGTCGCGGTGTTGAAGGATTTCATGATCCGACTTGAACGCCATCTGGGGCTGCCGCGCCTCATCGTACGAGATCGCAACGGCGCAGAACAGACCGTGGCGTTTGATGAGGCCGCCTATGCGCTCGGGATGTCGACAGGTTATGAGTACGACACAACACAGATCAGATTGGCGTACTCATCGCCGACAACGCCGCAACAAACTTATGATTATGATCTAGCAACGGGCGACCGGATCTTGCGCAAAACACAAGACGTGCCGTCCGGACATGATCCAAGCGTGTACGAAGTAGAGCGGCTTCTTGTCACCGCCCGAGACGGTGCAGACGTCCCGGTCACATTGCTCAAACGAAAAGATACGCCAATCGACGGCACCGCGCCGTTGCTTCTCTATGGATATGGCTCTTACGGCATCACCATTCCAGCGAGCTTTCGAACATCGCCGCTGTCTTTGGTCGATCGTGGAATGATTTATGCGATCGCGCATATCCGCGGCTCTAAGGCAAAAGGTTATCAGTGGTATCTCGACGGAAAACTTGAGCAGAAAGAAAACACGTTCAACGATTATGTCGACGTTGGCCGCTATCTCGCAACACACGGTTACACCTCAGCGGGTCAGATTGTTGGCATGGGAGGGTCTGCCGGCGGCTTGCTCATGGGCGCCGTGGCTAACCAAGACCCAGACCTCTTTGCTGGCATCATTGCCGCGGTGCCATTTGTTGATGTCTTGAACACGATGTCAGACGGCACTTTACCGCTGACTCCACCAGAATGGCCTGAATGGGGCAATCCAATCACGAGCGCAGAAGACTATGACACCATACAGTCTTACAGTCCTTATGATCAAATCGCTGACCAAGCCTATCCAGCTATGCTCATAACGGGCGGGTTGTCAGACCCGCGCGTGACCTATTGGGAGCCCGCGAAATGGGCCGCAGTGCTCAGACACGAAGCGCCACAGGGCGGCCCCTATTTCCTTCGGATCAACATGGACGCAGGACATGGCGGCGCGTCCGGCCGTTTCGAGGGACTGAAAGAAACCGCGCTCGAATACGCTTTCGCACTGGCTGCCTCTGGAAAAACAAACGCGCTGGCATTCGACTAGCTTTCCCCGTTTTACGCCAAGCGATACAAAAAAGCCCCGGTCACATGGACCGGGGCTTTGTTCGGTGGACGCGCTATTGTGCGCTTAGTGCAGGAACTCAAATAGCCCTGCCGCGCCCATGCCGCCACCAATGCACATGGTGACAACGCCATACTTTGCTTTGCGACGGCGGCCTTCCATCAGGATTGAGCCTGTGCAACGAGCGCCCGTCATTCCAAACGGATGTCCGATCGAGATCGAACCACCATTCACATTGTACTTCTCTGGGTCGATGCCGAGCCGGTCGCGGCTATACAGGCACTGGGACGCAAAGGCTTCGTTCAATTCCCAAAGGTCGATATCATCGGCCTTAAGCCCGTGCCGTTCGAGCAGGCGCGGTACGGCGAAAACCGGCCCAATGCCCATCTCGTCTGGGTCACATCCGGCAACGTTAAAGCCCATAAAACGGCCAAGTGGCTCAATGTTCCGACGTGCAGCTTCTTCGGCTTCCATAACAACCACTGCTCCGGCGCCATCGGATAGCTGGGACGCGTTTCCGGCAGTCACATACTTGCCTTCCTTGACGACCATGCCGTTGCCGAAAACAGGCTTTAGGCCCGCAAGCGTGTCTTTCGTTGTGCCAGGACGATTGCATTCGTCGCGATCACAAACGACATCGTGATACGTCTCTTCGCCGGTTTCTCTGTTGACTTGCTTCATCCGCGTTTCGAGCGGAACGATTTCTTCCGCCATTTTTCCAGACTGCTGAAACGCCGCCGTCCGCGCTTGGCTTTCAGCTGAATACTCATCTTGATAGTCACGGCTAACACCGTAACGATCCGCGACGATCTCGGCCGTCTCGATCATGGTCATCCAAATCGCAGGCCACTCTGCCATCAATTTGTCTTCGGTATAACGATGAGTGTTCATGTGCCCTGAACGCGATACCAATGACAGGCTTTCAACACCGCCACCAATAGCAACCGGCGCGCCTTCATTGATTACGGTTTGGGCCGCATTTGCGATCGCTTGTAGCCCTGAGGAACAGAACCGATTGATGGTGGCCCCTGAGGTCGTAGACGGGCAACCCGCCCAAAGCGCCGCGTTGCGTGCAACATTGTGGCCTGTTGCACCTTCCGGCTGTGCGCAGCCGAGGAACACATCTTCGACGGCCTCAGCCTCGACTCCAGCGCGATCCAATGCGCCCTTGATGACATGACAGCCGTCTCGATAGGGTGCGCCCAGCAAAACA
>JBCAWZ010000035.1:0-29863 GCA_038534315.1 Pseudomonadota bacterium | reverse complement strand
CGCCCTGGTTGGACGGGGTCCGGTTGATGTCGAAATACTCGCCATAGCGAATGACATAGTTCCGTGTCAGGCACGGCGTATCCATGACATAAGTCGGACGACGGTCGGACAGATCACGCGAAGAGTACTGACCGCGCTTCTTGATTCCATTTTTTGGTTCTAAACTACCCACTAAGACAGTGACGCCAACGGGTTAACAAGAATCTAGCAGAACGGACGACGGCTGACAAAACATTGAAAACTGAACAAGTTTTAGGCGAGCGCATCGACCAAAAGCCAAATACTGAGCTGAAGCTGATTGTTTTGCGCACGCGGCGGCACGCCATCGCTTCAACTGTTAGGAACCCCAAATTGAAAGATCACGCTCAGTATTCCACTTGTCATCCAAGCGTCAAAAAACTGCAGCGAAAACGTCATCGAAATGAATCGCAACTGTCACCAAAATGACGAGTAAGTGTCACAGACCACACATAAGACCGCCCCAATATCTTTGAGGGGAGATCTTATGAATATTAGGACATTGGCATGCTCCAGCGCGGCCGTGGCAGCCATCGCTCTGTCGCTTCCAGCATGGGCAGACAACATTACTGGACAAGTGACTGACGCGACCGGTGAAGCGCCGCTGGAAGGCGCCGTTGTGAGCATTGATGGTTTGAACCGGTCAGACACGACAGACCGCTTTGGTGACTATCGCATCGCAAATGTCCCGGCTGGCGAATATACGGTCATCGTTGACTATGTCGGCGCCGACAGCGTGACGCAAACCGTCACCGTACCGGAGACCGGCGCCACAGCTGACTTTGTGCTCGGTGCTGACGTGCGCTACCTCGACAACATCTTGGTGGTCGGTTCGGCTGCGGCGCAAGCCGGTGCCATCAACCAGCAACGCGCGGCTGACAGCATCATCTCCGTCATCGACTCAGATGGCCTGGGCAACTTCCCGGATACAACTGTGGCGGACTCGCTGCAACGCGTGCCAGGCCTGTCTATCGTGACCGACCAAGGTGAAGGCCGCTATGTCTCGATCCGCGGCATCAATACAGACCTGATCGCGGCGTCGATCAATGGCGTGCGGACACCGTCGCCAGAAGACCGCCGCGGCGTTCTGCTCGATGGTGTGCCGTCAGACCTTCTCGATGGTATTGAAGTACAGAAATCGCTCACGCCAGATGTCGACGCCGATAGCCTTGGCGGCATCATCAACCTCAAAACCATTTCGGCGTTTGACCGGGATCGGCAATTTGTCCGGGCAAACATTGAAGGCCGTTGGAATGAGATCACCGAGGAAATCAATCCAAAAGCCACACTAACATATTCGAACGTGTTCAATGACACGTTCGGCGTGGCGGTGTCGGTCAATTATCAAGACCTGCGGATCGAAGCCCATAACAATGAAATCGGTGAGTTTGGGCTCGATGAGACCACAGGTTTGTTCAGCCCGAATGATGACTTCGAAAACCGCTGGTACGATTTGACCCGCGAGCGCCTCGGTCTGGTTGCCAATTTCGATTGGCGCGTGAACGAGAATACTGACCTCTATCTTCGGACTCTCTTCAACGAGTACCGAGACGACGAAGTTCGCAACAAGTTCGAACTTCGTAGCTTTGATGATTTCGAAGACACTGATGTCGTCACCGCCGACAGCACAAGCTTCGCTCTTGAAGAGATTGATGCAGAAGTTCGGGTGCGGGAAGAAGTCCGTCAGATCCAAACCTTCGCACTCGGTGGCGAAAGCCGTCTCGACGATTGGACGTTCGAGTATGAAGCCTCCTACGCTTACGCGGAAGAAGACGACAGCAACAATCACGATGTGACGTTCCGATCTGAAAATCTTCAGGATATTGTCGCCGAGAACGTTACGCTCGACTATAGCACGCCCGAGTTACCGCGCTTGATCGCCAGCGATGCCTTCCTTGCGGAGGTCTACAATCCCGCGAACTATTTCCTCGATGCATTTGAACGCGAATTTTCGGTCAATGAAGACACGGAAATCGGTGCTCGATTCGACGTATCCAAGGATAGTCTGATCGGCAACACGCCGGTCACCTGGAAGACCGGTTTAAAACTGCGGGACCGCGAAAAGGTTCGGGACGTAAATCTGACCTTTGAGGAGGACGATAGCCTCAACTTGGCAGACTTCGTTGGCGGTGACTTCATTGACGGTTGGCGTCTTGGTATTGCGCAACCGGCTTGGCCTGACCCGGATCTGACAGCAGGACTCCGAGGCGCATTCACCGCAGATCAGTTTGTTGAAGACGACAGTGTGATCGACAGCACGATCGAGGATTATCAGATCGACGAGCAAATTCTTGCGGGTTACTTCATGGGTACCTTTGATCTCGGACAGACGACCATCGTTGCCGGTGTTCGGGTTGAACAAACCGATGTCGATCTAACCGGTCAGTTCTTCGACGAAAGCGATGCCACGCAATTTGACTTTGGATCGTTCGCGACGAGGAACGTCTCGGACGACTACACGAATGTTCTGCCCAGCTTGAACATCAAGCATGAGTTCAATGACAAGCTAATCGGTCGGGCGGCCTACTATGCAGCAGTTGTTCGCCCAGGATTTGGAGAGATGGCGCCCTTTGCCATCCTCAATGATGACCGCGATGAAGTCGAACTCGGCAATCCGAATTTGGATGCGCTGGAAGCAGATAATTTCGATCTCACACTGGAATACTATCCGACGGATTTGTCGGTTATTTCGGTTGGCCTGTTCTACAAAGATATTGAAAACGCAATCTATGGCGTTGAATTCGATGTCGACGACGTTCCAGACAGCATCGACCTGTCCTTCTTGCCGGCCACGCTGCTCGATGGCGATGAAGCGAACGACGAAATTGCTGAAATCACAACCTTCATCAATGTGCCAAGCAGCGAGATTTTTGGCGCCGAATTCAACTATGTTCAAAGCCTGCAAGACATAAATCCAGCGCTGGAAGGCTTCTTGGTGTCGGCAAACCTGACGGTGACAGATTCTGAAAGCGAACTTCCTAATGGACGTGTTGTTCGTTTCCTGAACCAAGCGGACACCGTCTGGAATTTGGCGATAGGGTATGACAAAGGTCCTTGGGATCTTCGTGTTTCAGCGAATTTCCGAGGAAACAATGTCGATGAATTGTTTGACGCGGACCCCGGTGATGAAGTCTTTGATCGCACCATCGATGATCGCACGCTGATCGAAGCCTCTGCCAAGTACAATGTAAATGACAGCCTTCAGCTCTACGTCGAAGGCAAGAATCTGACCGACGAACCTGAATATTACTATTTCGGCGATGAGAGCCGTTTGATGCAGTATGATGAGTTCGGCACGAGCTGGATTTTCGGCGCACGCTACACCTTCTAGCACCGCCACTATCGCAAACAGGGGGCTGGCAGGTCAGTACGATCTGCCAGTCCTTTTTTGTGTAAGCTGCGAGTGCCGCGCCTTCGGTGGGCCTCGTTCGAATGCCGCCCCTGTGGCCTCATCGAGACGCTGGTTTGGCAGCCGCCCTGCTCTTCGCTAATATAGCGCGTAGACAGGGAGCACATCGTGTCAGAGACAACCCAGTTGCCGAATGTAAAGCGGGTCCACTTCAGTGCCCCTTTTGCCTGGCTGGCGATGGGTTGGAATGATTTCAAAACCGCCCCCTTCGTTTTTGGACTGTTTGGCGCTGGATTGGCGCTGATCAGCATCGCCATTGCGGGGACACTCTATGCGACCGGGCGCTTCTCCTGGTTTCTGGTGCTTGCTGGCGGCTTCATGATCATCGCTCCGATCATTGCAACGGGCCTCTATCGCGGCGCGCAAATGATTGAACAGGACAAGTCGCCAGCGGTGATCGACTTGATCCGCCCACTGATGAGAGGGCGCCCAGATCAGCTGATGCTCGGCGTCGCCCTGGTCTTCTTGTTCGGTCTATGGGCGGAAGTCGCTTATCTCATCTATGGCCTGTCGACCTCGGCGGTGCATCGTACAATGCTCGACTTTTTCGGATTTATGTTCACGCCAGCAGGCCTGCAAATGGCGCTGATCGGAACGCTGATTGGCGGAGCAATCGCCTTTTTGGCCTATGCGATTGTCGTTGTGACGGCGCCGATGCTGCTGCAAGAGGATATGGATTTCTTCATCGCGCTGATCACCAGCGTGCGCTCCGTGTTGGCCAACGTCCCCGCGATGTTGCTGTGGGCCGTAATGATCGTCCTTCTCACCATCCTCGGCATCGCCACAGCCTTTGTCGGGCTGGTCATCATCTTCCCATGGATCGGTTTATCGAGCTGGCACGCCTATCGCAGCTTGGTCGAGCCAATCATTATCGTATCAACCGATTAGGCGCTCTCAAAGCCGGTTTGCGCCCGTAAGTTTGAGCGAGGTCTTTTCGACCTCAAACAATCGGTCCCAAACTGTAGATCAGGTCGTCTGGAAACACGCCGCCAATGGGTGTTCGAGACTCAAACCGCTCTTGCTCCGTCCCTGGAGGAAGTGGCATTTCCTCGACCCAATCAAACACCACGGTGCGATTGAGCACGCGCCATTCGCCCTCTCGTTCGACGAACCAGTCGAGATACCGACCCTTCATGTCCCATTGATGCAGCGCCTTGTCTGCGCCGTACTGGCGTTGAAACGCAGAGAAATAGGTCTCTACGGCAGCGCCGCCCGGCTTGAACTCGATCAGCACATTGTGGACCTGGTGAATGCCGCGCTCAATATAAGGAAGCGTCTTCATCGCCCAGTCGACAAATCCCATCGCATTGCCCTGATATGGACCGTGATGATCGGTGCCATCTGGCCAATACGTCGACCGAAGCAAGACTTCGTCGGCGCGATCGATGCCGCGACAATAACGGTAAAGGCAGTCTCGAATGGCGTCTTTGTCCAAAAGACGTTTCAATTCATCGGTTCCGTTGGCGGTATTGGTCACGTGAATATCTCCTAGGTCCAGGCTCCGCTTGAGCTTAGACGGAAGCCCATAGCGACCAAAACCCCGCTGAACCAGCTTGACTCTGCACCGAAACCGGCGCCCTTTCACACTTAAAACGAGCATAGCGCGGGGAGGCGCCTCATGACGGTTGTGAAAGCCAATGGGATAGAGATTAAGGTCGAAGAGCACGGTCCCAAGGATGGCCCAGCGCTGATGTTGATCTGCGGCTGGTCCGTGCAGCTCACCTTCTGGCCGAAACAGCTCATTGATGACTTCGTCAATGCTGGGTTTCGCGTGATAACATTCGACAATCGCGATGTTGGCTTGTCACAGAAAATGCGGGGACGACCCACGACCTATCCGTTCGCGCCGCATGTCATGGCCTCGCGTTTGCTGCAGCGAAAACTGCTGGTAGCCTATACGCTGGAAGATATGGCGGAAGACGCCGTTGGCGTGCTCGATGCGTTGGACATTCACCGCGCACATATTGTCGGCCTCTCCATGGGCGGCATGATCGCCCAAATCATTGCTGGCAAGCATCCACAAAGGGTGACCTCCGCCAACATTCTGATGTCATCATCGAACCGTGTTGGTTTGCCAACACCACCGATCGATTTGTCTATGGCGGTCCTGTTCTCGCGCCGCCGTGTGTCACCGGAGAAGCGGGCAGAACGATCGCAACGCATTTGGAGGCGGATTCGCACGCAAGATGGCGGATATGACGACGCCAATTTCGCCGAACGGATCAATGCGACCATCGACCGGTCCTACTATCCAGCGGGGCGTCGGCGCCAAGTCGAAGCCATAATGGCGACCGGTGATCTGCGCCGGTTCGCGCGCCGGATCAAAGCGCCGAGCCTGGTCATCCATGGCAGTGCTGACTTGCTCGCGCGGCCACATGGTGGGCTCGATATCGCGACCAATATTGATGGCGCCAAATTCGAGCTGATCGAAGGCATGGGCCATGACTTGCCGCCCAACCGGATCGGCTTGATTTCGGGGCTGATCACTGAGCATGCTCTCGCAGCCGACAATATGCGGCAGCGTTTAAGGCGTGTCGCTTAACGAGACGACTGGATCCGTGCGCTCGCGCCTTTCACATCGCAGGACATGATCAGAATGTCGTGATCGTCACCATTGCGGTCGCGGACATGATCCTTGAGCAAAGCCTCTTGCTCAAACCCCATTTCCTGAAAAACCAAACGGGCGCCTTTTTGATCGAGCGTCATCTGCGCGACGAGTTTATCGATTTTTTGGTCGAGCGCTTGCAGGAAGGTTTCTTGGATCATCAAGCGACCCAATCCCTGACCTCGCGCGGATTCGCCAATCAGGACACGGATTTCACCGACATGCGGCGACCAGGACTTTCGGTCGAGCATCAATGCCGACATACCAACCATTTCGCCCTCCCTCTCTGCCAATAAAGACAGGCTTTCACCCTCCGCGATGCTCTCTATCCAGGCATCAACAACAGGACGCTGAGAGATGTCGCGCCGCAGATAGAGTAAATCATGTGTCGGCAACCCATTGGCAAATTCATGGATCGCGCCTGCATCGCTGGCCACAGGCGGACGCAGCAAGAAGGAAACGTCACCTATTGGCGCCGTCTTAGGGTAGTCAGTTTGTGTCATGCAGACCTCTCAGAAAGCCAATCATCCAATGTTGGCCATAAGCGCATCACTGCACTGCCACCACAGACAAGGCTAACATGTCCGCCCTTGAGGATCAGATCTGTCTTGTCCTCGGAGCCGACCAAATCGATCAGGGGTTTGCTTGCAGCGGGCAGGACGAGCGAGTCGTGCTGCGCCTGGGCGTTGAAGAAGGGCACTGTAATATTCGCCAAATTGGCCGAACGTCCGCCGACGCGGAGCGTGCCTTCATAAAGGCCGTTCTCCCACATCAATTGTTTGACGGTGTCGCGGAAATACTCGCCGGCGAGAGGCAACATATCCGTTGACCAGCGATCATATTTTCGGAAATTTTCGACGAAATCCCCATCCCACATTTTCCGCCAAAGGTCGATTTGCGCTGCGGTTCGTCCGGCCGGATCCGTCATCTGGAAGCCCTGGAACACAAAGTTCGGCGGCACATTGCCGATTTGATCAACCATGCGGTCGACGTCAAAATGCTTTTTGTCGGTGACTTTGGTGAACATCCCCATTTCACGGAAGTCCACGGGCGTGGTGAAGCAAACTAGATTGCGAACGCCCTCACATTTCATCGACGCGGCAAAGATTGAGGCGAGCACACCGCCCATACAATAGCCAATCAGGCTCACTTCGGACTCACCAGTTTCGCGCAGAACAATGTCCAGGCATTCCTGAATGAAGGTCTGAGAATAATCTTCTAAAGTGAGAGATTTTTCTTCAGGGCGCGGCGGCTGCCAATCCATCATATAGACGTCGTAGCCGGCCTTGAGCAGAAACTCGACAAAGCTCACACCCGGCATCATGTCGAGCGCGTAGGACCGGTTCGAGGTCGGCGTGACGATCAGGATGGGCGTTTTGTAAACTTCGTCGCTTAGCGGTTGGTAGTGAAACAGCTGCAGCGTGCCGCGCTTGTGAATGATGTCATGGCGCGTCTGACCGACCGGCGGGTCAGGTGCCAAAAAATAGGAGGCACCATTTATGTTTCTTTGAATGGTGCGGTCGACGAGCTGCCGGATTCGATCCCCAACGGATTTGTTCTTGGTGGCGGTCTCACCCACGTCTCTCTCCTTGCTCAGAGCTAACCCTGCGCTGGTTTTGGCTTTCGCGTTGCTGATTTCGGTTTCTTGGTCCGCGCCGGGCCTTTGATCACTGGCGTTGATTTCTCACTGACGAGTTTGTGCAACATCGCCTCGATGCCGACGAGCCGCTCTTCAATACGATTACATTGCTCGGCGAGCAAAACGATATCGTCCTGGCTCGGCATATTGTAGAAATGGAGGTTCTTGGCCATCCGGTTGGAAAAGCCCTTCTGAACCCGCGCGCTTGTGGTCACGGCCGTGTTCATCACCCGACCGAAATTCTCCGACCCGAACACAGCTTTTCCGAGTACGTTGACGCGTTGCTCCAGTGCAGTGACGGCGGTCTGTACCGGGTCGCTTCCTTTTTTGTCTGCCACCTGATCGACTCCAAGTTCTTTATTCTACACGAATTTTTTTATCTTACTTGGCTTTCGGCGTCCACCAGCAGTGGGTTAACACGGCCATGCTGTAGCGCGGTCTACAGTCCCAAGCCGATCGTCGTCCTCGATCATCGCCTGGGATCTGTTCTGAGGGGCTCTCCATGTCGATCGCCACATCCGCTAAGTAGGACTTGCCGCAGTACTGATCCAACAAGCTTGCGAGCGCAATCGGGTCCCCTCCGCCTGCCTCCCACATCCGTTCGATCCGTTTGGCGCCGCCCCAGTCGTGCAACCACCGATAGAGCTGAATCACGTTCACGAACAGGATTTGATCGTACAAGCTGTTAAAGGGCGCAGGGCACCAAAGCGCTTGCTCGGCGCTTTGAGACCAGCGCTCACAACCTAGGAAGTGGTGAAAGCCCAGAGCAAGAACGGTATGGTCGCGACACTCAGCATCGATTGGATCGCCACGAGGTTCGCCGCCAACACAGCATCTCCCTGCATTTGACGGGCGAGCACCACGCCATTGGTCGCGGTCGGCGTCGCCGCCGCAATCAGGGCCACATAGAGCGGCAGGCCCGTTAGCTGAACCGACCAGGCAATCGCAGCGACGACAGCGGGCAAGCCAAACAAACGCACAATGGACCACACAGCCAACCGAAGGCGCGCGGCTTTGAGGCTCGAAAAATCCAGTGCCGCGCCGGCGCAAAGCAGTCCGATCGCAATCGCCGCCCGGGCAACAAGATCTAGCGCATCCGACAACACCCCTGGCATCGACAGACTCGTAAGACCAAGCCCGCCTCCGATCAGGCAAGCCAGGATAAGCGGATTGATTAAAACCGACACAGTCCGCTCACGCAGCGTTGAAGATGTCTCGGAAAAGCCTTCAAACGCCGAAATTGAAAGAAGGTTTGCGGTTGGGATCATGCCAGCTGCCGCCACCGCCATCAGCGCCAGACCTTCAGACCCATACAGTGACTGGGCGATCGAAAGTCCGATAAAAGTATTCCAGCGCACATTCGATTGAATGATCGAGGCGGCTGTCGGGCCTGGAATGCTGAACACAAATTTGGCCCCGACCCCAACCGCGCCCAGCACCATTTGTGCACCGATCAACACGCCGATCAGTTTGAGCGCGGCCCAATCAAAACTCGCCGTCGCGAGAACGTTCACAATCAAAGCGGGGAACAAAACATAAAGCCCAAGCCGCTCAATGGCATTCCACCCAGCGCGATCCAGCAGCGGCGACATGGCCAGCGCCTTGCCGAGCACAAGCACGAAAAAGATCGGCAGCACCGCACTCAGGAACACCATCGCCGATCCTCCCTTGGGCAAACGCTTCGACTGACGCGGTTCTTGTCAGACCGGAGCAAAAGTCAAGCAAGGCGATGGAATCCTTCGGATACCGCTTCCTAGATCTAAAGTCGCAAGCGATCCGTATAATGTCCGGGGATTAGTACAGCGGAGCAGCTGCCGTGGTTTCAAGGCGAACCTTCTTAGTCGGTGCAGGCTTCGGACTCGGAGCCTGCATGTCTAACCATTCTGGAATTGTGCCGGTATCCGACGCGCCTGAAGCTTGGCTAGAGCAAACGCCTTATGTCGACCACGCTCATCGCAATATTCTCAGCATCGTTGAGGACAAGATACCGGTCCGCGCCTCCCCAAGGGCGAGAAGCTTAGCCGCCTTTCACTATGTAAGAGACGAGGTCAAATTTGGCTTTGCCCGTGGCTTTTGGGATATGCCCGCCTCGCGCGTCGCCGCGTTGGGGATTGGATATTGCAACACCAAATCGACGCTATTTGTGGCCCTCTTGCGCGCCGCCGGCGTCCCGGCGCGCCAAGTCTTCGTCGACATAGACGCAGCGGTCCTGTCCGGTTTGGTCAATCCCGGCACAGCCTATGTCGACCACTCTTATGTTGAGGTCTGGCTCGACGGCGCCTGGCGGGCGACGGATGCTTATATCGTTGATCCGCCCCTATTCCGGGTCGCTCAGCGACGACTACAACAAGAAGACCGCGTACTCGGCTATGGTGCGCACCAAACGGGGACACTCCATTGGGATGGAGAACAACCCGCCTTTTCGCAATTCAACGCGCTCGATCCAAGACCGATCTCGCAGCGGCATTGGGGCGCTTTCCAGGATGTCGGCGACTTTTACCGTCGCGTTCCCGACACCCACAACCGGCTTAATCCATTGCTGAGGATCAGTTTCGAGTTGCTCGCGCTGCAAGCCAATCGCGCCGCTGACGGCCTTCGCCGCATGGACACTTAACCGGCGATCGCGCCCGAACGGCAGTGCCGCTCAGGATCGCATTTAGCGGCGCTCAAAGGCTTCGATCAGAGACAGGATATGCGCACGGTGGGCACGCGTTTCCGGATCTGAGATCCGCCGCTCAGCGATCGATTTGATACGATCAATGCTGACCAAGGCCGCTGATCGCGCGACGTAATCATAGGTCGGCATTGACGCGGGTCCGAAGGGTGTTTGCTGCGCGCCACCCCCTTGACCTGACGCAATCGCAATCAGTCGAGACAGAAATTCGATTTGCAAATTCTGGCGATACGTGTTGACCGCCATTCGCTCATCAGCGTCGAACATAACGCCGGTCAGCTCACCAAGGTAAGTGCTCACGGGATAATTGCCGCCATAGCGGCGCGCATCCGTCAGCCGGGTCAATACACTCGGGTGGAGCATGTGATCGAGCAACGCCCGTTGAATGGCCAGTGCCCGGGCATGCGGCTTCGGATCGATATTAACGCCAAAGGAGTCAAAATGTCTGCGTTGCACTTGTAGCTTACTGAGCAGCTCTTCGCCCGCTCCAAAACTGCAAAAATCAATCCATCTAACTACTTGTAATATATAGAGATTTAATACTCGAGGCCGGAAGGAATCTTATCTTCTAGAAATTTGGGCTACATTTTTGATACAAATTGGGCTACAATATATGTATGGCCCGAACATCCAACGACGAAAAGTACCTGAAAAAACGCAACGGTTGGTTCTATTATTACCGTCGCGTTCCGACTGCCCTTTTGCCGTTCTACGAAAACAATTTGATACGCGTTGCATTGGATACAAAATCAACCGAGGTCGCAAAGGTTCGCCGCGACGAACTGGTTGAAGCCGATGAAGATTATTGGGCGCAATTAAAACTCTCGCTCAAGCTCGAAAATCTCGGTGAACGTATGGACATAACCCATGCTCGCTCACGTTATGAAATTGCGAAGGCGAGAGCACTCGCTGCTGGTTTCAAATTCCGACCGATGGAGCAACTCGCAGATCCGTCTCGAATCGAAGAAATCGTCAAACGGGTCCTGGCCGTTGACAGCAGTCAGACTTCAGACGGCCGACTGAATCCGGTCATGGTGGACGCCGTTCTGGGAGGCGTGCAAGAACCGACCGTGACGGTGACCGATGCAATGAAGATTTATCAGAATGAAATCATGACATCGAGTTTGCGAGGGAAATCGCCAGCACAACTGAAGCTATGGCGCCAAACGAAAGATCGATCCGTCAGGTATTTCATTGACGCGATAGGCGATATGCTCATTGCCGACATAGGTCGCGACGAGGCTCGCGCGTATTTTAAATGGTGGAACGATCAAGTCCTGCCGATGGACCCTGATGAGAAACCAAAGTCACCTAAAACCGCCAACAAACATTTTGGCGACATGCGCGACCTATACCAAAGGTACTACACGTTCATCGGCGAAGAGGACCGCCAGAACCCATTTCGCAACTTGAGCTTCAAAACTAAGAGATCACAGCAGAAAAAACGCCTACCATTCAGCGACAAATGGGTGCGCGACAGGATCCTGCGCACGGGTGCTATGGACGGTTTGACGCCAGAAATATTCCTCATAACCTGTTTAGCAATTGAAACAGGCTGCCGCCCCGGAGAGATCATCAATCTAAGGCCGAAAGACATCTGTCTAAATGATGGAGTGCCCCACCTAAAAATTGCTGAGAGAAACGACCGCCAACAAAAAACGGACATCGGGTCCATCCGAGAGGTACCGCTAATGGGAGTTGCCTTGGAAGCGGCTAAACGCGCTCAGTCCGGCTTCCCTAAGTATCACGACAAAATCAACTCGTTCTCAGCGGCCGTAGGCGCCGCATTCACCCGGCGGAATTTGTTCGAGACCCCTGAACATGTGTTCTACTCGTTCCGACACGCATTTGAAGATCGAATGAAAGAGGCCGGGCTCGACTACGAACTACGAATGCTCATTTTGGGACACGACAACAAGCGCCCTGAATATGGAATCGGTGGTTCGATGGGTTATCGACTGAAAGAGCTCCAAAAAATCACCCACCCCTATCCTTCCAATTTTTTTGACGCCTTTGACGCAGCTCTCGCAGCTTAGCCAAATCCGTTCTTGATACTGCGTTTCGGATTAGCTGAGAGCGCTGTTCTCGCTTCCTGACTTCAACTTCAAGGATATCAAACAGCGGCGCATACTTAGGGTTATGCGTGGCGACGATTTCGGCCACCACGTCGCGCGCATGTCTAACCTCTTCATCGCTGACGGGCATATTCCAATTCCGAATTCCAAACACGAAGTCGCATCCGCAAAAGACGAGTGATCTTCATTCGACTATTCTGCCGCCACAGGTCGCTGTTCCACCTGACCAAAATCATCTTCGTTAAACACCGCGTCCGCGAGTGCGTCTCCGAGCAACTTACGACCGGGTTCCAACCTCTGTGCGAGTGTCGCTCTAAACGAATCCAGTCGGTCTAATGCTCGAGCCCCTGCCGCTTTTCTTTGCTCTTCCGACATAGGTGGCGCATGAACGTATTGAAGGTAGGCCAACATATCTGCCATTTCGATGACGGCGTTTTGTTCACGTTCGATACGGGAGAGTTGTCTGATCATCTGATCTTGGCGCTTGATCAGAGCCGCATCTCGCTCATGCTGAACAGAAACCGAGAAATAAACCGCGAGCGCATCTTCAATTACAGAAGATTGCGTCATCCCCGGCGTCTTCGAAACCGCGACGACTTTCGCGTGAAGATGCTTGGAAACGTATCCAACCAATCGTGGTTTTGTCATGATCCCTGACCTCTCTCGACCGTTAGGCACTGCCTGTGCACCGCAAGTCTGCGGATGACCGAGACTGGAAGTCAAGTTACTGGTTTTGCTAGCCTTTGCCGGAATTCGCCGCGTCTTGTATGCCTTTAGAAGCTCTTGCTTCCTTTTGTATGCAATTGCATAAAATCATACAGCTGGATTTGATGCGTTCGACTGATGCGGCAGGCAAAAATCGAATTTCTCAAGATCCCACGCGAAACTTGAGACGCATTTTCGCGTGTTACGTGTGGTCTTTCTTATCCCTGCATTACGCCCATCCGCGGCATGACAATCGGCAAGTCTAACCTGTCTACCGCCCCAGCCCCCGCGAGCGCCCCAATTGCCAGGAAATATCCATTCGCCTCGACATGGTGATCTCGAGTTGGCGCCGTCGCATTCGTTCCAGTCCATCTTTCCACGGTACGAGTGTGAACTCTCTTGCGTGCTCGACGATCGCATATTGGGCGTGGGCGGTTTTGTAGGTCCGCGTCAGGGTCCCTTCAATGTTCTCACCAGGCGCCAAAGCTCGATACTGAAGTCCCGTCTGCTGGGCGATATCTTTAGCGGCGTGCGCCATTCCTTCGCGTTGAACACTCTTCAACTGATCGGTAGTCAATCGCTCCGTATCAGATCGCTCGATATGTCCACGCTCGAGCAAGGTCTTCATACGCTGCGCCATCGCACCCTTAATCTCACCCCCAAGTCCCGCCTCAGACAGTCGCTCTGTCTCTATTCCTGCAAGCTGACGGTCAAGCCAGGTTTCACCCAATGCTCGAACCTGCGCTCTGAAGGCCTGAGACTCTAGGTTACGCACAATGCTCGGCGACTGGCGAGCGATTTTAGCAAAATGTTTGTCGACGCGGTCAATAAAACCACCGTCGATCGTAACAGAGCCATCCTGAGATCGATCGATCAAACGAGCGTACTCTAAGGCCCCTATTCTGTTCTGTATCCTCGACAGTTCGTTGTCTGTCACTGAAGGATCGATGCGCCGGTGGTTTCGCTCGTCATATATGCCGGCGCTTTGCGCTGCAACTTCTGCGATCAGGCGGTCCATTTGCAGCACACCGACCGATCGCGGTTTGATTTCAACCCAGTCACCAGATTTCAGATCTTTCGGATAACTGGTGCCAAGCGCAAAATGATGCGCTCGGCCGTCAAACCCATCGACGATGGCATATCGGCTGTCCAAGAGTTCATCTGCATGTCCAATTGTAAGTACCTGACCGCGCACCGCACGATAGCTTTGCTTGCTCACTTGCTCATGCGCGCTGACACGCGCCAATCCAGCGCTTGCAACCCCCTGCTCTATGCGCGTAGCAATTGCATCAGATCGCTCCAGCGCATGCAGTGTGGACTTAAGTTGCTCATCAAGACTCCAAACCGATCCGGTTTGATGCTGTGCAAGACCCAGGTCTCGAAGCGATTTCAACCGTGTTTCATAGTGGTTGCGATTACGCCTCAGATTGGACAAATCGACCCGGCCCTCGCGCCCGTTTTCTCGAAGGAGAATTCGGTCGAGCCGAGTGAGTGTTCTTGCGTGAGTTTCTTGGCTGAGTTTAGCCGACAATTCCTGCTCGGTTTGCAACCCGAGCTCGCGGGTCAAAAGGGCGCCGCCCCGCTCGCGCATTCCGTGAGAGAGATAGTCTCGCGGAATGACAAGATCTTTGCCATCATCTCGCTTACCGCTCATCACAATATGCGTGTGCGGGTGTTCAGTATTGTAATGGTCGACAGCGATCCAATCGAGCTTGGTTTCGAGATCGATTTCCATTTGAGAGATGAGGTCCCGGACAAATGGCTTTAGGTCTTGGAATTTCTCACCGTCTTCTGGCGAGACGATAAAACGAAAATGATGCCGCTCATCGCTATGCTCCTTTAGCCAATCCTGACCATCGATTTCTTCGCCGATATCGTTGTAGAACTCCGCTGGTTTTCTATCTTTGCCGACGCCGTCTCTTTCTAGATACGAAATGTGTGCACGCTGGCGACCTGCACCCGTTCCTGACAGACGATGCACACGGGCTTTGATCATCACGCGCCGCATACCAGCGAAAGAGGTCGCTCCAGACCTGCTTCCACTCGGTCGCCTGGACCGCTTACGCGCGCCCTTGAGATACGTTTTCATACTGCCAACGCGTACACTGCCCTGCGAGGCAATCCGGCCCAGCCTTGGCTGGAATAGAAAATCGTCCGCTTCACTCATCGCATGCTCGACTTGGCGCCTCGTGATGACCAGTGGTGACAGTGCACGCAGGCTGATGTGCACCCAAATGGTGCCAAAATGTGAGTCGCGCGAAATCCAAGTACTGACCGAGCATCTGGCGATATCGACGACTCACACGGATCACAGCCGTGACTCGCGTCCTAGCCCCATCCCCATTGGCAATCTGGGGCCGCAGGACACAGTTGCTTTTATCTTGCGTTACTCCGCTCTTTGTCCCTACCCCTTCCCTCACTCGCAAATGACTGGTCCAGGTCATGAGACAGTCCTCGCCCGGACAAGCGCTTCAAACACTTTCGGTTCGTAGGGCTCGGGCTCTTCATTCTTTGAGATTTGCAGATGCACATGCCGCCAGTAAGCAGGCGCGATCTCATGCAAAACGTGCGCTTCGGAGAGCATATCAATCACACGAAGCGCTCGTTTTGCGCGCGCTTTTCCGAACGCGTGCAGCAGCAAATGGGCGCCAGGATCCACGCCGGGAATCCGAGTTAAATGTTCACCTGCACGACCCGCTTGAGCGACGATGACCCGCCAGGTTTGAGTGCCATATTGATCCCCGCGCCAGCGAACGAAGCTGAACATTTGCAGCGGTTTGAATCTTAATTCATCGAACTGGATTTGATCACTCGAAGATTCGTGTGGACGCCCGAACAACAGTCTATCATTGCTATGCCGCTCCGTTTTCCGGAGCGTTAGCTTTGTGATTTGGCGATTATCGTGGGCCAGTCTCATGCATGGAACAACGCAAAATGGAGGCCAAAATCACCAACGGATTGCAGTTTTTGAGGTTCACCGCTGGGTCTGGAAATTCCTAAAAGCGGACGTAAGCTTGGAGTCCACTTGATCGCAGTTATTTGAGAGGCTCGTGTTCGGTCTCTCTCGCAACTTATTGTTTTCACGTTGCGGAATAACCTGTTGACGGAGCTAGACCGAGCTATTCTCGCTTTCGTTTTTCGAAGGTTAGGTTTCGAACACGGCAATCCGTTTTTCTTTTTCAATGTGGGCTTTGAGGCGGCGAAGGATCATCGGCTCGTTTCGAATTTCATTGGACCGCTGAAACCTCGTCCCAGAGCCGAATGGGCGACGTGTCTCGGATCATATCGTCAACCATGTCCACGAATTCGCGATTAAAATAGACCTTGCAAAGCGACCAGAGCGCGCGAGTCCTCGGCGTGCCAAGGACGAAGAAAATCACCCCGCGATAGGTTTCCCAAGCCTCTTTTGTCATTGCCCCGCTTTTATATTGGAGATACTCGAATTCACGGGCGCGAAGCTGTCCAATCATCCAGAAAAAAGCTGAGTTTTCTCACCGAATGTGGGCGTCCCTGGCTGAGAGGCGATGCGTCCGAGATCGGGAAACTCAACGAATTTATAAACCCCGGTCTGATCATTTGCGAGCTGCACCTGTCGGGACTCTGAGCGCATCTGCTCAGCGCCCTGGCGCACCTGAATGGTCAGATAAATCAGTGTCGCAGCGACAACGACGACGCCGACAATTTGAGCGTTGAGCGCAATTTGCTCGAGGGTCATCCAGCAGTCTCCTGAGAAGAAAAGCCTGCAAAATGGCGGATGATTTTGGAGGGGGATTTAATGCGGCGGAGGATCATGGGCTTAAACCTTCCGCCTCGAGACGCTGAATCACCGCCCGTGTTTCTGTGATCAATTCATCGACAAAAATTCTGCACGCTGAAATTAAGCCAAGCCGGAGAACGACGAGATTATCGAGCTCGCGATTGCCCTCAAACATTTCGAGCTTGTTGTGAAAGTGTGAGGGCCCAATTACGCCTTCTGAGAATATATATTGCTCACCCAAAGCGCCAAACGAAACCTCTTTCAGCACGTAAGGGATAACGTTGGCGTCTCGCTGTTCGATCGCATCTCTCTCGACGCGACGAAGTTCGTCATGGGTTTCATCCCACTCGACCAATAGCTCTCGAAGGCCCAGTGCTTCCAGGCGACGCAGCCCCCCTCCTAGGGCGAGTTCGTCTAGCGTGGTTCTGTCAATCGTAAAAATAGGAACCGAAACGATGTTCATCAGTGATTTGTCGACCTCGTTTATGTCGACGCGCGGTCGCTTACCCGCTATCACCTCACGGAGGATCGAAGTGTCATTGATTTGATGGTCAAGGAGTGACCGAAAGGCCTTTAGCCTGTCGAGATTCTCAGAAAACTCAGCATTCAGACTGGTCAATTGCCCAGCCAACTCTCTTTGCTCCACCCGAGCCTCATTCCAATTTGCGACCTGCAAACCGATAAACACACCGACCACAACGATTGCAAAATCGAGCCCGACCGCGAACCAGTTTTGATCTTTCACGTGTTTAGTGATGCGCCGAAGTAGCATTGGTTCCTCAATGATTTGTCGAAATTTCACGCGTTTGCCGACGGATCAGCATGTTAGTCGCGCTGCCGTATGTCAGTACCCGCCAGATCCACTCCAGAGGTCCATATTGAAAGCGGCTCAACCAGAGATGCGAGAATACGATCTGGCCGACATAAACGGCACCAACAAGCAAATAGAGCGACTGGATGGACCATTGGCCCGCCTGGTCGAAGCCAATCCCAAGAAAAACAATCAGGCCGATAGCTGTCTGGCCAAGATAGTTTGTTAGCGCCATTCGGCCCGGCGCTGCCAAGACATTCAGAACCGGGCCGGCAATGCGCCATAACAGGACGAACCCAGCGGCATAGGCCAGCCCGAGCGGGATAACAGCGAAGGTATAGGCGATCACCGCATACATACCCTGCAGGCTATGCGGCCTGAGGAACCCGATCCCATTAAGGTTGGCAAGGATGGGGCCAACGATCGCGCCACTCAGGCCGCCCATAACCAGAATAGCTATCAAAAGCCTCGAATTGTTGAGCAGCCTTCCCCGAACAAGCTGGCGACCGGCCCAAAGGCCGAGAATTATGATGGCAAATAGTTTGGGCCAGCGCCATGTATCAAACATAAATCCAAAGCGGGTGAAACCTCCACCGACGGAGCACATCAACTGCTCCCCGACTGTGGCCAGCCTCAATTCGGAAACGGGCTCGCTGAAAAACGCAGGACAGAATGCGCCCCCGACGCCATAAAGTCCGAGGCTCTGGTCGATGCCGAACCCCCAAAAGAGAGCGTAACCGATCGGCGGGATCACTAAAGAAACGCCCGCCGCGATCAGCAATGCCCGATCAGACCATCCCCGTATAGCGAGCAGGACAAACCCGAGCAGGGCATAGGGCGTGAGAATATCACCTTCCCAGAAAACGAAGAGATGGATGAGGCCGAACCCAAGCAATATAAAGGTCCGGCGCAGATATATTTGCGTTGCGGCAGCCCCGCGCCCTTCCAATCGGCTCAGCTGCAGCGCAAAGCCGATGCCAAACAGAAGCGAAAAGAGCGTGTAGAATTTTCCGTCGATGAAGGCGAGGTGCAGGAAATCCCACAGGGCATAGCCCTCGCCAGCCAGCGCCACGCGGTCCGCTGCGCCGAGATAGTCCCAACCGCTGAAAAAGCGAATATTGGCGGCAAATATCCCAAGCAGTGCAAAGCCCCGCAGTGCGTCAAGCACTCCATAGCGCTCGCCCTTCGCTGCTGGACGGGCAATCGCGCCGCTCTCTTGCGTGTCTCTTGAGGCGACATGACTAGGCATTTTGATTGTCCTGCAGGTGCGCGGCGGTGCGCTCATCACCAAACCTGGCGAGCAACATGACACCCAGACCAATAAGAGAGACGGCAGCGACGGCGAAGTAGGTGCCGCTATAGCCGACGGTTTCCACCACGACGCCAGACCAGCCCGACATGATGGATCGCCCAAAGTTCGGCGCAGCCATGAATAGGGCAAAAAGGCTGGCTGCAATTGCTGGATTACAAATCCGCATCGCCCAGACGACACACACAACCACAAGCGCTGTGGCGAGGAAAAGCTGGATCCAGTAAATCGCCATAAACAGGCCAGACGTTTCCCAGTTGCCATAAGTTGCACCGGCGGCGAAAGCGCAGCTCGAAAGCCCAAGGCACACCCCGATCAAGGCATTGCGCAGTCCCACAAGTTTGACGAAGACCGGAGCGGCCAGAGCTCCCGCGATGCCCATTGAGAAACCAGCCAGGCTGGCAAATCGGCTATAGGCATCGCTCGCCCATCCAAGTTGCTGAACCGCGAGTGTGGGTGCGATCGCATCGACAAAGGCATAAGTGACCTGGCTGAGGCCTCCTCCGATCAGGAAGAGAAGGGTTGCGGGCACACGGACGCTGCGAAAAATTCCTTTCAGGATGGGCCACCAAGCTTCTTGCTGACGCGCCTCACACTCTGCTGACGCGCTTCCCGTGCTCCAGGGCATGCGCCGTTCTCCTGGACGCTCGCGGAACAGGGCAATGAAGGTCGACACAACAATGACGAGCCCGGCAAGGGTAAAACCGACGGACGTCATAGCGTCAGACGCCAGGAACTGTCCCGCAATGAAGCCTGATACCGCGACGCCTAGCCATTGCGCGGCAAACATCAGGCCATTGATCGTCGTTCGCTCTTCAAGCGGCACAAGGTCTACGGTCATCCCGTCCGTTGCCACGTCATTGAAGACCGCGCAGGCATTCAGAACGAAGCAGAACATTGCAAGCTGGCCAATTTGCGTGGGGCCAGGCGCGGCAAGCGCAAGGCTTATGAGCACGCATGCCATCAGGGCCTGCGCTGCGAGAATCCAGACCCGCCGCCTGCCCATCGGCCTGTAGGTAAATCTGTCCATGAGCAAGCCGCCAAACAGCTTAAGTGACCAAGGAAGCAGCGCGGTCCCCACGAACGCGCCAACCGCCACAGGGCCCGCCCCATTTGCAGCGAGCCAGGCCGGTAACGCGACAAGCGTCAGACCAACCGGAACACCCTGCATGGAATAGAGCAATATGATTGCCGCAAAGCGTGCGAACCTGCTTTGACTCAAAGCGGGCAGCCCCGGTTTTGCCGATATCTCTGCTGGCGCAGTGTTTGCGGATACTTGCATTTCGCCTCCCCCGAAACAGGGACACAGCTTCACCGTTCCCAGCCACACGATAGGTGCAACCAGGTGCGCACTGCCCTGTTATGTCTAAATTTTCCTCAGGTTCACACTGTCTTGACCGCACGCCAAACGTCAACCTTGGGGGGCGTCAAGAAAGCGTCAATTCTGACCGGGAACCTTTGGAATGGAGATTTTTATCTCATGCCACAGCCGTCGCTTCGATCTCGACCATCAAATCGGGGTCGTAGAGTGCGGAAATGCCCAGAAGCGTACAGACTGGCTGCACGCCATCTTTCGCGAAAGTCGGAATGATCTCTTCTGCCTTCTCCATGAAAAGCGCCACATCAGTCGTATAGATGTTCATGCGGACGACGTTTCCCGGCTGCATGTCAGCCCCTGAAAGCGCTGCTTTGAGATTGTCCCAAGCAACCTGGAACTGCGCGACCAGGTCGCCAGGGTGCAGCGCACTGGCATCGGCCGCAGAAGCGGTTTGTCCCGAGAGATAAAGCGTGCGCTCCCCGCCCCTGACTTCAATGGCATGGTTCATGTTAAAGCCCTGTAGCCAGGGCGTTGGATTGATCGCGCGTTTCTGCATGTGTGACGTTTCCTTACTTCATGGTTGGAAACACACCTGCCACAAGATTGAGCTCAGGCCGACGTCAATAATGCGTCAATTCTCTAGGAATTGGCGCCCGGATCAGACGGTATCAGGTCTGGCCAACCATACTTTTCCCAAGCTTCAACCATGCCAATATCCTCGGCGAATGCCATGAAGTCAGGATGATGGATCGTGCTGTTCATAGGCTCGAAATCGGCCCATAAGTGCATCAAGCCCGGCATGTTCGCCGGGTGGATGCATTCGCGGTAAATCTTGGTGACAAGCTCTGTGTGCCCCATCCAGACGGCGGGCCAAGCCACGCTGTGGTCGTATGGTTCTGGCAGGGTCTGATGCAGTATTTCAATGAGACTACAATACGTCCGACGGGCCTCGGCGTCGCCGCTACAAACGCCTTTCGCGGCCGTCAGCAGGTAAAAATCGCGCGCCTCATCCGAGATTTCAGCCGACCCGGGAGGTGACATGATCATTGTTCCTACAAATCGCCTTATATCATAATAGGTCTCTATCGCCGCTCCATGGTCGCCCATCGCTGTCTGGGTCAGCGCCAGGTGAAACCCTGGCAGACCCATATCGACCATGCTTTTACCCGCAGCCAGCGCGGCCTCGTAGTTTCCAAGGTTAAGTTGCGCGGCACACAACATGGCATAGTTGCGCCCATTGACTGGGTCTTGATCGATCGCGGCTTCAACATATGGAAGCGCTTCACGGGTGCGTCCGAGATATAAGAGGCATGAGCCGAGCCGCATGGTTACATCGGCATTGGTCGGCTCCAGACGATAGGCTTGCAGAGCATATTCAAGCGATTTTGATGGATTGAAACCGGTCCATTCATGAATGCTCAGGATGGCGTAGGCGTACCCCTGATTTGGATCAAGCTCCAAGGCGCGCTGGGCACAGTCTGCTGCCTTCGCAGACCGTTCGACCTTGTCGAGGCACGGCGCGTACACAATTGTCGAAACATACGCTTCGGCCAGCGCTGTCCAACATTCGGCAAAGTCGGGATCAAGCTCCAAAGCATTGTCAAGCAGTTCAACCGCCTTTTCAGTCGCGCCCAGAACCATTGTTTTCTGGGATAAAGACCGGCCCTGCAGGTAAAGCGCGTAGGCGTCGCGATGAGGTGTCATCCGCCGCACTCGTTCTGCTTTTGGAGTGACGTTTAGGGTTTTGCATAGTCCGGCAACAATATTGGCACCGATCACCTGCCGAGCGTCAAAGAACTCGGCTTCACTGTCCTCCACCGTCTCCTCCCAGACCTGCATACCGCTCGCCCCCTCAATGAGGCGGATAGACAAGCTGACACCATCGGACCGTCGGCGAACCGTCCCTTCTATCAAGTGCGTGACGTTCAACTGTTCGGCCATTTGCGGCAGGGTCAAGGATTTGTCCTGCAAGGTTTGAATCGAGGTCCGTCCGGCCAGAGCGATATCTTCAATCGTCCTAAGGCGCGACGACAGCTCATCGGCAGCCCCTTCAGATAAGAACAAATCACCGCCAACCTGATCGAATTGCTGGAAAGGCAAAATCGCCAACCTTATGCGCCCCTGCAAACGACCCAGGCCCGCCCAATGTTGCCAGGCTGCCGCCAACTTGTCGTGGAGCGCGTTTTGCGATGTCGCTTTCAGCTCAGCCAAAACCTCATTCACCAGCAATCTAATCCGGCTCTCAAGATGAAGCCGCTGCGCAGAAAGCCACTTTTCGAGTTCATCACCGAGGTTAATGCCCTCCAAGATGCGCTGACACGTCGTCTTTGCGAGTATTGCGCTCGCTTTGTCTACATCGCGGCCTGAAAGGGCAGTTGCCAATGCCTGAACGTCGGTGTGAACACCATCGGAGGTCAGCGAAATATGCGTATTAGACGTTTGCAGTATCTGTAGTCCGTACGACTGCAAATCGCGGTTCAACTCATGCAAGCACTGACGAAGACTGGCGCGGGCTTGGGGCTTGAAGCGCCCGGCCCAGATGAGCTGGCTGACCGTTTCTCGCTGAAGCGACAGCCCCGGACTCAGGCAAAGGACCCCCAAAATCGCGCGTCCCCGCCGATTTGAGATTTCGATTTTTCGCCCGTCGGCATCTGTAAGCTCGAAAGCCCCAAGGACCGAGATCTTTGGCTTCGTTTGATCGGAGAATTGCTGGTCTAATGGCACGACAGCTCCAAGACTCACTAGCGGGATTGTCTTTTAGATTATAGTCGCGCCAGCGCAAACCGATAAGATGCGACAGTGTCAAAGCGAGCGCTCTCTATTATTTGGTTTCGTGAGTGTCCTGTTTGGGGCATTCTGACTAACTAGCTTTCGTCGGTTCCAAAGAACCGTTTAACTTGTGTATGTTCGAAGAACATATCTCACTTCTTTGCCGCTGCGGATCAGGCTGTAACCAGGCTGCCCAATACCAATTTCTAATGACTTCTTTTGACCAAAATGGAGAAATTACGAGCTACCGCTTTAAGGCGTCTTAAGCCTCTTAGCTAACGTCTGGTTTTGCTCGCCCACCGGAATTTACCAGAGGCCGTTCCAGGGCGCTTTCTGCCTCTGGCTAACCGGCTGTTACGGGCGAATTTAAGCCGCTCGAAAGGGCTACGCGTTATTTTTCAATTATTGGCTAGGCTTAAGAAAGAAGCTCTAGAATATCAGAAACCAACTCGGAACGATCAACTGCAACTAGTTGTCCGCACGTTTCGCTAAAAGTGAGCGTCAAAGGCGGTTAAACGGGCGAAAGCGTTTACACCCTCAATAAAAACCAAGATCATGGTGTCGGCCGTCCGGCAATATCTAAAATTCGCGTCCGTATATCGCTATTATTGATCACGAGGTCTGTAATGGCGGTTTCAACATCTGCAAAACGGACGCGGGCTTCCAAGAGGATGTTCGGTGCGGACTGTAGAGCTTGAGCAGCCTCTACGAGCAGGGCTGGCTCCAGATCAAGCGCGCAGGAATATTCCAAGGAGTCTTGAATGCCTTCATAGTCGCCGACTTGAATGGCGAGGTCGCCGCATTTCTGCAGAAGTTCCCTTTGAACCGGCGCAGGCACATGTTGGCGAAAGAGCCTTCGAAACTCGGAACCATGCCCCTCATCCATAACCAAATCGGGCACCGTATCGGTAAAAACCATAACGGCGGTCTGTCGAAAATTCGTATCACGTATAATGTTGATCTCTCCTGTCGAGAGGAGTTCATCGTAAGTCGCGCGCCTGCGCTCCAGAAATTTATATTGGGTTGCTCGGTATGCGGCGATCAAAAACGTTTCCGGTTGCAGAGGCCTTCGCCCAGAGAGGGCGTCTACGGTGCGTTCCGCATTAACTAGAACGTCCCGATTGTATTCAACCAGGTGTTCGTAGGCCCAAGCTTCCTCGCGTACGTCCGACAATAGACGTTCTGTAAAAATCGTCGCTCGATCATCTGTTAGGCGTTGGGCATTCCAGTTTCCAACTTGTGTTCCAATGAACACGCCGACAACAACAATCGCGAAATCAATCCCAACCGCGAACCAGTTCTGATCTTTAACGTGTTTTGTGATGCGACGCAGAAGCATTCTTGTCCCCAATCTCTTTCTGAGGGGACCTTGGAACAAAGCCGAAAAAATGCAAAGCCCTACATCTGACAGTGTTGCTGTCAGCGTCCGGTTTAGGGCGACTTACTCCTCTGGTCTAATGACTTCTTTTGCGCGCAGAACGGACGACCTCAAATTCTTATTTGGGGCGCTTCTAAGCCGTTCAAGCGTACCGCCCCAATCGCTCTGCAACTTTAGACCGTTTCTTTTTTGGGTTCGAGAGTTGCAGGCATCACTGAACCAAGTACATGAATACCAAGACGAGCGCGCGGAGAGCGAGCATTATGGTCAAGAAAATTGCACTCGGGGTTGTGTTGGCTTTGGTCGCAGCCACCGCCTACTTGTACCTGAGCTATGGATCGATCACGAGGGCAGGTAGCGGTTACTCAGCCAAAAATATTTGTTCCGGATACTTCTTGAGCGGCTTCTCTCCCGAAATCGTCCGAGAGCAAGCACTTAAGGGCGCTTCAAGCACGCTCGCTAATGTTACTTATAAGCTTGATTTAGAACAGCAAAGCGTCACGACAAAACTGATTGGTTTATTCGAGCGGCGCGCAATCTTCACGCCAGGGATTGGCTGCACTCTATTGTCCGTGGGGGAAAAGGAAGCAGAGTTTTCTGTTTCCGCGCTACCCGAACTCGACGTCTCTGAATCAGTGGCGTGGCCAAAAGGTCAGGCAAGCCCTGACGTTAGTGCAGATGTCGCCAATATGCTGGGGGGCTTATTTACGGAAGATTCCGTCGACCAACCGCGATACACCAAAGCGGTGGTTGTCGTTCACAAAGGTCGGCTCGTCGCTGAACGGTATGCTGAGGGGGTTACGCCCGAAACACCTCTGCTTGGATGGTCGATGACCAAAAGCGTCACCGCCTTACTGGTGGGGATCCTGGTTAAAGATAAGGTGCTCGATATTGGCGCACCAGCAGCGGTGCCTCAATGGGGTGAAACCGAGAATGACCCCCGCGCCGCGATTACGCTCGATCAACTTTTGAGGATGAGCAGCGGATTGGAATTTGAAGAGACTTATTCGGCGGCAACTGATGTTACACGGATGCTTTCACTTGAACCGGACACGGGCGGATACGCAGCTGCGAAGCCTTTGATCGCAGCTCCGGATACGATTTGGTCCTATTCCTCCGGCACAACAAACATCGTGTCGGGTATTGTCCGAAGAAGTGTTGGCGACACGCTCCAGTCAGCCTACACGTTTTCGCAAGAGCGCTTGTTTCGACCATTGAGTATCCGGACTGCAACCATGGAAGCTGATCGAAGCGGCACGTTTATCGGCTCGTCATATATGTACGCTTCGGCACGCGACTGGGCGCGCCTCGGTCAGCTCTGCCTGCAAAGGGGCGAATGGAATGGTGAGCAGATACTGCCCGATGGTTGGGTGGATTATCTCGTTACGCCGACGCCAAACGCTCCAGGTCATGAATACGGCGCGCAATTTTGGTTGAACGCCAATCCAGCTGACCCAAGTCGAGAGCGTTTGATACCCAACCTGCCGGAAGACTCATATTACATGGGTGGATATCAAGGGCAGCTGGTCCTGGTGATTCCGTCCGAAGAGATCGTCATCACGCGCTTTGGCTTCACGCCAGCGCGCAATCATGGCGTCTCGGAGTTCGCGGCGGAATTGATCGATCACCTGAACCGCGTCGAAGACAATTAAAAGGCCTGAGCGGACCTCTCCAAAGCTGGAGCTTGTTCTGAATGTTCAGTTCACTGAAAATGTCATTGACGTAGTGTAACTTCGAATGTCTGTTTCTGCTCCCTGGGGTGCAGTCGCTTGCGTGCGGGCCATAACCAGATGCGTACCCGATTGATACAATGGGATTGAGACTCTTCCATTTACATCGGACTCAAACACAAAACCCTCATCACCATGGCGATCCTTCTGTCCGCTTCGTGTTAGAACTAGTTCTTGATCGGCCAATGGTAAGCCATCAAATGTGATGATGATGTCGAACATGTCGCCGCTTCCAAGCGTCGACGGGTGTTGTAGAGGTGTAAGCTGGAGACGTCCAATCGGCTTCTGGATACTCAGCCATGTCGGTTCACCGATTGTCACATAAGCGTCAGAGACGGTGGCCGTTTGCGAAGACAGAATCTGTGTGCCCTCAGGGACGAATATCGGATCCGCATCGTCGCTATTCACTAAAAAATACTGCTCATCGAGCAGGACATACTCCCCCCCCTTACGACCGAGCCGCTCTCCCGTGGTGATCCGAGTGGTCCCCTCTTCCGTAACCGTCTGTTCGATCACAGAGCTGTTGGCGAACATCTCAATCCGATCCGGTGAAACGGATCGGCCATCCGGAAGGATCACTGCAAAATGGTTGGACCGAACGGCGTATTTCGGCACGCAGCAATAATCGTTGAAAGACGTTTCTACAGTAATCGTCTGACCGGAATTTGGTGTGAACGTAGACGGCTCAATGTATGCTGTATCAGCGACGGAAACGGCGCTAAAACAAGAGACTGATACCACCAATGTGAGACCGCGCATCATGACTAGTCGAGGCTCGCAAGCTTTGTCGTCGGACGAAGTCGATCTGCAAGCGCTCCAATCTCAGGCGTTACAAAGCCATCGATGATCTCACGCGCTTCAACCAATGCCGGCTCGAGATCTTTCTCTCCGTCATTGACCTCGTTCGCCAGTGTTAGAAGCGGCATGTAGAGTGGCTCAGTTTCACCCTTAATGGTGATTGCGAAGCGATCATTCGCCGCTTCGATGTCGGTCCAATGCGCACGCACGCCTGCCCAGAATTCTTCTGTGCCGTCCCAATAGTCTTCCGCAGCTTCCACCGGATAGTCGTCAAACGCGCGATAAGTATTCAAGCCCACCTCACGCACCAGAGCTTGCGGTGCACCATCAAGAATAAGTTTGGAGTTCTCCTGTTCATGCACCCAACCCCAAGGCGTGACGACATGGCGATTGACCGCATCCACGGCGTGATAATCGTCCCTTGTGGTCATGTCACGGCGCGGCAGAGGCCGCCATTCCTGCGGCGGGGTCCATTCGGCAATACCATCCTCATACGCCCAGGCGCCGACGGCTCCGTAGCGCGGTGCATCGTCGACTTGATAAACTGTTTGCGACCAGGTTCCTGCACGCTCGCTGGCGGGAACATCGCGCCATTCCCAAGCATTGCCGCCAATGAACGTCAGCACACGCGCTGGTTCGTACTTCCAATCTTGTCGCCAGTGTTTGACCACAAACGGAGATTCATCGGGACCAACCACGAGAAGATGTTGCATGCTTATGTAATCTCCGCGGTCTTCAACGACACGCACCGATTCATGTCCCCCTGAAAGCTTTGGCTCTTTGAGTTCATATCCGTCTACGAATGAGACGGTCTCCGTGAAATCAAACGTGACCTTGTAGTCGCCAGTCATTGCGAGGATGGATTGTCTGTCCTGCTCAAAATTGGTCGGTTTTTCGACAATTGTTTCAGTCGCGGAGTGCGGCGCCACAGCCGTTGCGCAGCCTGTCACGGTCAAAATTGCCATCGCTGTTGCGGACCAAAAAGTAGTCTGGGGGAAATGCATGATCATTCTCCTGATAAGCGTTCCGGACGAAGCGCCGATATGTTTCGTATTTCATTAATGCAAACGCGAATGACTTGCAATTGCGTAATTTTGCGTATACCGCATTTATCGCAAATGAGACTTATTCTTAAAAAGATGGACTGATCAAGGACCTCAGAATGACCTTCCGAATGACCCGCCAAAACCTGCGCGCGCTGCTAGTCGCCTCCACCGCACTCTCCATCGCTCCATTTGCGATTGCTCAAGAGGACGACGCGACCGACGAAGAATTGCGCGAAGACCCTGTTACAGTCTACGGCACATCAAACCCCCTCCCCGTTTTCGATTATCCCGGGCAAGTCACAGTCGTGGACCGGGAGGCAATTGAATCGCTTGCACCCTCCGCTATTTCAGACGTTCTTCGTGACGTTCCAGGCGTAGACTTTGGATTTGGCCCGAGGCGAACCGGCGAATTACCCAGCATTCGTGGGCTTTCCGGGCAAAACGTTTTGATTCTGCTAGATGGCGCGCGCCAGAGCTTCACCTCAGCACACGACGGTCGGTTCTTCGTGGATCCAGAACTTATCGGAACTGCCGAAATCGTTCGCGGCCCGGCTTCGGCGATATATGGTTCCGGCGCCGTAGGCGGCGTCCTCGCCTTCGAGAGCGTCGATGCAGACGATCTCTTAGCAGACAATGAGGTCTGGGGCGCCCGAGCGCGAGTTGGCTATCAAAGCGTGAATGAGGAATCTCTAGCCTCTATTACAGCCTATACGCGCCAAGGCGCATTCGACGGCATTGCGAGCTTTGGCGTTCGACAATCAGGAGACATTGAGCTTGCGTCAGGTGTTGATCTCCCCTCCGACGACGACATTCAAACCGCGCTCGTCAAAGGGAGTTATGCGATTAGCGATGCGGTCACCATCGAAGGATCCTGGCAACGATTTACGAATACCGCAATCGAACCGAACAACGGCCAGGGCGTTAATGGAACAGGCAATGGCATCCTCGACCAAGATGTCGAAAAAGACATCACAACAGATACGTTTCGGTTGGGCCTAACCTTCAACCCTGAAGCGAATGACTGGATTGATCTCGGGTTCAACGCGTATCAAACGTCGAGCGATGTCGATGAGTTTGATGCAATGATCCCGAGAACAACGGTTCGAGATATCGAAACCACCGGTTTCAACATTCGAAATGCATCTAGGTTTTCTGTTGGCGCCGCCGACATAACACTCACGGTTGGCGGGGACTGGTACAAAGACGAACAAGTTGGCACTGATGATCAGACCACGGATGGCACGCGCGGCGGTGTTCCGAATGGCGAAAGTGAATTCACAGGTGTGTTCGCGCAGCTGGAAGCGGTTGTTGAAACCCCTGCAGGCCAATTCGTCGTCATTCCGGGCGTACGTTATGATGAATTTGAAAGCAGCTCCGACATTGCACCCGATCAAGATAATTCCGACGAGGCGATCTCTCCAAGATTTGCCGCGAGCTTCGCGCCGCAGGGGGCTGAATGGCTGCGTTTGTTCGGATCTTACTCAGAAGGGTTTCGCGCGCCTTCTATCAATGAGCTTTATCTAGATGGTGTGCACTTCCTCGTACCACACCCCATCTTATTCAATCCGGCAATTGGGTCGTTTGAGTTTGTCCCGAACAACTTTATCCCAAATCCAGATCTGGTGCCGGAAGAAACCCAAACAGTCGAATTCGGCACGGGTGTCGACTTTCGAAAAATCTTTGTCGATTCTGATCGGTTTCAGGCCAAAGTCAGCTATTTCGAAACCGAAGCTGACGAGCTCATCAACCTCTCGGTAAATGCTGCGCCAGACGCGGCCTGCTTTGCGCCGCCTTTCTTCCAGCCCTGTACATTCGGGACATC
>JBCAWZ010000034.1:0-31653 GCA_038534315.1 Pseudomonadota bacterium | reverse complement strand
GGCCAATGTCGCGATCGACCGAACACCTTATACCCGTCTTGAAATGATAGAAGAGCTTGCGCGCTATGCGCAAACGGATCTGATTTGCCATTTGGAAGGAAACGATGCCGCGCTGCGTGCACGCCAGGAGGCATTGTGGACCCCGTGGCGAAACTGGGCGGGGAAAACCCTGGATATCGTGCTGGTGCCAGTCGAGGGCATTGTTGCGTGTCCGCAACCGGATGCCAGCCTCCAGGCCGTTCGGGACCAGGCAGGCCAACTCGACGCTTTCTCTTTAACGGCGCTTAACTGGGCAACCGCTTTGTTTGGCTCTGTCATACTTGGTTTCGCGGTTCAAAGCGGACAGTTGGCAGCAACAGACGCCCATACGCTGTCTCATCTAGACCAAGACTTCCAAGCCGAACGCTGGGGCGAAGACGATGAAGCTCGAGCCGCGAAACAGTCACGTGCAATGGATGCAGAAGCGGTCGGGCGTTGGTTTGAGGCGCTTTTGGCCTAAGTCTTCGCTAGAATGAGGAGCCGAAAACGTATGATCACCGTACACCATCTTGAAGACTCTCGCTCCCAACGCGTTCTTTGGCTGCTCGAAGAGCTAGCAGTGCCGTATGAGGTTAAACGGTATGACCGTGACCCGATAACGAAACTTGCGCCCGATACCCTTTATGATGTGCATCCACTCGGAAAATCACCCGCGCTCACCACGGGCGATGGCGTTTTCGCGGAAACTGGCGCAATCTTTGAGTACATCCTCGAAACCCATGATTCGAAGCACATGCTGCATGGCGTCCAAAAATCTGAGCAAAGGCGCGCCCTGACCTATTGGCTGCACTATGCCGAAGGCTCTGCGATGCCCCTGCTTTTAATGAAGTTGGTTTTCCAATCCATCCCGGAGCGTGCGCCCAGTCTGGCCAAAGGCTTGGTCCGGCGCGTTCTGTCGCCCGCGGAAGTCAACTTTGTGAACCCCCGGCTCGCGGAGCATGCGGTTTATTGGGACAATGCGCTGAAGGAGACCGGCTGGTTCGCTGGATCCGCTTTCTCGGCAGCCGACATCATGATGAGTTTCCCAGTTGAAGCTGCAAAGAGTCGAATCAATTTGACCCATTATCGAAATGTCATGACTTGGCTCGAACGGTGTCAGTCGCGCCCCGCTTATGCTGCTGCATTGGAAAAAGGTGGCCCTTACGCCTACGCCTGAGTCTCTGAAAATGAATGAATTTTACTGAAACGCCGCGCTCAGCTTAGGTTGCATCAGGGTGTGTTTCTCTGCGGGAATGATGAACCGCATCATAAATATCCGAGCTGCTGCGCTTGCCATTGCGGCGCCCCTGCTCTTCGCTGCACCAGCGCTCGCCAAGCCGGTGCACGCAACCAATACTGCGACCGTTAAACTGACCTATGTCCATGGCGCTCATGCTCACAAGCAACACACATATGGGCACAATCGCCACATCGACACGCGTTCGCTTCGACGAGAAGCCATTCGAAAGTGTCGCCGCGCCATTCGACAAGAAGCCCGACAAATTGGATTTCGGGACATCGACTTTGATGATGGCCGACGGGTTCGCCAAATCGGTCCCAATGGCTTCCAGGTCACCTTTCCGGAAGTGGAGTTCGAGGGCCGCCGGCGTGACTTTGAGCGTCGTGTAAGTTGTACGGTTCGTCGAGGCCGAGTGGTCAATCTCGAAGGCGTCTACCCGAGACACCGAGGTCACAACCGCCATTGGTATTAAGCGCAATTTGAGAGGTATGAGTGCAGGCGCCCGACCTTCCCCAGCGGAGGCGGGCGCTTCGCCTTGTCAGAAATGTTACACGCATTACAACGCCCTGAAATGTCGGAGGTTGTTATGCAAGAAGTGATTGAAGCCCTAGAAGCGCGCCGCGAACAAGCCCGCTTAGGAGGTGGTGAAAAGCGAATTGAACGCCAGCATGCTAAGGGCAAGCTGACAGCGCGTGAGCGGATCCACCTCTTACTTGATGAAGGCAGTTTCGAAGAATACGACATGTTCGTAGAGCATCGTTGCACCGACTTCGGCATGGATGAGCAAAAAATCCCGGGCGACGGTGTTGTAACCGGGCACGGCACAATCAATGGCCGCTTGGTCTATGTGTTCTCAAAAGACTTCACCGTTTTCGGCGGATCGTTGTCGATGGCACATGCTCAAAAAATCGTCAAAGTTCAGCGCATGGCAGCCCAAAACGGCGCACCTGTTGTTGGCATTTTCGACGCAGGTGGCGCGCGGATCCAGGAAGGTGTCGACAGCCTTGCGGGATATGCAGACATCTTCATGGAAAATGTTTTGTATAGTGGAGTTTACCCACAAATTTCAGTGATTATGGGACCTTGTGCAGGTGGCGATGTTTATTCGCCGGCCATGACCGACTTCATCTTCATGGTGAAGGACACCTCGTATATGTACGTCACCGGTCCCGACGTTGTGAAGACCGTTACCAACGAGGTTGTCACACACGAAACCCTCGGTGGTGCCAGCGTCCACGCCAACAAATCCGGCGTTGTTGATGGCGCGTTTGAGAACGACATTGAAGCGCTCACCCAAATGCGCCGACTGATCGATTTCCTGCCCGGCTCAAACCGCGAAAAGCCACCTGTCCGCCCCTCCTTTGACGATCCCGATCGCGTCGAAATGAGCCTTGATTCCCTGATTCCGGACAATCCGAACCAGCCCTATGATATGAAAGAGCTGATCGAAAAGACCGTCGACGAAGGCGACTTTTTCGAGATCTCACCCAATTTTGGCGCGAACATCCTCTGTGGTTTTGCGCGAATGGAAGGCGCTCCGGTTGGGGTGGTTGCGAACCAACCCATGACGCTTGCCGGGGTTTTGGACATTGACGCATCGCGCAAAGCCGCGCGCTTTGTGCGCTTCTGCGACTGTTTCTCCATCCCGATCGTGACCTTTGTCGACGTGCCGGGCTTCATGCCTGGGACCAAGCAAGAATATGGCGGCTTGATCAAACATGGCGCAAAGCTGCTATTTGCCTATGCCGAAGCAACTGTGCCGAAAGTCACGGTGATCACACGCAAAGCGTATGGCGGCGCCTATGATGTTATGAGTTCCAAACACCTTCGCGGCGACGTCAACTATGCTTGGCCGACGGCTGAAATCGCTGTGATGGGCGCAAAGGGCGCCGTCGAGATCATCTTCCGTAGCGATCTCGACGATCCCGAGAAAATCGCCGAGCATACGAAAAATTATGAGGACAATTTCGCCAACCCCTATGTGGCCGCGAAAAAGGGTTATATCGACGACATCATCATGCCGCACTCTACCCGCCGGCGCGTCGCCAAAGCGCTACGCACCCTGCGCGGCAAGCAGAAAACCAACCCTTGGAAAAAGCACGACAATATTCCGCTTTAAATTCAAGGCATGCCCCATTTAGACGCCTTCCTGAGCAGCCTCGAAATCGTCGCCGGACGGTGCGAGGACATTGTGCCGACGGTCTACGACGAACTGTTCAAGCGGTATCCGGACATGCGAGCCTTGTTCGTGCTGGACGTGGATGATGGGGTCAAAGGCCATATGCTAAACGAGACCCTCAGCATGGCGGAAGGGCTTTTGTCGGACGATGGTGTCGCAACGTCTTTCATCGCCGCAGAGCGGATGAACCATTGTGGCTACGGCATCGATGATCTGACCTTTGATGGCTATTATCCCACCCTGCGCGACGTGATCCAGAACATCGCAGGGGACGCTTGGACCGACGATATGACCATGGCCTGGGACCATGTCATCATGCGGGCGCGCGCCGCAAACTTGGAACTGAATGCCTAAACCGACTGCGGCTTAGCGAACAGAATTGCTTGACCCTCAAGCGCGGCGGTGCACATCCCTGATTAGCCCCCAATTGGAGAACGCAAATGAGCGATGCAGACACCCAACCTTCCGCCGGCTGGCGTCTCTATGCGACCGGCTTTGCATTGGCCGTTTCTATCTTCACGGTTCTTTGGTTCATCGTCGGTGCGCTCGGCACACGATTTGGCCTTTGGCCATACCAGGTGGGACTCAGTCAGATGACGTTCGGCCTGGGTGCCAATTTGGCCATGCTGAGCGTCGCTTTGGGCGGTATCGGCGTGATCATCGCCTTGATACAATCGCCGCGCAAACAGCCTTTCATTCTGGCCCTCGCCGCGCTGCTCATTGGCGGTTTGATGCTGGGTCGTTTGGCCGGGTTTAGAGGTGAAGCAAGAGCCTTGCCTCCGCTTCACGACATTCAAACGGATTGGGCCGCTCCAATCGCTTTTTCTGAAACCCTTATGCAAGCGCGCGAAATGGGTGGCGCCGCGAATGACGTGCTGGATGCGCCAATCGTTCCCGAAGGCGCGAATGGGGGTTGGCCTGGCACAGGAGGCCGGCTGGTTTCTGAGCTGCAAGAAGACGCCGAGCGCAGCATTGACGGTGCCGATCCGATCTATCCACGTCTCGATCCATTGTATTTTGCAGCGCCTCCAGCCGAAATCGCGGAAGCCGCCGAAACGGTGATGAAACGTCGCGGCTGGACGATCGTCACCGAAGCCGAAGAGATTGAGCAGGGCGTGTTTCAGGTTGAGGCGACCGAAACCTCGACCTGGTTCGGGTTTGAAGACGATGTCGCCATCCGCGTACAAGACAGCAATGGCGGAGCTAAACTGGACATCCGCTCGACCAGCCGCGTTGGTCTTTCCGACATAGGCGCCAACTCAAAGCGCGTATCTGCCTTGCTCGTGGAAATGCAGGATCGTTTGGACGGCCGCTGGGAGCCCTGATTAAGACGCTCTTTTAACCGCGGCCAGCTGGAACGTGCTACGCACGGTGGGCTGCGCGTCCTGCGTGGCAACCTTACCTTCGTCAATCAGCTTCATCATATGGCCGAGCAAGGACAGGCACGCGGCTGGGATCAACCGATCCTCCAGGCC
The DNA here is from genome assembly GCA_038534315.1 of Pseudomonadota bacterium. Taxonomy (GTDB): domain Bacteria; phylum Pseudomonadota; class Alphaproteobacteria; order Caulobacterales; family Hyphomonadaceae; genus Henriciella. The sequence continues at coordinate 26,741 of JBCAWZ010000034.1, read as the reverse complement.
AACATACATCGCCTCGACCATGGTCGGAATACTGGTGACGCCGGCATGCAATTGCGCCAGTACGCCGTCTTCGCGATCTTGTCTGTGCTGACGATACGCTTGAACAAATTCGCGAACAGACGCCTCGCCCTCTACCGGTGACCCATGTGTCGGCCAAAGCGTTTCAAAATTCCGCGCTTGGATTTTGTCGAGGCTACGGAAATAGTCCGACATGTTGCCATCGGGCGGTGCGACAATCGTCGTCGACCAGCCCATGATATGATCGCCGGTCAGACAGGCATTCTCTTCTTTCAAGCTGAAACAAAGATGGCTGCTCGTGTGCCCTGGGGTTTCAATCGCTTCCAGGGTCCAGCCCGGACCGGTGAACAGATCACCGTCATTTATGTGGACGTCTGGCCGAAAGCCAACATCATCTTCTGAGCCGAGCTCACCCTTGGCCGTGGGTTGGCCAATGTCTTTTGCGTAGACCTGACATCCCGCCCATTCTGCGAGCGGCTTCGCCAATGGCGAGTGATCAGAGTGCCCATGCGTCACAAGTACACATTTCACCGTTTCGCCCGCGAGCGCTTGTTTTAGCGCCTCAAAGTGCTCTTGATCCATCGGGCCTGGATCGATCACGGCGACGTCGCCCTGACCGACAATGTAAACCCCTGTACCAACAAAGGTGAACGGACCTGGATTGTTTGCGATGACGCGTCGCAACAGCGGAGAAACCTGGTCGGTTCGACCATACTCAAATTCGATATCTTTGATGAAGGGTATTGCCATGGGAGGAAACTGCTATCTCTCTGTATTGGCGCTCTTTTGGCGCCATCGCCTTAGTGTCTTCTCGGTGCAAAGGCTCTTACAAAAGCCTTTGCCATCCGCCGTGTTGCTTTGAGCTTGTCGCCCAGATTCAATGCAACGGGAGGCCCCATGTCTGTCTTGTTCGCATCGACAATATAGATTCGCCCGCTTGACCGATCGCGTAGCACGTCTACGCCGCCCCACTCCAGACCAATTTCGCTCGCAAAGCGCGAGATCACGTCAATTTCATCTGCCGTGAACACCTGCGCAGGCTGGTCCAGCAACACTTCTGAATTTTCGTTCAAGAAGCGCCGTGTCAAAAGGCGGCGTTTGCGAAACACGACCGTTGGGCGTCCACCGACAATACATGTCCTGAGATCTTCTATCATCCCACCATGGATCTCATTGTCGATCACACGTTGGTAGGTTTTGTCAGCACCCGGTTTCGCTGGACCTTCAATGATCCGCCCATCATGACTGGCATTCTTCTCGGATTTTTCGACCATTGGTCCCGCAAAAGTCTCTGGGTCAACAGCGAGATTGTACCCTGCAACACACTCAAACGCCTCGGCCACGCGGCTCTTGGCGATATCGGTACAGTCAAAATTGACCAGTCGCGCACCCGGTTTTGTCTGCGGTGGCTGGTGGTGGCTTTCTGTTGAATCGTCGAACTGAAATACGATGTCGGCGGTCGACGTATCGGAAACCAGCTTCGCGCCGGAAACATGCATGACCGGCCAAATAAAATACCAGGGTCGTGGCTTTTCCGGGTAAAAGGCGATGGTCGGACGCTTATGTCCCGTGATCCGGCGCCAAGTCCGCCAGGATTGCGCCATTGTGTAAAAGGTCAACCAGGTGAAGACGTCATTGACGATTCCAGGCTCGATCGGAATGGCGTGTCCCGTCTTTTTGACGCGCCACTCACCATCCTCATACTTGAAATCGGCGAACCAACTTCTCGCCATGAGTTACTCCTTACACACCTCTAGGGCTTATCTAGACTGAATCGCATGCGCGGCAGAAACGATCAACTCCTCGGATCGGTTCTCTCTGTAAATACTTGCTCACAAATTTGTAAAATGACGGTGATCGGCTGATAATTCTCAAAGCAAAGGCCTTAAACCATTGAGATCATAGCCCGCATTGGCGCCGGCTTGAATGATGTCATCCGCGGCACCTTGCCCACCATGAGTCAGCGCCCAGGCCGTGATTGAGCGCGTTCCTGTGCGGCAATATGCCAGTACGGGCGACGGGGCCTCAGCCAAGGCGGAGCCGATTCGTTCCAAAATTTCGGGGGTCGGCGCGCCAGAAAACGGGATTGCCACAAAGATTAGGCCCAATTCTTCAGCCCGTGTTCGAATGGCGCCCATACGCGGTTGGTCGATGCCGCCCTCACCATCCGGCCGGTTGGCAATAATGGTTTTAAAACCAGCTGCGGCAATCTCCGCAACATCATCCTCACTGATCTGTGGGGCGACAGCAAAAGAATCTGTGACCTGACGAATATCGGGCATTTGTGGCCTCCGGTGTATGTCGTCGTTGACAAGGGCTATCCGGTTGTGAACGTAGGCATTCTCTTTTCGATGCCAAGTGTTGAACGGGAATCGTGAAGTCATCTAGAGGAGGATGCGGCGCTTGTCAGCCCTTCAAAGAAGCCTGGCCCGGATCCCCTGGGGGTATGTGGGGCGCCGCCTTCTGGTGGCGATTCCGACCTTGTTGGTGATCATTACAGTCGCTTTCTTCATGATGCGTTTGGCGCCAGGTGGACCTTTTGATGGCGACCGCCGCCTGAACGCCGCCACGGAGGCGGCGATCAATGCGAAATTCGGCCTCGATCAGCCTTTGTGGAAGCAATATGCCGACTATTTGGGCGGGGTCATTCGCCTCGATTTCGGCCCATCGATGAAGACATTGGGCAAAAGCGTGAATGAACTTATCGCCGATGGATTGCCGATCAGCTTGAGCATCGGTTTGCTGTCAATGCTGTTGGCGATCGCAGTTGGCACCGCCCTCGGCATTATCGCAGGACTTCGCCAAAATACCGCAGCCGACTATTCCGTCATGGGGTTTGCGATGGCGGGTATTTCGATTCCAACCTTTGTCAGCGGGCCGATCCTGATTTTGCTGTTCGCGCTGACGTTTGACTTGTTTGCCGTTGGCGGGCTCGGCACATACCCAAACATCGGGATGAATTTCTACAATATGACTTTGCCGGTCGTGACACTCGCTTTGCCGCAAATTGCGATCATTTCCCGACTGATGCGGGCATCAATCATTGAAACGATGCGCTCAGACCATATCCGCACAGCCCGCGCCAAAGGCTTGTCAGAACGGGACGTCATCGCACGCCATGCTCTACCTTCGGCGATCTTGCCGCTGGTGAGCTATGCTGGACCGGCAATGGCCGGTGTGATGACCGGATCGCTGGTGATTGAACGCATCTTCGGGTTGCCGGGAATGGGCAGCTATTTTGTCGATGGGGCGATCAATCGCGACTATACGCTGGTTATGGGCGCCCTCATTATCTACGCAGTGCTGATCATCCTGTTTAATCTTCTCGCCGACATTCTCTATGCCATGCTCGATCCGAAAGTGCAGTACGACTGATGACAGACGCACTCGATCTCACCAATCGCAAGGAACCGGTTGAGCAAGCTATCCAGGGCGGCCGTTCGCTGTGGGATGATGCCCGCGCGCGTCTGTTCCGAAACAAAGCCGCCGTCGCATCCATGTTCATTTTGTCGATTATGGTGCTGATCGCGATGATCGGCCCAATTGTTTGGGTGCACGACTACCGCACAATTTCCGGCAATATCGAAATCGCGCCGACGTTCGACAATTGGCATCTGTTGGGCACGGACACGCAAGGCCGAGATTTGGTTGCGCGGCTGATGCTGGGTTTACGGATATCGCTCGCGGTTGGGGTTGTTGCGACCATCGTGTCCTTGGTCATTGGCGTCACGTGGGGCGCGGTGGCCGGCTTCATTGGCGGCAGGGTCGACAACATCATGATGCGATTTGTCGATGTTCTTTACGCCATGCCCTTCATCTTTTTTGTGATTTTGCTGCTCACGGTTTTTGGCCGGAACATCATCCTGATTTTTGCGGCGATCGGTGCGGTCGAATGGCTGACCATGTCACGGATTGTGCGTGGCCAAACCTTGGCGCTCAAAAACCGTGAATTCATCGAAGCTGCGCGCGCAACCGGCGTTCCCGTCTTCACCATTATTCGACGCCATATTTTACCAAATGTGGTCGGCCCGGTGGCTGTGTACGTTACGCTGACCATACCAGTTGTTATCATGGCGGAGAGTTTTCTCTCCTTCCTGGGCCTCGGCGTGAATGAGCCTTTGACGTCGCTTGGCGTGTTGATCTCAGAAGGCGCGCGCGAGATGCAAGACAAGCCTTGGATGCTCATGGCACCGGCTTTGACGATGGGTATCACCCTGCTCTGCCTTAACTTTATCGGCGATGGACTGCGCGACGCCCTCGACCCGAAAGAGCGTTAGACAAACAATTCGAGCGGGTCCTTACCGGCTTCGCTTTCCAGAAAGCCGAGGGTCTCAAAGGATTGCTTCATCGTGCCGGATAACGGCGCTTGCAGCAGCAGTGGTTTGCCTGACTTCCGCGGAACGACCAGCGCGCGCGCATGTAGATGCAAGCCTTTGGCGACGCCCTGCGGCACTTCTCTTGGCGTTACGTATTTGTCGTCGCCAAGGATGCTGGTTCCGAGCTCATGCATATGGAAGCGCAGCTGATGCATCCGCCCCGTCGACGGCTTGAGCGCAACCCATGCGGCCCGACGCGCCGCCGTCGAGACGACAACATAATCGGTAATGGCATGCTTAGAGACTTTGTCGCCATGCTCACCCATCACCATGCGCTCGCGGTCGTCTTGTTCAACGCCCTTGCGCATCCAACTGCGGAGCTGTCCAGCTGGCGGATGCGGCACGCCAACGGTGATCGCCCAATAGACTTTTTCCATATCGCGGGAATGGAAGAGATCGCTAAGACGGGCTGCAGCGGCCGGATGTTTGGCGATCAGCAACAGACCAGACGTCGCCTTGTCGAGGCGATGCACCAAGCGCGGCCTATGCTCGCCATCTGAGAGTGCGTCGAGCATACCATCAATGTGCCGCCCGCCCTGCCCGGTACCGCCCTGTACGGCGACGCCTGCGGGTTTATTGAGGACGAACATCTCATCGTCTTCATGCAAGATGAGCGGTTGCAGAAAGGCCAGCGCCTTGGCATTGGGCTTAGCCGGTGCCTGCCACGGCCCATCAGAATCGCCTGAAACTTTCGATTGGAACGGCGGCAGCCGCACGGCCATACCGGCTTCTAGGCGCGTATTCGCCTTCGCACGTCCGCCATCGACCCGGATCTGTCCGGTGCGCAGCAACTTCTCCAACTCACCTTGAGTCATCGGCATCCGTCGCTTGACCCAGCGGTCGAGCCGGACGCCGCCTTCCTTTTCGCTAACGGTTTCGGTGATCACTTGCTTGTTCATGCGAGGAAGCGCCTCAATAGGAAAAACCCAAGACCGAAGGCCGCCAGCGATCCGACTAGATTTGCTGCAATATAAACAAATCCGCGCACCATAGCGCCATCGACCAGCATCATGACGGTCTCTCTCGAAAAGGCTGAGAACGTCGTAAAGGCCCCCAAAACGCCAACCCCGAAAAACAACCAGACCGTCGGTGACATAGCCCGCTCAACGGCCCAAGCTGACAGCAGACCGAGCAACAGACTCCCAGCCACATTCACCAGCAGCGTCGCCTGTGCGGCGGCTTGCGCGCCAAGTGGAACGAAGATCAGTCCGGTCGCATAGCGAAGGCAGGCGCCGATCGCGCCGCCCAGTCCAACAAAAAGCAGGCTTGTCCACATTCGCCGTCCATAGGTCAGTTTCGCCGCCAGGGCCAGGTCGGAACCGAACCGGTCGCAGCCCATTGGCTTGTCTTGCAAATCAAGTCAGGCCAAGACTTGCTCAAACATATCGGGGCTTTGAGCATGGTTGATACCACACAACAGGAAACAACAGGCTTTCTTGGTTGGGTCGAGCGGAACGGCAATCGCCTCCCAGACCCTGTCTTCATCTTCGTCTACCTTTTGATCGGGCTCATGATCTTATCTGTCGGCTTGGCGATGATTGGTCTCGGCGCGACACTCGCACCGGATGTTTTGAACGGCATGCCGGACTCGCAAAAGGCCCGCTTTGGCATTGGGGCGGATGGCGTGATTTCGGCGGTTAGCCTATTTTCGGCTGAGAATTTGGAGCGGCTTTGGGTCGAGATGCCGCAAACCTTCACCCACTTCCATCCACTTGGCTATGTGCTTGTGGTCATGCTGGGCGCCGGCGTCGCAGAACGCTCCGGCCTGTTTTCGGCAGCAATGCGGTCCGCCGTTCGTCGCGCACCAACAGCACTTCTAACCCCCGTTGTCGCCTTAATCGCAATGGTATCCAACCATGCAGCCGATGCTGCTTATGTCGTCCTGATCCCGCTCGCGGGCGTTCTCTTTGCCTCCGCCGGGCGACATCCAATTGCCGGTATCGCGGCAGCATTTGCTGGCGTTTCCGGTGGATTTTCCGCGAATATCGCCCCGGGCCAGCTCGACGCCCTGCTCTATGGAATCACCCAGGAAGGCGCGAACATACTCGACCCGTCCTATCTCCCCAATTTCGCCGGCAACATGTACTTCATCCAAGCGCTGACCTTTTTGTATGTGCCTGTGATTTGGTATGTCACCGACAAAGTGATCGAGCCTCGGCTGGGCAAGTTCCAGCCCTCTGGCACCGCAGAAAATTCCTTCTCCGAAGAGGCTGCACCGCTCACGCCGGAAGAAAGCAAAGGGCTGCGATGGGCCGGTCTTGCCTGTCTCGCGATTATCGGATTGTGGACGTTTATGGCGATTGGGCCCGGAACGCCCCTGTACATCACCGACGCCGAATATGTCGCGATGGGGATGACGCCTGAAGCCGCCGCCGGGCAGCAATGGTTCCAACGCCTGTCACCTTTCTTTCAGTCCTTGGTTGGCGCTTTCCTCGCCCTCTTTTTGGCTTCGGGCTGGGCCTATGGTGCTGCCGCCGGTACGATCAAATCCCACCGCGATCTCGTACAGATGATGACGGAAGCGATGCAGGATATGGGGTATTATCTCGTTCTGGCCTTCGCCGCAGCGCACTTTGTGGCGATGTTTGGCTGGTCCAATCTGGGGCTGATCTCCGCCATCCATGGCGCCAATGCGATTGAAACGTCTGGCTTGCCTTTGCCGGTGTTGCTGACGCTGATCATTCTCTTCTCGGCCTTGATCAATTTGTTCGTCGGATCCGCGTCCGCGAAGTGGGCCCTGCTGGCGCCCGTTATGGTGCCGATGCTTATGTTGCTGGGTGTATCCCCTGACGGTGCAACAGCGGTCTACCGTGTTGGTGACAGTGCAACCAATATCATCACGCCGCTCATGGTGTACTTCCCGCTCATCCTCGTCTTCGCACAGCGTTGGGTCGGGGGTTTCGGCATTGGTAGCCTGACCGCGATCATGATCCCCTATGCGATCTGGTTGCTGATTGGCGGCTTGGGCCTGATGATCTTGTTTGTGATGGCTGGACTGCCGCTCGGACCGGGCGCGCCGATCACTTATACATTGCCCGGGGGCAGTTGAAGCCCAAGCGCTTCCAGGCCTTTTTGAAAATCATCCGGCAGCGGCGCCTCTAAAACAAGGCGTCCGCCATTGGGGTGAGGAACATCCAAACGCCACGCATGCAGCATCAGTCTGCACTCTGCATCCGAGGCATTGTCCACAGCGCTATCCACCCCCCTATTCACAGCTCTATGCACAGCATTATCCACACGCTCCGCTGCCGCGCCGTACAGCGTGTCGCCGACAATAGGGCAGTTCATATCCGCGAAATGCGCCCGAATTTGATGCATGCGACCCGTGTATGGGATCGCCATAAGTAGGGTATGAGTCTCGGTGCTGGGCGGTATCAAACTCCAGTCTGTCCGGGATCTATCTCCGGTATCCGGTTTGGCTGTGACAGAGACTTTCCGACCCGCTTTGACGATGCGCCCACTGCACGTACCGGCATCTTTTTTTGGACGCCCCGCGACTGCGGCGAGATAAGTTTTTTTGACGTCCCGACTGGCAAAGGCCTCGGAGAGGGCCGCTATTGCCGGTTTCGTTCGCCCGGCAATGATGAGCCCTGATGTTCCCGAATCCAGACGATGGACCAGATGCGGCCGCTTGCCATTGCTCTTGGCAAACGCCCAAAGCAGATGATCCAGCGTTTTACCGCGATTGCCGCGTGTTTGCACCGGAAGCCCGGATGGCTTGTTGAAAACGAGTAGCGCGGCATCCTCATGAACAACAAGGCGACGAACCCAGTCTTGGTCTTCAGGTGCAAGCTTAGGTATGGGCGTGTTGCGTGTCATCCTCCGCGCTCACATCAGAGTAAACGGCTTGAAATAAACGCACCGCCAAGAACAATGGTGACGGCCAGAACGGTCCAAATCACAAGCAGGCAAAGAAGACGCAGAAATCCCATCAACGCATTGGTGTCGGTCGCAACGACAAGACTTCGCCAAACATAAATGAACAGCGCGACACTAAATACTGTCCAACCCGTGCCGCCAATCAGGTGACTCAAAATGAGCAAGACGGAACCGGTCAAATAAATCCAGCTTTGCAAATGCAGCGCGTGGATCGCGTGATCGTACACATACAAGCTGCGCCGCCAGAAGTGCAGCAGAACAAGCGCAAATATGGTGATCGGTAACGCCAGAAAGCTCAAGCGCGGGAGCCATTGCTCCATTTGGGCGCGAAACAATTCGCGATTTTCTATGACGGTTGCGACCCTGTTGATAAATTCATCCGCCTCTTCGATGTCTGCTTCAGACACATCGCCTTCGGTCAAGGCCCGCAGCGCGAGCTCTCGATCGACCCGACCATCCTCATCAATCAAGACCTGTTCGCCCCCCTCCACCGTGATGGAGATTTGCCCTGTCTCGGGATCGGCCAATTGTTCGCCTGTCAGCCACCCCGCACGTTCGATGACGCCGAACAGGACAAAATAGAAGATCACGCTGGTCAAAAGGAAAAGACGAAATGGCGGAACGAAACGCGCGCGCTGACCGCTCGTATAGTCCTTCGTCAGGCGTCCCGGACGAAAAAAGAGGCGCGGGAGTGTCCTTCCAAGCCGCCCATCCAGAGAGGTCAGGTCGCCAACAATCTCACTGACAAGGGTAAAGACTGGACGGTGAAAACTCGCCGCAAGCTGGCCGCAATTGGGACAATGCCGCTCTGGGACGAGCGTGCCGCAATTGCGGCAAGGCTGACCCGTCAGATCTGCTTTGGTCCTCGAACCCAAGGCCCCGGCGGAACCGAGGCCCGCTGCCTCAAATTCAGTGCTCAAACTGTCCCCTGACTACTCGCCCTCGGCCTCAGCCAATGCCGCTTCTAAATCCGTGCGACACATCCAGCGTGAGCGGTGAATGTCTTTCGCGTTCTCGCCCCACCCGGTGATCTCGGGGTCGACCATATTGACGTTCACACCGAACCACATGGGTGAGATCGCTGCATCTTCGAGCATGATCGCTTCGGCTTCAGCAAAAATTTCCGCGCGCCGTGCGAGATCGGTTTCATTGCTCGCTTGACGTAACAGCGCATCATATTCGGAATTGTTGTAGTCGCCGTAATTCTGCTGCCCGGTCCGGGAGTCGAGTAGATACAGGAAGTTATTGGGATCGCTATAATCCGCAATCCAGCCACCATCGGCGACTTCAAAATCATTCTGACGCAAACGGGCATACAGCACTTTTGTGTCCTGACGCAGGATCTGCGCGTCGACCCAATCAGCGATATCATTCCAGTTTGACTGTGCGACGGGTGCTGCTTTGGGATTGTCACCGGTGGAGCGGAAAATGAACTCGAACTGCAGCGGACTGTCCGGACCAAAGCCGGCTTCCTCCAACAGCTCTTTCGCTCTGACCAACCGGTCTTCGCGGCTCAAATCTTTCCAGCTCACTTCTGGGCGCTCTGTGTCATAATTGCCGATGTTCGGCGGCACGAAGCTATAGGCCGGGATGAAGCCCGGCGTCAGAACATTCTCGACCATGAATTCGCGGTCCAACGCCATGGCCAAAGCATTGCGGACCCGAACGTCATTGAATGGCTCCTGTGTGCCATTGAAGCTGTAATAGGTCGTCAGCAGGCTCGGTGATGTGCGGGGCCATCCGGGAAACCGCTCCATCAGCTCCGTTTTGCGGGTGCCATCGAAACTGTTATTGATGTCCATCTCGCCAGCCTCGATGCGGCGCTCAACCGCGGTCGGATCTTCAAGTTCGAGATAGACGACGCGATCAAAACAGACCTCGTCAGCCTCCCAGAATAGTGGATTTTTATCGGCGACAATCTGATTGCCCGTCTGCCAGAACATTAGCTTGTAAGGACCATTGACCTCAATATTGTCTGGATCGACCCAGTCCTCGCCATACTGCTCAACAATGTGCTGAGGCACCGGATAAGTCGTATAGTGTGTTAGCATTTCGAGCAGATACGGCGCCGGCTCCTTCAGAGTGATTTCGAGCGTATTATCATCAAGCGCACGAACGCCCATCTCTTCACCAGGCAGCTCACCATTGTTCACGGCCTCTGCATTTTTGATGATATAGAGCAGCGACGAATACTGAGCTGCCAAAGCCGGATCCTGGATACGCCGCAAAGCGTAGACGAAATCGTTCGCGGTCAGCGGCACACCATCAGACCAGACAACATCTTCGCGCAATTTGAATGTCCAGACCAAATTCGAATCGTCGAGTTCCCAGCTCTCGGCGACGCCAGGGATGACTTCGCCATTTGGGCCGGTTTGCATCAGGCCGACAATCATGTCGCCGATCACGACATTTTCCCAAGCTGCCGACGAGCGATGCGGATCAAGCGTATCAACTTTGGCTGAGATTCCGCGACGCAAAGTCGGCACATCATCTTCGCTTGCCCCATTGCCACAGGCCGCAAGCGTCGCGCTGAGGCCAAGGACTGCCGCTGCTAGAAAGGGTTTCAAGGACATTCAAAAGTCTCCACTTTGGGATAAAAGATCTAGCTCTGGTGGACACCATACCTGGCGCTCCGAGCCAATGGTTGATGTCAGCGTTCTCTAAAGAAACGAAAGATGCCGAGAAGACCGGCGATCAGCGAACCGACACCGCCGACAACGACCGCGATCGGGCTCAGCGCGTCGGCAAGCGCAATCGCTTGGCCAATTGGCGACACGCGCACTTCAATATTGTCTCGAAACGTACGGATGGGGAGTGCACGATCTTCATTCAACGCAAAGACTTCCAATGTCAGATTCTGCGTTCCTGCCTCAAGCGGGACCGCGTTCCAGCGCCAGACATTCTCGGTCAGCGGCGAAATGGATTGCACGAGCGGTGTCATGGCTTCAATTTCAAACGCATCGCCGCTTAACGTCGCTTGAACGTCGGCGGAAATCATCGCGATCGATTCAACCACATTTCCTTCTCCCGGCAACGCGCCGGCGGCGCTGTCACCCCCGGTTCCATCAACAGCGAGCGTCACTTCAAAAGCCCGTCCGAATTGCGCACTTTTCGGTGTCTCATGCGCGAGCGGCACTTCGCGAAGCGTGCTCAGGAAATCTGACGCCGATCGCGCAAAAACCGTTTCCGACGACTCTTGCATACTCGGCGTAAAGTCCGGCAAAGCCGCTTGCGGGGCAGCCTCTTCCGACTGTCCGATGTCGTTTTCGGCAGATGAAGACATGTCGACGCTGGACACACTCCGCCGGTCCGGCGTGTTGCCAAACATTTGGTACGTTCCATAGCCAACGCTGGCTAAGCCAAACACGATCAGCAGAACAAAGATCAGACGCAGCATTCAGCGGCCCTCATCAAACACACATGGTGTAGCCTGATCTTATTGGTAGCAGCAAGTAGGACCGACCTAAGGACTGCAGAGTTGGTCCGCGTTCCGCTTGGATTGCTAACGCTCTTTCGTTGCGGTGAACTGCAAATCGGGGTTTTTCTCGGACGCGTAGCCGACATCCCAAGCGTTCTTTGCGAGATAGACGGGTGCGCCATCCAAATCAGTACCCGTGGCGGCTTTGTTCTTGTCGACAAAAGCGGTCAGTAGATCGGGCGTGTCGCTATGGATCCAGCGCGCAACATTGTACGGCGCCGCTTCAAAGACAACATCGAGCCCGTATTCATTGACCATACGCTCTGCCATAACATCGATTTGAAGCGCACCAACAGCACCGACAATCATGTCCGATCCAAGCGTTGGCATGAACAACTGGGTGACGCCCTCTTCTGCCAAACTCTCCAACGCCTTGCGCAAATGCTTGGCTTTCATCGGATCCTGTGGCCGCGCACGCCGCAAGATTTCCGGCGCGAAATTCGGGATACCGCCAAAGCTGATATCTCCGGTGCCTGACAGGCTGTCGCCGACACGAAGCTGGCCGTGGTTCGGAACACCAATCACATCGCCAGCATAAGCCGTCTCTGCGATCTCGCGATCCTGCGCCAGAAACATCAACGGGTTGTGAATATTGACTGTCTTCCCGTCGGTGGTTTTAAGCCGCATCCCGCGGCGAAATTCACCCGAACAGAGCCGCAGAAACGCCACACGGTCACGATGATTGGGGTCCATATTCGCTTGGATCTTGAAGACAAAGCCGGCAACGCTCGTCTCGTCGCGCTTCAGCTCGGCGTCCCCGCTTTTGCGCTCAACCGTCTTAGGACGGGGCGGCGGGGCAAATTCCTCAAGACACGCGAGCAGCTCACCGACACCGAAATGGCGCAACGCCGTACCGAAAACGACCGGTGTCATATGCCCTTCTAGGAAGGCGGTCTTGTCCATTTTTGGCAACGCTTCTGAGGCCAATGCACCGCCGTCCTCAAGCTCTTCCAGTGCACTCGGGTCGATTTCGTCGCGCACCGTCTCAAGATCGGTGCGGGCACTTTCCCCTGGTGTGACGCCCGTTTCCGCCGTCCGCTTGGAATAGTGAAGGAAGTCTCCCGTCCGCAAATCCATCATACCGCCAAAGCGCTGACCGCTGGCAGCCGGCCAATAGAGGGGAGCGGTATCAAGCTGCAGCTGATCTTGGATTTGATCCAGTAACTCCAATGGGTCGAGCGCCTCGCGGTCCATCTTATTGATGAAGGTGACAATTGGTATGTCCCGCAACCGGCAGACTTCAAACAATTTCAATGTCTGCGGCTCGATCCCTTTGGCCGCATCGAGGACCATAATCGCACAATCAGCCGCGGTGAGCGTCCGGTATGTGTCTTCTGAGAAGTCTTCGTGGCCGGGCGTGTCGAGCAAATTGTAGACATTGCCACGATACTCAAACGTCATCACTGACGCGCTCACCGAGATGCCGCGATCACGTTCAATCTTCATCCAATCAGACGTCGTTCGACGACGCTCGCCACGCGCGGCGACTTCGCCAGCGGCGCGGATTGCTCCCCCTGCCAGTAGCAGATTCTCGGTCAGCGTGGTTTTACCGGCGTCCGGATGAGAGATGATGGCGAAGGTACGTCGCCGCGCGGCTTCGCGACTGAGCAGGTCAGACATAGTGGTCCCGATTGATTTGAGCGCCAGCGCGTAGCGGATTTCGCCCACGGCCGCAATCTTCTCTGCTCTATGTGCGGTCTATCCCGTCACGCGCAAGGTATGCGGACTGTCATTGGCAGCACCCTGCCAATAGGTTTCCAGCACCAGGCGGGGGATATGACGCAAACGTGGTTCGAGCCGGCCGCTCGGCGTCGGCTGAAAGGTCAAGCTATTGGCTCCGGTTTTGGCGATGACCAAAGAAGCTAGATCCAAAGCCAGCTCACCCTCCAATTCATCACTCGACTTGAGCGCTTGCTCGACTTGCAACTGAACAAACGCAATCGCGTCCTGCGCCCGCATCTGTTCAGGCAGGCCGCATCCAAGCCGTCGCCAGCAAGACCTCAAATGGATCTCTGGCGATGGCACGTCCATGATGGTCGAGTTCAATAAAAACAGCATCAATCTGCTCGCTCTGGTCCTTATCGAACCTCTCAGCGATTTGGAGTTAACACTGTATTACCAACTGGTATTATGACGTTTTTTCTACGGGTTCTGTCAAAAAGTGACGCCCGTTCCGGTCTTCAATCTCAACCACCCAAACGTCGCGATCGCGCTGCATGGCGCGGTCGACATAGATTTCAGCATCGACCTCTTCAGGCCCAACACCCTGGCCGATCAAATCAACGAAAACGCGATTTCCTTCGAGGTCGGTGCGCGGCACATAGATACGCCCGCCACCTGCTAGGTCCGCAACTTTGATAACGACATCGCCGCGTTCAGCATCGCCGCGTTGGCGGACAAAAGCACTCGCGCCATCAGCGCTCACACGCCGCAGGAGCGCATCAATCCAAACCCAAGTTGGCAGGCGCTCATCCATCAAGTTTACTCCGCAGCTTCTGTCGCCCCGGGGGCCGTCGCCGAGCGAAGGCTCACCGTAACGGTTGTCCCCTGACCGGGTGCGGACTCAATCCTTGTGTCACCGCCATGCAGTTCCGACAAGCGGCGGACCAGCGCCAAACCCAATCCCAGTCCGGCCTTACCTTTTGCATTGTGTCCTTGTTCGAAGGGTTGGGTGGCACGTGCCACTTCCGCTGCATCCATGCCCACACCCGTATCAGCGACGGCGAGCTCGGCCATCTCGCCATTCATCGACGCTGATAGCCGCACGACACTTTTGGGTGACGAGTATTTCAACGCATTTGATATAAGATTGTCCCAGATCCGGCGTAGCGCCATAGGGTCCGCATCGGCCCAGATGTCGGCATTGCCATCCCACGCCAATTCAACTTCCGCCCGTTCAGCTGCGGGCGCCAAACTTCGCATCACATCGTCGGCAACGAGACGAAGATTGGTTGGCTCGGTCACCAATTGATACGTGCCGGCTTCCGAACGGGCATAAGCGAGCATGTCTTCGACCAGCGATAATAGGGCCTCTCCGCTTTCTTTGATCAGGCCGGGATATTCGCGATACCCGTCGGGGATCGGTCCGCGCACCTCATTGGCCATAATATCCGCGAAGCCGATCACGGCATTTAGCGGACTTCGCAAATCATGTCCGAATCCGGCAAAGAATTGCGTGCGTTCCTGCAGCTTTTCTTGCAGGTCGCCTTGATCCAAACGCGACTCCTCCGCGTTCAAACGCAAAATCAAAATTGTGGCATTTCCGCGCTCGAGATCCTTGTGGCGCAAAACACTGACTTCGCTGCCATTTGGCAGCGTTGCGAGACCCGTTTGCAACAACCGCCCGCGATTGTCGACGAGGGTATGTTCGGCTTGCTCCCCTGCTCGCACAGATTCGAGCAAATCGCGCGCGCCGAAAAACTGATCAATTCGCCCTAGGGACGAAACGGTGACGAAAGCTGCGTCACCAGAGTCCCGCAATATGTCAAAAAACCGCCGTGCCGGGGCCGATAGACTCGGCGATTGAGTCGCGAGATCGGGATTTCCAGTGTCCCCAAAGGCCTCGGCTTGGTAAAAATATGCGCAACCTAAAAAAATTGTAAGCAGCAATGATAACCATAATCCGAGGGGCTTAATCGCCACCAATTCCGGTGGCGTCAGATCGGCAATTTCAAACAAGCCAATCAGCACGATTGCGCTCACGCCGACAAGGGCTGAAGCACGCCCAAACTGTTGTTGTTTCAACAGGTAAGCCAGGGCTAAGGGGTGCGCCAATAACAGCATCGCACCGGACGTAAAACCGCCAGTAATCAAGCTGAGAAAAGACGCAAATGCGGTGTAAACAACCAGGCAGGACCAAGTGTACCCGTTTAAACGTGTGCTGCCATAGTTTCGGAACATCTTAACGGCCCGGTGAAAGTTCTTGGGCATTCTGCCTTGGTCGGAACATTAAATTTTCCGTGGAAAACTGCAATTCATGCGCCAGGTAGTAGGCAATATGGGAAACCTACGCCACTATGGCTGGACGGGGACAGGAGCGTAGAATGAGTAAAGTTCGACTGATGGGAACGTTCGCGACCGCAATATTGGGCTTCTCGCTCAATGCCGCCGCACAACTCGTAACCCCGGCGGCACAACCCGTAGCGGCACCCGGCTCGGCGGAAACAGACCTATTGTCTGAAGCAGCCGCCCTTTACGCAACGTATCACGGTGATGTCACGGACGTGCAGGCACGTGGTTTCACGTCCGCGAAAGAGATTGACGCCTCGTTGAACAATCTCGGCGGCCACAATCCTGAGCAACTCACTGAAGGCTGGATGGCTTACTCAGCTCTGGTTGCCGCACAAAACCCAGATTTCCGCGCGGCCGTTCGCGACATTGAAAGCTATTATGGTCGTGACGTCTTGATCACCGGCCTCAAAAATGATGTGCGCTATGCCCGAACACTTGAAGGCGGCAATGATGCTGTATCAGCGTCGATCAGCGCTACCGACGCTGACAGCCGTCGCCTAATCAACGCTGCGGCGTTCGTGAAAGAGCAAGCCTACTCGCTACAAGGCTCTCGCTGGGCGATGGGCCGAGTGGGTGATTCTGGAGCAATTGCAGACGGCTTGATGGCGTCAACAAAAGCCGGATTGCCGGCCCGTGGGTCCCTGCTTCAAGCGCTCTCTTCGCCGGATATGGAGCCTATCCTTGTGAAAGCCGGCATGAACGGCGCTCCGTCCATTTGGGAATCGGTATCTGGAGCGGCGAGCGCCATTCGGGTGCCCGAAGTGGTCGCAAACTTTAAACCGCAGCCACGCGTTGCTCGCGGCCAAGAGCGGGTCGCCGATCGGATCACGACGCTGGCCGCGTATCGGATCATTGGTGCCGACGATCAGTCTTTGGTGCCCATGCAATCGGCTATGGCAGAAAAGAAGACTGCCGGCTGCCTAAACATGGCCAATCTCAATCTACAACAATGCGTTGCGGCTGCTCACAAGCATTATGAAGTTCCGTTCTGCATTGGCGAACATGCGCTTGCCGATATCGGCACGTGTATCGGGAAAGTCGCAAACTAAACGCGGTAACCCACGCAGAAGCCACACCCCCGGCACGTTCGCGCGCCGGGGGTTTCCTTTTTGCGACGAACATCCCAAATAGCGTGCATGAGCATACAAGACCGCGCCGACGACATTGCCGCAGAATTCGAATTCCTGGACGATTGGGAAGACCGCTACGCCCACATTATCGACCTTGGGAAGCAAAATCCGCCGCTGTCCGCGGAGGAACGCAACGAGGTCACACGCGTGCGCGGCTGCGCGTCGCAGGTTTGGATGATCGCTCGCGAAGATCAGTCCCACACGCTGGAGCTCAGAGCAGAGTCGGATGCGCTCATTGTTTCTGGGCTGATTGCCCTCCTCATTCGGCTGTTTCACGGCGCGGCAACGTCTGATGTTGCGGCGTTCGATGCGAAAGCATTCCTTGACCAAATCGGCATCACAGACGCACTGAGCGCGCAGCGGTCCAATGGGCTGAGCTCGATGCTGGTCCGGATCAAACAGACGGTATCGCCTGATCCGGTCGCTTAACGACCCGGTCATAACCGTTCGCCAATCTGTTGAGGACACGCAATCCGTCTTTTTCAATTTGAGTTTCTGAACATGACATTGCTTTGGCGATTGCGTGGCGCGATCCATCCCTAAGCACCATAAGGTCGAGCAGTCGGATTTCCGCTCGACCGAGCCTTTGCTTTATCGCGTACACGCGGCGCTCCGTGCCAATTTGGTCCGACCCACCTCGCGCCGAAAACGCAGAGCCATCAATACGGGTCCCTGCGAGGACAGCGTTCCAATTCATGCCCTGCGCCAAGCCTTGAGATTTGGCTTCGACGAGATCGTTACGCCAGTTTAGCGCCGCAATAGCGAGCCGTTTGCGGTTCTTGTGATCGGCCAATCGGAACAAGATCCGTGTCAAAAGGGAGCCTCTCAACGCGATCGGCGTTCCGGTGGGCGGTTTTTGTAGGTCCGGTAGCCTGTCTTCGGTTAAGCTCGCCAAAGGTGCACCGACATAATTCCGCGACCAGACCAGACATGCCGCGCCGGGGCTTGGCCGCTGCACCAGCGCTCCGGCCGCTTGCAGCGCATGAATTTCGGCAGCGGAAATCTGTGCGACATGACGCTGACGGCGATCATGAGTTCGATGCAACACCCAGGTGCCGGTATCCATTTCGACCAGACAACCCCCGGCGCGCAAAAGGCGTTCAAGTCGTTCCGGCCTCACGCCGCAATCTCGTTTAAAGGCACCAGAATGCCGAGGCTTGTTTCCAACCGCTCCAACCAAATGTCGAAAGACGTATCTTCTCGCCAGTCCTCAATCACGTGGCAGGCATGCGCCACCGTCGATCGGTCTCGGCCAAAAGCACTTGCCACGCGCGCCAAGCTCATCCCAAAGCTGACATGCGCCAAATACATCGCAACCTGCCGCGCTCTCGCCAGATGTTGATTGCCGCGACTGGCCGCCAAAATGGCCCGCTCATCAAGATCAAACGCATACGCCACAACACCAGCGGTCAATCGAGCGGCATTGAGGTCATTATGATAGCGGTTGGACATACCCCAATTCCTCTTTAAGGTTGATTTACACCTTAACATGTGAGGATAACCAATAGGATAAGGGTCCTATAGGAATTCGCGTTTGGCCGCTAACTCAGGCGGCTAAGCCAGGTTTCATGTTGGATATGCTGTAGGATATGTCTGATCCGGGTGTCGCTTTTTTGAGCAAATGATCATGACACAGCACCAAGCTGACACGGCTTTCTGCATCAAGAAGCGGCAGCCTGAGCCAAGCGTGACGATCATTGGCCCGATCAATCACACCTCCCACCGGCAAGCTCCGCGCCAAAACGGCGCTCATGCCAAGCGTAAACATATCTGCGACGGTGTCGTTAAAGTCTGACAGAGCACGTCCCTGAAGGTTTCCCCCAAGCACACTCCGCAATCCAGATCCAACGACGCGAAACACGATCTCACCGCGTGGATCGACTTCGACAATCGAGATATCTGACAAATGTGCCCGCAAAGCACCGGGATCGATCTGATGACGGAACGGCAGGCCGCTATTGTGACAACGGCTTTCCCAATACTCAACGATGCTGCACTGAGCAGATGTTATGCCGCGAAATCCAGTCTTGGACGTCATCAATAGCCACCCCCGTGGTCACTTAAGAACAATATCCATGGCGGAGTTCGAATCCCGCTTCAAGAGTCGGGAGTCCTTTTTCTTAATCTTTTTTTCACATATTTTCATTTCGAAACTGAAACAAAAGTCTTCGCAAGACTTGAGTCAGTTCTGCGGACGACCAAGTCCCATCTGCTTTGCAAGTCTAGATCGTTTCCTGGCATAGCTGGGCGCGACCATTGGGTAATCATCTGGCAAGTCCCAGCGCTGGCGATAGTCTTCTGGGGACATGTTGTACTTCGCCCTGAGATGGCGCTTTAGCGATTTGAAGCGCTTGCCATCTTCGAGACAGACCAAATAATCATCCGTGACGGACTCATCGATCGGTACAGCAGGAGACTGGACGGCGTTCTCATCCGCTTCCAGCTGCAATGATTCGAGCGCGTTATAGACATCGCTAATAAGGTTGATAAAGTCAGGTCGGTCCACGGTGTGATTGCACACATAGGCGGATACCAGGCTCGCTGTCAGCGTCAGACGATCTTCCGCTTGTGGTGATCCGGTAAGCCGGGTCGTATTATAAAGCATGTATCCAGCCTTGTGTCGCTTCCCCTCTGGTTGAGAGTATGCTTCGTTTTCAATAAAAAGAAAGACTAGAAATAATAAAATTCTATTTTTAGTTGTTAAATAGTTATCTATACTGTGCGTTGAGCATATACCTAACGAAATAGATTTGCCCAATTCAATACAGTGACTCTGGAATCCTTGCTACAAAATCAGTGTCACTGCCATCACAATGCCGAGCAGAACCACGGACCAAACCGCCATACTCGTCGTAAGCGCCCCGCGCGCGAGCGTCCCGCGTGGGCTGAACGCCGCCTCGAGTCGGTTAAAGGCCGCGCTCGCCAATCGCCCTGCCAAGGTTGTCATTGCCGGACCCAGCTTGTCCCAGACGCGCCCAGACCAAACGAAGAAACCATAACCGGGACGGCGATAGAGCCAGTCTGTATCCAAAATGGTTCCGGGACGTTCGGGCGGGTAGAAGCCGTACTTCTTGAGCACCATGAAGGCGAGCAATGCGAGGATCAGCAGCTGCATTTGGGTCAGCACATGATCCAAAGTGTAGGGCTGGTAGGCTTTGATCTCTTCTCCAGAGAGCATACAGACATCCGCAGCCGCGGCGGCGGTACACGGCAACAACCCATATAACCAGCCATATCCGAAGCCACCAATCATCGGCAGGCCAATCGCGATACATATGAAGGACGCAAGCCCCATGGCGAGCAGCATATTGAACGGCGCTTCTTTGACGCGTCGACCGCTATCATGCCCGAAAAAGGTGAAATACGGGATCTTGATCCCGGAATGTTCGAGCACACCCGCCGAGGCGAATAGAAGCATCATCCATACGACGGCATAGCCGCCCTGCCCGACTGCGCTCATCGTCATCGATTTCGCCACAAAGCCAGAGAATAGCGGGAAAGCAGAAATCGACATCGCCCCAATGATGCAGAAGATCGTCGTCCACGGCATCGATTTGTATAAGCCTCCGAGCTCGCTCGCTTTGGTCGTCCCGACGCGGTACAGAACCGCGCCCATGCTCATGAACAATAGGCCTTTATAGATGATATGAGCGAAGGCATGGCCGGCCGCGCCATTGAGCGCCAGCGGCGTGCCGATTCCGATGGCACAGATCATAAATCCGAGCTGGTTGTTCAGCGAATAAGACAGAACCTTGCGCAAGTCATTTTCGACCACGGCGAAGAAGACCGGGAAGACGGTCATCACCGCGCCGATCCAGATTAGGATCTCAAAGCCTGGGAACATGCGCGCAAAAGCGTAGACGGCTAGCTTTGTTGTAAACGCCGACAGAACAACGGCGCCAATCACCGTTGCCTTCGGATACGCGTCTTGCAGCCAATTGTGCAGGAACGGAAACGCCGCCTTGATTGCAAATGCCAAGAAGATGAAAAGCGCGCCAGGATCGTTGAAACTTGTGAAGGCTGTGAGCGACAATTCTCCAGTCGACTTGTACACATAAGCGAGACCATCGAGCAGCAGCACGCCGGACAGAATCTGGATGCCCAGATACCGCATCGCAGCATTGTACGCCGCCTTTGTGCCAGCGCGTAGGATCAAGAAAACCGAGCTCACAGCAGTGATTTCCCAGAAGATGAACAGCGTCATCAAATCGCCCGCTAAGGTCGCAGCGACCGCCGCGCCGGCATAGGTTAGCGCCATTCCATCTTGCAATTGATCGTCGGAATGCAGCGCATAAATCGCGTTCAGAAAGGACGCGATCAAGAAAGCGAGGGCAAAAATGAAAGACAGGCTGTCGACCCGGTACAGCACCAATTCGAGGCCGAGCGCCGATGTCACGCTAAGGTCTACTTCGCGTGGCGCCGCAGCGAGAAGCACCAGCCCCAACACGGGCGTTGCAATCATTAGCCCCTGCCGCACTCGTCGAACCGGCATCAAGCTACCGACAATGCCGATCAGGACGAGCAGCAGTCCAGGGTTAATTTGAGTGAGGAGCGAGATCATTCGTCTGGCTCCTCAACATCTTGTGGCTTGGTATCGGCCTCACCATAATAGTCTTCATCGCGGCGCAGTAGATATCCGAGCGGCCAGCCAGACAGAACGGCAAGTGCAAAAGCACCAAACCCCCACCAAGCATAAAATCCATTCCACTCCGCGAAGCTCAAATATTCATGCCGATCGACGACGAGATCCGCGAGGAACAAGCCAGCTGCTGCCGTTGCGACCAAAAGCAAAAGCAGGTTGGGCGTGCGCGGATGGTCAACCCATCCAAAGAGGATCCGCGATAAGGGGTGGACATTACGGTTGTCCGGCGCCGCGTCTTCGCTTGGTGGTTTAACAAAACGGCCGCTTGAGTCGCGTTCTGGTGGCTGCGTCATGGGGGCCCTCCAGCCATCAGCTCCTCAACCGGTCGGACGCCTGTTGCGGGTTCTAAGAACGCCGACAAAGGTCCAATCGCAAAGAACAATAGGAAACAGAGTAGTGCCGTGACGCATGGCGCTGCGACGGTCAGCATAGGTGCACCACCGGGCCGCTTAAATGCGACCGGCGCTGGGCCGCCCGGCGGCGGCATCAGAGCGAGGATCGGGATCGGCAACAAATAGGCGATATTCAAAAGCGAAGAGAAAATCAGAACGATCGGCACATAATCCAGCCCCGCATCGGCTGCGCCCTGCATCAACTCATATTTCGGCCAGTCGCCCGCGAGCGGCGGAATGCCAATGATGGAAAGCGACGCGATGAAAAAGGCGGTAAAGACCAGCGGCATTTTTCGCCCGAGCCCGCGCATTTGCGAAATGTTGGTAGCGCCTGTTGCGACATAAATCGCGCCGGCACACATGAAGAGCGTGATCTTGCCAACCGCATGCGCTGATATTTGCAGCGCGCCGCCCATGAAACCAGCGGCATCGGCCAACATTGCGCCACAAGTTATGTAAGCGAGCTGTGATACCGTCGAATAGGCCAGCCGCGCTTTAAGATTGTCCTTGGTGAGCGCGATCAGAGACGACACGATGATGGTAAAGCAGGCAATTGCGAGGATGAATTCACGAGACGCCGTCTCGTTGAGCAAGTCTTCGCCGAAGATGTAAATCGCAACTTTGAGAATGGTGAACACGCCTGCCTTCACAACGGCCACAGCGTGCAACAGCGCCGAGACGGGTGTCGGCGCGACCATCGCATTCGGTAGCCAGAAGTGGAACGGCATCAGCGCCGCTTTGCCGACACCAAATGCGAACAAGACCAGCAAGGTGCTGGCAATCACAGGAGAGAGGTCTTCGACGCCCGCCAACAAGCCTCCTGGAACGAAGTCCAAGCTGCCGGCAACGCTGGCCGTCCAGATGATCGCAACGAGAAGGAAACCGATCGATGTGCCCAATAGGGTCAGCAAATAGATCCGCGCACCGCGTTGGGCCGCCTCGTCACCCTTGTGCGCGACAAGCGGATAGGTCGACAGCGTCAGGATCTCATAGAACACAAACAGCGTGAACAGGTTGCCGGCCATCGCAACGCCCATGGCGCCAAAGATCGCGATCGCGAAACACATATAGAAGCGCGTCTGATTGCGTTCTCGATTACCGCGCATATAGCCGATCGAATAGAAACTGTTGACGATCCATAACCCGCTCGCGACCACAGCGAATAGAGCGCCGAGCGGCTCCACTTTAAAGGCGAAGGTCAGGCCCGGTAGTGCGCTCCATAAGACAAGTTCGGGCCGTTCGCCGGCGCCGACCATGCCAACGAGCTGCAACACAACAAGAAAGAGTAAGCCCGCGCCAATCAGTGTCACTGCTTCGCGGACATTCGGCAGCCGGCCGGCCAAGTAAATGCCGACGAAAATTAGCAAAGGCAGAACCAGAGCCGCGACGATGGCAAATGTTTCGCTCATAATGCCCCCTGTCCGAACAGAGAGATGGCCGCATCATTGGTCAAGCTCTTCAAGAAGGTTGCGTCCAAACCGATCCAAATGCTGGCAAGCGCCATAATCCACAAAGGCACCAGCATAATCAAAGGCGCCTCCTTATGGCGTTTATTGGGATTGGTCGGCGCACGGAAGAAGACCGCTTCCAAGATCCGACCGATATAGATCACGGCGAGCACGCTGGTGAAAACGAGGATCATCGCCGCCCACCACCATCCTTGATCAAGTAAAGCGCTTACCAGCGCATATTTGGATTGGAATCCCGCCGTCAAAGGCACGCCGATCAAGGACAGTCCAGCAATTGCAAATGCAGTCATCGTCCAAGGCGCGGCCTGACCCAACCCTCGAAAATCGTTCAGGCTCGTCCCTTTGTAGACCAGCACCATTCCAGCAACCGCCATGAACAGCGCGCCTTTTATGATGCCATGATTGACCAAATGCAGCATGCCCGCTGAAACGCCGGCGGCGGTGCCAACTGAAATGCCAAGCAAGATGTAGCCGACCTGTGCCACGGACGAATAAGCCAGTGTCCGCTTCACATCAGTCTGGAAGACGGCCTGGAACGAGCAGGCCACCATTGCCGCGATGCCCATCGGCATGAGCACCCAGACCAAACTTGTATCTTCAAAAGCGAAGTCGGTGCCGAAAACGGTGAACAGGAACCGGATCAGCGCATAAATCGCAACTTTTGTCGCGGTCGCCGCAAGGAACATGGTGACGAAATTCGGGCTGTACGCATAGGCGTTTGGAAGCCATTGGTGCAGCGGGAACATCGCCGCTTTCAGGCCCAAACCGACAAAGATGAACGCGTAGCCGGCAAGCACCACCCTGCTATCTGCAACGTCCTTCAACCGCTCGGCCAGTTCAGCGATGTTGAGCGTCCCTGTGGCCGCGTACAAAAAGCCGACGCCGATCACGAAGAAGCTGGCGCCGATTGTACCCATCAAAACATAGTTCGCAGCAGCCGGCAGGGCTCTTCGGTCGCGTCCATAGCCGAGTGCGACCAGCACGTATGTTGCGATGGAAGAAATTTCCAAAAACACGAAAAGATTGAAAGCGTCGCCGGTCGCCGCAACGCCTAAAAGCCCGCAGAAACACATCAAATAGGCCGAGAAGAACATCGCAATCTTGGCGTTCAGGATCTCGGCTTTGATGCTCGGCCAACCAAAGATCGCTGCCAAGAACCCAATCCCGCTAACCAGGAGCAGCACGATCGAATTCAAAGCATCGATCCGAAACTCAATCCCAGCAGGTGGCTCCCAACCGCCCATCGCGTAAGATACCACGGCGCCGCCCTCGATTGAGCGAACCTGCGTCAACAGGACGATTGCCATCAACAGCGAAAACCCTGTGGCGAAGATTGTGCACAACCAGGCAAGCCGTCCATTTGGCAGGATCGCAGCGAACGGCGCCATCACCATTGGCACAGCGACCAGCAGAGCGGGCGCGTGCGCCGCAACAGTCGCGGGCATCAATGCACTGATCAATTCGATCACGCTGACCCACTCCCCTTAGCGGCTTCGCGCTCTTCGAGTTCGTCGACCGCTTCCGAGATAGCAACCTCAAGATCCATGGCTCTAATTTCGTCGGCCTCTACCGTTCCATACGCTTCTCGAATGCGAACTGTGATTGCCAATCCAACGGCAAGTGTGGCCACACCAACAACAATCGCTGTGAGCATCAATACGTGCGGCAATGGGTTGGAGTAGATATGCTCAAAGTCTTCCAACGATTTGACATAGCCAACATCGCCAGCGGTCAACATCGCATCCGCAGACGCGTCCAAAGCAGCGCCATGATCATCCTTGGCTTCAGCGTAATAATCTTTGCCATACAGGATCGGCGCCGTGCCGCCATTGATCCGCGACAATGAAACGTAAAACAGCAGGATCGACGTCTGAAACGTCGCCAAGCCGACAAGCCGCTTCAGAAGGTTTGTTGATGCAAAAACAATGTACAAGCCAATCATCATCAAACCGATGACAGCCCAGTAATTGCCGCGCTCTAGGACAAATTCCAGCATCGCTACCAGTCCTCGTCTCGGATCTCGGTGACGCGTCCCGCAAATGCGTAGAAGATCGCCACCATTGACCCTGCCACAGCAAACAAAACCCCAAGTTCGATAATGATAATTCCGGCATGTTGCCCGATATGTCCGCCCGGCGGTTCATCGACCAAAGCATCATAATCCAGGAAATTACCGCCGAGCATCAAGGCCGCGAAACCGACGGCGGTATAGAGCAGGAATCCGAATGCTGCGAGCCCCCGCGCAAAGCCCGGCGTGACCGCTTGCATGGTCTGGCCAATGCCAAAAATCAGAGAGTATAGAATGACGGCCACCGCTAAGATGACACCAGCCTGGAAACCACCGCCAGGGCTGTATTCGCCGTGAAAGTGTACATAAAAGCCATACAGCGCGATGATTGGTATCAGCACTTTCGCAACGACGCGCAATATGACGTGATGGTCACCAGTCATGTCACTCGGTCTCCTCGGGCTTCTGCGGCTCTTGAGGCTTCTTGTCGCGACCCTGGCGCACAGAGGCACTCAACGCGCGCTCACCGAAACCCAGTAACAGCGTCACTGAAAGACCGGCGGCAAACACCACGCCGACCTCGCCGAGCGTATCAAAGCCCCGATAGCTCGCGAGCACAGCTGTCACGACGTTCGGGATACCGATCTCTGGCTTGGTCCGGACGAGATACTCTGTTCCAATATGTGTGTTTGCCGGCGAGTTCGGATCGCCAAACCCAGGCAGGTCAATACTGGCATAGACCAAGACCGCACCCACCGCGATGACCAACAAAAGTGGGACAATTTTGGCCGCCCCGTGCTCCGCTTTCGCGCGTCTGGATGTCAGCAGCATCGCCGCAAGAAACAACACAGTTGTAATACCCGCACCGACGGAGGCTTCCGTGAACGCAACATCCAAAGCGTCAACAACGACGAACCAAGTTGCCGTAATCAAAGAATAAATTCCCGACAACATCACGATGGCGAACAGGCTTCTGAGCGTCGCCATCGCAATCGCAATGACAAAAAGAAGCGCCAATAGCGTCACGCTCAACAGGTCGACCGCGAGTGATCCATCGAGATTGCTCATGCGTCATCCCCGCTCGGTTCACCGCGGGCTGCGCCGCCGATTAGAGGTTCAAGACCGGCGACATGCGCGGCATTTGCCAGCGCGTGGCTCGATGTTGGCCCGGTCAGAAAGAAGAACGCCCAAATCGCGGCCAGCTTGAACACAACCAGCCAAGTCGGCGCCATCAAGGCCATACCAATCATAGCAAGCGTTAGCGCGGATGTGTCGGTCACACTGGCCGCATGGATTCGCGTGAACACGTCGGGGAACCGCAAAACGCCAATCGTGCCA
>JBCAWZ010000033.1:0-33159 GCA_038534315.1 Pseudomonadota bacterium | reverse complement strand
ATCAGTGACAATTTTCGCAATCGTGATCGGTTTGATGCCAGACAAATGGCCAATCTCTTCGATAAGCTGCGGCGACAATCCGGTCTGCGCCGCGCTGCTGATGGCATCCTCCAAACTGTCGAAGGCGCTTCGTTCGACCGCGGTCCGGCTACGTTGGCGGCGCTCGATGAGCTGCAAGGTTTTGCGGGTGATCGGATCGCGCCACCCCTCCTCCGCAGCCATCGGAAACAAATCACCACACATATCAATCAGTTCGTTTCGTTCCGCGGCTTGACGCTGCAGGATTTGCCGGCGCGTTGCGCTATCAGACCACCAGAACATCGCCATGGCTTGCATCGGTCGCAATTCCAAACGTTTGATAATTAGCTGGCAAAGCTCCGGGGCCTTGCGAGACCGAAACACCAAAGTGTCGAGGGCGGATTCGGACAGATCTGCTGCTTTGTTGGTCAACAATGCGGCAAGCACTTCGGTTTCGCCATTTTCGGCCAACGCATCGCAGACCGCAACATCAACGGTTTTCCGCTCCGCAATCGCTTTACGGTGCTGCATGGAGACGTCGTCAAGAATTTGCAGGAAATCGGACGCGTCATAGGCTTCATTCTCGACCAGGAGTGGCTCAGCAATGTCGAAACTGCATTGCGCGAGATAGCGCAAAACCCGCCGCGGGGCCTCGCGCATTTGCGCCAATCGATCGGCGGCAGATTTTCGGTCTTCATCTGACGCATGAAACAGCATATCCAGCAGGATATCCCCACCCATGGATCGCTCTTGAGCCGTTACTTCGGACGCTGGCAACGCGACATAATCGAGCAATCGCCGGAACAATATGTTCCTCGACCTGCCGACAAACGCCGCGTCTTTCAATGTCAGTTCCTGACCCATAAACAGCCCGCAAAGCCACCCTTTTGGCCTGCAGAATTCCCGCAATAGGTTAATATTATGATGAAGCTCGTTTGTACTTTTACCGAGCGTATCGAGACGGGTGGACGACAAAGAGCAGCAAGCTCGCCGTGAGCATCGCAATCGCCAAGGCGAACAGAGCTCCACCATCCGTGTTGGCATCGGCCGTATCGAGCGACGCCGGTACTTCGCGCCCTAATATGTCTGGCGACAAATGTGCCATCACGGCGCCGACCAAAATGACGGCCGAAAATATTGCGCCAGACTTCCGCATGGCCGGGAAAAGCAACATCACCACAGCGATCAATTCGAGCACAGCGACGACAAAGCGTCCGCCCGGCTCGAGCCAAGCAAACCCCGTATTCATTGCCATTGTGGCAAAGACGATGTTTTCACCCGGACGATCGAACAGCTTGACCTCACCCAGAGGTGGGTTCGGCAAAGGATGCACCGTCGCCTGAAGATACATAAAGATCAAAAAGAGGGCCAGCACCCAGCTCGCCAACAGTCTTACGACACGCATCCCGTACTCCACTCAGTAATCATCTGTTAACACACAGCATAATGCCCACCAACCAAAAACCTTTTGGCTTGCTGTGTTTGCTTTTTCTTGCACTTTGGGCGTGGCTGTCGCACGGATTGCGACGCAAGTGGGAGCCGCAATGACGCGCGAGCAGGACGAAATCGAGCAGGACGAAATCGAGCCGGCCATTGACGGCGACATGATCGACGAGGCTCGCTCGCCCATGAGCGGGATGGCGTCCGCAATGAATGCTGGGGCCTCGCTCCTGTCCACAGCGCAATCCCTGCTGGCGCAGCGGGCGCGTCGCGGCGTTCAAATAGAGCTGCCAGCCTATCTGAGCGTCCAGGCGACTTGGTTCATCGCATTTGGGCTTCAGCTCGTTCTGTTCCCGTATCTAATCACAAACAAACTCGGCCTCGACGGAACTGAGCTGGGGCTTGCAAACCTCGCTCTGTCGGGACCATCGGTCGTGTTCTTGCTGATTGGCGGCGTTGTGGCGGAGCGGGCGTCGGGTAAGACGCTGCTCATTTTGTTGCACTTAATGGCCGCAGTACCGGGCATCGCCTTGGGTTATGCGATCGCGAATGGACAATTGTCCTACCCGCTCATGGTGATTTATGGCCTCGCCCTCGGGACGGTCGGCGCCTTTATGATGCCGGCCCGAGACTCGATCTTGAACGAAGTGGTTGAACGCCGCGGTCGTTTCGGATCGCGTGTTACTCTGCAGCAGGGCATCGCATTTGCCACACTGGTGCAATTTGCGGCACAAATTACCGGGCTCGTTCTCGGCGGATATGCAGACAAAATGACACGGATGCCCGATTGGCTGGGTGGATTTGGCGTCGGTCCGATCGAATCCTGGGCGCTGATGGCCGTTCAAGGCGTGGTTGTCGGGTTTGGTGCGGTGTTGGCGCTGTTCTTGGCACGCGGCCGGCGTGTCCGCACAGGGCGTTCGGGTATCGGCGCGGCATTTGGGGACATTGCAGAAGGGTTTGGCGTGGTCGCAGGCGATGCCAAACTCTGGTCGATGACCGTTCTGATGTTTGGCGTCGGCATTTTTGTGATCGGTGCGTTCCTGGTCGTTCTGCCGATCATCAACCGCGACGTATATGGGCTCGCCAGTGATGGCATTCGCGACATGTTTGTCACCTTCTGGCTTGGCGCTTTTGTATCCTCGGTTGCCCTATCAATCATTGGCTCGGTGGAACGTCCCGGGCGACTGTTACTGTTGGCACAATTGCTTGGCTCGCTCGCCATACTGCCAATGGTCAGGGAGGTCCCACACTGGGGCTTTTTGGTGATCGTTTTTGGTTGGGGCCTGTCAGCTGGTGTGTCGATCGCGATGAGCCGCTCAATCGTGCAAAAAGCTGCGCCGAAAGATCAACTCGCACGCGTGCTGTCGATCTATCAACTGGGCTTCATGGCCGGCGCCCCCTTTGGCGCAGCGCTGATGGGCTGGTTGGTGGATGTGGTTGGGCCATACCGGATCGCATTGATTCCATCGACCGGTATGACTCTTTTGATCATTTGGGTGGTCCTCAGAACGCCAATTTGGAGTCTGAGAGAGTCAGCCGAAGATGTTGGGTCTTAGTATTTGACGGAACACCCATATGGCGCCGTGCTCGCTTCTTGGATGGGTTCCCCACTGGCCATGGCATCTAGGGCATCGGAAACGTAATTCGTCGCGTCGGCGATGTCGTCGGGATTGGCAGACCGAACAGAGTCGATCGCGCCGGCATAGATCATCATGCCCTCAGGGTTGACGATATACATATGCGGCGTTGTCTTTGCGCTATATGCGCGGCCAATGTCGCCGTCTGGATCCAGGATCGTATAGGCGGGTGCGGCCGCCCGACCGGCGGTAATCGCCTCTGCCTCGGCACCTGAAACGTATCCCTGTTTGCCAGGCGCAGACGAAATGACCGAAATCCAAACGATGTCTTCGGCAGCCGCGCGTTCCTGCAGCTGCTGCATATTTCGAACGGGCTCGGCATAATGCTTCTTCACAAATGGGCAGCCATCATTCGTCCATTCGAGGATCACGGTTTTCCCGGTGAAGTCCGCTAGCGAGATTGTCTCACCGGTGCTTGTGGTTGCATCGGTAATGGCCGGTGCCGGTGTCCCCGGCAAAACCGATGCGGCAGCGGTGGCGGAAAAAGCGATTAACGCGCCTGCGGACAGACCAACCGCGGCGGCCATCCCTGCAGCGAGACCGAGATTGCGACGAGTAAACGTGGCCATGGGGAAGATCCTTTTTCAATTCGCTTGGATTGATATTCGATACTTTAATTGGCTTTTGTGAGACCAGTTACAAGACTGACAGATAGGATTTCCGGCAGTACTTCTGGCGCTTCGGTACCCGCCTCATACCAGAGATACATCGGCACGCCGGCCCGATTGTGTTCTTTCAGCGCGGCCGCGATAACCGCGTCTGGACGAGTGTAGTCTGCGACCAGGAAGGCAACATTCGCTGCCGCAAAGGCTTCGGAGACAGCACGTGTCTGCAGTGTTTGCAGCTTGTTGGCCTGGCACGTCGCGCACCATTCTGCAGTGAAATCAACAAAGATTGAGCGGCCTTCCGCCTGCAGCTCGGCAACCCGCTCGGGAGACCAGGCTTCGGTCTCATACCCAACTTGATAAGCGGTTTGCGTAGCTGTCGCCGGAACGTCATTGGACGACTGAACAATCGGCCAAGCAAAGCCAGCGACCAACGCGGCGGCTGCGAGCGCTTGCGCCAGACCACGCGCCGGTGTTTCCGACAGGCGTGCGATGACAACAAAAGCCCCTATCAAACCCGCAAGCCAGAGACCGCCAGAAATAAATTCAGGCGCACTCGATGCCGACATCAAGACAAAAACGGGGATCACGCTAGCGAGACCGAGTATTGAGAGCAAAACAGCTTTGCCGTTTTCGCGGCCAGCACGAAACGCCCAGAATCCAAAGGCTATCAATGCGGCGCCAGCCACGATGATGGCCGCAGAACGATATCCCGACAGTGCGCCAAGCACGGATAATAACCAAGCTGCCGTCAAGAACATCGGGAACGCGAAGACTTGTTTGAGCGTCTCCATCCAGGCGCCAGGTTTCGGCAAGCGCGACTGCAGGCCTGGGATCATGCTGAGCAGCAAGATCGGGAGGGCCATACCGAAGCCCATAGCGAGTAAGACAATAAAGATCGAAACATCAGACATGCTGAGCACCGCGCCCAACGCTGCGCCCAGGAAAGGTCCTGTGCAGGGTGCGCCGACAACTGCGGCCAAGGCACCTGTGAAAAACGCCCCTGCAGATCCCTGCTTTTGCGCCAATGAGTCACCAACCGATTGCAAGGACGTGCCAAACTCAAGCCAACCAAGTAGCCAGAGGCCAATCACGAAGAGGAGGAGAATCAAGGCGGTGACGACAAGCGGATCTTGAAGCCAGAAACCCCAAGTCGCGATTCCGGTCGCCGAGCGAACGGCGATTACGGCCATCGCTAAGCCTGCAAAACAGGTTAGCACACCCGCAGTGTACCACAGACCATGGCGGCGCACATCGCTGGCCTGGCCTTCAGCGGCAGTGTGAACAAACCCAAGCGCTTTGATCGACAAGACCGGCAGCACGCATGGCATCAAATTCAGGATCACGCCGCCCAACATGGCCAGCAAGATCAGGGCAAACAAATTGACCGCCGGCGCGGTTTGGCGCCCGGACGTCCCCGGCAGAACATCGCCGGCCGTCGCCTCAATTCTGACCGCTGTATCCCCTGTTTTAATGATCCCAGAGATCTGTTCAGGTAGATCCGGAAGCCCGCTCGGCGTCAGGGTTAGCTGCAGGCCTTGTTCTCCGAACGACACCGGCTGATCCGCAGCATGTTTGATATCATGATCGTCCGGAAAAAACCGTGCGCCGTCAAAATCGCCAACCAAACCCATGCCGGCGGCTGAAAGTATCCAGCTGTCGCCGCGCTTTGTCAGCCGAGCTTCGCCATCCAAAACCGATGGCACTTGGCTCAAGGCATCAGCAATCAGTGACGCATGCGGCAGGTTTGGGCTCTGTTGCTCGCCAATCTCGAAGCTCAAATTCAGATCAGCGCTTTCTGGAATGCAGATGTCCTTGCAGATCAGATAATCCGTGCGACCCGTCGCATCAAAGCGCTGAGCGCCCGTGTCTGGAATCTGAACTGGAAACGGCAAGACAACAGCATCAGAATAGCCGTAATCCATGATTTCGCCGTCGACGATGGGTAGAAGTTCGGGCGTCGGCCATGAGAACGCCCCTGCAGTGTCCGCTGACAGATCGCTGGTGTCAGTCCATGACATGCTTGGCGGGATGCCCGCGTCGCCGGCATTAAGCCAATAGATGTGCCAACCTGGATCAAGCTCAAAGGATAAGCCCAACCAAACTGTTTCTCCTGGCACAGCAACGCTGCGCTCAGAAATCAGTTCAACTTGCGCGCGGCCGGCATCAACCGGTTGCGCCATCGCAAAGCCAGCGGCGAGCCAGCTCAACACTGTGATGACCAAAGTGCGCATTGGCAGTCCTTTCAGATTCCGTATTTCCTAGACTCGCATATTGGAGCCTCGTGAAAAAGGGAAACCTCCTCGCGCGTTTGTGAACGAAAGTGCGCGAGGAAAGCGAAGAAATACTTAGCGCTGATGGCTCAAATTTAGGCCTGCGTCGCCTGCTGGGCGAGCAAAGCGCGCTGAATCACCCGGTTCCAATTCAGCAGCGAAAGAATGTGCGCATAGATCGCACCCAATGCACCGGCTTGTCTGAGCTCAACGATTTGTGCGTCAGTCAATCCATTTAGCTTCTGCTCATCGATCGCCATATAATCTGCGAGTTTCTGAACTTCACCGGTTTCGCGGCCTTGGGCGTCGCGCGGTTGGAATGTTGCAGATTTCTCTTCGAGCAGATCAAACCGCTTGATGATGTCGAGGAATTCCAAGGTCGAACGACGTTGGCGTTCAAACTCTTTACAGAAGTCGACGGCATTCTCTGTGAACTCGGTCGGCTGACCATTCTCAAAGAAAGGAGTCTCCGGCTGGTTCGTAACCATCGGTGCCTCGCGATCGACACACAGCAACAGCCGGTCACTTTGTGGATCGTTGGCAAACACAAATGGGTAACGACGGACAAAAGCCGGAATGTAAAAGTCAGAATCGACCCGGCCGCTGTCAGTCACAAACAAATTTTCGCTCGGACGAAGTCCCATCACTGCAACAGGTGAACGGTCTTCACCAACAAAAATGATCGGATAGCTTGTTGCCAACATTCCGAATTCTGTAACTGTCACCGGTACCGCATGAGCGGAGCGAAGGAATTCAAATGGTTTGTCCACGACCTTTACACCGAGCCCGCCGTGCTGTTCTGCGGACAAAGGTTGCGGGTTTTTGTAAAAGAGAACGTTACCGGTCAGTCCCGGGTTTGAATTTGTTGGTGTCGTTTCCATGAAGGTCTCCAGTCCTGATCGCGCGGGGTTTAACGGAAATGCTCGGGACGGACAACAGTACCGACCCGCGTTATTGCAGCTGACCGCTCGCAGTATTCTAAGACGATTGGCGGCCAGCGCGGCTTTGCTGGCTTTACTGGCGGCGTGCGGCCCCTCGCCCAACGAACCTCGCGTCACCAGTGAACGGCTTCGGCAAGCCACGACCCTGCTCGAAGACACCGTCCGTACAGAAATGGTTTGGGCCCCAGATACGGCTTCAGAAACCGGTCTCTCTGCCTATGCGGGTGACAATCATCAGGCACGGTTTTCTGATTACTCGCAAGCCGGCTTTGAGCGTGGACGCTTGCTCCGGCTCGATCTGCTCGAGCAGTTGGGCCGACGTCCGGTTTTGCCAATCGAGCACCCTTTGGCGCGGGACTTAGTCGTGACAACAGATGCTTATGTTCGGTTGGCAGAACTGCAGGCGGTTGGTCATGGGCGATTGAGCCTATGGGACACGGTGCCCTTCGCGATGGACCCGTTTGGCGGTGTCTGGATCTCGGGGCTCGACCTTTTATCAAACACCCACCGCGTAGCGACATTGGCTGATGCTGAAGCTTTTGTTGCACGCCTCGCGGCGCTCGCCGGCGCAGTTGCCGACACAAAGCGCCGCCTGATGGCCGATGCTGAAAGCGGGATTGTTGCCCCCCGCACTCTTCTGCAGCAGCAAAAAACATTGGTCGATGCGTTGCTGTCTGACACCTCACCGACATTGAACAACGTGATCAGCGATCTTGAAAATCTCATGCTGAGTGTCACCGCAATTGATGCATTGGCACGTGAACGCCTTTTGCTGGAAGCAGACCTGATCATTGAGCAGGATTTGCGGTCTGCCTATGCAGATCTATCCGCAACGCTCGAGGACTTGCTGCAAGTGGCTCCAGCTCAGCCTGGGTTGTGGGTGCAACAAAGCGAACGGGATTTGTATCGATCGTTTCTAAGTTGGCGGGTCAGCGAATTGCCCGACGACCTCGCAACTCTGCATCAAGAAAACCTAACCCATGCACAAACCGAACGGTTGGCATTTGACAGGGCCCTGGATCCCCTACTTCCGATCGCTGAGCAAGAGTCTGACACCGACGCCACTGCCGCTTCACCAGTGTCGCAGGAGTTGCTGGAACTCGTATTCGCCTCCGACGACGTAGAGACAGAAACGCTGTTTGTGCCGAGCGAACTGACCCAACGCAGCGCTCTCGACGAGGATCTTGTTTCAGTCTTCGGAGTGGCACTTAAACCGCGCGCAGTCGACGGGTCGCGGCCCAATCTACTCGTCATCAACGCGCAGCAATTGGAGCTTTGGCCCAGTTGGTTGAAGGCGTTACTCTTGTCGCGAGCGTTTCACCAACCGGATACCGAGCTCGCTGATGCCACACTTGCCTCTGCAGGCCGGAGCCCCGTCCGCGCCCTAATCTCGAGCCCAGCGCTTCGCGCCGGATGGGCATCGGACCAACAAAGACTTGTGGCCGAACAGGGCCGACTTGATCCATTGCAGGTCGCCGCGTGGCGCCACTGGCTTTTGGTTGAGGCGGCGCTCGCTACGGTAGATACCGGCATTCATATTGAACGCTGGACGGCTGATGCCGCCGCGGAATACCTAATGAATCAAGCCTTGCTGTCTGAACCCATCGCGCAAAGCGCGGTGAGATATATTGCGGGCACACCGGGACAGTTCACCGCGCGGCAGATTGGTGCGCGGAGGATTGCGTCTTTGCGCGTTCGAGCTCAGGCTATTCTTTCGGACACTTACTCAGAGTCAGACTTCGGCAATATTGTTCTCAGCGACGGAGACCGTCCGTATAACATGCTCGTGGCTGACGTTGAATCTTGGTACGAAGCTCAACTCGGTGCGCCTTAAGGCGATGCTCGCCTAAGCAGCCAGCCGCGTTGGTGCCGCAAGCGTTTCAGTATCTGTTCCAAGCACAGGATTGAGCCCAGCTTCCAGATCTTCAAAGATTTCGACCCGCTTCAAACTTTCGCTGACGCGGCAGACGAAGACTGCCGTTGCTCCATATCGCTGGGCGTCCGCAAACGCCCAGACAGGCTGGACATTGTGCGGCTGCCCGTTCAAGCCAACAAGACGAACGATCCGCCAGCCATATGGCCCACGCGCTGCAAACAATGCGACCCCGGTCTCAGACGCCCATGGAGCGTCTACATCAACGCGATTAAACCGATAGGCA
The DNA here is from genome assembly GCA_038534315.1 of Pseudomonadota bacterium. Classification (GTDB taxonomy): domain Bacteria; phylum Pseudomonadota; class Alphaproteobacteria; order Caulobacterales; family Hyphomonadaceae; genus Henriciella. The sequence continues at coordinate 24,086 of JBCAWZ010000033.1, read as the reverse complement.
CGACCAGATTGACCTCTAAAAGACTGTAGCATTTTGTTCCCCTTGCGTTCTGCTCTCCTTTCTATTCCTGTTTTGTTCCAATGCAAGTGTTTTTTGGTAAACGAGTGGTTAACAGAACGCCCTTGAGCGCTGAGAGGCGTCTTTGAGCCTTGCCAATACCGGGCTGATGCCCTATATCTTTTGCTCAAACTAAGCAAAACGCATGATTTCTAGGTAGAGATTCGGGGGAGACCTCGTTTTGCATTCCAATAATGCTCACATTGAGCAGAAGGAGGAAACATGGCGAGATTAATCGATGCGAGTGTTGGCTGTCCTACACCTACACCGAAACGCGCGACAGACCTGATTGACGCCCGGAACTTATCCTATTCGGAAGACGTTAAGGCCGAAACCGATGCGCTTTATCCCGAAGTTGCCGATTTTATCACGCCCATGGAGTGGCCCGCGGTCGCGCCTCTCGTCGCTGCGATCAACAAACTAAAGGTCGAGAAGAACGCTGTTATCCTCGCACACAATTATATGACGCCAGATATCTTCCGTTTGGTTGGTGATTTTCGAGGTGACAGTTTGCAATTGGCTCGCGAAGCAGCGAACGTTGATGCAGACATTATCGTCCAAGCCGGTGTCCACTTCATGGCCGAGACGTCGAAAATACTCGCGCCAGACAAAACTGTTTTGATCCCAAGTCTAGAGGCGGGTTGCTCGTTGGCGGCGTCGATTACGGGCGAGGATGTTGCGCTGATCAAACAGCGTTACCCTGACTATCCTGTTGTGACTTATGTTAACACAACAGCAGATGTGAAGGCTGAGTGCCACATTACCTGCACAAGTTCGAATGCAGCACAGGTCGTGGAAGCCATCGCAAAAGAGTGGAATACGGATACTGTTGTCCTCGTTCCGGACCAGTATCTTGCCAAAAACGTCGCAGCGCAGACTGACATTCGTATCATTACTTGGCCTGGCGCTTGTGAGGTCCATGAATTGTTTAGCGCAGATGATGTCGATCAGCTTCGTGAAGCGCATCCCGGCGTCATGATCCTGGCACACCCCGAATGTCCACCGGAGGTACTCGAAGCAGCTGACTTCGCTGGTTCGACCTCAGCATTGGCAAATTATGTCAGTGAGCGTCAACCCGCCAAAGTGGTCCTGCTAACCGAGTGCTCTATGAGCGACAATGTTGCCTCAGAAAATCCGAATGTTGACTTTGTTCGGCCGTGCAATCTGTGCCCGCACATGAAGCGGATTACGCTCGAGAACATCTATGATTGCTTGGTCGAAGGCAAGCACGTGGTTGAGATTGAGGAAACCGTTCGTTTGCGCGCCAAAGCCGCGATTGATGCGATGTTGGATTTGCCGAAAATGACAACGCCACTCGCTTTTGAAACAGGTTTGGCGCCAATGGACATTGAAGTATTTTCACCTTCGTGAGGCCTTCCCGTTGCCCCAATGCTCGCGCTAGGCTCGCAAGAGTCTAGCGAAAGGAGTTTGGAATGATCCGGCAGTTTGTTCTCGCATGCATTGCAGCGTTGCTTGTATCCAGTTTTCCAGTTGCGAAAGCATCGGATCCTGTCGACGTGCTTGGCTCCTGGACCTTTCAGACAAAACCGTATCGGGATGGCGCCTGCTTGATGACCGGCACGATGCGACTTGGAGAGCATCCCGAACCAGGGCTATACACCTGCGAGCTGACAGCTGTTGAGGTTTGTTCAATGTGGGGCCGCAGTGTTGTGCTGCAAACCTGTCAGGCGCGACGCTTTGGAAACCAAGTTTCAATACGCTCCGAGATTGAGAAAATGCTCGAAAAGAAGTTCGAGGGCCTTTTCTATGTTCCGGACAATTTCTCGCTGACCGTTCAAAGTTCAGATCTGATGTATGGTGCGTTGGTTTCGGCCGCGACAGCACCCGTGCAATTTCGTCGTTCGGAAGAAGGCATTTCGTGATGCGAATGGGTCTGGCTGCTGCAACAGCTTTGCTTGCGATGAGTCCGAACGCGACGGCCGAAACCGAATTCAATTTCGCAGGCCAATGGACGTTTGAAGCGATGATTCAATCGGACTGTACCTTTGGCGGTACGGCTTTCTTTGAGCGCGTCGAAGGCGATGCGTTTGCGGGTGAACTGACCGCACGGCAAAGCTGTGCGTCTCTGCCCGAAGACTATCTCGTTCGACAAGACTGCAAAGCGACCGTGTTTGGCAATCAGGTTTCGGTCCGTTGCACGATTGTCGAATTCGTCAATGGCTTCGAAAGCGAATATTATTTCCCAGACAATTTCAGCCTTACGGTCGCAGAACCCGATCGGCTATATGGTGTGCTGGTGAGCTTTGGGCCAACAAATCCGGCGGAATGGCGCCGCGCTGAAGGCAGCATTTCATGAGCCGGCTGGCCAAAACACAAATGTATAGAGCCGGCGCAAACTCCACCCAAGAGCGCATTCTTATCATTGGCGCGGGCTTGGCGGGACTGTTCTTAGCGCTGCGCCTTGCCCCGCGTAGATGCACCATCGTCTCACCTGCTCCGATCGGCGAAGCCGCCTCGTCGACTTGGGCACAAGGCGGATTGGCCGCAGCGCTTCACCCAGAAGACAGCCCGGAGCAACATGCCGCAGACACAATCGCAGCCGGTGCTGGGCTGGTGGACCCTGTCGTAGCGAGAATGATTGCCGAGGACGGTTCGGACCGAGTCCGAGATCTGTTGGCGCTTGGCGTGCCGTTCGACAGGACCAAGGATGGTCACCTCGCTCTATCATTAGAGGCGGCACATTCTCACCCGCGAGTGGCCAGAGTGGCAGGCGATCTTGCCGGGCAAGCGATTATGGGGGCACTCACAGCAGCAGTCAGGCTGGCGAACCATATCGAACTGATAGAATACGCTCGGGCAACGGCGTTACTGCAAGATGAGGGCGGCTCGATTTCAGGCGCGATACTGACCGATCGTCACGGTCGGCAATCGACCCTAACGGCCGCCGAAACTGTGCTTTGCACTGGCGGGAGCGGAGGTCTGTTTCGCGTCACCACAAACCCGCCCGAAGCACGCGGAGACGCACTCGCCATGGCGCACCAATGTGGTGCCGTGATCGCAGACCCAGAATTTGTACAATTCCACCCAACCGCGATGGATGTCGGCAAAGACCCAGCGCCCCTCGCAACGGAGGCATTGCGCGGCGAGGGCGCCATCCTGATCAACGATGCCGGCGACGCCTTTATGTCGGGGTATCATCCAAAGGGCGAGCTTGCACCGCGAGACGAAGTTGCCCGCGCAATTCACACTGAAATTAGTCTGGAACGGCGGGTCTTCCTGGACACAAGGGAGGCGCTTTCCGATCGCATCGAAAGCCACTTCCCCACAGTCTTCTCCGCCTGCCAGGCGGCTGGTTTCAATCCGATAGAGCAACCCATTCCGGTTGCACCGGCGATGCATTACCATATGGGCGGAATTCTCTCGGACTTATGGGGACGGGCCAGTTTAGCTGGGCTCAGCGTTTGCGGCGAATGCGCAAGCACGGGCGCGCATGGGGCGAACAGGTTGGCCTCAAACTCACTGCTTGAAGCTGTGGTTATGGCTGCGCGCATAGCCGATCGATTGCGGGATGGATCGCTCAACCGGCCAGGCGCGGCGGTCGGATACGTGCCGGACCGCGTGCCGACGGACACAATGGTTGCGCTTCGACGGGTCATGGCTGAGCATTGCGGTGTTGTCCGGAGCGAAGACGGATTGCGGCGCACGCAAAACCACATTGACGAATGGATTGACGCCATCGGGCCAGCGACCCCTCTGATCGCCGCGAAGCTGATTACGCAAGGCGCTTTGCAGCGCCAAGAAAGCCGGGGTGGACACTACCGCGCTGATTTCCCCGAGACCAAATCGGCCGCGCACCGGACGTTTGTGTATTCCGAGCCGGCCTTTCAAACTGCCAATGAGACCGTTTAATGTCGCTGCTTCCTCCTCCGCTTCCAGATATTGTTTTGGACCCCATAGTCCGGCTAGCGCTAAGCGAGGACCTTGGTCGCGCCGGCGATCTGACAACCGATGCCACCATCGCGCCCGGCACCCAGATTGTCGCCGAGATCAAGGCGCGGGACATCGGTTCAATAGCAGGGCTCGACGCGGCAAGCTATGTGCTGCGCCTTGTCGACCCTGCGGTTAATCTCGAAGTTTTGAAGCGGGATGGTGAGCAAGTCGTCGCCGGCGATGTGGTTGCCCGACTCTCCGGTGCGGCCCGCTCGATTCTAATGGCGGAGCGCCCGATGCTAAACTTTGTTGGACGGATGTCCGGCATTGCGACGCTGACACGGACCTATGTGGACGCCATGGATGGATTGCCGACGCAAATAGTCTGCACGCGCAAAACCACACCTGGCTTGCGCGCAATTGAAAAACGCGCCGTACGATGCGGCGGGGGCACATCACATCGCTATGGTTTGGATGACGCGATCCTGATCAAAGACAATCACATTGCCGCCTGTGGATCGATCGCAGAGGCACTGCAACGTGCACATGACTATGCCGGTCATTTGAGGATGATCGAAATTGAAGTGGACACGCTCGCCCAACTTGAAGAAGCGCTTCCTTACAAGCCGCATGCTGTGCTGTTGGACAATATGCCGCCGGACACACTACGGCAGGCCGTCTCCATCGTCGCGGGTCAATGTACGACAGAAGCAAGCGGTGGGATTACGATCGAAACCGTCAAGAGTGTTGCAGCCACGGGAGTCGACTTTATCTCAGTCGGCGCGCTCACGCACTCTGCGCCAAATTTCGATGTTGGAATGGATCTCTAAAGCTCAGCAAGAAATCGCTAAGAGGCTTCAACCTTTACTTTCGAAACGGCCGTTTCGTCCTGGGTTTCCACAACGCTACCCTGAGTAGGGACCGCTTTGACAAGCTCAAGCCGCTGACCTGCATTAAGATCTGCTGTGGTCCGCACCGTGGTGAGATCACGTGCCGGTGCAGTCGCTTCAGGCGTGATCGTCGTGACCGCCGGCGTCGGCTGCGCAACACGTGCGCGTTGACGAGCGCTCGCGGTCGCCCATTCTCCCCCGCGCGGGAAACGGTAGAAGATGTGCGTACCAATTCGTTGTGTGCGGATTAGCCCGGAATTCCAAACAGGATTGACATAAGTCGCGTGATAATGCGTCGCGCCACCGGTCTTCTTCTCGTTGAGGTCCATGAGCACATGGCTCGCAATTGTTTGCGCTTTGTCCCAACGCGTACCGCGCGGCGTTTTTGCCATCGCCCCATCGCAAGTGAAGGTAAACTGGCAACCCGTCGTCCGTGTCGCACCTTGATAGACGACATCACAGATCGTGTTTGGGTAGCGATGGTCCTTCACACGGTTCATGATAACTTCCGCCACGGCCAACTGACCCGAGGTGCGTTCGCTTCGGGCCTCGTAATAGATGGCCTCAGATAGACACTGCGTCTGTTTGCGCATGTCTTCGGCGCGCGACATGTGCACCGTCTCAAAACTCTTCAAGCCCTTCAAAGCGGCGCGGTCACGTTCCAGCGCTGCAAATCTATTCAGCGCTGAGCCGGGATCTCTCTCAAGCGAGTACTCCACCGAACGAAGCCATTCATGCTCAAATAAGCGGGATGTATTCGGGTCTGTACGGAGCTCTCGGCTTGGATCGTCGGAGTGCGCCAATTTCGCGCTGTATGCGCGCAATCGCTGATCATCGATTTGGGTTTCATTGACCGCAGACAACATCGGCATGCCGACGGCGAGAAAACCAAACGCACAGGAAGCAACCGCGGTCCGGCCCAGCGCCGTCCGTTGTTTCTCCAGGGTTTGCGATGCCCACCAGCGCTTAATCGACGCCAGCGTGACCGCACCCCTCTGTGAATGGGGTTTGGCTCCCACCATTATTCGTCGCTTCCTTCGGTCTTTTGGACGCCGTTTGTGCCTGTTCAGTTCTTTAACAGACTCGGCGTCTCGCCCTATTTTCACCCAGTACATCATTCGATAGTGCGTTCATATTTGCGCAATCCCTGATGAATCAATCATTCTCACTGAAAATTCATCTCGATTTTCCGGTAGCTCAGCGCTGCTGAACCTCGGATGAAGCGCAAGGTGTACGCTGATTAATGGACCAAGCCTCCGATTCTATTGCGGTTTAATCTATGCAATATTGCGGCCAGCCGGATTCCCGCTGAATCCACCTGTTGCTGCACAGCAACACGAAAATTGAAGCTGATTTCGGCTTTTTGTTGGCTTAAGGGCGCGCCTTAAGCACCGCATGAGCCGCTGCGAGCCTGGCAATCGGCACCCGATATGGCGAGCAGGATACATAATCGAGACCCACCTCTTCGCAGAACTCAACCGATGCGGGATCACCACCGTGTTCCCCACAAATGCCGAGTTTCAAAGATTCCCGCGTTGCCCTACCGCGTTCTTTCGCGATCTTGATGAGTTCGCCAACGCCGACTTGATCCAACGTCACAAACGGGTCTTTTTCATAGACACCGTGGCTCTCATAAGCACTCAAGAAACGACCTGCATCATCCCGCGAAATACCCAGCGTGGTTTGCGTCAAATCATTTGTACCGAATGAGAAAAACTCAGCGTATTCGGCAATCTGTCCAGCCTGTAGCGCAGCTCGTGGCAGCTCAATCATCGTCCCGACCAGGTAATCGATACGTTCGCCGGTCTCAGAAAAGACTGCCTCGGCAGCTTTGTCGATCACGCCTTTGAGGATTTCTAGCTCGCGCCGGGTCGCAACCAATGGCACCATAACTTCGGGCACTGGCGGCTTGCCGGTTTCCTTGAGCACCGCGATCGCCGCTTCAAATATGGCGCGCGCCTGCATCTCGTATATTTCTGGGTAGCTGATGCCGAGACGACAGCCCCGGTGACCGAGCATTGGATTGCTCTCATGCAATGCTTCAACACTGGCGCGAATGCTTTCAACGCCAATGCCTGATGCGTCCGCAACGTCCTGCATGTCGTGCTCTGTGTGCGGCATGAATTCATGCAATGGCGGATCCAACAGCCGGATCGTGCATGGACGATCCTGCATGATCCGGAATATCTCCACGAAATCAGATCGCTGCATTGGCAGCAATTTGCTGAGCGCGGCGACACGACCATCTTCATTTCCGGCCAAAATCATTGAGCGGACAACAGGGATCCGGTCTGCATCAAAGAACATATGTTCGGTCCGACACAGGCCAATACCTTCGGCGCCGAAATCACTCGCGGTCTGAACGTCGGCTGGCGTTTCTGCATTCGTCAGCACTTTGAGTCGGCGGACTCGATCGGCCCATTCCATGAGCAGCCCAAAATCGCCGGACAAGTCAGGCTGGCGCATATCAACCGCGCCCGAAAGCACTTCTCCTGCAGCGCCATCGACAGTGATCACGTCGCCTTTGCGATACGTCTTATCTCCAACCGAGAATGTGCCTTCCGCGGCATTGATTTGCAGTTGCCCTGCGCCACAAACGCAGGGGCGCCCCATGCCGCGCGCTACAACAGCGGCGTGTGAAGTCATGCCCCCACGTGCTGTGACGATCGCTTTGGCTGCATGCATGCCATGAATGTCTTCGGGACTGGTCTCAACACGGACAAGAATGACCGCGCGTCCCGCTTCCGCCAAATGCGCTGCTTCATCACTATCGAAGACGACTTCGCCAACAGCCGCTCCGGGACTTGCTGGAAGACCTGATACAATCACATTGCGAACGGCATCTTCGGAAATTGTCGGGTGCAACAACTGGTCGAGCTGGCTGGGCTCTAAACGCAGCACGGCTTCGTTCTCAGTGATCAGCTTTTCGCAAGCCATGTCGACCGCTATTTTGAGCGCCGCACCCGCAGTACGTTTGCCATTGCGGGTTTGCAGCATGTAGAGCCGACCATCTTCGACCGTGAATTCAATGTCCTGCATATCACGATAGTGCGCTTCCAAAGTGTTTGCGACAGCGACAAGCTCTTCATAAACATCTGGCATCACCTCTTCGAGAGACGCTTCATCGGACTTCAATTCTTGCACACGTTCGCGCGAAATTGGTGCGGGCGTTCGGATGCCAGCAACGACGTCTTCGCCTTGGGCATTTGTAAGATATTCGCCGTAAAAGATTTTGTCGCCCGTCGACGGATCACGCGTGAACGCCACCCCCGTTGCGGACGTTTCGCCCATATTGCCGAACACCATAGACTGAACATTGACGGCGGTTCCCCAGGCCTGAGGAATGTCATTGAGCTTGCGGTAAAGGATGGCGCGGTCATTCATCCAGCTGCCGAAGACCGCAGTAATCGCACCCCAGAGCTGTTCGCGCGCATCGTCCGGGAACGGCTTGCCCAGCTCATCATTCACCGCCGCTTTGTACTGCGCGACAATGCTCTGCCAGTCTTCAGCCGTCATCTCTGTGTCGAGATCATAGCCTTTCCGCTCTTTGTAATCATCGAGAATATACTCGAATGAATCGTGCGGCATGCCCATCACGACATTCGAGTACATCTGAATAAACCGGCGATAGGAATCATAAGCGAACCGTGCGCCGGCGCGTTCGGCAAGACCTTGCACCGTGACTTCCGACAAGCCGAGATTGAGAACGGTATCCATCATACCCGGCATCGAGGCGCGCGCACCAGACCGGACTGAAACGAGCAGCGGGTTTGCCGGGTCGCCAAACGTTTTGCCAGATTTTGTTTCGAGCACTTTTAGCGCGTCATCGACCTGCTCGACCACGCCTTCCGGATAGGTCTCGTCGTGGTCGTAATAGGCATTGCAGACATCTGTGGTCAGCGTAAATCCGGGCGGCACGGGCAGTCCAAGCGTCGCCATCTCCGCAAGATTGGCCCCTTTTCCGCCGAGCAGATTTCGGAGTGAAGCATCACCATCGGCACCGCCGCCACCAAAGGAATACACCCATTTGGTCTGTGTCTGCGCCGTATCAGGCATTGCCATCTCTCCCTCTCAGTCAGATCTGCGTCAGGCTCAAAGCCCCGCCTTTTACCGTCCGTCGCCGTGCGTATGCAAGGTGATAAGGACACGAAAGCAAAACAGGTGCCGTTTTGGGCGTTTTCACGACTCAACGTTCCTCAGGCGGTATGTCTTTGGTCGCGTCCGCAAAGGCGCGCAGCTCTGCCTCAGTGTAACGCGTGTTCACGCGTTTCAGAGAGGCCGGTTGGTCGACAAGGCTAACGCCAACGCGTCTGGCCTGCTTTGGTCGGATCGGACGTGGGACAAATCCACCACCGCAATTGGGACAGACATTCTCCAACACATGCTCGACGCAGCCCGCACAAAACGTGCACTCATAAGTGCAAATCATGGCCTCGCTGCTATCTGGCGGCAAGTCTTTGTCGCAAAGCTCGCAGTTCGGACGAAGTGCCAACATGATCAGCCCTCAATCTGACCGAAATCGGCGACCTGCTGGACGGCGTTTCGCATCTGATCGAGCAACGCCAAACGGTTGCTCCGAACAGCCGGGTCGTCATCATTGACCATGACGGCCTCGAAGAAGGTGTCGAGCGGCGCACGCAAGTTGGCGAGAGCTGTCATCGCGGCAGTGAAGTCTTCTTCGGCCAATGCCGGTGAGACTTCGGCATCGGTTTTGGTGATGGCGGCGAACAGAGCTTGCTCCGCAGCCGGACCTGATGCGATCAAATCGCTATTCACAGACGCCCCGGCTTCCCAGCCTTTCTTCTCTTCCGCTTTGAGGATGTTAGCCGCGCGCTTGTAACCGGCGAGCAGATTGGCGCCATCATCACTCGCCAGAAAGCGTCCCAGCGCTTGCACCCGCTTCACGATCAAGACGAGGTCATCTTCTCCCAGCGCAAAAACGGCATCAATCAGATCATGGCGTTCGCCCTGGTCTCGCAGGTGCTGTTTGAGGCGGTCGGCGAAGAAACTGGTGAGTTCGTTCACGTCCGCATATGCGCCAGAAACTTCGAAGCGCGCCGTCTGCGCTACCGACCGAATCGGCAACCGTAGCTCATGCTCCAAAATCATCCGAACAACGCCTAGACTGGCGCGGCGCAAGGCGAACGGATCCTTTGATCCGGTCGGCTTCTCATCAATGGCCCAGAAGCCAACCAGCGTGTCCAGTTTGTCCGCCAAGGCGACAGCGACACTGACCGGCCCAGATGGCACAGCATCCGACGGACTTTGCGGCTTGTAGTGTTCGGCAATTGCGGTGACGACCGCAGAATCTTCTCCGGCCTCCTTCGCGTAATAGCTTCCCATCACGCCCTGTAGCTCGGGAAACTCGTAGACCATTTCAGACACCAGGTCGGCTTTGGCGAGGCGGGCTGCCCGTTCGGCCAGATTGGGGTCGGCGCCAACAGACGGCGCGAGTTCGCGGGCAAGCGTGGCAACGCGCTCGACCTTATCAGCCATGCTGCCAAGCTCTTTTTTGAATTCGAGCCGTTCCAGCTTCGGCGCCATCGCGTCGAGACCGGCCTTTTTGTCATTGTCCCAGAAGAAACGCGCATCTTCCAAACGTGCTGACAGCACGCGGGAATTCCCGGCGGCAATTGCCTTACCGCCATCGCTCGCTTCGATATTGGCGACAACCACAAACTTCGCGGCCAATTCGCCCGTCTTTACATCATTGACGGAAAAGTACTTTTGGTGAGTCCGCATGGAAAGCTGTATGACTTCTGGCGGGAGATCGAGGAAACCAGGCTCCATATCGCCAAGCAACACAACGGGCCATTCTGCGAGGCCCACAACCTCTTCCAGCAGGCCGGCATCTTCAATCAATTCCAGCCCGTTTGCGGCGCAAGTGTCGGCCGCTTGTGTCGCAATACGCGACCTGCGCTCATCCCGAGAAAGGCAGACATGCCCCGGCCCTGAGAGTTTTGCGACATAGTCGTCGGGGCCGGAGATCTGGTAAGGGCCACGGCCATGCACACGATGGCCTTCAGTCATGTCACCACTGGCAATGCCATCGACCTCAAACGAAACAATCGCGCCGTCAAACAGACACAAAATGCGTTGCAACGGGCGCACCCAACGCATCGTGCCACGCCCCGTCCGCATTGATTTCGGCCAATGGAATCCGGTCACGATGTCTGGGACCAGTTCCGCAATGATGTCTGCCGTTGTGCGACCCTCAATCCGTTTCGAAACGACATAGAAATCGCCCTTCTTTGGATCGCTCCGGATATCGGCCTGGGAAATGTCGGTCAGCTGTGCGCCGCGCATAAAGCCTTCAATGGCCTTTTCGGGTGCACCCACTTTCGGGCCTTTCTTCTCTTCAACTGTGTCCTGTGATCGCGCCGGAATATCGCTCACAACCACGGACAGTCGACGCGGGCCGGAAAACGACCTGACCTCACCGATCGCAAGCCCCGCAGCCTGCAACCGATCGCTGATTGCCGCGCTCAAATTCGCTTCCGCGCGCGCTTGCATGCGGGCCGGGATTTCTTCGCAGAACAGTTCCAGAAGTAAGTCAGGCATCGTTAAACATGTCGCTTAGCATTAATTGGTCGCGGCTTAGGCTGTCGGGCCAAGCGGTTCAAGTGCCCGTGGCGACTCCGTCACACGCGATAGCCGAAATGGCTACTCCGCGTCGAGCTGGTTGTGGGCACCATCGCAAAGCGGTGACTTGTCCGTGCGCTTACAGGCGCAGAAAAAGACCTTTCCGGTCTTTGGCGCTTCCCAACCCTGTGGAACGAAGTCTGTTTCTTTGTGAGAGCCGTCGCAAAAGGGCTGACTGGCGGACCTGCCACATGTGCACCACCAATAGAGTTTGCCCTCTTCGACATCGACCGGGATTGGTTCCCGTCCACCAATTTTGGGTTGGTCACTCATCGTCCTCTCCTTCGTCTCTCCACGGTTTGATTATGACGCAGATTGCTGCTCTGCCCATTGTTCGGCCGCGCCCCGCGCCAAGTCACGAACGCGCCCAATATAGGCCTGGCGTTCAGTTGGACTGATCGCGCCACGTGCATCAATCAGATTGAAAACATGGCTGGCTTTCAAAGCGAAATCATACGCAGGCAGCGGCTTTTCAGCGTTGCGCAGCAGATTAGACTGCGCCTCACAATCTTCGAACCAGCGTCGCAACATATCGACGTCAGAGTGCTCGAAATTAAACGCAGATTGCTGCCGCTCATTTTCTAGGAAGACGTCACCATATGTCAGAGGCACGGGACTATCCGGTGCATTAAACGGCAAGTCATAGACGTTCTCTACGCCGAAGACGTACATGGCCAATCGCTCCAGCCCGTAGGTCAATTCACCGGAAACTGGAAAGACATCCAAGCCGCCGACCTGCTGAAAATAAGTGTACTGACTGACTTCCATCCCGTCGCACCAGACTTCCCAGCCTAAGCCCCAGGCGCCAACCGTTGGGTTTTCCCAGTCATCTTCCACAAACCGAATGTCATGCAAAAGTGGGTCGATACCAATCTCGTAGAGAGAATTCAAATACAAGTCCTGAAGGTCTTGCGGGTTCGGCTTCAAAATAACTTGGAACTGATAATAGTGCCCCAGACGATTTGGATTCTCGCCATAACGTGCATCGGCTGGGCGCCGCGAGGGCTGAACATATGCTGCGCGCCATTCGTCAGGGCCAAGCGCGCGCAAAACGGTTCCGGGATGCAAAGTGCCGGCGCCAACCTCCATGTCATAGGGCTGCAATATGGCGCACCCTTGTGCAGCCCAATAAGCTTGTAGCCTCAGGATGAGGTCCTGAAACGATGCCGGTTTTGGTTTCAGCTTTGGAGCAGACATAGCGTTCTCATTGACGTGTTTGTCGTGCGGTAGCGGTTTGCCAGCATCCGTGCAACTGACGATCAGTCCTGGCTCCAGTCCAATCCAACGCCTTCACCGGCAATGGCGGCCATAGTTTTTGACCGATCGCCGCCCTTCTGCGTGTAGAGATCGACCCCGCTTAGCAGGCGCATTGGACCGCGTCGGAGTCCTTTTCGGGCGCGAACAATCACCCGTTTTGCGTCGCCGCCCGGATAAGAGCGAATCGGTGCGACGGCAATCTCGCCGCTTAAAGGTTCGAGAACGGCCAATATCCGAGCCAGCTCGGCGGCTCGGTGAAGGATCAAGAAAGTCCCTTTGGGGCGGAGACAAAAGAGCATGGCCCTGATCCAAGCCTCCAAGCTGATGCTTTCAAGATACGCATCATGCTTACCGGGCCCAGGCGGTTCAGTCCGCCGCGCCTCAAAGAAAGGTGGGTTGGAAAAAACCAAATCAAACTGGCCCGCAAAACCGGACGGCAGTGCAGCCGCATCTTCGCAGAGACAACGAACGCGGTCCATGAGCCGATTCTCTTCGACACCTCGAACCGCCCGCTGCAGCGCATCTTGGTCTTTGTCCATACCGGTGAAACTGAGATTCGGAGCGCGCCAAGCGGCGGGAAGCAGGGCCGCACCACTTCCACAACCAAACTCTAAAGCCTGTCCGCATTGCTCTGAATTGATCGCCGCCGCCAGCAAGACGCTGTCGGTTCCTCCCCGAAACCCCGTTTTGGGTTGGTGAACGATGACACGACCGCCCAGAAACGCATCGCGCGTCGTCTCAAGGATTGGCGTGGTCATCCGTCCTGATCCAACTCACGCAGAGCGTGCCGCGCGCGCCCCGCGTCTTCTTCTTTCACCGTCACGCGCATCGGTACCATCGGACCTCGACCATCGATGTAGGCTGTGTGCTCGTCCAGCACGTAAGCTTCAATGCCCGCCTCTGCGAGCAAATGTCGGATGTATGACAATTTGACAGCGTCATTGGTGCGAAACACAACTTCCATGACTAACTCCGATTATATCTGCATGCGGCGCGCGACCACATTTGCCAGATCACGATTTGGATTATTCTTATGGAAAGCCACAAAAAAGTGGAATAGGACAAAGTTGTGAGAGCCACTGCAGAAACAAAAATTGCCTCAAAGGCAGAAACAGCGATCGAGCGTATGCAGTCGCGACTTGCTTCGGATCTAGAAGCGACGGAGGTCTTGCTACGCGAACGCGCGGCAAGCCCCGTTGCGGTGATCCCCGATTTGTCAGGATACATCGTCTCCTCAGGCGGCAAGCGCTTAAGGCCAATGATCACGCTCGCCTCCGCATATGCGGTTGGATCCGCAGGACCAGCGACGCACGCACTGGCGGCGGCGGTCGAGTTCATCCATACCGCAACCTTGCTGCACGACGACGTCGTGGATGACAGCGATCTAAGGCGGGGGCGCAAAGCTGCCAAAAAGCTATGGGGCAACTCAGCCTCCATTCTGGTCGGTGATTTTCTTTTCGCCCGCGCCTTTACGTTGATGGTCGAGACAGACAGCCTGGCCATTCTCGGCACTTTGTCACACGCGTCTTCCGTGATCGCGGAAGGCGAAGTTCGGCAACTCGCTGCGGCCGGACGGATCGATCTGCCGACCGAAGATTATCTCGCTATTATCGAAGCCAAAACAGCAGCACTGTTCGAAGCGGCGGCCCGCGCCGGTGCGCTGTCCGGAGGATCAGAAGAGCATGCCGATGCCCTGGCGGACTATGGGCGCAATCTTGGGCTGGCCTTTCAGATCGTCGACGATGCGCTCGATTATGGCGGCACGACCTCTGTGATTGGAAAAGCGGTGGGCGACGATTTCCGTGAAGGAAAAGTTACTCTTCCCGTTATCATCGCGAGACGACGTGGGAACGCCGACGATATTGCTTTCTGGGATCGTGCTCTACAGCCCGAGCTTCAGAAAGAGGGTGATCTTGCGCATGCAATCCATTTGATCCGATCCACGGGCGCCGCCGAGGCGACCGCTGCTGAAGCCCGTGCATATGCTGATCTTGCGAGAAGCGCGCTGCGATCCCTACCAGAAAGCCCTTGGGCCGAGCTTCTCACAGAGTTGACCGATTACTGCGTCAACCGGATCCATTAACACACAGAGTGAAGCAAATTTGATCGATTTACGTGCGATCAAACTTACTTCTTCACAGTAGCTGTCGGAGCCACTGGACAGGCGATGTTGGGGCTGCAATGTCGATAAGCTGGAATATTCGCGGTGATGATGAGTATTAGACGTACACAAATGTTGTTTGCGAGCAGCGCAGTTTTGATCGCGGCTTGCGCAAGCTCCGCTCCGCCACCCGTGGTCGATCCGGCTATACTCGCCGCTCAAGCAGAAGCGGAACAATCCAAAGCACTGATGGCGTACGTCTCCGACGTAGCCCTTCGAACTGCGGTTCTAGACGAAGCCGGCGATCCGGTTGGGCCCGCAGCTTATGACGAACCATCTGATGCGGTTCGAGCCGGGGACATGGCCGCATTTGTAACCATGATCCGTGCGAGAACGCTTGAAGATGGCGACGTCAGCCCATTTGCGGCGATGGTGCTGTCAATTGATGAGGCAGCCGCGGGTGAATTCGAAACAGCGCTCGAAACCCTAAAACCAGCACTTGAAGACCCTGATGCGCCACCAATGCCAGCCTTTTTAGAGGCATGGATTCTGGCCTTGAAGGGTGATTCAAATCAGGCGATCCGGGCGCACCGGGAAATGTCTCGCCGTTTACCCGGCCTCACTGGCGATTTGTCCCTTGCGACCATGCTCGAAGGCTTTGAGCGAATCGACGAGGCACTCGCCGTTTACAGCGCGATGACGCCGCAGGAGATTGTGGCGCCAGAGCATGACTTTGATCCGCAAGGATTGGTGTTTTCACATGTGCGTCTGGTCATTGCGCGCCACGCTCTTTTGTTGCGTCGGCAAGGACGGATTGCCGAAGCCCAAGATTTGTACCGTAAACTGGCAAACGCAGAGCCCGAGCAGGCCGTCGGTTATGCGGACGCTATCGCTTCTTTGGAAAGCGGACGCGGCCTAGACGATGAATCCGTGTCACTCAATTTTGGATTTGCCCGGGCACTCGGCGACTACTCGCTCTCGCTTGCATATCAAAGAATATTGACGACGGCGATGATGGGTGGACGCATACGAGGTTATGACGAAACCAAAGGCGCGTTTGACCAATTGGCGCTCTTGATTGATCCGGACAATGAAGACTTACGGCTCACCGTCTATGATGATTTGTTCGAGCAAGCGATGTTTGACGCGGCGTATCATGTCCTGAGCACCGCACCAGATCCGAGCTCGGCCTTAAAAGTTGCCGAAGCCGCGACGCTTTTGCGCCTCGACCGACGCGATGATGCATATGCAGCATCGAAAACAGCTTTGGACCTCGCCGCTGCGGACGAAAAACTGAGCGTGACGTCTGCCGCAATGGGTCTTTACTCACTTATGGAGAAGCGCCAGGACGCGCTTCAACTTGCGTCCGTTCTGCCTTCGCTTGCAGAAAGTGATGCTGAAAAGGCAACCGCGCACGGCATGAGCGCCGCTGTCTACGGTCAATTCGCAAAATTTGATCTCGCCCTCAACAATGCCCGCGAAGCGCGTCGCCTCGACGATACCCACGCCCGCAGAATGGCGTTGGCGGATGCGCTAGCTGATGCCGGTGAAATTGAAGAAGGGCTCGAAATCCTTCGCACCGAAGCTTTGTCGCGTCCGAACGATCCGTACATGCTGAACACGCTGGGCTACTTTTTGGTGTTACACACTGACCGGTTGGAGGAAGCGTTCAAGGTCCTGGCGCGCGCGGTCGCATTGGCTCCAAATGACAGCTACATCGCCGACAGTTTTGGTTGGGTTCGGTACAAGATGGGGGACCTCGAGGGTGCGCTTCGCTACATTGAGCTGAGCCGCCGGGAGTTGGCACCAAACAGAAATTGGGAAATTGAAGACCATATCGGGGATGTCTATTGGCATTTGGATCGAAAAGAGGATGCGCGCGACGCTTGGGCCAACGCCCTCGAGGAATTCCCGCCAGATGAGGAACGCGCGCGCATTATAGAAAAGTTGGAACAAGGCCTGCAGGGACCGCCACCGGAGAAGCGGCCCCTTCCGGATGTTTCTTTGGAAGATGATGGAGAAGTGGACCGTCAGGACATCTGATGGCACCCGGGCAGGAGGAGCCCACTTTGCGAATGAACCTATTGCGACCTGCCCTTGCCGGTGTCACCGTACTTTTGCTTTCTGGGTGCGCGACACAACCAAATTTGGCGTCATCGGAGCGTGCGCTGAAGCGCGCGGAAATTGAAACCAAAATCCGCGCAGATGCGAGATCGTACTCGCAATTTGCGATTGCACGCTATGCCGCGCTGACACAGGATCCGGAAACCGCAGCGAGGCAATATGCTAAGGTTTTGTCATCTTCATTCGCGGATCCAGTCATTACGGAACGGGCGATCTTCTCGGCGCTCTTGATCGGCGATGTCGCCGGCGCGAAGACGGTTGCTTTGGGATTGCCCGATGATGCTCGGCGGGACTCAGATTTGGCCCGCTTGGTGCTCGCAACGGATGCCGTCGCAAACGACAATAATGGCGATGCGGTCCTGCATCTTATGTCAAACTGGTCGTCAGATTTTCACGAGACTTTGGCTCAAGGCATGACCGCATGGTTGCTTCTGCCAACCGATCCAGATAGCGCGATTGCGACTCAGACCTCGGCCGGGGGCAATGATCCAATCCTTAGCCGTCTCGGACAGACGTTTGCAGCGCGAATGCAGATCGATTACGGCCAGACCGATGCAGCACAGGAAACACTTGCGCGGCTTTGGGAAGCGCGCGCAAGGACTGCGATTGGTGTGGAAGCGGAAGCGAGGTTGTTTGCCGCGGATGGCGCCACCACCCTTGCAAAGCAAAGGCTGCGCTCGTTTCGCGAAACCGTTGGTCGTCATCCTGCTTTGAGCGCCCTGTCCCAAGAGTTAGAACAAGGCGACGTCGCGCTACCCAAAAGGCTCGATACGAAAGAAGGAATTGCACTCTATCTATACGCAATGGCTGCGGCGCTTGGAGAAGACCATGGCAGTGATGTGGCTGGCGTTTACTTTGCGCTCGCTCTGCACCTTGATCCATCACTCGACGCTGCTCGCACGATTTGGGCTGACATGCTTGACCGGTCTGACCGGCGAACTGAGGCCATCGAATTGCTTAGAACAGTTCCGCCAAGCTCGCTTTACCACACCAATGCACAAGGCCAGTTGGCCTGGTTGAAACTTCGAGAAGGAAATGCGGAAGCCGCATTGGCGCTCGCGCGTGAGACCCTTCGGACCACTCAAGACCGCAACATTAAAGTACAATTGGCCGACCTACTCCAAACAACAGGTCGTCTTGGCGAAGCAGAGACCGTCCTCACCGAAATCATCGATGAAGACGCCGCGAACGGCCATTACGATTGGCGCATTTATTTTGCCCGTGGCAGCGCGCGCGAACAACTCGGTTTCTGGGCTCCCGCTCAAGACGATTTGGAAACGGCGCTTGGCTTAAATCCCAACAACCCAAAAGTTCTCAATTATCTCGGATTCAGCTGGGTTGATCGCGGCATTCATCTCGAGCGTGGGCTGACTTTGATTGAGAACGCGCTGCTGCTCGCACCAAACGATGGCGCGATCACTGACAGCCTGGGTTGGGCTCTCTACAAGCTTGGCCAATACGACAGAGCGGTGTTTCACTTGGAGCGCGCTGTCGAGCTCCGACCGCAAGATCCACATGTGCTAGATCATCTCGGAGACGCCTATTGGCTGACCGGTCGCTACACCGAAGCGGGGTATCAATGGCAAAGGGCACTGGACTACGCCCGCACCGAACGTGATCGGGAACTGTTTGCAAAGAAGCTGGAGCATGGGACGGCCCAACTCAGCTCTTATGAGCCACCGTCCGCTTTTGTGAGGCCATGACTGCGCTCACCGCTTATGCTCCGGCGAAAGTGAATCTGTCTCTGCATGTTGGCGCGGTCAAACCCAACGGACGGCATGACTTGATTTCGTTAGTGACCTTCGCTGACGGGCAAGCCGCCGATATTCTTAGCGCTGAACCCTCAGGAACGTTTAGCCTGGCCGTCAACGGACCATTCGCAAAACAAACGGGACTAGCCAAGGACAATCTTGTTTTGAAAGCCGCTCGTTTAATGAATGATGCGCTCGACGGAAAAGCCCCGACGCTCGCCTTTCGGTTGACCAAAACACTCCCTGCCGCTGCCGGGCTTGGTGGCGGATCTGCTGACGCTGCCGCGGCATTGCGTTTGATCGTTAAAATGGTTGGCGATCCTGCGGCCAGGCACGCTGCCGAGCAAATCGCGCCGCAATTAGGGGGCGATGTTCTCGCCTGTTTCTACAGCAGGCCAGGGTTGATGCAGGGTGAAGGAGAAAATTTCGTTCCCTTGGAAGCGATGCCAACGCTTCCGGCGGTATTAGTGAACCCGGGGGTCGAGTGCCCTACCGGGCCGGTGTTTCAAGCCTATGATCAATTGCCGGTCGAGGTGCTCGATCATCCTCCTATTCGACTTCGCCGCCCGACGCCGAAAGCCTTGATCAGACTCCTAAAAAGGCAAACCCGAAATGACCTTGGTGCCCCGGCAGAGCGGCTTGTGCCCGCAATAGCCAACGTGCTGCAAGACTTAAAAAAACTACCTGGAAGTCGGCTTGTTCGCATGAGCGGCTCTGGTGCGACGTGTTTCGCGCTCTACGACACGCAGGAGGCCGCCGAAATCGCTGCCGCGAAACTCGCGGTCAAACGCCCCAATTCTTGGATTGCCGTCACCCATCTCGGAGCGGGAATGCAACCGCACGAAACGGACGCCTAAGCCGTTCGGGCGGAAAGCAGCTCGCGCAACTCACTTGGTCGCGCAATCCGAGGCGCCTGCCAAGGGCGGTACGTCCAGGCCAGAGTGCCCATGCCAATCGTCAAGAGCAACCCAACCCCGATCACCACTATGCCGTTCTGAGCGACACTGCCCATGGTCACGGCGGCGATACAAGCCATCCCGGCAAGCGTCCCGATGATGGAGATAATGAACATTGCTCGGCCGAATGCGCCGCCTCCGTCGTAATGGATCTGCAGGTCGGGCTGGACACGTTCGAGCTCGTCCAAAACAACAAGGATGAGCTTTATAAACACGGCCCTATCACCACCAGAACCATTGTCATTACAGTTGAGCTTGACCGTGGTCTCCCCAGAAGAAAGGTGCAGCCAAGCGCTCCGGGTCCCTCGATAGGCAAGATCACCCCAATTGGCTCGGTCCGTTGACGCGATTGAGAACGCCGACTTGCCGCCACGGCGCATCAAGTGGCCGTCCGTCACAGCCCAGGTCTGGGTTGGACTCAGCACTGCCGGCCGAAACTCATACTCTTGTGGCGACGACATTTTCGTCACCTAAGTCACAGTATAGGCCGGACCACCGCCGCCCTCAGGAGTCACCCAATTGATGTTCTGATTTGGATCCTTGATGTCGCAGGTTTTGCAGTGAATGCAGTTTTGCGAGTTGATTTGAAACCGCGGCGCTTTGCCATCTTCGTCAACCCACTCATAAACACCCGCAGGACAGTACCTGGCCGATGGGCCGCCAAACACATCGAGCTCGGATGATTTCTGCAAATCGCTGTCCGTCAGCTTGAGATGCACGGGCTGATCTTCCGCATGGTAGGTGTTGGTGAAGGACACATTGGTCAACTTATCGAAGCTAAGGACGTTGTCAGGCTTCGGATAGGTGATCTTTTTGCACTTATTCGCTGGCTTAAGATACGCATGATCGGGTTTCTTATGACCAAGCGTGGTCAGATAGCCAAAACCAAACATATAGCGCAGCCACATATCGGGCATGCCGAGCGCGGCGCCGACAAGCGTCCCATAACGCGACATCAACGGCTTCACATTGCGGACCCGAGAAAGATCCGTCTGTACCCAGCTGTTCTCATATGCTGTCTCGTAGCTATCGAGCGTGTCGCTTTGACGTCCTGCACGGATGGCTGAAACTGCTTCTTCGGCAGCCAGCATGCCTGTTTTCATCGCATTGTGCGTGCCTTTGATCCGCGGCAGGTTCACAAAACCAGCCGAGCAGCCAATTAACGCGCCACCTGGGAAGGCAAGCTTCGGCACCGACTGCATCCCACCGGACGTGATCGCTCGCGCGCCATAGGCAACACGCTTACCGCCTTCGATAAAGCGTTTGATGTCGTCATGGTGCTTGTAGCGCTGGAATTCGTCATACGGAGAGAGCCAAGGATTCTTATAGTTCAGGTGCACAACATATCCGACGGACACATAATTCTCGCCACCTTCTTCAAAGTGATAGAGGAAACCGCCGCCATTTCCGTCCTTATCCTTCACCGGCCAACCAAAAGTGTGCTGTACAAATCCTGCTTGGAATTCTGGGTGATCCTTCGGTACGGACCAGACTTCTTTCAGACCAATTCCGTATTTCTGCGGGTCTGAGTCTTTCTCGAGGTCATATTTCGCTTTGACCGTTTTGGTGAGCGAACCACGCGCACCTTCAGCGAAGAACACGTATTTGCCGAGCAGTTCCATACCTGGCTCGTAGTCTGGTTTCTGGGAACCATCTTCGGCAATCCCCATAACGCCCGCGACAACACCGCGAACTTCACCATCTTCACCATACACGACCTCTGACGCCGCAAAACCGGGGAACACTTGAACTTCGAGCTCTTCGGCGCGTTCACCGAGCCATCTGCAGACATTCGCGAGGGAGCCGGTGAAGCACCCATGATTGTGCATGAACGGAGGAAACGCGAAGGTCGGCATCGACATAGAACCTGCCGGACCAAGCAATTTGTACGTATCGGCAACCACTTCGGTCTTAATCGGATTATCGTCTCTCTCGCGCCAATCCGGGATCAACTCATCGAGTGCCTTGGGATCCAGCACAACGCCTGAAAGAATGTGTGCGCCGATTTCGCCGCCCTTTTCCAGAACGACGACTTCCAACTCTTCGCCAGCTTCATTCGCCAATTGCTTTGCTCGGATCGCTGCCGCCAGTCCGGCGGGACCGCCACCAACAACCACAAGGTCGAATTCCATAGATTCGCGTTCACTCATTGCCCTGTCTCCCATTCCATGTCGGCTGTTCCCCAATCATGGTGAGTCTGTATCTAGTCTGGACACGGTTTAACGGCTAATTCATGTGTCACAATGCCTCAAAACGTTTCGAATGCAGATCTTCGTTCAATTGCCGAGTGGTGGGCGGCGATGGGCGTGCCCGTCGACACTGCCGAGATACGGCGTATCGCTGAGGCTGCTGCACCGGCTACAGCGCCGCTGCCGACCACTTCTGCAACGAGTGCACCGCCGAAACGGCGCGGACCATCAAACGCGATCGAAGATCGTGTTGCGGACGCGCACAGATTGGCTGCATCGGCCGATACGATTGCTGCGCTGAAGGCTGCGATCGAGTCTTATGAGGGCTGTCCGCTAAAATCCTTGTGCGACAAAACTGTTGTCAGCGATGGCGTCGAAAAGGCACCCGTTATGGTGATCGGTGAGGGTCCAGGTGGTCAAGAGGATCGCCTCGGCCTGCCCTTTGTCGGCAAGGCCGGACAGCTGCTCGACAAAATGCTTGCGGCAATTTCCTTAGACCGCAAACAAAACACGTTTATCACCAATGTGAATTACTGGCGTCCACCCGGAAATCGCAACCCAGATTCGGATGAACTCGCGGTATGCCGACCCTTTGTAGATCGCATGATCGATATCGGAGCGCCTAAACTGATCTTGGTTATGGGCGGCGTGGCCGCAAAAACTCTGCTGAATACACAGACCGGCATCATGCGTCTGCGCGGCGCCGAACAGGTGTATGAAACGCCGGCGGGTACATCTGTTCCGCTCATTCCGCTATTCCATCCTGCTTATTTGCTACGGCGACCGCAGGATAAGGCAAAAGCTTGGCACGATCTGTTGTTAGCGAAATCACGTCTCAACGAGATGGGCGTTAAGCTCTGAAATGCCGGCGCCACTTTCTGTCATCATTCCCTCACTAAATGCACAAACAGATCTGCAGCTCTGCCTCAACAGCTTGATGCCAGGATTGGAAGCGGGGCTCATCCGGGAAGTATTGGTCGTCGATGGCGGTAGCACCGACGCGACACGCGCCATTGCAGACGGAACCGGCGCGACCGTTTTTGAAACACAGCTTGCGGGCAGAGCAAGTCAATTGCGTCTCGGCGCAGAACAAGCTCGTGGCGACTGGCTCCTATTTTTGCATGCCGATACAGCCCTTAGCCGAGACTGGGCCGAACGCGCACGGGCGCACATGGGGCGCAGTGATATGGTCGCGGCGAGTTTTTCGCTCGTTTTCCGGTCAGATGCACCAATGGCGAAGACCGTTGCCAAACGCGCGAACTGGCGTGCGAGACAGCTTGGCTTGCCCTATGGCGATCAAGGTTTGCTGATTTCTCGCAAACTCTATGATCTAGTTGGGGGGTATGCTGAAACGGCGTTCATGGAGGATGTCTTGCTGGTCAGAGCGATCGGCAAGCAGAGGCTGACCCTCTTAAGGGCTGAGGCGCACACTTCCGCGGCAAAATATGAACGAGATGGTTGGCGAAAGCGCAGCTGGCAGAATGCATGGTTGATCACGAGATTTCTACTTGGCGCGTCGCCTGAGAAACTGGCAAACGCCTATACTTAGGGACAACTGCAAACTCACGGGAGCCCGCCATGCCAGCCCGTCCAACCCTTTTGATCTACGCAAAGCCCCCTCGGATAGGGCATGCCAAGACACGCCTCGCAGCCGGACTTGGATCGCCTGTCACCGCGAGACGCCTTGCATCTATGACACTGAGTAAAACGCTGCGGGCCGCCGCAAACGGCGCCTGGTCAACGCGCCTTTATCTCGATCCGCCAGATGCTGGCCTTGGCGGAATGGAGTTGGGCTTTCCGATCTATGCGCAGGGCGGCGGCGATTTGACCGACCGTTTGAACAAGGGTTTGGCGGAAGCTGATCCCGGTCCCGTTCTGTTCATTGGTTCCGATGCGCCCGATATCTCGCCCGCACTTATCCGCAAAGCGATCCGTTTGCTCCAGCAAAATGACGCGATCTTTGGTCCAGCCGCTGACGGTGGCTTCTGGCTGTTTGGTTTGAACACCTCAAAGCGAACCGCCAGCCCATTCGGCGACGTGCGCTGGTCCGGTCCAAACGCACTCGCAGACGTGAAAGCCAATCTTCCAGCGTCGGCACGCATAGCAATGCTCGATACGTTGATCGATTTGGATGACGCGAAAGATGTCGAAGATTGGAAAGACCAGACCACGGGACCCGCTCCAATAGTGGCGGAGCCAGAAACAGCGATTGAGGAGCCTGTTTCAAC
>JBCAWZ010000032.1:15501-33788 GCA_038534315.1 Pseudomonadota bacterium | reverse complement strand
ACATTGGCAAAACGGTGAATGTCGATTTGATCCGCGATGGTCGTGCCCGCACGGTCAGCTTCACGCTTGGAGAATTGGATCCGGAAGGCGAGACGGTCGAAACCAATGACCCCGACTTGCCCGAAGACGTGCTGACCCAAAATCCTATGGGGATCGCGTTTGCTGAGCTGAACGATGATGCCCGTCGCCGGTATAGCGTGCCAGGAGATGTGCAGGGGGTCCTGATCGATTCAGTGGGGCCGAGGGGTCCGAGTTTTGGCAAGCTTCAAAAAGGCGATGTGATCTTGGAGCTTGGGTTTGAAAAGGTCGACAGTGTGAGCAACGCAATGGCGGCGCTTGATTCCGCGACGCGGTCAGGAGAGCCCTTGCTTTTGGTCCGCGTTGTGCGTGAGGGGCAGACGATGTTTTTCCCGATTGCGCTTGACCTCGAAGTGGCGCGCTAGCGCCAGACAATTTCTGAGTCTGAGTACCCTTGATAATAAAGCACACTTGTTAAGTCGGTTGCTTGGATGGCGGCGTCGGCTGCGTCGGCGACAATCGGTTTTGCATGAACCGCCAGTCCCAAGCCTGCGGCCTCGATCATCGCCAGATCATTTGCGCCGTCGCCCATTGCCAGTGTATCTTTGAGATCAATCTGCTTTGCAGACGCCGCAGCCAACAGAGCCTGGCGTTTCGCCGATCGTCCGAGAATGGGTTGCGCGACGGCTCCCGTTAGCGCTGAGCCATCATCAATCAGTGTGTTGCCTTGATGGGTTTGAAAGCCCGCTGCGTCTGCAACGCGCGCTGTGAAATAAGTGAAGCCACCGGAGACCAGCATGGCATGTGCACTGTTCGACACCATAGTGGCGACCATGGTCTTTGCGCCCGGCATCAAAGTGATGCGCTCGTGGTAGCAGGCTTCGAGCATTTCGAGCGACAGGCCTTTGAGTTTGCCGACACGTTCGGTCAGCGCGGAGTCAAAGTCGAGCTCTCCAGCCATCGCTCGCGCTGTGATGGCAGCGATCTCGTCTTTCAAGCCGGCATAATGGGCCAGTTCGTCAAGGCATTCCTGTTCGATGATGGTGGAATCCATATCTGAAATCACAAGCGCTTTGCGCCGTCCCTGAGCGGGGAGAAGTGCGATATCGATTTGGTCTGAAACCGCTGTCCGGAGCTTGGCGCGCGCGGTTGCGAGATCAGCTTTCAGTGTGACTTCTCGTTCAATCGCCACCCAGCGTTCTTGGTTGCCGAGGAGGCGCCATGTGCCCGTTGGTGTAAGGCGTGCTTGCTCTATTCGCTGATCGGCTTCCGCTGAAAGGGATACAAAGCCCCGCTCGACAGGCGCGACAACTATGAGCATATACACAGTATGCGGCGTAGTATCAGCCATCCGAATATCCTCTCTCCTTGCGGTGTCTCAACCACCCAGTACGGTCAGTAGAATGCGTCCGGCCATTTTGATCCATGGGCCCACTGCCAGCGGAAAAACCGCACTGTCTATCGCGCTCGCTGATAGACTCGATGGCGAAGTCGTCAATGCCGATTCTATGCAAACCTATCGCGATTTGCGTGTGATCTCCGCACGGCCAACAGATGATGAAATTGGCAAAGTTCCGCATCATCTGTTTGGCCATGTCGCGGCCAGCGAACGTTACTCGACCGGACAGTGGCTGCGCGATGCGCGTCGAAAGATTGAGGGGATATGGAAACGGGGCAAGACGCCAATCGTGACAGGCGGCACTGGTTTGTATCATCTCGCTTTGATTGCGGGTCTCTCGGAGATTCCCCCAGTGCCCGAAGAAGTTCGGGACTCCGTATCTGAGATGTTGCGCCAAGACGGTGTCGAGGCGGTGCACAAACGGCTGTTGGAGCTTGATCCGCAGGCGGCAGAGTCTCTCAATGCCGCGGACCGTCAGCGAATTACGCGCGCCTTAGAAGTTTTTCTAGCGACCGGCCAATCGATTCGAAGCTTTCAAGGCAAACGGCAGAAGCCCTTACTCAGTGATGGGGAATGGCTGGGCGTTGCGCTCACACCTCCTCGGGCCCGGCTCTATTCGCGGATCGACAAGCGCTTTGAAGGCATGCTTATGGAAGGCGCAATGCAGGAAGTGAAAGGCCTTTTGGCGCAGGACCTCCCTGACGATTTACCGGCAATGAAGGCACATGGTGTGCCGTGGCTGCTCGACTATTTGCGCGGAGAATTGTCTGCAGAGGCCGCAGCACAAAATGCGAAGCGAGACACGCGACGATATGCCAAGCGACAATTTACTTGGATTGGGCGGCAGTTTCCATTTTGGCCACGCATTCCAACTCTCGAGTTATCAGACCGAAAGAGGGTTATTCTTGCCCTCTATAAGGAGGTTGACCGCGCTTAAGGGAATGGTTATGCGCTATTCCACGGATTCTGGGAGGAAACGCTCAATGCGTTCGACACTACTCGTCGTGATGAGGCACCTGTAACTGGCGAATAGCCAGCTGCAGGTGCTTATCATTAAGGGTCTCACACGGGGCCCTTTTTTGTTATCTAGATCCTGAAACCAAACCCCACCGAAACCCGCACGCTGACAAGGACCCAAAATGACGACCGAAACAGTGACTTCAGCCAAGACCGAAGCCCGCCTGATGACTGGTGCGCAAATCGTGATTGCCGCCCTGAAGGAACAGGGTGTGGATGTGATGTTCGGTTATCCAGGTGGTGCAGTGCTACCAATCTATGACGAGCTCTTTTCGGCGCCCGAGATACGACATGTGCTGGTTCGGCATGAGCAAGGTGCTGGCCATGCGGCTGAAGGCTATGCTCGATCGACGGGCAAGGCGGGTGTTGCGCTCGTTACTTCCGGTCCTGGCGCCACCAATATGGTCACACCGATCACAGACGCGATGATGGATTCGATCCCAATGGTTGTGATCACTGGACAGGTTCCAACCCATTTGATCGGAACCGACGCGTTCCAAGAATGCGATACCGTCGGCATCACGCGCGGCTGCGCCAAACACAATTATCTGGTCATGGACGTCAACGATTTGGCCCGGACCATTCATGAGGCCTTCTTGATTGCGACAACCGGGCGACCTGGCCCCGTCGTCGTAGACATTCCGAAAGACGTTCAGTTCGCCAGCGGTCGCTATATCGGCAAGGCCGGCGTTTCCAAAGCAACCTATGCGCCTCAGACGGAGCCGCATCCGGTTGCGATTGAAGACGCTGCGGCTTTGATGCGCAAAGCCCGCAAGCCAATTTTCTATACGGGTGGCGGCGTCATCAATTCCGGACCGGACGCCACGAACGCCCTTCGTGCTCTGCAGAAAGCAACTGGCTTTCCGGTCACATCGACGCTGATGGGGCTGGGAGCCTTCCCAGCGTCGCATCCAGATTGGCTCGGCATGTTGGGCATGCACGGCTCCTATGAGGCCAACAATGCGATGCATGATTGTGATTTGATGATTTGCGTTGGTGCGCGGTTTGATGATCGGGTAACCGGACGTATTGATGCGTTTTCGCCTGGCTCGAGAAAGATCCATATCGATATCGATCCGAGTTCGATCAATAAAGTGATCCGTGTTGACGTCCCAGTCATTGCAGATTGCGCCCGCGCGCTGGAAGCGCTGCACGCCGCCTGGAAGGGAAGTCGTTCGGTCAAGCCAGATTTAAAAGACTGGAAACGTCAAATCGACACGTGGCGGACGCGAAACTGCTTCGCTTATGAGCACAGCGACTCAGAAATCAAACCGCAATATGCCGTCGAACGGCTATATGAGCTGACCAAGGACCGAGATACCTACATCTCAACCGAAGTTGGACAGCACCAGATGTGGGCGGCGCAACACTATCATTTCGAACAGCCCAATCGGTGGATGACCTCCGGAGGCTTGGGTACGATGGGGTATGGCTTGCCGTCTGCGGTTGGTATTCAGGCGGCACACGCTGAAGCGCTCGTCATCGACATTGCCGGCGAGGCCAGTGTGCAAATGGTGCTGCAAGAGCTCTCAACAGCCGTGCAGCACAATCTGCCGATCAAAGTCTTCATCCTGAACAATGAATGGATGGGCATGGTTCGCCAGTGGCAGGAATTGCTGCATGGAGAACGTTATTCTCATTCTTATTCAGAAAGTCTGCCAGACTTTGTGAAACTGGCTGAGGCATACGGTGCGAAGGGGATTCGTTGCGAGCACCCCGGCGAGCTGGATGCCGCGATCCAGGAAATGATCGATTATAATGGTCCGGTCCTGTTCGACTGTCTGGTGACAAAGGATGAGAATTGTTTGCCAATGATTCCATCAGGCGCAGCCCATAATGAGATGATCCTGTCAGCGATTTCTGGCGATGAGATTGATGAGGATGGTCGCAAGCTTGTCTGAGGGGGCTTGCATCTTCGCTTGATTTGTCCTTTTCAGGCGCGAACCAGCCCGGCTGGAACAGATTTGGAGAAAGTATGGAACCGCCCGCCAGCGCTTATGACATGAGTCATGTAGATGAGCTCGAAGAACGGCGTACGCTTGCCATTCTGGTCGACAATGAGCCGGGTGTCCTCGGACGGGTTGTTGGGCTGTTTTCGGCGCGCGGCTACAACATTGAGAGCCTCACTGTCGCTGAAGTCGACATGAAGAAGCACATGTCGCGTATAACCGTCGTAACCATTGGCACGCCGGCTATGCTCGAACAAATCAAAGCCCAACTGTTGCGGCTGGTACCTGTGGCGAGCGTGACCGACATGACGAAGTCTCGCCGTGGCGTGGAACGAGAGCTCGCGCTGATGAAGGTTGCGGGCACGGGCGAAAAACGCGTTGAAGCGCTGCGGATTGCGGAAATTTTTCGCGCCCGCGTGATCGATACGACCAATGAGAGCTTCATCTTCGAACTCACCGGCGCGAGCAGCAAGATTGATGAATTTCGCAACTTGATGAAACCGCTCGGTTTGGTTGAGGTCAGCCGTACCGGTGTTTTGTCGATTAAGCGTGGGTCGAAGGCCGACTAATCGAATTCCGAACATACAGATGAACAAGATCGCTAAGGAGCTAAATCCGCTATGAAAATCTATTATGAACAAGACGCAGATCTTGCCCAAATCCAAAGCAAGAAGGTCGCTGTGATCGGCTATGGTAGCCAAGGACACGCGCATGCTTTGAACTTGAAGGACAATGGTGTCGATGTTCGTGTTGGGTTGCAGGAGAGTTCTACATCACGTGCCAAAGCGGCCGAAGCTGGACTCACCGTGATGACGCCGTCTGAAGCCACGCAATGGGCGGATGTGGTTATGATCCTTGTGCCGGATGAGAAGCAGGCGGTGCTTTGGGCGAATGAAATCGAACCTCATGTTCGCGCCGGCCAGCACATCATGTTCGGTCATGGTTTCAACATCCATTACAATCTAATCCGGCCAAGTGCTGAGGTTGATGTCTCGCTATCTGCGCCGAAGGGCCCTGGCCACACGTTGCGAGATCAGTTCCAGCGCGGTTTCGGACTGCCCGGTCTGGTCGCTATTCATCAGAATGCGACCGGCTCTGCGAAAGACATTGCGCTGTCTTATTCCAAGGCGATTGGCAACACCCGCGCAGGGGTCATTGAGACCAGCTTCCGTGAAGAAACAGAAACCGACCTGTTCGGTGAGCAAGCCGTTTTGTGTGGGGGTATTGTCGAGTTGATCAAGGCTGGTTTCGAAACCCTGGTCGAAGCTGGCTACGCTCCAGAAATGGCGTATTTCGAATGCCTTCATGAAACCAAGCTCATCGTGGATCTAATTTATGAGGGCGGCATCGCCAACATGAATTACTCGATCTCGAACACGGCGGAGTATGGCGAGTATGTTTCTGGCCCCCGGGTCGTATCCTCCGACAGCAAGGTCGCGATGAAGAAAGTGCTCGACGATATCCAGTCTGGCAAGTTTGCTCGAGATTGGGTGCTAGAAAACCAGGCGGGCGCGCCAAGCTTCCATGCACAACGCGCACGTATGAATGATCATCTCATCGAAGAGGTTGGCGAAAAACTCCGCGGCATGATGCACTGGGCGCAGAATGATCGACTAGTCGACAAATCACGCAATTAGGGTGAACTGAATGGCGGCGTCTGGATCGGCTTCAACCCTACGAGGGCGCAAAGCCAAAATCGTTGCGACGCTTGGTCCTGGAAGCTCCGCGCCGGGAACCATTCGTTTGCTTGCAGAGGCTGGCGTCGATGTTTTTCGGCTGAATTTCAGCCATGGTGATCATCACCAGCATGCCCGAACCTATGCCGCAATCCGGGCTGCAGAGACCGCTCTGAAGCGCCCCCTCGCCGTGTTGGCCGATTTGCAGGGTCCGAAGATTCGGGTGGGTCAGCTCCCAGGCGGTCAAATAAAGCTGGGCTTCAATCAGGAGTGTCGCCTGGTCGCTGGAGATAAGACCGAGCTCGGCGACGTCATTCCGATCCCGAAACCGGAAATACTGTCTGTTCTGGAACCTGGCGATGTGATTCTGGCGGATGACGGCCTCATCCACTTCACGGTGACAGAAGTCGGTGACACGCCGAAGGTGCAGACCGCATTTCCGTGTGTGCTCAAAGATCGGAAAGGCTTCACGGTTCGCGGCAAGGCGCTTCCCGTGCCGGCGCTTTCGGACAAAGACCGCGCAGATCTTGCCTTCGCCCTGGGTTTGGGCGCCGATATTGTCGCGCTCAGTTTTGTGCAGACGGTTGAGGATGTGATGGAAGCGCGCGCGCTGATCGGTGACAAGGCTCTGCTCGTCGCGAAGATTGAGAAGCCCGCTGCCGTTGAAAATATCGACGGGATTATCGAAGCAACGGATGCAATCATGATTGCGCGGGGCGATCTGGGCGTTGAGTTTCCACCCGAAGATGTCCCGATCATTCAGCGTAAAATTGTGCGGCGCTCCAGACACGCAGGAAAGCCGGTCATCGTTGCGACCCAGATGCTCGAGAGCATGGTCCACAATGCGGCGCCGACACGCGCCGAATCCTCCGATGTGGCGACGGCGGTGTATCAAGGCTGTGACGCCGTTATGTTATCGGCAGAAACCGCAGTGGGACGGCATCCTGCGACCGCCGTGGCAATCATGAACCGCATCATTAAGGCGGTTGAAGGAGCGGAAGATTTTGAGCGGGCGATGTCGCAATTCGACGGTGGCGGAAGTGCCCGCGACGATATCGACACGATCGCAGAGGCGGCGCAGGCGATTGCGCAACGAAATGGTACGCCGCTCGCGTTGCGGACCGGCGACATTATGAGATTGGCGCAATTTTCCCGTGTACGGGGCAATTCGCAGATCTTGTATGGCTCGAAAGAACAAAAGCGCCTTCGGCAGGCGCAGCTGCTTTGGGGCGTGCATGCGGCGAAAATGGAGCCTGGCGCTGGCTGGGCGAGACGCCTGATGGATGCGTGCGATGAAAGCGGCGCCATCACCTACGCCGCCTGGCAAGGCGGAGACGGGGTTTGGGCTTGGGCGGTTGGCGTAGAGTCTTGAGCGGATCTTCACAACCCTGTGACGGGCCAGGTCTTTATTCCGGACCAGAGTCTCACCATAATTACTAGGTTGAATTAGACGCTGTCGCGAAACAGCAGGAGCAAACGATGCCCGACACAGAACATGGAACCCGGCACGCTGAGGTTTTGATCATAGGCTCAGGCCCAGCCGGTTGGACCGCAGCGGTTTATGCTGCTCGGGCGTTGCGAAAGACGCTCGTGGTGGCGGGCTTGCAACCGGGCGGCCAGCTGACGATCACGACCGAGGTCGAAAATTATCCCGGCTTTGCCGAAATCCAGGGTCCCGAGCTGATGGACAAGATGCGCGAGCACGCGCTCAAAGTCGGTGCTGAAATGGCGGAAGATCACATCGCATCGGTCGATTTAGAGCAACGCCCATTCCGGGCGATTGGCGAAAGCGGGACGATCTATACTGCGGATTCCATCATCATTTCGACGGGGGCGCAGGCGAAATGGCTGGGCCTTCCCAGTGAACAAAAATTCCAAGGCTTTGGTGTATCAGCCTGCGCAACCTGTGATGGCTTCTTCTATCGCGGCAAAGATGTCGTGGTTGTCGGCGGCGGTAACACGGCTGTTGAGGAAGCGCTATTTCTAACCAATTTCGCGTCTAAGGTGACACTTGTTCATCGCCGGGATTCGCTGCGTGCGGAAAAAATCCTTCAGCAGCGCTTGTTCAACCACCCGAAGGTTGATGTTCGGTGGGATACGGTTGTCGAAGAAGTGCTCGGCGACGAAACACCACTGGGTGTCACCGCGGTTCGGTTGAAAAATATCAAAACGGGCGACGTGGAGGATCTCACGACGCATGGTTTGTTCGTCGCAATCGGGCATGCACCTTCTACCGAATTGTTTGTCGGCAAATTGGATATGCAAGACAATGGCTATCTGATCACAGCGCCGGATTCGACGGAAACGAATGTGCCGGGCGTGTTCGCGGCCGGCGATGTGACGGACGAAATTTATCGTCAAGCGGTCACTGCAGCCGGTATGGGCTGCATGGCTGCGCTTGAAGCGGAACGTTTTCTCGAAGAGGCCAAAGCGGAAGCAGCGATCGCTGCTGAATAAGCATTTATAGAAGCGCCCTGGCGAGCGCTTTTGGCTTACAATCGGATTGCTCGGTGAGGCAGGTTAGAAGCTTTTTCGCCCGTGCTTGCATCAATGTTTCGAGCTCGCTTTGCGCAGGGGCCTTCAACGCCCTATCCAGCGCGGCCAAAATGACGCTTCGATGGGCGCGTGGATTGAGCGACGCGAGCGCGCGCGCATACTGCCAATGTGTTGCTGCATCACTGTCCCGAATGGCCCTGGCTTGGGTGTAGTGCTCGCGGGCTTTGTTGAGGGATGCGCCCATCATCGATGCCCCGAATCGGCCACCACGACGCACGACTTCAATATGCCAGACGGAGAGGAACCCATGCGCATAGAAATTTGCTGGGTCGTCTCGCAAGACGGACTGAGCCAGATCCCGCGCCGTCTGACCGTAGCCGGATCGCATGGCGGTGCCCGCACTCATGGCCCGCGCCTTCAAGGACAAGGCAATCGCCAATTGCAAACGGCCTTCACTATGGTTCGGGTCGATTTCAAGTGCATGCCGAGCGAAACGTTCGGCGGTGGAGAGGAGGTCGGGTTGTGGGTTGGTTTCTTGCGTGCTCATCGCCTCCGCAAGATGTGCGCGCGCTGCGAAGGCGTAGCCGTCGGCGCTCGCATGTGCCTCTCCCATCTCAGCGGCCTCATCGTACCGGCCTTCACTGAAGGCAATCGACATCGCAATCGGCTCGGCGATTGCAGGGGGAGCCAGCATCAGAGCAATCAGGAAAAGGAGTCGCATTTGCGGCAGTATAGCGCAGTTTTGACACCAACCCAATTACAGCGTGATAAGGACGGCTATGACGGACGAATTTGATGCAGATTTCATCGTAATTGGCGCAGGTGTAATCGGCCTTGCGGTGGCGCGCGCCGCCGCCCTGTCGGGACGCGATGTAATTGTTCTTGAAAGTGAACGATTGATTGCCAGTCATACTTCGTCGCGCAATTCAGAAGTCATCCATGCCGGCCTCTATTACGCCGAAGGCTCGCTCAAAGCACAGCATTGCGTCAACGGGCGTCGCAAGCTCTACGCCTATTTGGATCAGCATCAAATCGATCATCGGGCGTGCGGCAAGCTGGTCGTCGCGCATGCCGATGAAGCCGATCGCTTAAATGGCATATTGCAACGGGCTTGGGCAAATGGTGTCGAAGGCCTGGACCTTATTGACGGCGCGCAAGCCCGTAGCATGGAGCCCGCGCTGCACGAGGGTATTGCAGCGGCGCTCTATTCGCCGGTCAGCGGTATCTTTGACAGCCATGCCTATTTCTTGGCGATGCTCGGCGAAGTTGAAGACCATGGCGGATCGATTGCCTTTGAAACGGAAGTGGTGTCGGGCGAAGTCAATGGTGCAGGGGTTACACTCATCACTGGTGGTGCCGCACCGGCTAAGATCAACGCCAAGACCGTCGTGAATGCCTCAGGTCACCATTCGGTGTCTGTCGCTGCCAGAATTGATGGGCCGCACACAAGCGAATTGCCCAAACCGCGCTACGTCAAAGGCAATTATTTCAGCGTCTCGGGTCGAACGCCCTTTTCCAGATTGATCTACCCAATGCCGGGAACCGCCAGTCTTGGATTACATTTGACGGTGGATCTGAATGGTCGCGGTAAACTCGGGCCGGATGCTGAATGGTTGCCAGAAGAGGCAATGCCGCCCTTTGATTATCGCGTTAATCCGGAGCGCGCCGCGCATTTCTACGCGTCTGTTCGCCGCTACTGGCCAGGACTTGAGGATGGCGCTCTCGCGCCAGATTATGCTGGCGTTCGTCCGAAATTGGTCGGTCCAGAAGAACCATCTGGCGATTTCAATATCCAACGAGCGGCCCCTGGCTTGATCAATTTGATGGGGATTGAAAGTCCCGGTCTGACATCGTCCCTATCTATTGCCGATCATGTTATGGACTTGCTCAGTTGAAGTGGTTGCACTGCGCCAACTGCGCGTGTATCTGACGCGCTTCGGTACGGTTCGGTAGCTCAGCTGGTTAGAGCGCACGACTCATAATCGTGAGGTCGGGAGTTCAAGTCTCCCCCGAACCACCATTCTCCTTCATCGATCCGCATTGACGAATTTGACAGCCCTAGCGCTGTATACTTCGATAAAGGAAATCACGGTTTGGGAGGCCGCATGACTCGTTTCACAGACGACCAGATTGCGATCTGGCGGCGAGAGGGTGCCGTGCTGATTGACAGCTTCTTTTCCGCCGAGGAGATCGCGCCAGTCTATGATGATTTCGCTTCGATCTATGGGACTCGCGGCAAAACCGATACCGCAGGATCAGCGCTCAATCAAACGCGAACGGGAAAGATTGGCAAGTTTCGGCCCGACCAGTTCAAGAACAATGGGGACTTACCCATGGACGCCTCGGTCGCTTTTAATCTGTTACCGCTTCATCCTGACCTAATCGCCTTCGCCAAATCGGCGCTCGGCGTGCAGGATGTATATTTGTACCAAGCACATACATGGGCGAAATACACAGGCGATGCGGACTACGCCCAACCGCATCACTGTGACTTTCCAAATCACACGCTGCTCGTGCCATCAAATGATGCCGCGGCGCGCACGCTGAACATGGTCATCTACATCACCGATGTCACCCTGGACTCGGGGGCAACGGCTTATGTGCCAAAGTCGAAGGCCGCCCAAGTGCTTGGACAAGAGAATCCCTTCGAGACAATGGGCGATGAAAAACTTCAGCGAAAGTTGCATGACATTGAGGAACGTGCGCCTGGGCCAGCCGGGTCGGTTTTTGCCTATGGGATTGATGCCTATCATCGCGGCGTGAATCTGACCGAGCCGAATGGATACCGGTTCACACTCACTGCAAGTTTCAAGGCTGGCGGCAATGACATGATTGGCTTTTCCGCATGGCCGCGCACCTATTTGCAGCCTTGGCATTTGATCTTCAATAATGCGACGCCCGATCAGCTGGCCTGTCTCGGCGTGCCTCGACCGGGTGACGCTTATTGGACAGCGGAGACTTTGCGGCGCGTCCAATACCGTTGGCCAGATTGGGACCTCTCGCCATATCGGATGGCTATGGAAAGAGCGTAGCCGACGAGATCTCTCACGTTTCTCAAGATTGAATTGAATCAGCCTGCATAAGGTGTTTGAAGGCGGCAAACACTGAAGAGGTTTGCCATGCACATGTCCTTCAAACCGGAAGCGCCCGCGGCGCCGGAGATTGCGTTCGATGACTTTCTTAAAGTCGATATTCGGCTTGGGACGATCGTCCGTGCGGAGCCATTTCCGGAAGCGCGCAAACCCGCTTACAAGCTCACCATCGATTTTGGTCCGGCCATTGGCACAAAGAAGAGCTCGGCCCAAATCACGGCACATTATACATTGGAGGATTTGGTTGGGACACGCGTTATGGGTGTCGTCAATTTCCCACCCCGGCAAATTGGGCCAGTACGCTCAGAGGTCTTGGTGCTCGGCTTTGCCGATGAGGAGGACCAGATATGCCTTGCGCGTGTGGATGGAGATGTGCCGAATGGTGCGCGACTGGCTTAATGGAAATCACGGCTTTTCGGAATGATGCGGAGATCTCTGGGATGATGGCGAAGGCCTGACGCGCTTCGAGGTTTTGATGCGCGCTCCTCCGGGATGGGTTTGCGCACTTCGTCGGCATTGGAGAGAACCGACAGAAGCGGGTCGGCACGTTTAAGTTCGGCGCGGCGTTGTTGTGCGGCGGAGCTTTGCGCGGGCAAAGGTGAGCGGCCATGATCGGCATGGGCGAGCACGCCAAGCAAGGGATCGCGAAGCGCTTCCTCGGACAGAAGATTCAGATCATCGGTGCGATCGATCAGCTGGTCTGCAATGATATGAGTGACGTTGTCGGCATGCTGAACACGGCCATTCACCAGCATAATGCGTGCACCCATAAGAGCCGGTCGATAGATCTGACCGACGCGTGGCCAGATCACCAGATTTGCAATGCCGGTTTCGTCTTCCAAGGTGACAAAGAAGACGCCACTTGCAGAGCCGGGGCGTTGGCGGACAAGAACAATGCCTGCCGTTCGCACGCGCTGATTATTGCGGGCGGTGGTCGCCTCAGCCGTTGTGAGCAGGCCATAGGATGCATAGCGCTCCCGCAGAAAGTGCAGGGGGTGGTTCTTCAAGGAAAGACGCGTCGTCTGATAGTCCTGGATGACATGTTCCGAGGCGGGCATGTCCGGCAGTTGCGTCTTGGTATCATCGCCTTGTTCGGCGGTGTCGGCGGCAGCAAACAAAGGCAGCGTCTTGCCCGCGGCTTCGCCTC
Source organism: Pseudomonadota bacterium (assembly GCA_038534315.1). Lineage (GTDB taxonomy): Bacteria > Pseudomonadota > Alphaproteobacteria > Caulobacterales > Hyphomonadaceae > Henriciella. The sequence continues at coordinate 20,994 of JBCAWZ010000032.1, read as the reverse complement.
GAACGGCCCAAAGCGCAGCTCGCCGGTCGAGCCTCATAGACCGGAACGCATCCGCCGCAGCAAGCAGCTCCAAAGCGCGTCGTCCAATGCCGGCGCGTCGGCGGATGTCCGCTGGCTGATCATACCCGCCCGCCCGCGCAGCCAGTAGCGCCTGCATGTCGTCTTCACGGACGCCGTCAACTTGACGAAAGCCCAAACGCACAGCCAGGTGCGGGCCGTCGCAGGGTTCAAGCGTATTGTCCCAGTCTGATAGGTTCACATCGACAGGGCGGACCTCGACGCCATGCTCCTGAGCGTCCCGAACAATCTGCGCCGGGGCATAAAAGCCCATGGGTTGGCTGTTGAGCAAGGCAGCGCAGAACACATCTGGGTGGTGGCATTTCAGCCAGCTTGAGACATAGACAAGCAGCGCGAATGACGCGGCATGGCTTTCCGGAAAGCCATATTCACCAAAGCCCTTCACCTGCTCAAAACAGCGCTTCGCAAAAGCGGGCTCATAGCCGCGTTCGATCATACGCCCAACCATCATCTGTTCGTAATTCTGAATGGTGCCGACTTTCCGGAAGGTTGCCATGGCGCGGCGAAGTCCATTGGCTTCATCCGGCGTAAAGCGCGCAGCATCGATCGAAATTTGCATCGCTTGCTCTTGAAAGAGAGGTACGCCCAAGGTTCGGCTGAGGATGCGCTCCAACTCATCTGCGGGGCCGTGTTCCGGCGATGGGCTCGGATAAATCACCGTCTCTATACCTTGCCGCCGCCGCAGATAGGGGTGGACCATATCACCTTGGATTGGGCCTGGTCGAACGATCGCCACCTCGATCACGAGATCATAGAAGCTACGTGGACGTAGCCGCGGCAGCATACTCATCTGTGCCCGGCTTTCGACCTGAAAGACGCCGAGACTGTCACCCTCGCAGAGCATATCATAGGTGGTTGTGTCTTCCGGCGGCAGGCTCGCCAGCGTGTGCGCTATGCCTTTCTGTTGGGCGAGGAACTCGAACGCCTTGCGGATACACGTCAGCATGCCGAGGGCGAGGACGTCTACTTTCATGATTTTGAGTGCGTCTATGTCGTCCTTGTCCCATTCAATGAAGGTGCGGTCCTCCATGGCGGCATTGCCGATCGGCACGGTTTCCGTAAGTGGACCGCGGGTTAGGACGAAGCCGCCAACGTGTTGGGACAGATGACGCGGGAAGCCGATCAGCTGTCGTGTCAGCTGGATTGCGCGACGCAGCATCGGATTATCGGGATCAAGCCCAGCTTGGCGGATTTGGCTGGCATTGATGCCAGAGCCCCAACTTCCCCAGACGGTTCCGGCCAGTGCGGCTGAAATGTCTTCCGAAAGCCCGAGCGCTTTGCACACTTCGCGCACAGCCGAGCGTGGCCTGTAGGAAATGACGGTCGCAGTCAGAGCGGCCCGATGACGCCCATAACGCCGATAGACATATTGAATGACTTCTTCCCGCCGCTCATGCTCGAAATCGACATCAATGTCTGGGGGCTCGCGGCGTTCCTTGGAGAGAAAGCGCTCAAACAGCAGGCTGGTTGTCGACGGATCCACACTGGTCACACCAAGGCAGTAGCAGACAGCCGAGTTCGCAGCGGAACCGCGGCCCTGGCAAAGGATTTGCTGTGCGCGTGCCCAGGCGACAATATCATGCACAGTCAAGAAGTAGGGCGCATAATCGAGTTCTTCGATCAGGCCTAATTCCTTGCGCAACGTCTTGGTGACCGTTTCCGGTACGCCGTCCGGATAACGCCAGGCAGCGCCCTGCCAGGCGAGGTCCGTCAAATGTTCTTGTGGTGTCTTGGCCGGTGGAACGGGCTCGTCTGGATACTCATAGGCCAGTTCATCGAGTGAGAATTGGCAGCGCTCCGCAATCTCGATTGTTCGATAAAGTGCCGATTCAAATCCTTTGAAAAGCCGCGCCATTTCTTCCGGTGTTTTGAGATGGCGTTCGGCATTTGCAATCAGCCGCGTTCCTGCTGTGTCGATAGTGCAGTGCTCGCGAATACAGCTGACCACATCCTGTAAAGGGCGGCGTTCCGGGATATGGTAGAGCACATCATTGACGGCCACAATTGGCGTGTCGGCCTGCTCGCCGAGTGCCTCTAAGCGTGCCAAATGCTCACGATTGCGGCCGGTATAGAGTGAGCTAGCAGCAAGATAGCAGCGTCCGGACCAGATCTGGCCAAGCCTTTGCAGGCTTTTGCCAAAGCTTTCATCCAATTGCCTGGGCGGCATCACAATGAAGATTTGACCCCAGCTATGCGCTTCGATGTCAGACATGTAGAGCGTGCAGGCGCCTTTCTCAGCCCGCCTCTTGCCCTTAGACAGCAACATAGAGAGCCGACCATAGGCCGCCCGATCGGTTGGGTAGCAAATCAGTTCCGGTCCATCCTGCGGCACAAGGCGAGCACCCACCAGGAGCGGGAAGCCAATATCCTTGGCTTGCGTGTGGGCGCGCACAACACCCGCCAGCGTATTGCAGTCGGCGATGCCAATTGCGCGCTGGCCGAGCAGGGCAGCTTGTCCAACCAATTCGCCGGGATGCGAGGCGCCGCGCAGGAAAGAGAAATTCGTCGTGACGGCCAGTTCTGCGTATTCATTCATGCAAACAACCCATGAATGTACCAATTGGGTGAGCCGCCCCGGCCATCCTCATAAAGGCCGTCGCGATAGAGCCAGTAGCGCCGGCCCTCTGTGTCTTCGACGCGATAATAGTCTCGTGCGCGAGGTAGGTTGGAGATCGGCGTGCCAGTGTCTTCAGCTTCCAATTCTGCTCGGATCTTGGCGATTTGTTGTGCATCCGCGCGCCGGTCGAGCTTGGGTGAAAGCCAGGGCCGCTCAATCATATCAGGGCTTGGTGCGCGGGGCGGAGGGGCATGGTGTTGCCACCATTCGGGGCTGATCCTCTCGGGGCCGTCCGCCTTCACAATGTGGCGGGCGATGCGCCGCCAGACAAAACGCTGCGGTGGACCATCCGGCACTTCGGCGAGGACGGTGACATATTCGGGGGTTTCGAACAGGCGAAGTGGGCGAGGAGCTTTAACGATATTGGAGGGAGGCGGCAGGTCACCCGTAAAGGGCTCACGGGCACTGGCCTGTTCGGGCAGGTGACGGTCCTGCGACACATCCACTGTGACACAGTTTGGACCAAGCTTGGCTTGAATGCGGTCGGCCAAAGCGGCGAGCACAACAGGGTCGCAATCACTTGCGGCAAGGTCCCCGGACAAAGCGATGGCCGAAACCGACATTGGCCCCGTTCGGTGTGCTTCGAGCAGAAGCAAATCAATACCGAAGCCAGGATCGAGCTGATCAATGCGTTCAGCAAAGAGGCGCAGTATATGTTTCGGGTCGCGGACCGGTCTGGCGGCTTCAATGCGAACAGCATCCTGGCTGCCATCTGCACGGAAGGCCCGCAGAACAAAGCCGCGAGCCCCAAGTCCATGTTCTACCAAAGCGGTGCAGAGCTGTCCGGCAAGTTGCTCCAAGCCATGCTGGATCGCTTCGCTCGATGCTATTGGCTCAGGGCAAGGGAGCCGGACTTCACGCGCTGGTACCGATTGCAGTGGGCGGATGGGTTCGGCGCGTCGCCCCAAGGCCTGATCAAGCCGCAGCATGACAGCCTCGGCTGCGGATTTAGACGGAAAGCGCCGTGTCAGGGCTTTGCGATCAATATCGTAAAGTTGGCCGATCTGGGTCAGCCCGAAGCGGCGAAGCAACGTCTCGGCTTCGGAAGAGAGCCGCAGCGCGGTGATCGGTAGATTTTTCAGTCCTTCCAGCTCTCCGCGTGGTGCCAAGCAAGTTCCCGGTCGTGATCGGGCCAGGGCAGCAGCTGCGGTTTGGGTGCCCGCTAATCCAGACTGATGCGATATGCCATCGCGGCGGAGCAATCGGGAGAGCTCTGCCAACAGGCCTTCCTCGCCGCCATAAAGATGTGCGCATCCTGTGGTCTCCAGCATCAATCCATCTTCGCCATCTAAGGCGACTAGCGGTGCTAGACGGATTAGCCAGAGGCCGAGACTGTGCAGTGCGTCTGCATCTGCGGATCGATCGATCGGTTCAGACAGTAAGTTCGGTGCGCGGGCACGGGCATCGCTGAAGCTTAAGCCGGGCGCCACTCCAAGCGTTTCTGCCGTCTTGTTTGAAACGGCAACACGCAAGCCATGTGGGCCGGTCTCGGTCAATACAAAAGGCGGTTTCTGCCTATCCGGTTTGTCGCCATGGCGTGCGCTGGTTATGCCTTTCTGTCGGGCGCGCCGCAGCCGGGTCAGTGGCCAGTTCGGACACCACAGAGAGAGATAGCGTTTCATGATCTAGCTCGAGGTCAAAGGTGAAGGGGGTGGCAATGTCTGCCAATCGGCATCTTTCCAGAATGGCACGCCAGCGGGTTGCACCCGGTGCGTAAGGGTCAAACCGATTGCGGGCTGAAGGTGCGCTGGATAGACGCCAGCGGGCGAGGGCAGCGGTTGCGCCTTCGCGAGTGTAAGGCAGAAGCAAGATGACCGGCACGCCGCAGCGTTGCGCCGCCAGCGTCAGCCGACGTGAAGCAGTGAAATCGAGGTCTTCAATCTCCCCAAGCACCAGACTTGGTGCGCGCGACAGAATGGCTTCCTCTACACTCCAGAGGGCGTCGCGCTGGCGGCGTGCGCTGACTGTAATGATCGAGGGCGGGTTATGGTTTAGTCCGGGCAGGCCTTGAGGGAGTATGCGTCCATGATTGGCGGCAACATGGTCTTGCTGAACATGGACAATCGGCCCTGTGCCATGTTGGCTTGCCGTCAGTATGAAGCCCGCCGCTGCCGGGAGGTCACCAAAGCGATCTTCCACGACTTCGTGAACGCCACTGAGGCCAAGGCCAAGTGGAAAGCTTGGCTTCTGGCGCGTGCGATCAGAAGGTCGCATACGAAATATGCCGAGCGCAGTGAAATCGTTCCGGATCATAAGTGTTCTTATTTTGTTCTAGTCTGCTTTTGTCAAGATCTAGCGGAAATTCCATGCTGTTTTCGGCGAGATTCTCGATCGCAGAGAATGGACATAGTGAGTGTCAAAACCTAGGGTTTCGATCCCTAGGAGGTCCACACCATGTCGCTTAAAAGCTATCTGACATCCCATATCAGCCAACGTATTGTCAGCGAAGACCGACGCGACAAACAGCGCGCCAAAGCGGAAACAGCCCGTCAAAAACGCGGAGCGCCGCATATCATCGAGTATTTCCATCAGGTCGACGATCCCTATTCGCATTTGATGTTACAAGTTCTGCCAGAGCTGGAGCGACGGTATGGAGTCGAGACGGCCTTTCATCTTGTGCCGCCGCCGCCAGATGATGCTGCACCGGACCGCGAACGACTGATCCGCCACTCTAGAGAGGACGCAGCTTTGCTTGGTGCCAGAGCGGGGCTTCACTTTGTAGATCCCGGTCAACAGCCCGATCCAAACGCGCTGAACTCCGCACAAGCTCAGTTCGCCAGTCTTTTGGAGTCAAATCC
>JBCAWZ010000032.1:0-15401 GCA_038534315.1 Pseudomonadota bacterium | reverse complement strand
GATGCTATCTTCCGCGAAGCACTTCAAATCAGCACAGCCCTTTGGACCGGCGAAACGGTAGAATTTGCGGCCGCGAGCTCCGACGACACTGACGCCAAACTAAAGTCCGGTGATGCGCGCCGCAATGAGCTCAACCATTATTTGGGCGGGACGATTTTCTACGAAGGAGAATGGTATTGGGGCGTGGACCGGATCCAGTATTTGGAAGACCGATTGCGCGGCCTCGGTCTTGGCGAGGCGGGACAGCCTTTCATTTATAGTCAGCCAATTGTGCCGGAAGGCGAGGGTGGACCCGCAACAGGCGTTGACTTGCACTATTACGCGTCCTTCCGAAGCCCTTACACCTACATCGCCGTCGACCGGGTCAAAGCACTGGCAGATGCATATGGCGCCAATTTGAAGATACGCTTCGTGCTGCCGATGGTCATGCGTGGACTGACCGTTCCGCGTCGCAAGGGTGGCTATATCATAAAGGATGTTGCACGTGAGGCGAACCGAATTGGTGTGCCCTTCGGCAAGATAGCGGACCCGGTTGGTAAACCCGTTGAGCGCGCTTATTCGATCCTACCCTGGGCGATCGAGCAAGGACGAGGTTATGAATTCACGCGGTCCTTCTTAGCTCATGTTTGGAGTAAGGGAACCGATGCTGGAAGTGATCGGGGTCTTAAAACGATTACCGAGGAGGCGGGTCTCAGCTGGGACCATGCTCGCAAACTGATCGGCACAGAAGACTGGAAGCCGATAGAGGACGCCAACCAAGAGGAGATGCTCTCTTACGGTCAGTGGGGTGTCCCCAGCTTTCGCGTTGGCGACGTGATGGTTTGGGGCCAAGACCGGCTTTGGGTTATTGAAAACGAGCTAAAGCGCCATCAAGCCAATTGAACGAAACGCTAATTCGGCCAAATGACATACTCATCGGCTTCGGTCGCTTTCAAGTTGGGCGCTTGGTCGATCGGAATGGGGCTCGCGATCTTGTAGCTATATAGCGGTTCGACTGCGTTTTCATAATGCGCGTCGATCAGGGCTTGTAGCTCTGCCACTTTGTCTGAACGCTCCGAGGACAAATTTGTCTGCTCGGTCGGATCAGAGGCAAGATCGAACAACCATTTGGTATTCTGCCGCTCGTCCACTTGGAGCTTCCAGTCGCCGGCTCTGACAACTTTGTATGAACCCGATGACCAGAAAATTGCATCATTCGGTCGTTCGATTACGCCGTCGCCCGTGGCTTCTGGTAGAATGTTGCGACCATCAATGGCGCGATCTGTCGGCAGTTGTGCACCGCCAGCGGCTGCGAGCGTAGGCAACAAGTCAATGTGCGCGACGGGCGTATCCACCACAGTCCCAGGTTCAATCCGCTCAGGCCATTTGACAAACATCGGTACACGGATGCCGCCTTCGAAGAGGGTGATCTTCCAGCCTCGGAACGGGGCATTCACTTCTGGATAGTCGATGTAACCGGCGCCCCCATTGTCGCTGCTGAGTACAATGATGGTGTTGTCTGCTATTCCTTCTGCTTCCAGCTTATCCATCACACGTCCGACGCTTCGATCGAGTGCGCGGATCATTGCGCCATAGACGCGCACGCGATGGGGTTCGATATCGCCAACAGCGTCATAATCTTCCTTGGTCGCTTGCAGAGGTGTGTGCGGTGCCCAATGTGCCAAATAGAGGAAGAATGGACGGTTCTTATTGGCTTCAATCACCCTTAGGCTCTCATCTGTCCACCAATCGGTCAGGTATCCGCCCGGTTCGAAGATTTCACCGCCATTGAACGAAGCGGCGTATTGCATCGATGCCCAAAGAAATCTGTCGATCGGATCAAAGTCGAGCTTTGCATTCACGACATTTGGGTCATCCTCTGCTAGGAACAAGCCGCTATGCATGAGAAGGCTTTCGTCGAAGCCTTGAGCGTTTGGCATGAAATCCGTGCGTCGCCCCAGGTGCCATTTGCCGATGTGGACAGTGTGATAGTCTTGTTCCTGAAGCAGCTCTGCAATCGTAATTTCTGACCCGGGAAGCCCTTGATCTTGAAACGGAAGCGCGTCTTCGTCGATATTGGTGTTCAAATACATGTCCGGCAAGGCACCGCGGTCTGCGCTATTCGCAATGGTTGCGAGCACGGTGCTCATGCCGTCCGGCGTTGGCGTGAACTCGAATCCCGTTCGGGTCGGATAACGCCCGGTTAAAAGCATCGCACGAGACGGCGCGCAGGTTCCGGTTCCAGAATAGGCTTGTGAATAAATTGCGCCCTCGGCGGCCAGTTGATCGATATTTGGCGTTGGCACCGCACCTCCAGCGACGCCTCCGCCGAACGTTGAGAGATCATTGTAGCCAAAATCATCAAGCAGGATGAAGACGATATTGGGTGCGCGTTCTGATACAAGGGTGTCCGCTTCAGCCGGTCCCTTCTGCCACTCTATGGCCTGATATGGGGACACTTCCACTTGATTCGCGCTCGCACGGTTGAGTGCGATGTTTGTTAGAATTGTCCCCCGATTGAACCATACCAATAAGCCGGCGCCTAGAATCACAACGACAAGTCCAATAAGAATGTTCTTGATCATGCGAAGGCCCCCGCAAGGTCGCGGTCCTTAGCCACATCGCGCGGACAACGCATTGAGTTGGCTGCGTCAGTCTCGATACGTCGCAACATATCGCCTCCCTGGTCGATCGTTCATATTTTTTGACACTATGAGTGCCATAAATGCCCGACGTCAAGTTAGGACGATTGAGCCCGTCGGAAAAACAGTCGCCAAACCAACCAAATCAACAAAGCCAGCGCAGCAAGTCCCGTAATTAGGAGATAGGGTCCATACTGGGCTAACAGCTTTCGATTGACAGCCGCTCTCAGCTGTTCAAGCGGGCTGAAATCGGCCGGAAGGGGCAACACGCCGACTTGGTCGGCATAGTTTTGGTAAGCTTCTAGCATCTCTGCTTTAAGCTCCGGCCTCGCGGAACTCAGGTCTAACGTTTCGCCAGGGTCCAAACGAATGTCATATAGTTGCCAAGCCCCATCGCCTTGCGGCGCGGTCATCTTGCGAAGCTTATAGTCGCCCCGATAATAAGCGGCATTTCCTGACACTTCGATGCCGATCTGTCGGGGTCCTGACGGCGATTGGTCCGAAGACTGTCCGCCGAGGATCGAGGATAAATCTTCACCGGAAATGGGAACTGTACCCTCCGTTGTCGGCGTGAATGTTGCGCCATTTTTGTCTGCCAAAGCAATCAGCGTCGGCGCAATGTCCGTGACATAGCTTAACTCATCTACCAGTCCGGATTGCGTTATGCCTGGGCCTGATATGAGAAGCGGAACGCGCGTTCCGCCCTCGCTAGAGTAGAATTTGAAATAGCTTCCAGGTGACGCCGAGGCGGAAGCCCAATGGGGACCAATCGCGACCAAGCTGCCTTTTTCACCGAGTGTTTCAATGTCGGCGTTGTAACCGTTCATGGCCATCCAAAGGTCCATCCCGCGCACATTGACGGGATCATTGAATTCGGGGCCATTGTCCGAGGTGACCACGAAAATAGTATTCTCGAACTCACCGCTGTCTCGAAGGTGTTCAACAAATCGTCCGACGTGATGATCCATTGCCTCAAGCATGCCCGCTTGAACTTGCATGCTTTTGGCCATCAACGCTTTTTCGTCCTCGGTCAGTGTATCCCAGGCAACATGGCCTACCGGTTTTGTTGGCATCGGCGCATCCGCATGGATAAGGCCGCGAGATTTCGCTTCCTGCCATCGCCTTTCGGCCATCACATCCCAGCCTTCATCGAATACGCCGTCGTAGCGGGCTGTGAATTCAGCCGGTGCTTGAACCGGAATATGGATGGCTTGGAAAGACAAAAAGCTCAGAAATGGCGCATCTGTATCTTGCCGGTCTGCCAAGTAATTCAGCATCTGATCGACGATAAACTCAGATGAGTAGAAGTCCTCGGGTAGGTTTGCCGGCGCGCCGTCCTGGTACCAAGGTGCGGAGCTGTAATACGGCATATAGGACTTCTGTTCCCAATTGTCGGCGCCTGAGGCATCCAAAACAAACGAACGATCAAAGCCATGACTGTTCGGTAGATCGCCGGGGCCATCGCCCAAATGCCATTTGCCGGTCATGAACGTATCGTAGCCAGCCGTTTTCAATCGGTCCGCAATCGAAATCACGCCGGGTTGAAGCGACATCGAGTAACCTGGCTGCTGCCTTTGCTCCTCCGTGACGACTTCTCTAATCGTGGCCAGACCCGTTAAATGATTGTCGACCCCGGTGAGCAACATCGCGCGCGATGGCGCGCATAGAGGAGAAGTGTGGTAGTTCGTGAACCGAACACCGGCATCACCGATCGCATTGATGTGCGGCGTATTCGCTTCTCCGCCATAGCCGCCAAAGTCCATTAAACCAGCGTCGTCAGCGAGAATGATCACAATATTCGGCGCGCCGGTTTCTTCTATCTGAGACACAGCCGTCAAGGGTTGGATCATTGCAAGGAAACCAAAGGCAATGCTCGCCTGAAGCAGTCTGGTTGGATTGGGCATCAACGCAGTCCTCGTACAAGAGCAATCTGGGCTCGCACTCGAAAGTGAAACCAGCAGAGTTCGGCGTGTCAAACAAAAAGGGCCACCCGACTGGATGGCCCTTGATGATTAGGTTGGGTTTGTTGGGGGCAATTAGAAGCCCATGCCACCCATATCTGGCATGCCGCCACCTGGCATTGCAGGCGCGTCCTCTTTCGGCGTGTCAGCGACACCAGCTTCCGTTGTGATCAGAAGACCGGCAACAGACGCAGCGTTTTGAAGCGCTGACCGGACGACCTTGGCCGGATCGATTACGCCCATTGCAATCAAATCGCCATACTCTTCAGTCTGAGCATTGAAACCAAAGCCCTTGTCTTTGTTGTTGACGATTGTGTTGACAACAACTGAGCCTTCGACACCGGCATTTTCAGCGATCTGGCGAACTGGCGCTTCAAGAGCACGACTGACAATGTCGATACCTGCTTGCTCGTCGTCATTGACGCCCTTCACTTTGATATTGCGAGCAGAGTAAAGTAGAGCTGTGCCACCACCTGCAACGATGCCTTCTTCGACAGCTGCACGGGTTGCGTTCAGAGCATCATCGACACGGTCTTTGCGCTCTTTAACTTCGACTTCCGTTGCGCCACCAACTTTGATGACAGCTACACCGCCGGCGAGCTTGGCGAGGCGTTCTTGCAGCTTTTCGCGATCGTAATCGGAAGACGTGTCATCGATTTGCTTGCGGATCTGAGTGACCCGAGCTTCGATATCAGCCTTCTCACCAATTCCATCGACGACGGTCGTGTCATCCTTGGTGATGTTTACGCGTTTCGCAGAGCCGAGCATTTCGATGCTGACATTTTCCAGCTTAATGCCGAGGTCTTCTGAGATGACTTGGCCACCTGTGAGAACTGCGATGTCTTGCAGCATGGCTTTCCGGCGATCGCCGAAACCAGGTGCTTTGACGGCAGCGATTTTCAGACCACCACGCAGCTTGTTCACGACCAGTGTCGCCAGCGCTTCACCATCTACATCTTCAGCGATGATCAGAAGTGGACGCTGCGACTGAACAACGCTTTCCAAAATTGGCAGCATTGGTTGTAGCGAAGACAATTTCTTTTCGTGAAGCAGGATGAAGGGATCTTCCAGCTCTGCAGACATTTTGTCCGCATTGGTCACGAAGTAAGGCGACAGGTAGCCGCGATCGAACTGCATGCCCTCGACAACATCGAGTTCTGTTTCAAGCGACTTCGCTTCTTCAACAGTTATGACGCCTTCATTACCGACTTTTTCCATCGCCTTAGCGATCATCTCACCGATTTCGGTGTCGCCGTTTGCAGAGATGGAGCCGACTTTGGCAATCTCGCTATTGTCTTTGACCTTGCGCGAGTGGTGCGCCAGATCGCCAACGACTTCAGCAGCGGCTTTGTCGATGCCACGTTTGAGATCCATTGGGTTCATACCGGCGGCAACGCGCTTCATGCCCTCGCGAACGATGGACTGAGCGAGGACCGTCGCCGTGGTGGTGCCGTCGCCGGCAACATCATTTGCTTTGGAAGCAACTTCGCGCAGCATTTGTGCGCCCATATTCTCGAACTTGTCTTCCAGTTCGATTTCTTTTGCCACGGTGACACCGTCTTTGGTGGTGCGCGGGGCGCCGAAAGATTTCTCGAGAACGACGTTACGGCCTTTGGGGCCGAGTGTGACTTTTACAGCATTCGCAAGCGTGTCGACGCCTTTAAGCATCTTCTCGCGTGCGTCTGAGCCGAATTTGACGGTTTTGGCAGCCATTTGGGGTTACCTCTTCAATTTCAAAGGAATGGTTTGAGAAAGGACTAGGCTTCGATGATGCCCAGAATGTCGCTTTCCTTCATGATCAGCAGCTCTTCGCCGTCGACCTTTACTTCTGTGCCCGACCATTTGCCGAACAAGATTTTGTCGCCAGCTTTGACGTCGAGCGCTACACGCTCATTGTCATCGCCGATTGCGCCGCTGCCGACAGCAATGACTTCGCCTTCTTGGGGCTTTTCAGCTGCTGAGTCTGGGATGATGATCCCACCGGCGGTTGTTGTTGCTTCTTCAACGCGCCGAACCAGGACGCGATCGTGTAGAGGACGGAATTTCATGTTTCCCTCTTGATCAATTTGTGTTTCAAAATCGCGGAATTACCACGATTAGCACTCAAACGGGACGAGTGCTAACGGAGGGGAGTTAGGTGTACCTTGAGGCACCGTCAACAGGTCAGCGACAAAAATTTTTTATTGCGAGCGCCCGCCAATGGAGGAGATGAACGTGGTTTGGCAGCACTCCAAATAGATTGCTGCTAGTGCTTTGTATTTTATCAATTAATGTTTGATGCTCGATTTGGTTGATCGAGAGGAGCAGACGCATGGAGCATGGCTTAGATTTCGTTGACCGGTTCACTGGAAAAGGTCTCCTGACAACAGAAGTGTTGTACTATCGCCCGGATTGCCAAACCTTGCTGCAGAGCTTCGTTTGGCAAACGCTTGACACCGCGCCGCAATTTCCACGGCTGAATCAATTTCTAGACCATTGGAGGCGCGAGATCGAAGCGGTTATTCATTTCATACAGATTTCACATGCCAATTGGATTGGTCCAGCTGAAATCCGAGTGATCGATGGCGAACTTAGATTGCTCTAGAATGCTGACCGTGGGGTAGGGATAGACCGGGTCGGCCCGTTGGCGCATGACAGCAACAGTTCACATTAAGTGTCGGGTAGATCATTGGAACCTTATTTTTACCTCAACAAAAATTCCGTGGAGGCGACCCCGCATGGCGCAGGTCCTTGGGACCCGACCATGCTTCACGGTGGTGCACCGACCGCTCTAATCGTTCGGCTGCTTGAAGATCAACCATCGGACGTGCCGATGCAGCTAACGCGGCTGACGGTTGATCTGAAACGCCCGGTACCAGTGGGGACTTTGGATATTGATCTCAAAGTGACGCGCGAGGGTCGAAATATTCAGACGTTCGACGTGACCCTTACGTCAAATGGGAAAGAAGTTACACGCGCCTCTGCGCTGAAAATCAGAAGCAAAGCATTTGATCTTCCTGAAGATGCAACACTACCAAGTAACGCTTTCATTCTGCCGGAAGCGAAGGAGACCGGATTGCGTGCTGTCGGATTCAACAGCACAGTCGATATGCGGGATGGCGGCGCTCATCCGACGAATGGGACGCAGTCAGTCTGGTTTCGTATTGAACGCCCCTTTTTTGAAGACCGTGAGACCACACCTCTGATGCGCGCCGCAGCCACGGGCGACTATTGCAATGGGACCGGATCGCCTCTGGATTTTGAGCAATGGACGTTTCTCAACGCTGACCTCACCGTACACTTCTCGCGTCCGCCGGTTGGCGAGTGGATGATGCTGGCCGCGAAGTCTTGGATTGGCCCGGACGGACGCGGCCTCGCATTTGGAGAACTGGCAGATCACCAGGGATTTTTTGGCCGCGCCACTCAGTCCCTGGTGATTGCCAAACGTTGATCAAATCTCTTTTTGAGGCACGACCAAGAACTTTTGGCCGGTCGTTTTGGCGTTGTACTTGGCGACGACTTCATCATCGAGCGCTTCTGCCAAGCTGATTTCGTCTGTGTAATGGCTTGCAAAGGTCGTTGTCAGTTCATCAGCAACGCGCTGGCGCAGCCGAATGGCGACCTCCATTCCGGCTTTGGCCAAGAAGTTTGGCAACAACCAACCACCGACACCCCAAGCCATGCCATAGCTCCGATTGAGTTGCGTCGGTGATGTGTCGAGACCGCCATACAGGTAAACTTGCTTATGCTTCACGGAACCATAGATGCTATAGGCACCTGGTGTCCGAGCGGCGGCGGCCTCCATACCGTTCAGGATGCTGTTAGCGAGTTTTCCACCGCCCGTGGCATCGAAACCAAGGGTGGCGCCCGTTTTGTGGATCGCGTTTGTGAGATCCTCCATGAAGCTGTCTGATGTGGAATTGACGACGTACTCTGCGCCGATGCTACGCAAGATGTCTTCTTGTTCTTTCTTGCGGACTATGTTGACCAGCTCCACGCCATCGGCCTTACAAATCTTGACCAGCATTTGACCGAGATTTGACGCGGCAGCTGTATGAACGATGGCAGTGTGATCCTCCATGCGCATGGTTTCTAGAAATGAAAGCGCGGTGAGAGGGTTTACGAAGCAAGATGCGCCTTGCTTTGGTGTGTTGCCTTCGTTCAGCGGCAAGCAAGTCACGGCATCGACCAAACGATATTGACCATACATGCCTCCGCCCATAGCGGCGACTGTCTTGCCGACCAGACTCTGCTCATACTCGCCATCACCGGCAGCAACGACCGTGCCTGCACCTTCGTTTCCAACAGGCAGCGGTTGATCCACCCGCGCTTTCATCCGCGCCATGCCGGCATCTGAGACCGGCGCTGTTAGAACAGTGTCTTTTCCGCTGCCCGAAGAATGCGCCTCGTCCATGTTGGCAAGACCAAACATTACGCCGTGATCAGATGGATTGATTGGTGTGGCTTCGACACGGATCAATACCTGACCCGATTTCGGCTCTGGCATTGGTTTCTCGACCAGCTGCAAACGCAGTGTGCCCGCATCGTTGAGGGTCGAGGTCATTTGAAGGTAGGAGTCGGGGAGAGACATAATGTGTAGCCTTTTTTGGGTGTGTTTGCTCGCTGGGTATCAAATGGTGTTTGTCAGCGCCGCCTCAACCAATGGCAGGCGATCATTGCCGAAAAACATATTGCCATCGACGAAGAAAGTTGGTGATCCGAAGCCGCCGCGCTGGATCAGGGTTTCAGTGTTGTCGCGCAAGGCGGCTTTGACGTCGTTCGATTGGATTGTCGTCAGAGTAGCGTCGACATCGGCGCCCGCAGTTTGGAGGCATTCTCGCAATACGATCTCGTCGGCGATGTCGCGATCTTCGCTCCAGTACACCTCAAACACCCGCTGAGCGAATGGCACCATTCGTTCAGGCGCGGATCTCTGTAGAGCGATACAAGCCCGCATCGCCTTCACGCTATTGATCGGGAAGATCGATGGTGGGAACTTTATTTTCAAGCCGGCTAACTTTGCCCAATCCTGCAAGTCTTTTCCCATGTAACGCGCTTTTACGCGGACTGGGTTAGCCCGCTGTTCATAGACGCTTTCATTGATGGCGTTGAAAACACCGCCCACGAGAATGGGCTTCCAATCGATTTCGATGCCGAGCCGCTCTGCCATAGGCCGCACATTGTGAAAACCGAGATATGTCCAAGGACTGGAGCAATCGAAAAAGACTTCCAGCGTCACGCTTCGGGCCCTTTGCCGAGCGCCGGTCCGCGCAATTCTTCCATCGTCCGAATTGCCTTGGCTGCGCTGACACGAACGAGGTGGCGCCCTCGCTCATCATGCCAGTCGGCTTCGACAAAACCGGTCGTCCGCCCTCTGCTAACAAGGCGTCCTTCAATTCGGATAACGCCATGAGGCACCGGTCTGAATATCCTTGTTTGCAGTTCGGTCGTTGTGAACCACTCGCCGTCTTCAAGCGCGCTCGCCATCGTCATGGACACGATATGGTCAGATAGGCCGGCGACCCAACCTCCAAACACCCGCTCGGTGTTGATGTCGCGTGAACCATCATTTGGCCATTCATAATAGACATAACCATAACGGACGTCCTTCAGCCATTCCTCAGGGCGGATGCCCAAATTACGGATACCCGGAGGTTTCTCCCATTGATCATTGCGAAGCTGATCAAAAAAACCTTTTTGCTGGGCAGAAAGTTCGGTCCGGCTCATTCTGGAATGTAGGCCCGTGCCTTCAGCTCGACAAAACCAAGCGGATTGAACAGCGCTGAGACCCCGATCAGTGTGTAACAGGAGAAGAATGGACCGGGCATCCACTTTGCTTTGGCGCGCATAACGGGCATCAAATGTGCGTTGAAATCGACATGATAGCCCGTCATGTCAACCACGTCGGCGATGCTGCCACCCGCCTCTTTTAGGATCATGTCGATTTCGGCAAATGCCTCGTCTGCGGCCCGGAAGTAGGCGTCTTCGGTTGCGTCCTCACCCTCATTAAGGGCTGCGATGACACCCGAAAGAAACACCATGTCACCTGCCCGAACGGCGGGTGCATACTGCATCTGCTCTGTGCGGTCTTTGAGCGCGTCAGGGACAATCATTTTCGGCATATCAGACCACCGTTTGGCCACCGTCGACCACCATCATTTGGCCAGTCATAAAGCTGCTAGCATCGGACGCCATATATACAGCGGCCCCTGCAATCTCCACCGGTTCACCGATCCGACGAAGGGGCGTTGTTGAAGTTGCACGTTTCAAGGTATCCGGATTCTCCCAAAGCGCTCGGGCGAAATCTGTTTTGATAAGGCCGGGCGCAATTGCGTTGACTCGGACATTGTCGGGACCAAATTCCGCAGCAAGGTTACGGACGAGCTGGAAGTCCGCTGCTTTGGAGATGTTATAAGCGCCAATAACCGGCGATGCCCGTAGACCCCCAATCGAGCTCACAATAATGATCGAACCGTCTTTCCGCTCGCGCATCTGCGGTGCGCACATTTGGATCAGCCAGTGATTGGAGATGATATTGTTCGAAAGAATCTTCTCAAACGCATCATCAGAGATACCTTCCATCGGTCCGTAATATGGGTTCGATGCGGCGTTGCAGACGACAATGTCGACTTTGCTGAAGGCTTCGTTTGTTGCGTCGACCAGGCGCTGCAATTCTTCCTTGGAAGAAATATTGGCGGGGACCGCGATGGCGGTGCCTTCGCCATATTGCTCATTTAGGGCTTGGGCCACTTCCTGGCATGGACCGGGTTTGCGGGAAGAAATGGTGACTTTGGCACCACTCGCGGCAAATTGCTCTGCGATGGCTTTGCCGATCCCGCGCGAGGATCCTGTAATGATGGCCGACTTTCCGCTGAGATTAAACAAGCTCATCTGGGCGCTCCCTTAAAGTGTTTCTATTTGTTGCCGTGATACGCGTGCAGCCGCGCTTAGAAAAGGGTTTCGCGAGGTCAGGCCCTTGTCGCCGACCAAGCAACAAGACCCCACCCGGCTAGCATACCAAGGCCTCCGAGCGGGGTGATCGCGCCGAACCAACGTGGCGCGCCCGCCGCCATTGAGAAGAGCGTCGCCGAAAACAGGAGTGCGCCTCCCAGGAGGAGGGCCGATGGAATCCAGAACCGTTCGTTGTCCGCTGCTGAAAGCCCGGCTGCTAATGCGGCGTGAACAAGCAAATAGAGCGTTGCGGTCTCCCACCAGCCAACTTGTTTTTCGTCAAAGCCCGAAGACAAAGCATGGGCGCCGAAAGCCCCCAGGGCAACAGCTAGAAATCCAGAAACAGCGCTGAGAAATAGGATCATTAATCTGCCTCCCTCGGCAGGGTATAGTTCACGACGGCATGCGAAGAGAGTTTGTCGCTTCCCTCGGCTTTGATGTCTACGGTGATGACGGCGAGCGTTCGACCGAGTTTGATCAAGTGCGCCTCGGCGATCACAGCATCTCCGACACATGGTCGAAGAAAATTTATGTTCAGGTTGCTGGTCAGCGCCATTGGTGTGATGCCGATACGCGTAAAAATCGCAATGTAAGCTGCGCTGTCGGCGATCGCCATCTGCGTTGGACCATTGATGTAGCCACCCGGTCGTAGGCTGCTCGCGTCTACCGGTTGCCGGACCAAGGCATAGTCTTCTTGAACTTTGAGAACGCGTTCTTGCTCGCCACGTCCTTTAAACACAGAATCGTAGAATGCGTTGACATCTGCGACGGTTACCTTGCTGGCCATGTTCTCCCTCCGACAGGCATTGACGGCTGCTTTGCTTACCGGCCAACCTAGTGCGTGAAGCGGACCAAATTGAAAAGACATCACGCCACGGGAGGAGAAGCGCATGCTGACAAAGGGAGACGAATACCCGACTCACCAAACACCAGAGCCCGTGGCTTATGCGGGCTCGGACCGTAACTTCTATGATCGTTTTTTCTTCAACGGTTACAGTAAAGATGGCTCCGTTTTCTTTGGGGCAGCGCTTGGTGTCTATCCGCATCTCAACATTATGGATGGCGCGTTTTCGATCTTGAAAGATGGTGTTCAGCACAGCGTGCATGTTTCGCGCGTGCTCGGCATGGAGCGCATGGACACGCAAGTCGGTCCGCTGTCGGTCGAAGTGGTAGAAGGTCTAAAGCAGATCCGGTTGCGGTTCGTTGATGCCGAGGGCATCGATGTAGATCTTGTGTTCACGGGACGGCACTTCCCAATCGAAGAACCACGTTTCACCTATCGCCAAGGTCCCCGCATGTTGATCGATTGCACGCGTATGACCCAGAACGGGCGTTGGTCCGGCCATATCAAGCTTGATGGCGAGACAATCGAAGTCTTCGATTTTTACGGCACCCGGGATCGAAGCTGGGGCGTCCGTCCGATCGGCGAGCGCGACGCACAACCTGTGATTCCAATGCAGATGCCACAGTACTTTTGGATTTGGGCCCCGGTGAATTTTGGTAATGTCGCCCACTACTTCCACGTCAATGAAGATGCCGGAGGGCATGCCTGGAACACGCGCGCGGTACTGGCGTCCGATAATAGTGGACATGATGATCTCAACCACATGGTCGAGCCACAAATCGATATCGAATGGACGGCAGGGACGCGTCGAATTGAATCGGCAACGCTTGGTGCTGAAGACACGCTTGGGAGAACTCACAAAGTTCAGTATGAGCCCCAATCCGTGTTTCAGATGAAAGGCATTGGTTACGGCCATCCGGAATGGGGACACGGCGCCTTCAAGGGCGGTTTTGCGATCGAGCGAGAGAGCTTCACGCCGTCAGAACTGGCGTGGAATGATTTGGAAAACCTGCACATCCAAGCCATTTCCAAGGTCCGCCATGAAGGACCGGATGGCATCGTATCTGAAGGCATTGGTGTCGTGGAGCAACTCTGCCTCGGACCGCACAAAACCCATGGTTGGAAAGACATTTTAGACGTTTAGTCCGGGCATTAGCCCCACAGTTCCGCGGCGGCTGGCAGGATCTGGCCCGCCTTATAGGAAAGGCCATTGGGGACATCGTCTTTGATCCAAAGCGGTCCGTCCAAGTCAACATAATCGGCATCGCCAGCAAGCAAGAGCGCCGGTGCCATCGATAGCGAGCCTGCAACCATGCAGCCAATCATAACTGACAGGTTGTGAGCGCGTGCCCGTTCCAACATTTTTAGGGCTTCGGTGAGCCCTCCGGCTTTATCGAGTTTTATATTGATCGCGTCATATCGCGTCGCGAGATCTGCAATGTCTGCGGCTGTGTGAACGCTTTCATCAGCGCAAATCGATACGGGAATACTCAATTTTTTCAATTGGTTATCTTGTCCTGCCGGGAAGGGTTGCTCGATCAGCCTCACGCCCAAGCCCGCGGCAGCCACTGCGAGTGTCTCAAAATCGTCCACTGACAGGCCTTCGTTCCCGTCAACAATCAAATCTGCATCCGGTCGGGCGTGGTGAACGGCCCGTATGCGGTCGAGATCTTCTGGCCCGCCGAGCTTCAACTTTAAGAGCGTGGCCTCCGTTTGTTTTGCTGCCAGTGCCATCGCGCCGGGCGCGTCGAGGCTGAGGGACATTGTACAGCGGACGGGCTTAGGTTCTTGCAACCCAGCGCTCTTCCAAACGGGGATATAGCTCCGCTTGGCTTCAAGATCCCAGTAGGCGCAATCGATGGCGCAGCGCGCCGCACCAGCGGGCAGAAACGCCTGAAGCTCTTCCCGTGAAAGTCCTGATTCAATAGCGTTTTTCGTTTCGTTGATTTGCGCCACCACGCCATCAACCGTCTCTCCATACCGTGCATATGGAACACATTCTCCTCGCCCTCGATATTCGGCATCCTGTAGGATAACCTGCACCGTCTCCGCATGGGTCTTAAGACCTCGAGAAATCGCGAAAGGCGTGTGGAGTGGCGAAGAAACGGCATGTACGGAGAGGGTTGGCATCGGCAATTCCTTTGCAAATTCGTTCAAATTTCAAGGGTTAGACGCGCGACACTTTAATCCGCACGCCATAAGGTAAACAGCCGCTAAGCATAAGGCGAGACCATGCCAACGCCGAGCTTCGAATTGATCGATCTCACGGAAGACACACCGCATTCGCCGGGCGAGATGCGCTTGCAATTGCGTGGGGATTGGATCGTTGCGGAGCTAAAACAGGTCGATGAAACCCTAGCGAGTCTGGTCTCCAATCAGGATCAAACACGTATCCGTCAGGTCTCGCTGAGGCATGTACAGGGTATGGATACCGCGGGTGCATTCGTAATTGATCGCCTGATACGCGAATTGGGAGACGATCTCGAATTGGTCGAGGCGACCGACCGCGTCCGCGCACTTTTGTTTCAAGCGCGTGAAATTGCCACTCGAGAGGAACATCCACCGCCGCCGCTGAAAACAGGCAGCGGCCTGATGGATTTGTTGGAGCGGACCGGTCGGCAGACCGTTCATCTTTGGGAAGAGTCGGTCGCGACTTTGGCATTTGTTGGCGAAACGCTGGCCAGTGTTGCGCGGGTCTTATCGCAACCTTGGCGCATGCGCTGGACGGCCTTGGTATCGGTTATGGAAGAAAGCGGATTAGATGCTGTTCCGATCGTCGCTTTCCTGTCTTTCTTTGTCGGCATGGTCGTTGCCTTTATCGGCGCTTCAACGCTGGCTGAGTTTGGTGCGACGATCTTCGTCGTTGAATTGGTCGGCATCGCTGTGCTGCGAGAGTTCGGCGTTGTGCTCGCCGCGATCATTTTGGTTGGACGAACCAATTCTGCCTTCACGGCGCAAATTGGTGCCATGAAGATGCGCCAAGAAATCGATGCAATGACCACGCTCGGGCTCAATCCAGTGGATGTTATCGTGGCGCCGCGTATC
>JBCAWZ010000031.1:0-37700 GCA_038534315.1 Pseudomonadota bacterium | reverse complement strand
AGCCTACGCGGCATTTGTCGAATTGGTACGCACGCTTCGTCCCGACGCGATTGTGCACTTTGCCGAGCAGCGCTCGGTGCCGTACTCAGCGATATCGGCTCAAGCTGGTCTGTACACCATGCGCAACAATGTGATGGCGACGACCAATACGATTATGGCATTGGTCGAAAGTGGTGTTGATGCGCATCTGGTGCATCTCGGGTCGCTTGGTGTTTATGGCTACGAGACGCTCGGTTACGAAGTGCCAGAAGGTTATATGAAGGTCCGCCGTGTCCTGGAGACGGGTGAGCTTGGCCCAGACCAAGACGTTTTGCATCCGTTTAATCCGGTCTCGCTGTATCATTTGACCAAAGCGATGGACCATTTGGGCATGGCGCACTTTGCCCGTCGCTCCGGTTTGCGCGCGACCGATCTGCATCAGGGCACCGTCTGGGGCGCCTCGACGCCGGAAACCGAACAGGATCCGCGCCTGGCCAATCGATTTGATTATGATCCCGTGTTCGGAACCGTGATCAATCGCTTTGCCGTTCAAGCCGCTCTGGGCAAACCGATTTCAGTCTATGGCAGCGGCAACCAAACGCGTGGCTTCATCCATTTGCACGATGTGCTGAACTGTATCGTGGCGGCTCTGTCAGACCCGCCGGCAAAAGGCGATCGCGTCAGGGTGATCAACCAGACCGCGGAGACCTGCCGTATTGCCGACTTGGCGCAGATTTTCACCAGCGTCTCAGAGTCCGAGCTTGTACATCTGCCATCGCCGCGAGCTGAGCCGGAGGCCAATGAACTGGTCGCGAGCAATGCCAGTGTGATTGGATTTGGGCTAACACCGACGCGGGTGACGGCCGAGACTGTCCGGCCGTTGATCGATTGCGTGCAACCGATGCTCGATACGGTCGACCTGTCATTGTTGTATCCGGTAAGTTCGGCAACCGACTAGACGGGGTTCAACCCTTATCAGCCATGAGCTTCAGCATCGCCTGAGTGGCGCGACCATCTTCCAGGAACAAGTCTTCGCGCAAAGCAAGCACGCGGTCTCGTTCGGCCTGGTAGTCGTCCCATTTCATGGCCTCGAGCAATGCGCAGACGTCATCAACATAAGGCTCAGCAACGGCGTGTCCGATGGCATGTGGTGCCAGATGACGTGCCATTTGAGATTGCTTAGTGATCAACGGCACGGCGCCGAAATAGCCGCCATGATACATCCTACAGGCCAGCAATAATTCAGAGTTGCCATTCTCATCGAGGAAGTCGAGACACCAAACAAAATGCACCTGCCCATACATGGGCTCTAGATCATCCGGCATAGTGTAGGGGCCTTCATAGATCCAATTGTCGTGGCGTTCGACAATCTGCATATACTCTTCAAGACCTGTCTCGGTGGGATAGCCCCGGGTATAAATCAAGACTTTGTCGCCGAGGCGTTCAGCGATTTGTGACAACAGCCGCATGCTCTTACGGCAGCGCAATGTCCCAAACCAACCAATGATCCATTTGTCTTGTGTGTCTTGCCAGCGTGACGCTTGCGGTGATGCCGGCAAAGTCCGGTCTGGGATTTCGTCCAATTGAATCCTGTTTTCAATAAGGAAGACCGGACCCTGATAATTTTGCGTCGGCTTCAAATAGCCTTCATCAAAGCCCGGCGACGCGACGGTGACGAGATCGGCCGCGGCCAGAACTCGTCGCTCGAGAAACCGGAAAATCGCACCACCAAATGTCTTTTTGAAGAACACCGCTTGCACGTCTTCGATCTCATAAACCAGTTTCGCGTCCAAACGGAGCATCCAGCGCACCAGCATGGCGATAAAGGCCGCGTCGAACATTCGGGCGTAGAGCACATCAACGTTCTTGAACTTGTCGCGTTTCGGAAGGATCAGCGCGATCGCGCGGACAATCGGGAAAAATCGGGCGAGATAGTTCCGATCCTGAGTCTCGCCGAGCGGTACATTGTCCCAGAATGGGATGAAGTCATTGTGGAATTTGTTGCGCCGAAAGGTGAATCCCGTGACGTGCGCTCCGAGGCGCATAAAGGATTTGATCCGAAGGCGAACGGTCGGATTTGTGGCGTCCCCGGCAAAATAGGCAATCCGAAGATCTGACTCAGACGACGTCTGATCGCCGATGGCGTCAGGGCTTTTCGTCTTCGATCCTAAATCTGATGTGCTTTCAGTTCCGCGCACCCGCCTACCGTCCCCCCACAACTCGCACTCAAACTATGTCCAAAATCCCGCGCCTTTTTGGGCCCCACGACCCATTCAACCCGGTTTTCCTGACAAGACCCCATTCGACTCTGGTCGCTATGAAACGGCGCGACACCTGATTTTGTCCACATTGAGTTGGAATATTCGTGCCAGTTTGCACGGTATTGCATTCACAAACAGCGACTTATCCCGACAATTAGGCGGCAATTTTAGGTTGAGGTACCGCATTACGGGTTTTGCCTCGCTCTTACTCGCTTACAATGATATTTCTGGTCAGGAGAAAATCGGCGAGTTGCTCGGCAACCAAATCCACTCCGGCAGCATTCGGATGCAACCCATCCGGTAAGAGCAGGCTTGGATCGTTCCAAACGCCGTCTAATAGATCAGCATAGAGCGGCACTTCAAACGTTTCTGCGAGTTCGGTATAGATCGCCGCATAGACCGTGTTGACGGAACTCGACGCATCCGCTTCGCGCGGGTCAAGACCGGCGAGCACAACACGTAGGCCGTCTTGTTGAGCCCGTGTCAGAATTTCAGCTAGGTTTTCGCGCACAGTGTCTGGTGAAACCCCTTGAAGGAAATCGTTTCCGCCCAAGGCGACGATCAATATGTCGGCATCTGAGGCGCCGACGCTCCAATCGTACCGCGCCAGTCCGTTCGCCGATGTGTCCCCGGACACACCGGCATTCACCAATTTGGCAACTGTCCCTGCCGCTTTGAGCTGTCGCTCGAGTTCGGCTGGCAAGGCTTCGCGGTTCGGTAGGCCATATCCCGCAGTCAAGCTGTCGCCCAGCATAACAATCGTCGGTGGGGTTGCGGTCACCTCAAGCTGAACGTTTCCTGCAGTCAAAGGATCCGGTTCTGCTGAGGCCGGCGCAACGGCGTCTTGCCCGCACGCGGCTAGGCTCGCCAAACATACGAGCGAAACGCTCAATCTCGATATTATCGCAGACACCATGCTTTCCCTGCATTCGAATTGACGTAAGTCCTGAGACTGTAAATTGGTGCGCAACCGCCTTGCCACAACCCAATGAAAGGGAACAATCGTGCCGGAAGCGTTGAAAATGACAAACGTCTCTTTGTCATTACCGTCAGCCGCAGGGCCTGTTCACATACTTCGCGGCGTCGATTTTAGCCTGGAACCCGGAGAATGTGTTGCCATTGTCGGTCCCTCTGGGTCCGGCAAATCCTCAATGATTGCAGTGGCTGCCGGGCTCGAACGGGCGACCAGTGGTCAAGTCGAATTGCTCGGTACAGTGATTGATGGTCAATCAGAAGATACGCTTGCGCGCCTTCGGCGGGGGCGGGTCAGCCTGGTATTTCAATCCTTTCACCTGCTGCCGACCATGACGGCGCGAGACAATGTGCAGTTGCCGCTCGAACTGTCGCAGGCAAAGGATGCGCGTGCCAAGGCTGAGGCTGCGCTGACCGAAGTTGGGCTAGATCACCGGATGACGCATTTCCCCGGACAGCTTTCTGGCGGTGAGCGCCAGCGTGTTGCTGTTGCGCGAGCGCTGGCCGCTGATCCTGAGCTTGTCTTTGCCGACGAGCCGACCGGAAACCTCGATGCCAAAAGTGGTGAAGGTGTGGCAGACCGCCTGTTTGCAATTGCGCGCGATCGCAAAGCGAGCTTGGTCCTCGTGACGCATGATCTCGAGCTCGCAAAGCGCGCCGACCGTATCGTCACTATGAAAGACGGACTGCTCACATGATCTCCGTCGCCAGCCGCATCGCCTGGCGCGAACTGCGCGGCGGGCTCAACAATTTCTGGGTCTATATCTGCTGTATCGCGCTCGGCGTGGCGGCGATTGCCGCGGCTGGGTCGGTCACCCAAGTGTTCACGCGCGGCTTAGACGCGCAAGCCCGCACATTGCTCGGCGGCGATGCGATGCTTGTGGCCTCGCAACGACGAATGGATTCAGAGGAACGTGATTTTGCAGACACGCTCGGCGACGTTACGGAAAAGATCACGCTCAATATGATGGGGGCGTTCGAGGGCGATCGCAGGCAAGTTGATGTGATTGCGATCGATGATGCATTTCCGCTGATCGGCGAAATGGGTCTCACCGACATTCGTGGTCCGCCCTCAACGCTTCTGTCTGAGCAGGCGGGCGCGTGGGGCATTGCTGTGAGTGCGTCTTTCCTTGAAGCATTTGATGCTGAAATCGGGGATCGGGTCGAGCTTGGAACCGTAACGGCTGAAATCCGGGCGCGCTTGGACACACTGCCTGATGAAATCGGCACAGTTGGCACGTTCGGTCCAGAAGCGCTGATCGACATTACTGCGCTTGACCAGGCTGGGCGTCTTGCCACGGGACAATTGTTTCGCGCGAGGCTGATTGTGGCCTTCGACGAAGAGCGGTCGTTTGATGCCGCCCGGCAGGCCTTTCAAAGCCGTTTCCCCGACACCACGCTTGAATTGCGAGCTCCAGAAGACTCCGTCGATGGGCTCGGAACATTGTTGGGTCTGTTAAACAGCTTTCTGTCCGTGGTCGGGATTGCTGCTCTGATCGCTGGTGGCGTCGGCGTCGAGCAAGCAACGTCATCCTTCTTGAGCGCGAGAACTGGCGCGATTGCGGCGCTCAAATCGCTCGGCGCTGAGTCTGCCACAATCCGGGCCGCCTATATGTTGCAGCTTTTGTCTCTTTCAGTGTTTGGCGCCGGTATCGGCGTGATCATTGGGGCGACCACCCCCTATTTGCTGGTTGCGATCGCTGGTGATGCAATCGCTCTACCCAAAGCTCTTGGGATCTATCCGATGGAGCTATTGCGCGCTGCGCTCTTGGGAGTCTTGATCTCGGGCGTGTTTGCTTTTCCAGCGATCGGGCGGGCGCGTGCGACACGGCCTGCAGCTTTGTTTCGTAGGCTTGAAGAAGAAACCGGAACCGAGACCCCGTTATATGAAAAAGTGGTGGCAGGGATCTGTGTCATCGCAGTTGTAGGCATCATGTTGTTGACCAGTCAGGAGCCGCTTTTGACAGCCGCCTTGCTTGGTGGGGCTGTTGGATCCTGGCTCGTTTTTCTTGCCCTCGCAGCGCTTGTTTCTTGGCTCGCGCGCCGCTTTGGGCCGCGTGCCAGTGGCGCGTTTCGTTTGACGCTCGCCAATATTGGTGGACCAGGTACCTTGACGCGCATCGTCCTGCCTGGGCTTGGCTTAGGTCTGGCGTTGATGAGCTTTGTCGCGACCGTCCAAGCCAATTTGCTTCGGCAAATCAGCGAGACAGCGCCGTCAAATGCGCCGTCGCTGATTTTCTCGCAAGTGCCGTCGGATGGAATTGACGCGTTCGATGAGATCCTAGCTGCGCAAGGTGTCGAGATCGCCGATCCAGACAGGTACCGCCGCGCGCCGTTTCTGCTCATTCGGATAACGGACCTCAATGGAGTGCCCGTCGATGACGCGGAAATCGCCGACAGTGAACGCTGGGTGGTCGAGGGCGAAACCAATGTCACTTATCTGGCGGAACAGCCAAGCGAAGCGGAATTGATTAGCGGTGAGTGGTGGGCAGTTGATTATCGCGGTCCCCTTTTGGTGTCTCTTGAAATGGATGCTGCGCGCGGACTCGGTTTGGATGTTGGGGATGAGATTGGGGTTAGCGTTTTCGGCCGTCCGCTGACCGCTGTGGTCGCGTCATTGAGGCGTGTTGAGTGGGGGTCTTTCAGTATTGGGTCGAACACGGCGCTCATTTTCTCGCCTGGCGTGTTGGAGGCGGCCAATCCGTATCATGTTGCGATTGCCCGCACCTTGCCCGAACAGGACCGATCGGTCGTCGCTGCAATTGGTGCCGATTTTCCAGATGTTGTGGTGTTTGAAACGCGTCCCGCTTTGCAGACTGCAGCGCGCCTATTCGGCGACATTGCGCTTGCCGTTAACGCGGCGGCGAGCGTTGTCACGGTGTCTGGCGGGTTGGTCTTGCTCGGTGCCTTCATGGTGATGGCCCGTCGGCGCGCCGAAGAAGCGGCTTTGCTAAAAGTATTTGGCTCCACCCGAGGAGACATTTTACGCCTGTATGGCGGAGAATTGGCGTTGACCGGTTTGATTGGCGCTTTGGCCGGAACGCTCATCGGTGTCGCGGGCGCGTATCCTGTGGTGATTGCGGTATTCGAAGCTGACTGGACTCTCCCTTGGGGGTTGATCGGGACGACACTTACCGGTGCGACTCTTGTCTGCGCCCTGGGCGGGTTTCTGGTGGGTCGTCACGTACACAAGCAGCCCAGCCTTCGTGTCCTTCGAGCCTAGGCGACGAGATGAAGGTGCGATCTTGCAAGCGCACCTGTCTGGGGTCATCTCTTACAGATGTGGACGATTCGAGCCATTGTAAGCGCGGTGACCGCGGCTGGTGTGGCCGCTGGTGCGGGTCGCGCAATCATCAATCGGCGTATTGACCGCCAAGCCGATGAGGTCATCGCCCGGGGTGTTGACGATGCACGACAACGCGTGCGGGCCGGTGCGTCGGTCTTTCTAACCGATGCGTGGCGCAACTATGCGATTTCGTGCGCGATAAAGCTGATCTGCCTCGGCGTGATCCTTGGGCTCACTTTTGCCGGCTTGGTGCCGCGGACGGTCGCCGCCGGATTGGTCGGTTTCTTTCTATTGGCAAGCATCGCTTACGATATATTTGCGCGCCGAGACCTCATTAGATCTGCGATCAAGCACATTCGCGAACATGGCCTCAGACCGAGAAAAATTGTCCGAAACTTGATTGCGAGAGAAGTGTTGAAAGAGGTGATGGAATCGATCGCGACAGCACAACCGAATTTGACCAATAAGATCCTCTTCGCGCTTGGCGGCCGCGATCGGGATGCGTTGGAACACAAGGTTGCCCTCGCTGTGTCCGAGACGGCGTCAAGTTTTGCCTGGGACGACATTCGGCCTTTCTTGAAAACAGCGGCGCTCCGACTGGCTGGCTTGATGACGGTCTATTCGGGTTTTGTCGCGGCGATTGTCTATGTCTTGAACACCAGTACATCCATGTAGAAATCTCTCTTGAAAACACGCGCGTCTTGGAGGCTCGTTATGCCGGGATCAGTGTCGGATTAGAGACCCGACTTGATCGGAGTTGACCCGACTTTGACACCCGGCGACACTGCGCCTTATGCAACACGCTATCCTCACCTCTCGTATCGATCTGAATGCCGATTTGGGTGAAGGTTATCCCCATGATGAGGCGCTCCTGCAACGGGTCAGCTCGTGCAGCATTGCCTGTGGCGGACATGTCGGTGATGCGGTGACGATGCGCGCAGCATTGAGATTGGCGAAAGCCCATAATGTGCGTGTCGGAGCTCATCCGTCGTTTCCAGATCGCGTGGGATTTGGACGGCGTGATCTGCAAATGGAGCTCGCAGACCTGACTGAAAGTGTTACGGCGCAGGTTGCCGCTTTGGCGGAAATCGCGGCTGAAGAGGGCATGGCCTTGTCGCATCTCAAGCCGCATGGCGCGCTTTACCATGCTGCCGCAAAAGATCCCCAGATTGCTGACATGATGGTGTCTGTCACCGTCCGCGTGGCACAGGCACCGGCGCTTTATGGACCGCCCAGTGGCAGCATGCTAGCCGCCGCTCAACGGGCCGGGCTAAGCTATGTTTCCGAGGGGTTTGCAGACCGCGCATACAACATGGATGGGACGTTGGTGTCGCGCGATCAAGCGGGTGCTGTAATCGCAACAGATGCGGCGCGAGCAGCCCAAGCTATTTCGCTAGCAGTGCACGGGCAGGCGTACACGCCAAACGGTGAGACGGTGCCGCTAAAGGTTGAAACCATCTGCTTGCATGGCGATACGGATGGCGCCGTGAAAAGCGCTTCGCTGATCCGCGAGGCGCTCGAAGCGGATGGTATTGGAGTCGCGCCGCCCAATGTCTGACACTCAGATCATTTCGCTCGCGGAAGACTGTGTCGAAATCGCACTTGCGCGCGCCGATCTTGCTCACCGTTTGGCCGATCAGTTGCGCCTCAAAGGCGCGTTCGAAGCGGTCGTGCCGGGGCTCCGCAGCGTCGCCATAAGGTTCGATCCGATGACCCAAACCGTCAGCGATGTCGAAGCTGAGATCCACAAGGCGGTGGACCAGATGAGCACGGAGACGGCGCCAACGACCGGTCTGGAATTGACCATTCCGCTGCGCTATGGCGGCGCGACCGGACCGGATTTTGAAGAGATTTGTGCCCGTGCGGGACTGTCAAAGGACGCGCTGATCACGCTTCACAGCAGCCGAGTCTACCCGGTCGAAATGGTCGGGTTCACACCCGGCTTTGCTTACTTGGCAGGGCTTCCGGCGGCTCTCCAACTGCCAAGACGAGACACGCCACGCGTCCGATTGCCAGTCGGTTCTGTGGGTATCGCAGGCGCATATACCGGGCTCTATGCGATGTCCGGTCCAGGAGGTTGGTCAATCATCGGGCAGACGGATGCGGTCTTGTTTGACCCAGACCAAACCGATCCGTTCCGAGTGACGCCAGGCATGTCGATCCGGTTCGTCCCGGTATGACCGCGTCCGTCCTCGCGCCTGGTCCGCAAACGACGCTTCAAGGTGGCCGGCGCCAAGGTTACCGTCATCTGGGCGTTCCATGGTCGGGTGCGGCAGATCCCGTATCGCTCAGCCTTGCCAACAAATTGGTTGAAAACCCGCCTGAGGCGATCGCGCTGGAGCTCACTTTTGGTGGTCTACACTTGCGGTTCGATGCCAATGCGGACGTTGCGTTAACGGGCGCCATTTGCGACGCTGATTTGACGGGAACGAACCTTCCATTTCATGAAACGATCCGGATCGAAGCGGGCCAGACCCTTCTTATATCTGCGCCCGCAAAAGGATTGCGCACATACCTTGCGATCGCCGGTGGTTGGTCCGCCAGATCGATGCTTGGTTCGAGCTCAACTTACATGCCTGCCGGGCTTGGCGGTCTTGACGGTCGCGCCCTGCAACGCGGTGACGGGCTTGAATGGGGTCAGACAGACCGGAGACCGGTGCCCGTGGCGACACCCGCTGAGTTGCGTTTTCCCTTGCAAAATAGCTGGGCGCTTCGCGCCACGCCGTCTGCAGAATTCCACTGGCTCAATGATCGATCTCAAGCGGATCTGTTTGAAACGACTTTCAAAATCAGCCATGCGTCTAATCGAATGGGATTGAGACTGGAGGGAACAACTTTAGAATTCACAGCGCAAAATGAAATGAAGAGCGTCCCAGTTTTTCCGGGTACGGTGCAATGTCCGTCCTCTGGTGCGCCAATTGCTCTGTTGGCGGACGGTCAGACGACAGGCGGCTATCCTCGGATCTGCAACATCATCCGCGCCGACCGCCATCTCCTCGGCCAAATCAGGCCGTCAGACAGTATTCGCTTGCTTCTCAGGACCATCACAAGCGCGCGCGAAGACTTTATGCGTAAGCAAAAGCTCCTGAGCAAGTGGATCAGATATCCGTTGCTTTACTAGAGGACACTGCGTCAGGGTAGTTGATATTCGTCCGTCAACGGACTAAAATTGATTCACGTTTAGCAAGGAACAAACCTATGGCCAAAACATCCAAAAAGTCCAAGGCGTCGAAAAAGAAAACCAAAGACGTTCGGGATCAGACCACACAAATGTATGCCGACAATGGTAGCGACGCGCTGGCGCGGAAAATATGGCTCGCTGGCGTCGGCGCATTTGCGGAAGCCCAGGCGCAAATGAGCGAGGCGCGCGAGACTGCTTTTGGCGAATTGGTTTCGGCCGGGAAGGCTTCTGAGGCAAAGCTGATGAAACAGCTCGGTTCAAAGAAGAAGCGGGCTGGTATTCAAAGCACACTGCGCATGCTTACAAAAAAAGCGGCGAAGCAAGGTGAAGATCGGTTTGAGGATACGCGCAATTTGATTGCTGAAACGGCGCTCGATCAGAGAGAAAAACTCGAAGCGCGGATGCGCCAGATGCGGGAAGTGCTTGGTCTGCAGAATCTGGCGGTTAAGCCAAAAAAGGCTGAAAAGCTGAATTCCAAACTCGATGCTTTGGAAGAGCAAGTCGCCGCCATCAAGGCGACATCTGATCCAATCGATAATGATGTCCGGAAACGCGTTGAGCGACTGAGTCAGGAAATCGCCGACTTGGCTGCCAGCGCGGTTGGAGACTCAACCGAAAGCACGAACTTAAAAGAGGACGCTGAGGTCGTGAACCTTGATGCTCGAGGCCGCCTCGCGAGCCCGGTGGGCACCGCCGATGATTTGACACTGATCAATGGCGTGGGACCGGTTCTGCAATCCCGCCTGAATGAAATAGGGGTCTATCATTTGTGGCAAATCGCGGACTTGTCTGACAATCAGCTTTCTGAGTTGGAGACGGACATCGGTCCAAGAGCGGGCATCACTCGAAACGACTGGCGCGCCCAAGCGAAAGACCTGATTTCAGGTTAACCCAAAACGACATGAGCATTTTCTAACAATGCGAAAGTTGCATTTTTTGAATTATGATGTAGTTTCCCCTAATAGTAGAGTATGCGTAGAATAAGAAAGGGAGGCCTGTCTGGCCTCCCTTTTTTGTTTTTATGCCGAAATATTTGGCTGAATTACTTCAACAGTTGCATGCTCGATCCGGAATCTTTGCCCGAGTCTGGCCTTAACAGCCCGCCTGACTGTCTCCGCGCAGGCACCTTCTGCCACCTCAACATCCAATGTTATCAAGGGCTTTGATTCCGTTAGCGCCCAAGCATGAATATGATCGACACTCTGAACAGACGGGATGTGTGACTCGAGATCATGCTTTATATCGCTGACCGAAAGTCCGGGCGGAACGCCCTCGATGAGGATGTGGCTCGATTCGCGAATCAGGCGAACTCCGCCGAAGACGATTATACCTGCAACGACAACGGACAGTATTGGATCGATTGGCGTCCATGACGTCGTCATGATGATTGCTGCGGCAAGAATCGCGGCGACGGATCCCAACAAGTCTCCCAAGACATGCCACGTCGCCCCGCGCATATTGAGGTCGGTTTGATCGCCGCGATGCAATATCCAAAAGGCGAGCAAATTAACGAGCAATCCGGCGATCGCGACGCCCAAAAGTATCGGACCAATAATCTCAACCGGATCAAGCAGCCGATGCACGGCCTCCAGAACGATCCAGCCGGCGAGGGCGCACAGTAGCAACCCATTCACAAACGCCGCCAGCACTTTAAAACGTGCCCAGCCATAGCTGCGGCGATCGTCGACGGGTAGTTCTGCCAACCGAAAGCCAATCCAGGCCAAGACCAGTGAGCCCGAATCCGTCAGCATATGGGCAGCGTCGGCGAGCAGCGCGAGCGAACCGGAAATCAGTCCGCCGATGACTTCGACAACCATGAAGCTGATTGTCAGCAGCGCAGCCGCCGCGACTTTTCGACGGCTCGTAGCCGCATCTAAAGATGCATGATGGGTGTGGTGTGCATGCGAAGCATGGTCGTGATGCTGCGGATTCGAATCGTTCATGTCGATTCTAGATTTAGTCGAATCAAGTAAAGATCTAAACTACAAAAATAAAAAAATCTATTCGTGCAAACTGTTCGGCTGCTGGTCTTGTTTCACTTCAGGCAGTTGGCCGCTTTGGTCTGCGAGTGCTCGAACTAGGTTCAGCAAGATTCCGCGAAATCGATCATCAACCTGATTAAAGTGGCGGACAAACTCTATAAGAAGGCGCGAAGAGTTGTTCTCAGTAAGGTCCGCATCTATGACGCCGTTGGTCACCGGATCAAAAAACCAGCCCGGGGAAATTTCAAGTTTCTGCGCGATCAAATAGAGGCGGCCTGCGCTGACCCGGTTCGCTCCAGTCTCGTATTTTTGGACTTGTTGATACGAAATGCCGAGGGCGGCACCGAGCTGATCCTGGGTCAGTCCCATCAGGATACGGCGTTGCCGGATGCGGTCGCCGACGAGGCGGTCAATCGCGCTTGCTGTTAACTCTGTGTCCGGCTCGCTCATAATTGGTGTCACAAACTTTGTTGATTGATCAGGTTGGTATACGAGAACTAGTCCGCCGTGAGCCTGGGGCAAGTCTATAAAGGTTTGATTGAGCCAGACGCAGCCCGCATCTTTACAAGAATAAGGGCTTGATGCGATTTAGAGTGAGGTGCTTGGAGATATTGGATATGAGCGCGAGCATAGCGAAAACAGCAATAATTGTTGCACTCATTGGCACGCTGATATCTTGCCAAAGTTCGCGACGGTCCCAGCAGCTCGCGTATGTCGAGCGCCCTGTCGAAACACTTTATTCCCGGGCGACGAGTGAGCTTGATTCGCGCGATTATGATGACGCGATTTTGCTGTTTAACGAGGTTGAGCGGCAGCACCCTTATTCGGAGTGGGCGCGTCGGTCGACGCTCATGTCGGCGTTTGCGGCTTACGAATCGAACCGGTTCGACGAGGCGATTACAACGTCGCAACGCTATTTGGCGATCAATCCTGCAGGCCAAGGTGCGCCTTACGCCTACTATTTGATTGCGGTGAGTTACTTTGATCAAATCATCGATGTCGGTCGCGATCAAAAGACCACTGAACTCGCAAGAGATGCTTTGCTTGATGTGGTCCGCCGATATCCGACATCGGACTATGCGCGAGACGCAACGCTCAAACTCGATATGGTAAGAGACCATTTGGCCGGTAAAGAAATGGAGATCGGCCGCTGGTACTTACGTCGCAATCAACATCTATCTGCTGTCAATCGGTTTCGAAATGTCGTCCGCGACTATGAGACGACCGCACACGCACCGGAAGCTTTGCACCGACTCGTCGAGACTTACTTGTCCTTGGGTTTGAGACAAGAGGCGCTCGCATCGGCGGCTGTTTTGGGCTATAATTTCCCAGAAACAGATTGGTATCGGGACAGCTATTTGTTGCTCCGAAACGAGGGCTTGGATCCCGAATTGGTGCCAGACTCAACGCGGCGCGGTTGGTTGCGGCGATTATTGCCAGGTTGATAGGGGTTGTTCCCTATTTGTTCCTGATGTAGAGTTTGGCTATGTTAGCCGAATTATCGATCCGTTCGCTTGTCCTTGTTGAGCGCCTCGACATTGAGGTGTCTACCGGTCTGACCGCTGTGACAGGTGAAACCGGGGCCGGGAAGTCAGTTCTGCTTGATGCTGTTGGGCTTTTGATCGGAGCAGTGGCAGATCGCGGACTGATAAAAGCGGGGGCAGATCGAGCGAGTGTTCGCGGAAGCTTCAGTTTGAACGGCGACCATCCTGTTTGGGGTGTTTTGTCGGGCCATGGCGTGGACTTTGACCGAAACGAGATGTTGATTCTCGAGCGACAATTGCCGGTTGTTGGGCCCTCTCGGGCGCTGGTAAATGGTCGGACTGTTCCGATCAAAGTCCTCGGTGAAGTTGGATCCAGACTAATCGAGATTTTCGCTCACAACTCTGCATCTGCGCTTTTGGAGACGACGTCCCATCGGTCTTTGTTGGATGCGTTCGCAAATGTTGCGACAGTTGTGAGCGACGTTCAGCAAAAATTTGCGGCCTATGAGGGGTT
Organism: Pseudomonadota bacterium; assembly: GCA_038534315.1. Lineage (GTDB taxonomy): Bacteria > Pseudomonadota > Alphaproteobacteria > Caulobacterales > Hyphomonadaceae > Henriciella. The sequence continues at coordinate 24,041 of JBCAWZ010000031.1, read as the reverse complement.
CCGTCGACGCGCTGATGCAATGGCCACTGAAAAAGCGGAGCTGGAAAGGCGCCGGGAGTGGTTGCTGTTCGTGATCGAGGATTTGGACGTTCTTTCGGCCGAGCCTGGTGAGGCGACCGTTTTGGCCGATGAGAGGAAGCTCTTGCTCCAATCTGCAAAGTTGCATGGTTTCCTGTCAGAGGCACAAACCGCGCTCGATGGTCCCGCGGTCGAGTCCGCGCTTTCGATTGCGCTGAAGGCTTTGGAGGGGCTTAGGGCGCTGATCCCTGAAGAAATGAAAGACATCAGCGACGACTGTCGACAAGCGTACGATGCCGCAGACCGCGCAAATATAGAATTGTATGAGGCGCGGCAATCGGTGGCGAATTTGTCTCGGCATCTGGAGCACGAACCGAGCTTGCTGTCTAAGATTGAAACGCGACTGTTTGATTTGCGATCTGCTGGCCGAAAAAACAAATGTGATCCAGACGGGTTGGCGGAGTATCTGATACAGTGTCGATCGGAGTATGATCTCCTTGACGCCCAGGCGGTCGAATTGGAGGGAGTCGAAACCCAGATCAAGACAGCGTTTGAAGCTTATCATTCGGCAGCGGAAGCCTTGAGTTCGCAGCGCAAGACAGCAGCGGCGAGGCTTGAGCAGGCCGTTCTCGCCGAGCTCGGTCCGCTTCATCTCGAAAAAGTTGGTTTTCGTGTCGAGGTGTCTCGGCTCGAGCACTCTGAGATTGGGGCATTCGGATTGGACCGAGTGGAGTTTCTTGCAGATACAAGAACGGGAAGTGGGTTTGGTCCGCTCCGAAAAATCGCGTCGAGTGGCGAATTGGCGCGTTTTGCTTTGGCCCTTAAATGTGCGCTTAGTGAAACGCAGACGTCATGCACGCTGTTTTTTGATGAAGCCGATCAAGGCGTGGGCGGGTCTGTTGCCGCATCCATCGGTCAACGGTTGCGTCGCTTGTCGACGGGACGGCAGGTCTTGGCCATTACCCACGCGCCGCAGGTTGCGTCGGCGGCGGATCATCAATGGCAAGTCAGGAAGTCTGCGACCAACCATACGATGTTGAGCCAGTTAAACATTTTGAACGAGACAGACCGTCTTGAAGAAATTGCCAGGATGCTATCTGGTTCCAGCGTGACCGATGAGGCGAGAGCGGCCGCATCGAAACTGCTGGAGGTGGCATGACGTCAAGCAAAGCCGTCGCTGATTTGAGCGTGGCGGAGGCGGAAACAGAATTAGAGCGGCTGGCGGAACAGATCGCCGCGGCAGACGCGGCCTATTATCGCAATGACGATCCGATTATCACCGATTCTGAATATGATGCGTTGCGCAGGCGAAACATAGAAATTGAGGTACGTTTCCCGGAGCTCAAGCGCGCTGACAGCCCCACGGATCGCGTCGGTGCAGACGTGTCGGACGGGTTCAAAAAGGTCGAGCATGGCAAGCCCATGCTGTCTTTGGACAACGCCTTCTCTCGCGAGGATGTCGAAGACTTTGTACAACGTGTTAGGCGGTTTCTTGGCTTGTCTCAGACCGAGGTTGTTGTTCTGACGGCAGAACCCAAAATCGACGGCTTATCCCTCAACCTATCCTACGAAAACGGTCGATTGGTGCGTGCTTCAACCCGTGGCGATGGCCGCACTGGAGAAGATGTGTCTTCTAATGCCGAAGTAGTTGATGATGTGCCAAAGCAGCTTGCTGGTTCAGTGTGGCCGAGCCGAATAGAAGTCCGCGGTGAAGTGTACATGTCGCACGAGGCATTTGAAGAGCTAAACGAGACAGAACGGGCTTCTGGTCGGAAGGGGTTTGCAAATCCGCGCAACGCTGCCGCCGGGAGTCTCCGTCAACTTGACCCCTCAATCACCCGCATACGTCCGCTCAGTTTTTTCGCTTACGCTTGGGGTGAGACCTCCGAGCCCTTTGCAAATTCCCAATATGAGGCTGTGGAGCGCCTTTCCGATTGGGGGTTTTCGACAAATCCTCTATTCTCCAAAAATGAAACCGTCGATGAGCTGATCACAAAGTACCAGCATTTCGAACGTATCCGAAGTGAGCTCGATTATGACATCGATGGCGTGGTGTATAAGATTGATCGACTAGACTGGCAGGACCGCCTCGGACAGGTGAGCCGCGCACCACGCTGGGCGATCGCACATAAGTTTGCCGCAGAAAAAGCGGTTACACGGATCGAAGCTATTGACATCCAAGTCGGCCGGACAGGCTCTTTAACACCGGTCGCGCGCTTGACGCCCGTAACAGTTGGTGGCGTGGTTGTATCAAATGCGACTCTTCATAATGAAGATGAAATTGAGCGGCTTGATGTTCGAGTCGGTGACCAGGTTCTTGTCCAACGCGCCGGCGACGTTATCCCGCAAGTGTTGGAAGTTGTTGACGCTGATCGCCCCGAACGCCCTGCGCCTTTTGAGATGCCGGCGCGGTGTCCGGAGTGCCAGTCGGAAGCGATCCGGGACGTTGACGATGATGGGCAAGAAGATGTCCGCCGTCGTTGTACAGGGGGGCTGATATGTCCGGCACAGATCGTCGCGCGGCTTCGGCATTTTGTGTCCCGCAAAGCGCTGGATATTGATGGCCTCGGCGCGAAGCAAATCGAGCTCTTCTACAGCCACGGGGTGGTGACCGCGCCGCAACATCTGTTCCGGCTCGTCGATCGCATTGCTGAGCAAAACCTCCCGCCGCTTTCCGAGTGGGATGGGTTTGGCGAAACGTCGGCCAGTAAGCTGCTGGCATCGATCGACGCGCGCCGCCGGGTTGAGATGGCGCGATTCCTGAACGGCTTGGGAATACGGCATGTCGGCGAAATCACGTCCGGAATCTTGTCGCTCGCATTCGGCAATTGGCCTGAGTTTTGGGATGTAGTTGTTAAAACGGCTGCGGACGACGCAGACGCCCGATCCACACTGCTCGCGATTGATGGGGTTGGCGAGACTGCTGTCGACAGTCTGTCGGCCTTTGCTCATGAACACCACAATCAAGACATGATCGCGGCCTTGATGGGCGAAGTGGTGATCTTGGATGCCGAAGCCCCTCAGAGCGACAGTCCTGTCTCAGGCAAGACGATTGTATTTACCGGGACGCTGGAAACCGTGACTCGCGATGAAGCAAAGGCGCGCGCCGTTGCGCTCGGCGCCAAAGTGTCTGGCTCGGTGTCTGGCAAAACGGACATTGTCGTTGCCGGACCCGGCGCTGGGTCTAAACTCAAAAAGGCAGAGTCACTCGGCATCCAAGTGATGAGCGAACTCGAGTGGTTCGAGCTGATTGCCGCGACCTAAAGCGCCTCACAAGCGGTTACCAGCCAGTTTGCGGCAGCGTCATCAAGCAGGGGACCGATCTCTTCCAATACGCGCCCATGATACGCATCAACCCAGTCGCGCTCTTCCTTGGATATTAATTCGAGCACGATCAGTTCGCGGGCCAGGGGCGCCAAGGTGAGGCATTCAAAGCCTAGCATGCTGCGTTCTCCCCCCTCAATGTTTGATTCCGGCGTCACAAACTGCAAATTTTCGATCCGAATTCCGTACTCTCCAACACGATAATAGCCGGGCTCATTCGAGACGATCATTCCCGGTTCGAGCGGAACAGGGCGGAGCGCCTTAGAGATATTTTGAGGTCCCTCATGAACGCCCAAATAAACACCGACGCCATGACCGGTACCGTGATCATAATCTAGACCAGATTGCCACAAGGCGTGGCGCGCGAGGACATCCAGATGAGCGCCTGTGGTGCCTTTTGGAAACCGCACCCGGTCTAAAGCAATATGACCCTTCAAAACAAGCGTGTAGTGTCGCTTCATGTCGACGCTCGGTTTGCCGATCGGTACTGTACGGGTGATGTCCGTGGTCCCGTCAAAATACTGACCTCCGCTGTCGACGAGGTATAAACTGCCGGGTTCGAGCAATCTGTTCGAGGCTGAAGAAACGCGATAATGCGGCAACGCACCGTTCGGCCCGGCTCCGGATATGGTCTCAAACGACAAATCTTGGAGACCGCCCAATTCGTCGCGAAAAGATTCCAGCTTTAGCGCCGCATCGATTTCGGTCACTTTGCCGGATTGCGCTTCAGTATCGAGCCAATGAAGGAACCGGGTGACGGCCACGCCATCGCGCTTATGCGCCGCTTTGCTACCTGAAATTTCTGCGTCATTCTTGCACGCTTTGGGAAGAAGCACCGGATCCGGCTGTCGCTTGATCACCACACCGTTGCCTTCTAGCTCATTAAAGAACCAAGCAGACGCCTGAGCAGGATCTAGACTAACCGTTTGACCCTTGAGCGCGCTAAGATGATTGTCGAGAGCCGCCATTGAATGCAGCGTTACTTCATTTCCGAGATGTGTTCGGAGGCCATCGCTCTCTTTCGCCAAATCCACGAAAACGTCGGCGTGCCCATCGGTATAAAGGATCGCGCGGCCGAGAGGGAGAGGGCTGCAGGCGACGTCGCCGCCACGAATGTTGAACAACCAGGCGAGACTTGCTGGCGATGTTATTAAGACCGCATCTGCGTCGTCATCCGCCAGTGCGCTGCCGATCGATTTCCGTTTCTCTTCCGAGCTTTGGCCAGCGAGCTCCGATGGATGTGGGACAATGGGCGCCTGCGGTTGTTGCGGCCGGTCCGCCCAAGCGGCATCAATCGGGTTCTCAGTGACGGCGATCAATGTCGCCCCTGATCTCTCCACCGCGCGTGCCAGGCGATCCACTTCATTTGGAGACATCACCTTTGGGTCATAGCCGATTTTCTTGGTCGAAAGGTCTAGCTTTTCGATCCATCCAAATGGGCCCGGCTCAGAGTAATCGACACGTTCAAACAACGCTCCATCGGTCTGGTCTTGGGCTTGAAGAGTATAGCGCCCATCTATGAAGACCGCGGCCTTATCCAACAGAACGACCGCCCAACCGGACGAGCCTGAGAATCCAGTTGCCCACGCTAAACGTTCATTCGCATCGGGAAGATACTCGTTCTGATACTCGTCATCATGCGTGATGAAAAAGCCATCAAGGCCTTGTGCCTTCAGCTGTTCGCGAAGAAGTGGCAGATTCTGGCGGCCGATATGTGGTCCGCCTCTCACATCAAAATTTTGTCTCATGAATGATATGTAGCGAGGCGTGCGCCTCCCGCCTAGGGGGAAGCGGGTCTCTGCAGCACAAGACTTGTCCATCCCTCGATCCGGATTCGTTTGCGGAGGATCAGTCCGCGGGAAAGATAAGCCTTTAGGACGAGAGGGGCTTGATGATTTAGCAGACCAGACAGAACAATATGTCCACCGGGTTCGATCAGCGGCACAAGCTCTCCAGCCAACCTTATGAGTGGCCGCGCAAGGATGTTCGCAAAGATCAAATCATAGGGTGCGGTGGCCCGAATGCGTGACAATCGAGTGCCTTTTACGACATAGGCCGTCATCCGACGCGCGACATTGTTCTTGCTGGCATTCTCACGCGTCACACGGACGCTTTCAGCATCGATGTCGGTACCGATTGCAAGCTCGGAGCCCGTTTTGAGCGCTGCGATCGCCAGCACGCCAGACCCTGTGCCGACATCCAGCACACGTTTCGGGACACGCCGTCGCAAGACGTGCTCGAACCCCTGCAGGCAGCCCAGCGTGGTGCCGTGATGCCCGGTGCCGAACGCTGGCCCAGCTTCAATGAGTATTCCGGTTCGCCCCGGTGAACGCTGAGTCAGCGCGTGATGTCCGGCAACAACAAAGCGGCCAGCTTCGACAGGTGGCAAGCCTTCAAGAGACAAAGTCACCCAATCGCGATCCGGAAGTGCACTAATCGATGGCGCCAGTTGAGGCGATGTCTCTCGGATGAGATCAGCACATGCCTGCGCTTGGTCTGCGGTTTCTGCATACGCCACCAGGCGCCAGATAAGCCGCGTTTCTTCGCGGCCATCGACCGCCTGAGCCGGCGTCGGGTCTGACCAAGCGAGTGCATCCCAAGCGGTCTCAATGTCTGCGCGGTCGCCGCGGGCGGTAATCTGAAACATGCTGGCGCGATTAGCATCTGCCACCCGGTTTGGATAGCGCTGGTCTCCTCGCAAAAGCAGGCTATAAGGCTGCAAATGAGTGGACAGCCAAACATTGCGATTGCTGGAGTGGCCGGGCGAATGGGGCGCGAGCTTGCGCGCGCTGCTTTGCGGCATAACCTCGGGATAAGCGGGGGGACAGAGCGTTCGGATTCTGTGGATATCGGCACGACAATTGGGGCATTGATCGGGGATCCAAGCCTAGCAAGTCGGGTCTCTGACCAGGTTCCAGCTGCGGCAAACGGGGCATCTATCTGGGTCGACTTTACAGCGCCGTCCGCGACGCTTACAGCGCTCGACCAGCTCCAACGCACATCGGTCAATTCGGTGATCATCGGCACAACCGGATTTAGCGATGCCGATTTGGACCGGGTTGAGCGATATGCCGAACGTTTTGCGATCGTGAAGGCCGGGAATTTCTCGCTCGGGATCAATTTGCTGGAGCATCTTGTTCAGCTTGCGGCGGCCCGCCTCGGCGAGGCTTGGGACATCGAGGTTTCAGAAACGCATCATCACCACAAGAAAGACGCACCATCTGGCACCGCTCTGATGCTGGGTGAGGCTGCAGCCAAAGGCAGAGACAAACCTCTGGAGGCATTGCGCGCGGATCCCTATGACGGCCCTGAAGCTGCGCGCGAGCCCGGAGAGATTGGGTTTTCTGTACAACGCATTGGGGGTGTCATCGGCGACCATAGTGTTTCTTTTGGCACGCAGCAGGAAGTCATCACTCTATCCCACAGGGCGATTGATCGAGCCGTTTTCGCGCATGGCGCGATCCGGGCAGCACAGTGGGCGCATAGCCAGGCGCCGGGCCTTTATAATCTCGGTGATGTGCTCGGCCTTTGACGCTGCGGGACGGATTGCCAGTCTGGTAGGTATGCGCCAATAAATCCAAAAGAAATTGGGAGAAAACGCATGGCGACTGGACGCGAATTCGATGTCATCGTGTTTGGCGCAAGCGGCTATACCGGCCGGCTTGTCGCTGAGTATTTGAACAAAACGTACGGCATTGATGGCGACGTCAAATGGGCGATGGCAGGTCGAAGCCTCGATAAGCTCGCTGCGGTGCGCGACGAGATTGGCGTTCCAGCCGAAACACCTTTAATCGCTGCGGATTCTGATAATCAAGCCGACCTGGAAGATATGTGCAAGCGGGCTGGATGTATCGCAACCACCGTCGGACCTTATCAGCTCTATGGTGAGAAGCTGATCGCCGCCTGTGCGGCGACCGGAACGGATTATGTCGACCTATGCGGTGAGCCTGCTTTCATGGCGCAAATGATCGACAAATATGGAGCGGCGGCAAAAGCGTCCGGCGCGCGTATCGTCTTCTCCTGCGGATTTGACTCGATCCCGTTCGATCTTGGCGTCTGGTTTTTGCAGATGGCCGCAAAGGACAAACTTGGCGAGCCGTTGACGCGCGTCAAAGGACGCGTGCGAGCCATGGAAGGTAAGTTCTCCGGCGGCACGGCTTACTCCATGCGCGCGACAATGGAGTCTGTTCAGAAGGATCCTTCCATCATCGGCCTCCTGACCAATCCGTTCAGCTTGGCTGAAGGGTTTGAAGGGCCTGCGCAGCCCGATGGTAATTCGCCGGTTGAGGACACCGAATTGGGCAGCTGGTCGGCGCCCTTCATTATGGCGACGATCAATTCGAAAAACGTTCACCGTTCCAACGCGCTACTTGGGCATGCTTATGGCGAAGACTTTGTCTATGATGAGATGATGCTGACGGGCCCTGGCGAACAGGGCAAAGCGATGGCTGAGGCGATTGCAGGTGCCGATATGATGGGTGGAGATGATGCGCCCAAACCGGGCGAAGGCCCCACCAAGGAAGAACGCGAGAATGGGCATTATGATGTTCTATTCTATGGCACGACCGCAAATGGCAAAGTCATGAAAGCCGGCGTCAAAGGCGATAAAGACCCAGGTTATGGGTCGACATCAAAGATGATCTCAGAAGCCGCGCTGACACTGTCACAAGATAATCCGTCAACACCGGGCGGCGTTTACACGCCGGCACCCGCCATGGCCGAGCCTTTGGTAAAACGCTTGCGAGCAAAAGCAGGTCTAACGTTTGAAATTGAAGACTAAGGCCGGACATTCCGGCGTCCATAAAGTGGAGAATAAATATGGCTGAAGCTTACATTGTTGACGCTTGCCGCACACCACGCGGTATTGGGAAAGTGGGCAAAGGATCGCTCGCGCATTTGCATCCGCAGCATCTCGCCTCGACTGTTCTTGGCGCGCTGCGCGACCGCAACGAGATCGATACCGCGACGATCGATGACATCATTTGGGGCACTTCGAGCCAACGTGGAGCTCAAGGCGCGGATCTCGGTCGCATGGCGGCATTGGATGCTGGCTATGATGTCAAAGCGTCTGGCGTCACTTTGGATCGCTTCTGCGGATCTGGTATCACCTCGGTCAGCTTGGCTGCAGCGCAAGTCATGTCCGGTATGGAAGACACGGTGATTGCTGGTGGTACGGAAATGATGAGCTACACCTCATCGACAGCCGACCCGAAAAATCCTCCAATGATGGATGCGGGCAATTTGCACTTGCGTGACCTGCACCCACAAAGTCAGCAAGGCTGTTGTGCCGACGCGATTGCGACGCTGCAGGGCATTGACCGGGAAGCTGTCGATCAGCTTGCTGTTGTTAGCCAAGAGCGCGCGGCGCGGGCAATCGCGGAAGGACGCTTTGATAAGTCTGTTGTGGCCGTGCACAACCGTGATGGATCCTTGGCGTTGGATAAGGAAGAATTCCCGCGGCCCGGTACATCTATGGATAGTCTCGCCGGCTTGAAGACCGTGTTCAACATGTTCTGGGGCATCCCAGTCGATGACAATGGCACGACATATGGCACTATGATCGAGAAGAAATATCCTGAGCTCGCCGGTAAAGTGCAGCATGTGCACCATGCGGGGAACTCCTCTGGTGTGGTTGATGGCGCCGCGGCGCTGCTGCTCGCGTCAGAAGCTTCGATTAAAAAGAATGATTGGCAACCACGCGCTCGGATCGTTGCGACAGCGAATATGGGCGATTGTCCAACCTTGATGCTGAACGCTCCCGTGCCTGCTGCTCAGAAGGTTCTGGAAAAAGCGGGCATGACGACAGACGATATCGACGTCTATGAAATCAACGAGGCGTTTTCCGTGGTCGCTGAAAAGTTCATCCGCGATCTCGATCTTGACCGTGAAAAAGTGAACATCAATGGCGGCGCAATGGCGCTAGGCCATCCGATTGGTGCGACGGGGTCCATCCTGATCGGCACCGCGCTGGACGAGTTGGAACGGTCCGGTGGCAAATATGGTTTGATCACGATGTGTGCGGCAGGCGGCATGGCGCCGGCCATCATCATTGAGCGGATCTAGTTAGGCCGCTTTTCAGAAGTGTTGAGCGCCGCAAGGGAGACCATGCGGCGCTTTTCGTTTGCCAGCGATGTGTAAACAAAAGCATTGAATTTCAACAAAAATTGCCTGTCCCGATCAATCTTAAACTCACCTCTATGTGCCATTACGGGGCGTAGCAGAATGGGTCAGGGGACACTGGCCCATGCACAGATAAAGGTGGTGGGTAGATGGCAAAAACCGTTTTGATCATTGATGATGATCCAACTCAACGTCGCTTGCTAACAGCAGCGGTTGAAAAAGCAGGCTTTGCAGCGCGTACCGCCCCTGATGGTGAGACGGGTATCGCGATTGCGACTGATCAGAATGCCGGCGCAGATGTGGTCCTTTTGGACCTCAACATGCCGGGACTTTCCGGTCAGGAAACACTGGAAGCGCTGTCTGAGCGCCGCAATGATGTGCCGGTCATCATGCTGACCGCGACAAGCGGAATCGACACAATTGTGACGTCGATGCGGGCCGGCGCCGTTGATTTTATCGTTAAGCCAGCGAATCCAGAACGCGTGATTGTTTCAATTCGTAACGCACTGAAATTGACCTCATTAACCGGCGAAGTGCGGCGTCTATCGCGCAAAGCCGATGGTGGCATGAGCTTCGACGACGTCATCGCTGATGCGCCACCGATGCGGCAGGTCATGCGTCTCGGCGCCCGCGCCGCAACGTCTGACATTCCAGTGCTGATCTTGGGCGAAAGCGGCGTCGGTAAGGAAGTCCTAGCGCGCTGCATCCAGGGCGCTTCTGACCGCGCTGGCAAGCCGTTCATCTCGGTCAATTGCGGTGCGATACCAGAGAATCTGGTTGAGAGCATCTTGTTTGGGCATGAGAAGGGCGCCTTTACAGGGGCTGTTTCACGCTCTGCAGGTAAGTTTGTTGAGGCCGATGGCGGCACGCTTTTCCTCGATGAAGTCGGCGAACTACCCCTCGATATTCAGGTCAAATTGCTCCGAGCGTTGCAAGAGGGCGAGGTCGACCCCGTCGGTGCCCGTCGCCCTGTCAAAGTGGATGTTCGGATCATTTCCGCGACCAATCGCGATCTTGGACAGCGTGTTCAAGAAGGGGCGTTCCGCGAAGATTTGTTCTATCGTCTCAACGTTTTCCCAGTCGAGATGCCGGCTCTGCGCGAACGGATCGAAGACATTCCGGCTCTGGTCGAACATTTCATCACGCGCTTCAACGCGTCTGAAGGCCGTCACATTACCAGTGCCAGCAAGGCGACTCTGAAAATGCTAGGCGCTTTCGATTGGCCGGGCAATGTCCGTCAGCTCGAGAATTCCGTGTTTCGCGCCGTCGTTTTGTGTGATGGCGAAACTCTTGAGCCGGCCGATTTTCCGCAAATTTCGGGTCAAATGCCGGATCTGGATGAATTGCCAGACATGCCTGTTGCCAAAAGTAAGACTGACGTTCAGTCCGCAACAGCGGATGGCGAGAATCCTGTTGCTTTCGTCGAGGACGGTGATGTCCGCAGTCTGGCCGACGTCGAACGCGATCTGATCGCATTCGCAATCGACCATTATGCGGGACATATGTCTGAGATCAGCCGCCGTCTGGGCATTGGCCGTTCAACACTGTATCGAAAAGTCCGTGAATACGGGCTTGAAGAGGATGATCGCCAAGCCGGTTAGTGTTTGGGATCGCGATCACGAATGCGGTCAAAGGCGGCTTTGATCGCTTGAAAGCGCATGTCTATGATCGGTTCAAACTCAGTGTCGGTGAAGATGTAATCCCAATTGTCTTCGATACCTTCGCGGACGAGTTCGCCGACATAGTCCGGGTCGATGCCGGCCTCGATCCGGGCCCGGAACTCTTTGAGGAATTGGTCGCGATCGTCGGCATCTCCGCTTAGATCGAGTGTGATCGGCTCTGTTCCGTAACGTTCGGGACGATTGCGATCAGAATCCATAATCTGTGTACGGATAATGCCTGGGCAAAGTACAGACACGCCGATATTGCGGGGTGCCAGTTCGGCTCGTAAGCCTTCTGACAAAGCGACGACACCATATTTCGAGACGTTGTAGGGTGCACCGGCGCCCGAAATCAGACCTGCGATTGATGCGGTCGACACGATGTGGCCGCCTTCGCCATGTTCCTCAATCATTGGACCAAAGGCTTCTATGCCCCAAACCACGCCCATGACATTGACATCCATCGTCCATTTCCAGGCGCCATCGGTCCAACTGCCATAGGTGCCCCCGCCACCGACCCCGGCATTGTTGACGAGTATGTGGACTTTGCCGAACCGTTCCTTTGTGGCCGCGGCTGCGGCTTCGATTTGGTCTTTAACGCTGATATCTGCGACGACGCTGTCGACATCTGCATTGGTCTGTTTGAGATCGGCTGCGGCGGCGTTGAGCGCCGCCTCTTCAATGTCGCACATCATCACTTTTACGCCTGACTGTGCGAGCGCTCGAGCGATGCTCAAACCGATACCGGATGCTGCGCCAGTGACGAAAGCCACCTTGCCTTCTAAATCCTTCATTCTTGTATTTCCTCCAATTTTCCTCACTCCTGCCAACTCTTTCCGGAGAGCGCAAGAAACGGGTGGCGAGTCGCCGAACGGACTGGCAGTTTAGGCGCATGACACAGATACACCTTTCCCCCGCTTTGTCTGAACGCAGCGCCGCTTATTCGCGGATGGCCGACGCGCTGAGTCAGCTTGGCGAAACTTGGCGCGACTGGCCGGACCTGACCCATTGCGCGCACGCCGTAGGTCTTTCACCATCCCATTTCCAAAGGGAATTTTCACGTTGGGCTGGCATCAGTCCGCGTCAGTACCAGGCCACTTTGGCCCATGCCGAGGCGGGTGATTTGCTGCGGTCTGGCGAGAGTGTGCTCGACACAGCTTACGAAGTCGGCCTGTCTTCACCTTCGCGGCTGCATGATCTGTTCGTCGCGCATGAGGGACTAACGCCAGGGGAGGCGAAATCCGGGGCGGCGGGTGTGAAGCTGAAATTGGGCACGGCGCCGACGCCGTTTGGGACAGGTGTCTTTTTGGTCTCCGATCGCGGTTTGTGCGGACTTGGTTTCGCCGAGGAAACCGCTGGTGAGAAGTCTGGTTTTGTTCATCCCGGCTACTCTGTGGACCAAGTGGTGACCGATCTCTCGACCCGATATCGCGCGGCTGAAATTGTCAGAGATGACGGCGAGGCGGCACGCTGGGCCAATAAGATTTTTGTCGGCACTGATCCGATCCCGGTTGCGCTCTACGGCACACCGTTCCGTCGACAGATCTGGCGTGCCCTGCTGGAGGTTCCGGTCGGCCAGACCCGAACTTATGGCGAAGTGGCTGCCGCGGCGGGCCAACCAAAAGCAGCCCGTGCGGCCGGGACGGCGATTGGTGCAAACCCGCTTGCTTGGTTGATCCCTTGCCATCGCGCGCTTGCATCCGATCGCAGGCTACATAACTACCACTGGGGTGTGGCGCGAAAGCGTGCCATGCTGACATTTGAAGCGGTTCGCTGCGCCGGTTAGGGGCGTGGGTCAGGGCCGCGACCTGTGGAGCGGATGATGACCTTAGCCGAAATCAGCTATTACGGCCTCCTCTTAGCGCTGATCGCCTGGGCGATCGGTCTTGCCTGGCGCTGGTACACATTGCCGGACTTTGCCGGTCAAGTTTACGACTCAAATGTCGAGAAGAATTTGCTTAATGGGAACATCGATCGAGATGCGTACATCGAATCCTATGTGAGGACTGAAGGGCCACGTTTCGCCAGCTATCGCTGTGCAACGGCGTTTGCCGCGCTTCTCGCCTTGCCGAGCCTGGTTGGTGTCTTTAATTGGGGATGGGATTTTGTGTGGCGGCTTATGGGCTCCATTGAAGGTCCGTTTGAGCGTGGCTTCATGTTGCACACATTTATGACCTTCATTTTTGTCATGGCGGTGATCGTCGCCGCGCTCTACTTGGTGACAGCCTGGTATTATCGTACCGCGCCGCCGACACTGGCGGAGGAGATCAAACGATTAGAGGGGAAACAAACATGAGCGTCGAATTTTTACACAGCATGGTCCGCGTCACTGACATTGATGCGGCGCTAAAATTCTACGGGGAGGGCCTCGGCCTGAAAGAACTGGCGCGTTATGACAGCGAACAAGGGCGGTTCACGCTGGTCTTCCTCGCCTCACAGGCAGATGTGGAGAAACATGGCGGCGTACCGGATGGCAAGCGACCGACGGAAATGGATATCCCGATGGTTGAGCTGACCCATAATTGGGACTCCGAAGACTATGGAGGCGGTCGAAATTTCGGGCATCTCGCTTATCGCGTCGATGACATTTACGAGGCTTGCGAGCGCTTCCAAACTTTAGGCGTGACCATCAATCGGCCGCCTCGAGATGGTCGGATGGCCTTCGTTCGCTCGCCGGACGGTATCTCGATTGAGCTCTTGCAAAAGGGCGATGCGCTCGACCCGCAAGAACCCTGGGCCAGCATGGAAAACTCAGGCAGCTGGTAGAGATCTCAATCCGATCGCACGACAACCCCGTACTTAACTGTAGTGAAAGCGGGCAGGGGGATGACTGATGCTGCGTGAGATGCCAACAGATTGCGAGAAACCGAGCCTGCTCTAGAGCTTCCGCGAATTTGGAACCCCATTCGAATTCCTCAAATTCCCGCTTGCGACGCCAAGCCTCGCCTTGGCGCCGCGTGGCGACGGACGCAAAGTATTGCTTGTGCCAGGCTACACGTCGCCAGAAGAGGCGATGTTGCCACTCGCGACCTATTTGAACTTCCTCGGCTATGATGCCTCGACTTGGGGCATGGGCATCAATGGTGGCGACGTTGACGGCCTGACGGATACATTTGGCCGGCGTACACAAACCTTGGCGGATACGCTCGGTCAGCCGATCACGCTAATTGGGTGGAGCCTCGGCGGTGTTATTGCGCGAGAGACGGCGCGATTGTTTAGCGACTCCGTGCGGGAAGTGATCACGATGGGCACGCCCTTGATCGGTGGACCGAAATATACCTCGGTCGGTGGCTTCTATGCCCGACAAGAAGGCCTCGATCTCGATGAATTTGAGCGCGAGGTCCACGCCCGAAACTGTGTTGGACTCTCACAACCGCTGACCGTCATCTACAGCAAATCGGACGGGATTGTCGGCTGGAAAGCCGCTCGTGACGTCTATAATTCGCAGGCCCGCAACATTGAAGTACGCAGCACCCACTTTGGTTTCGGTGCAAATGCGAAAGTTTGGCGGATCGTTGCGAACACGCTGGCAGGGCGGGACTGATCTAAAGCTCGCTAACCTCGGCGCCGCGTGCCTCGAGAATGTCTTTCATTTCCCAATAGGCTCTCGGTGTCCGGTATAGTGGGATGCGCGGATGGAGATGATGCACCACATGATATTGCATACCGAGTGAGCCGATATTGCCGAGCACCGACCGGAAACTCCGAGTGTTTCTATAGCGACCGGTTTCAGTGCCGGGATGGTGCGGCGCCCAACTCAAATAGTATTGGATATAGGTCAGGCCGATATGGCGGGGCAGCCACCAAAGCAATGCAGCTTCGATCGCATAGCCGTTCCAGGCGAAGCCAAACAGGATGCCGTAAAACACAATGTCGTAAATTACATTGTCGAGGATGACGTCTTCGCGGCCGATGCGAGCAAGTGCAGCGGCATAGCCTTGCGCACGTTTGCCGCTGCGCGGTTGGCGACCAGCAATGCTCCTCCAAATCGCCTGCAGTCCACTCTTCGCAGTAATGCTGTAGTCGGGATCTAATTCGGGATCATTGGTGTGTTTGTGATGCTCGAGATGGGTGTGGCGCAAAACGCGATACGGCGCCGCCAGCGGGATGACGGATACATGCCCAACCAGTTCGTTGAGCCAGCGGAGCTTGTCTCCGGGGCGCGCGATGATGTCGTGCTGGGCTTCATGTGATGGCAGATAGGACAGGGTCACATTGATCGTGGCGATCACGAAACCGAGCCAGAGTGGAATGATCCCCAAAAAGACAAGCGGCCAAAGCGACAGCCAAACGGCGATATTGGTGAATGCCCAAGCGACAGCAAAATACGGGAATTTTCCGATATGCCGACGCGCGACGTCGCGTTCCAGCCGCATCAATTCAGCGGAGTCTGTATCCGGCTTGATCTCGGTTTGGACGTTCATAACCACCGCCCCGTAATTTGGGCGAACACGCCATAGGCGCCGCCTAGAATGCCGGCAAACATCCAAGCCGACAGTCCGAAAGGCGCAGTCCAGCCAAGCGCGAGAATAATCTGCGCGATGAGTGGGATGAGGAACCCGACCGCAAAGAGTAGCGGACCGAAATAGAACACTGTCTTAATCGCCGTCAGCATGACGTCCTCCCTGAGAAAAAGATGACGCAGGCGTCAACTTTTGTCAAGGACGAGGGAAATCAGTCTTTCTGGAAGGAGATTGTGACTTCACCAATACGGATACCAAACCGGGTGACATAAGCGCGGTTGATCAACACATCGTCGGGTAACAAATACATCCAGTCATCGAAGCCGACGCGCCAAACGCTGTCGCCAACGTTAAGATCCACTTTGTATGCCCAATTGAAGGCGTTGCCATTGGTTTCTCCGCTGGCGACCATCGGAACATCATTGGCCGTGCCGCGATACTTGCCATCGCCGAGGATTTCTATGGTCCAGATGCGAGTCTCTTCGGCGCCATCGTCATAGTAGAATTGTTCATCCAATGTGAGGATGCCGTCTTTGACTGTGCCGGTGATGTCGACTTTGAAGCTGCGGCGCAGCTTGCCAAAGCGGTCTTCGAAGATTCCATAGGCAGTGGTTTCGCCAAGGAAATAGTCTTCGAGAACGAGCTGGCGTTCAGCGGTATCAAAGGCGCCAAGATCAGGGCCTGTGGCGCAGCCAGTTGCGACAAGTGTGGTCGCACCCGCCACAGCGGACATAAGGGTCGTCGATTGGGACATTGAATTACTCACTGTATCTGTGAGAGATACGCACCTCGTGACCAACTGGTTCACTTTTGCTGTGCCGCTGGATGACATTCCAGCGTTAGGACGCCACGATGCCGCGCTCAATAAGCGTGGCCTTCACTTCATCCAATATGGCAGGATCATCAATTGTCGCGGGCATTTTCCAAGACTCGCCATCAATTATCTTTCGCACCGTGCCGCGTAAAATTTTCCCGGATCGCGTTTTCGGGAGGCGGTCGATCTTGAGTATCGTTTTCAGTGCAGCGACGGCGCCAATCTTTTGTCGAACCAGCTGCACACATTCGGTTTCGATGTCGGATGCGGCGGTCTGCGCGCCATCTTTCACAACGACAAAACCGAGCGGGATCTGCCCCTTAAGCTTATCGGCAATGCCGATCACGGCGCATTCTGCGACATCTGGATGAGCCGCGATGATTTCTTCCATGCCGCCGGTCGAGAGCCGGTGTCCGGCCACATTGATGATGTCATCGGTTCGGGCCATGATCGAGACATAGCCATCCTCATCGATAAAACCGGCATCCGCCGTTTCATAAAAGCCAGGAAAGGTGCTGAGATAGCTGTCGATAAACCGGTCATCCTTATTCCAGAGCGACGGCAAACAACCCGGTGGCAAGGGCAGTTGAACGCAAATATTGCCCAACTCGCCGGCGCCGAGCGTTTCTCCTGAATCATCAAGGATCTGAACATCGTAGCCGGGTATCGGCACGCAAGGGGAGCCATATTTCACGGGCAGCTGTTCGATGCCCATTGGGTTTGAAGCGATGGGCCAGCCGGTTTCCGTCTGCCACCAATTGTCGATGACCGGTACATTGAGTAGCTGTTCGGCCCACTGAATTGTGTCTGGATCTGCGCGCTCGCCGGCCAGAAACAGCGTGCGCAGCGAGGAGGTGTCGTAGTGTTCGAGCAGTGTGCCGCTCGCATCCTCTTTCTTGATCGCGCGAAAGGCGGTGGGCGCCGTGAACAGTGTTGAAACCTTGTGCTCTTCAATCACGCGCCAGAACACGCCAGCATCTGGTGTTCCAACGGGTTTGCCTTCGAACACAATCGTGGCGCACCCTTGCAAGAGTGGCCCATAGACGATGTAGCTGTGGCCAACGACCCAACCGACGTCTGAGGCGGCCCAATACACTTCGCCAGGATTTGTGTTGTAAATGTTTTTTAGGCTCCATTGCAAAGCGACCATGTGGCCGCCATTGTCGCGGACGACGCCTTTCGGTTCCCCGGTCGTACCTGAGGTGTAGAGAATATACAGCGGGTCAGTGGCGGCGACCGGAACGCATGGCACACGTCGTTCTCGATCCGCCGCGCCGACAAAGCTGTCCCAGCTCATATCAATGGCATTGTTGAGGTCTGCAGGCTGCTGGTCGCGCTGATAGATTACGCAGGCGTCAGGCTTATGCGTCGAGAGGTCGATTGCCTCATCCAGGAGGGGTTTGTAGGCAATGGTGCGCGATGGCTCAATGCCGCAAGACGCGCTCAGAATAGCTTTGGGCTGCGCATCATCGATCCGGGTCGAAAGCTCTTTTGCGGCAAACCCTCCAAAGACAACAGAATGGATCGCGCCAATCCGCGCGCAGGCCAACATCGCAAACGCCGCTTGCGGGATCATCGGCATGTAAATGATGACACGGTCGCCTTTGCTCACACCGAGTGTTTGTAATCCGGCTGCTGTGTCCGATACCTGCTCTAGCAGCTCAGAATAGGTGTAAGTGCGTTTCTGGCCGGTGACCGGACTGTCATAGATAAGCGCTGCTTGATCACCGCGTCCGGCCTCGACATGGCGGTCAACGCAATTGTAGCAGGTGTTGCATTCGCCATCGACAAACCAACGACCATACACACCAGAAGTTGGATCGAAGACTTGCGCGGGCGGCTTGTTCCAGTGGATGGCCGTTGCGGCCTCGCCCCAAAACGCTTCCGGATCGTCCTTCCAGCTCTGATAAATGTCAGAATAACGAAGACTCATCGATATATCCTCCCTGGTGTTTCTGTTGCCATATTTGACTGGCGCCAGTTTTGTGCCGAAGAAACCACGTATCTTCTCAGTCGTCTCCTGAGAAAAGCGAGCTTTTGGTCTAATATGGCGCCACTCTTTGGACTTCGGCGGCTTAAGAGGTTTTTTCCCGCAGGGAGATTTGTCGGCGTATAGTGCTCAGACAGAATATAAGACGTGAGAGGGGAACCGTCATGAAAATCGTCAAATATGTGCTCTATGCCATCGCCGCATTGATTGTGCTTGGCATCGGGGGGTTCTTCTATCTCGGCGTACAGTCGCAAAATGGCGAGGCGCCCGGCCTAACGGACGGAACGCTAACGGCATGCCCAGAGTCGCCAAATTGTGTGTCCAGCGAAGCGGGCACAGAGAGCGAAAAACGGGTCGATGCGTTTGCGTTAGAAGCCTGGGCGGAGCTGCCGAGTGTTATTGAACAGATGGGCGGTGTCGTAACGGTCCAAGAGGACGGTTATTTGGCTGCAGAGTTTACCTCAAGCCTGTTTAGATTCGTCGACGATACCGAGTTTCGCCGCGCCGGAGATGTCGTGCATGTTAGATCTGGATCTCGTGTGGGGCGGTCCGATGCGGGCGTGAATGCGCAGCGGATCGCCGATCTTCGGGCACGCCTCTCCAGCGAATAACAGGAAGTCCCGTCGCTCTAATAAAGCGTCATCAGCGATTTGGCATCGTAATCGGCGAGCTCGTCCATGCGGCCGTCGCGCACTTTCTGCGCCCAGAACGGGTCCTGGAGCAGCGCGCGACCGACGGCGACCATGTCAAACTCGCCCTTGTCCAAACGTTCGATCACATCAGCAATTGGACGCGTCTTTGCCGCTTCGCCTCGAAACGCGCCGATAAAGTCTGATGACAGACCCACGGAGCCAACCGTGATCGAAGGCAGGCCTGTCAGCTTTTTGCACCAGCCCGCTAGGTTGAGACCCTCATCGCCGTCAATTTCGGGGAATTCGGCTTCCCACCAACGCCGCTGCGACGCGTGCAGGACGTCTACGCCGGCGTCGGCAAACACATTTAGAAACGCTTCTAGCTCTTGAGGCGTGTCGCAGAGACGGGCGTCGTAATCCTGCTGTTTCCATTGCGAGAAACGCAAAATAATCGGTAGATCTTCGCCGACTTGTTTGCGACATTCTTGGATCACTTCGCCGGCAAATTGAGCGCGTTGCACCAAACCGCCACCGTATTTGTCAGAGCGCTGGTTCATCACGCCCCAAAAGAATTCGTCTATCAGATAGCCATGAGCGCCATGAATCTCCACACAGTCAAATCCGAGACGCGCCGCTTCACCTGCGGCATCGGCATAGGCCATGACCATATCCGCGACGTCTTCTTCGCTGGGTTCAGGCATGACAGATTTTCCGGTGTGCGTCAGGCCTGATGGACTGTCAGATTGCGCTTCCGGATCTGGGCCGGTGCCCGGCTTGCGCATCATGCCGACATGCCAAAGTTGCGGTCCGATTTTGCCCGGATGCTGGTGCACGGCGTCGACGACATTCTTCCAGCCTTGCAGGGACGCTTCTTTGTGGAAGTTTGGTACGCGCGGGTCATTGGAAGCGCCGCCGCGATTCACAGTCGTGCCCTCGGTAATCAGCAAGCCGACATCTGCATCTGATCGTCGCGCATAATACTCGGCGACATTCTCACCCGGAATACCGTCCGGACTTTGTGAACGTGTCATCGGCGCCATCACAATCCGGTTCGGAATGGTCATGCCGCGCAGGGTCATGGGTTGGAAAAGCGGGTCGGTCACTGACATGCGGTACTCCGTGAAAATTCGAACTTTTATGTGCGATCCTTGTTTGGACGTCGCAACCCTCTCGCAGCGTAAGACTGTCGAATTTCCGACAAGGCGTTCAACGCATGTTCAGGCGTTCGTGTCTAAAAATCCCGTTAGATTAGGAGGATACCATGCGTGCGATCCACTATAGCGGTTGTTTGCTGGCCACGATTTTGGCTGGCTGCACGACACCGGGCGTGAGTTATCAGACCCGCTTGATGCCTGCGAGCGAGGCGGCAGCGGCGACACGTGACGTCGCAGTCGAGCGCTTCTACGGACCGGCCGGCGGATGGTATGCACGGGAGTTTGAAGCGATGCTCGCAAATGCGACATTGGATGGTCAGTCCTGGTTTCGGCTGGCTGATTATGCCTACGCGCCGAAAGGGCCAGTTGGCATCTATTCTGGTGATATAGATGTCGTTTCGCACACGTTCGAAGATTACACTCGTACCGTGTCTAAATGTGTTGAGTGGGATGGTTTGTTTGACTGTGAAACGCGCGTCGATGTCGACGAGTATTGCACGCGTGAGCACCTCGAAGTCAGCGTCAATCCGCGATTGATCGACAGTGTCTCCGGAACTGTATTATTCTCTAGCGTGTATCGCGGTTCAGCAAGCGAGAAAATCTGTGACGAGCATGGTTATCCGGGATATGGCGGCTTAGGATACAAGCGGAAAACCGGCTTGTTCGGCATTGGAAAATTTCTACCAAATTCAGGGCTTCTATACGACGCTTTAGCCGACACTTTGCACCCCATTCGGATCGACATCGCGCCGCGCAATGGCACGGTCAAAGCCGTCTTCGTAAAAGAAGCGGTCGATCCTGTCGTTCGAGCAGATCCGCGGTTTGAACAGGCGGTCAAAGCCGGCAAAGACAATCCGGTCTATTCGTGTCTGACCTGGGAAGATTTGTACGCTCAGTACCAAACAGCACCTGCCGTGACGCACAATCATGCGGCATGCCTTGAAGCCTCCGGAGACCTTGCAACGGCGCAGCGTCTGTTCGCGCAAGCGTCAGAAACCGCTACAGGTTACGTCGTCGAAAAGGACGCTGCACGCGTCTTTACACGATCACTGCAGAGGGTGTCGAACCAACGCTACGATCAGACCGTTCTTGAGGATCTGATCGCGCAAGATCTAGAGCTTCCGGTGTTTGGCCTGGATGGCCCCGAGGCCGACGTCGCGCTAAAACCGATTGGCTGAGCTATTCTTTAGTGCCTGCCGGCATTCGTCAGCGGCTTGGGCAAGACGGTTCGGGTCTTCATTGTACTCAGCTTTCAGCACGGCCATGTGATGGTTGATCTGGGTGCCAAGGTCGATCTGAGTGTATTGCGTGACTTTGCCGGCGCGTAATTGCCAGACTTGCCGCGCCAGGCGCATTTCGGATTCACGCAATTGGTAAGGCAGTTTGCGTTCGACGAGTTCGAACACTGCGACGCATTCAATCGGTTCTGACGCCAAAATGGTCGCAGGAGAATGCGTTACCGGTAGTCCAGACTGGGCCGCGCTCATTGGAATGGTCAAAAAAGCAGCCACGCAGGCAGTGATGTAAAGTTTCGGCATGTTTAACGACCCATTTGAAATTCATTCAAAAGGGTACGCAAACTCTATACCAAGACTCTAAGGGCAGGGCGCCAGCCGGCTGGAATTGACCGGATTTCAATCCTATTCAGGATCGGGGTGAGCTTGTCGCCATTGTTCCATCGATAGGGAAATCGCAAAGGTTTCACGGTACTTGGGGCTCGACGCGGGGCGGGGTGCGCGTGCCGCCGTTAAAGCCATGATTTCCGCAAGTTTGTTGTGTGCGGCGCCGGATTGACCCGCTCCGATATAGGCGTGCAATTCGACCAATGCGCTGGACAAGGGGTCGTGCGCGCGGATCACAAAATAGGGTTCATCTTCTTCCAATCTATCCAGCACATCGAATTCGGATGGATTGGCTTTTGAGCCGACAGGCGCTGTGTTCATAGCGGAGTCTTTCACGGTGACTGATTCGACAGCAGTCTATCCAAGAACCACCACGCTGTCAGTTAGTCTTGCGGTATAGCGACACGTGCATATTGCTGTCTTTGCTGAATGGCTCGCGATTCCAACCACCCCATCGGTGCTCAAGTTCCAACCCGCCAAGCTTGGCCATGAGGTCGATTTCTGCTGGCCAGGCATATCGCATGGGGAGAGGTTTGAGGGTTATATCCGAACCTTGAATGCGCACGCGCTGCATGTCGATGACTTGCCGAAGCGGGTCGTGTATCGCGGCTTCATACCACACACTGTTAAAGCCGACATGCATCGTCCGCATGCGTTGATGATTATGATAGCCGCTGAAGTCTGGGACGAAGGTTTCAACAAGGAATGCCCCGCCCGGTGCGAGCCGTGCCCCGACATTTCGAAAACACCTTAGCTGATCTTCCTGTGAGGTTAGATTGAACAATGTGTTGAAAACCAGAAACACAAAGTCAAACGGCCCAGCTAGGCCGACATCTGCATAGTCGCCGACAATCGATTCTATGGCCGCGCCACCCGGTTTTTCGCGCAATATTGCGAGTATGTCCGGCGACCCTTCAATGCCGGAGACATTGTGGCCTTTCGCCGCCAATGGCAACGCCATTCGGCCGGTTCCGATGGCAAGCTCAAGGATCCGTCCGTTGCCTGCCAACGCGCTTATCAGTTCAACCGATTCAGCCGTTGTGCCAGGGTCATGAAGATCATCATACTCGCCCGCGTTGAGCTCGCCAAAAGTCGACGGTGTGAATTTGATCAAAGCAAATCCCTCAACCCGGTCCGATCATGTTTTCTGGCCGTACAATCGCGTCGAAATCATCGGCTGGGATGCCATCTTTGATCGCTTCTTCGCGCAGTGTTGTGCCATTTTGGTGCGCCGACTTTGCGATCTTCGCCGCCCGGTCATAACCATATTTTTCTTTCAGCGGTGTCACCAGCATAAGTGAGTTGCTCAATCCACGCTGAATATTGTCCAAACGTGGCTCGATCCCAACAACGCAGTTTTCGGTGAAGGAGACAGAAGCATCGGCCAGCAATCTGATCGACTGCAAAAGATTGTACGCCATCATCGGATTGAACACGTTGAGTTCAAAATGGCCTTGGCTCCCTGCGAAACCGATCGCAGCATTGTTGCCGTGGATGTGAGCACAGACCTGAGTCATCGCTTCGCATTGGGTTGGGTTTACTTTGCCAGGCATGATTGACGAACCCGGTTCGTTTTCGGGTAAAGCGAGTTCTCCAAGACCGCTGCGCGGACCTGACCCAAGGAAGCGGATATCGTTCGCGATTTTGAAGCAGGACATCGCTACCGTCGTGATCGCGCCATGGGAGAACACCATCGCATCATGCGCTGCCAGGGCTTCGAACTTGTTCGGCGCAGAAAGAAAGTCGAGCCCTGTGATTTGGGCGATTTTGTCGGCCACTGTCTCGGCGAAACCGACTGGGCTAGAAAGCCCTGTGCCGACTGCCGTGCCGCCCTGTGCCAGTTCGAACAGCGCTGGCAGGCTGCTTTGGATGCGGGCAATGCCATTGTCGAGTTGTTGGGCATAGCCTGAAAATTCCTGGCCGAGCGTGACGGGTGTGGCATCTTGCGTGTGAGTGCGGCCGATCTTGATAATGTCCTGCCAGCTCTCTGCTTTGTCGTTGAGCGCATTCCGCAGCATTTGCAGTGCTGGCAAAAGGCGGTGCGTGATCTCTTCAGCAGCGGCGATGTGCATTGCTGTTGGGAACGTATCGTTCGAGCTTTGCGACATGTTGCAGTGATCATTCGGGTGTACGGGCGATTTTGAGCCAATAGTGCCGCCGAGGATTTCAATCGCTCGATTGGCGATGACCTCGTTCGCGTTCATGTTCGATTGCGTGCCTGACCCCGTTTGCCAGACGACGAG
>JBCAWZ010000030.1:0-38405 GCA_038534315.1 Pseudomonadota bacterium | reverse complement strand
CTCGGTGCCGCTATGGTTCTGCTCGTATTGGTCCTTTTTCTCCGTCCAATTGTCGCATTTTGGGTCACCATTGGAATCATCACCGCCTTTGCGGGCGCGATTTTCTTGATGCCTTATTTCGGTGTGTCGTGGAACATCTTGTCGACGTTTGCTGTTTTGCTCGTTATCGGCGTGATCGTCGACGATGCCATTGTGGTAGGAGAAAACATACACAAAGAGGTCGAGAGCGGGCGCCGAGAAGGCATCGATGCTGCTATCGTTGGAACGCATTTGGTTCTGAAGCCGGTTGTCTTCGGCGTTCTCACAACAATTATCGCTTTCTTGCCGTGGGCATTTGTGACCGGCCCGCAAAAAGTATTCACCCAGCAGATCACCTTTGTTGTGGTCGCGGCGCTGATCTTTTCGATTATCGAGTGCATGTTCATTCTGCCTGCGCATTTGGCGCATATGAAACGGCAGTCCTTTGATGGAGCGTCCGGCCGTTTAACCAGAATACAAAGACGTTTTGCGGACAGCCTTATTTGGTTCGCCAACAACATCTACAAGCCAGTGTTGGAGCTAGCACTACAATTCAGATATGCCACAATGGTCTTATTTATCGGACTGTTCGCGTTCTCCGTCGGTTTGGTGAGCATGCGGATCGTGCCTTTCAGCTTCATGCCGCAAATCGAAGGAAGTCTGGTTCAGGTTGAGATAGATATGCCGGACGGGACACCGTTCAGCCGAATTCTCCAGGTGCGTGATCAACTTCAGACCGGCGTCAATGTCGCGAGTGCTGAATTGGCAGATGAATGGCGGGCTGAACTACGCGTGCTGCAAGAAGACACATCTGAAATTGGCGAAGAATTTATCATCCAAGATGCCTCGATTGTGGCGTCCGATACTCGTGTAGAAGCGTGGATCGGCTTGGCGGATCCAGAGCGTCGCCCTGAAATCCTTCCAACACGCGACATCGCTGCGCTCATTCGTGAGAAAGTCGGACCGGTTCAAGATGCTGAAGAAATTGTCTTTGATTTCACCGAGAATGAAGAAGATAGCGGTGTTCGATTTGCCTTGAACCATCCGGATCTGGATCGCCTGCGAGAGGCTTCTGCCGTGCTTCAGGAGCAGTTGGCTTCATACGCAGCAACCTATGACATCGGCGACACCTTAAGTTCAGCAGCTGATGAAATTCAAATTGCGCTAAAGCCTGGTGCAGAGTCGCTAGGGATCAGCCTAGCGGAAGTCGCCAATCAAATTCGTCAAGCCTATTTTGGCGAAGAAGTCATGCGCCTTCCCCGCGACGGCGAAGATGTACGTGTCATGGTACGCCTTCCGAAAAGCGCCCGAGAAGATTTAGACAGTATCGACAATCTCAGGGTGCGCACGGCTGACGGCCGTGAAATTCCAATCAATCAGATCGCGACTTTCAGCTATGCCCCAGGAATCGACCGGATCAGACGCAGAGACCGCGTGCGCTCTGTATCGGTCCGTGCTGAGGTCCTCGGAGACGGCGGTCGCGGCGAGATCATTGACGACATGAATGTCAATTTCTGGCCCCAGTTTGAAAAGCAGTTTCCGGATGTGCAACGCGGTTCCGCCGGCGGATATCAAGACGAGCAAGCCTTCCTGTCGGAGGTGAGCCGATTCATGCTGCTGGCCATTGGCGCGATGTACATGTTGCTGGCTGTGGCTTTCCGATCTTATGCGCAGCCGCTGCTTCTAATGACGGCGCTGCCATTTGCGTTTACAGGCGCCGTGTTTGGTCACCTCTTTTTCGGCGTGCCGATGGCGATGTTTTCAATGTTCGGGATCGCCGCTGCCGCGGGTGTTGTGATCAATGACAATCTCGTCTTGGTCGACTATGTAAACCGACGACGACAAGAGGGCGCAGGCGCAGTTCAAGCCCTAGTCGATGCGGGTGTATCTCGTTTCAGACCGATCTTGCTGACTTCAGTCACAACATTTGTCGGAATCTTACCGTTGATTGCGGAAAGATCGATGCAGGCACAGTTCCTGAAACCCATGGTCATTGCCTTAGGGTGCGCCGTCGCTTTCGCAATTTTCGTTTCACTCTTCTTGGTACCCTGCCTGTATGCAATCGGTGTCGAGATTGGGCGCGTTTTTCGATGGACTTGGGCAGGTCGGCCTTATCGTTCGATCGGCGAAAGCTACTCTGGAACAGTTCACGCTGACGATGAGGACTATGTGCCTGGTCAAAGGGCTCCAGCAGAATAGATCTTCGAACTAGGTAGCAGACTCGGGTAACTGAGGTCTCAGCCATCAGTCTTAGGAGCTTAGTCGATGAAATCCTGTTTGCCGATTTTGTTCGTCATTGCTGGGTTGGCGGCTTGTTCGCAAGCGGCGCCCGATGGGACTGAAACGGAAATGACGGAGCGCGAAATGCCGATCGAAACAGCAAACCCCGACAAAATTGAGTTCGAGACCATACGCGGAGAGGCTTTGCCATTCGAGTCCTTTGCAGGCCAGGCAGTCTTGGTGGTGAATACAGCCTCGCGTTGTGGCTACACTCCTCAATACGCAGGCCTCCAGGAGCTGCACGACACGTTTAAGGATCGCGGTTTCACCGTGTTGGGTGTGCCCTCCAATGATTTTGGTGGCCAAGAGCCGGGCACAGAATCTCAAATTGTCGAATTCTGCGAAATCAATTTCGGTGTTGAATTTCCACTAACGTCGAAAGTATCGGCTATTGGCGCCGAGCAGCACATGTTTTGGAAGGAAGCGAAGCGAGTTCTTGGTGAGAAAGCAGAGCCCAAATGGAATTTCCATAAAGTGTTGGTCGGTCCCGATGGCCAATTTGTCCAAGCCTATCCTTCGGCTGTAAGGCCGGCTGACACCGAACTGATCGCAGACATTGAGGCCGTCCTTTCGGATAAATCGTAAGCGCAACGGCCAATCCAGCCGATCGCACCCAGTCTTCAGACCTTGACCTAACCTACCTCGCATCGCATGTGTCAAGAGACGCAGCAGCAAGCTGCCAGACAGGATTTGGAGGACAATATGTCGAGCACGGACCCCATCGTAATTGTTGGTATGGCAAGAACCCCAATGGGGGGACTACTTGGCGACTTGTCGGCGCTATCCGCAAACGAACTTGGCGCGATTGCAGTGAAGGCCGCAGTTGACGAAGCGAAACTTGGTGCCGATGAGGCGGATGAGATCATCATGGGCAATTGCTTGCCTGCCGGACAGGGCCAAGCCCCTGCGCGTCAAGCCGGTTTCAAAGCCGGTATGGACAAAGGCTTGGAAGCGACGACGATCAACAAAATGTGCGGATCTGGTTTGCAAGCGACCGTTATGGGCCGTAATGCGATCGCCAGCGGCGACGCCGACATTGTCATCGTTGGCGGCATGGAAAGCATGACCAATGCGCCGCATTTGATGTCGGTCCGTAATGGCCACAAATATGGTGCGATGGAAGCTCAAGATCACATGGCGTTGGACGGCCTGACTGATGCTTATGCGCATGGGCCAATGGGCGCATTCGCTGATATGATCGCGGAAAAGTATCAATTCACACGCGAGCAACAAGATGCGTATGCGTTGGAAACGCTCAGTCGCGCTCAGAAGGCGACGGAAGACGGCAAATTCAAACGCGAAATTGCACCGGTTACCATTAAAAGCCGTAAGGGCGAGACGGTCGTCGATGCTGATGAGCTGCCTAGAACAGCGCGTCCGGACAAAATTCCGTCTTTGCGTCCGGCGTTCAACAAGGACGGAACCGTGACAGCGGCGAACGCATCCGCGATTTCTGACGGCGCAGCGGCACTTGTCTTGATGCGGCAGTCGGATGCCGAGAAACGCGGTGCGAAACCGATCGCCAAAATCGTATCGTCATCTAGCCACGCGCATGAGCCGGAGAACTTCACAACGGCGCCGGTTCCGGCCATGCAAAAGGCTTTGGACAAAGCAGGCTGGAGCAAGGATGACGTTGACCTATGGGAGATTAATGAAGCCTTTGCTGTGGTGCCGATGATTGCGATGAAAGAACTTGGCATTAGCCATGACATCGTCAACGTGCATGGTGGTGCCTGCGCGATGGGCCATCCGATCGGCGCATCGGGCGCGAGAATCTTGATCACGCTGCTTGCTGCTATGGAAGAGCGCGACCTGAAAAAAGGCGTTGCGTCACTCTGCATCGGAGGCGGTGAAGGCATCGCGATGTGCGTCGAGCGCATATAAGCATTTGGCCACGGCCGAGGACGTAAATCGGCATTTTGTTGAGCAGGGTCTGTGGTGCGCACCGTCACCTTTCACACAGGCGCTGCTCGCTGCAATGCATTCGAACTACAATAGCGGTGGTGTTGTATCACGCTTAGCAGATGCTTGGCCAAATACGATTCATCGTGATGCGTTCGCATTGCGACTAGCCGGCGCTCTGCACTTTGCGTCGCTCACTCGAATGTCGGCGGGTTTGGCGGCGAAGTACCCAGAATCCAATTCAGATTGGGAAATGGCCGACATTTGGCCAATTGCTTGCGAATTTCTTGAGGCTGAATTTGGGTTCGTAAATGCGTTTCTCGCATCTCCGCCGCAAACCAATGAAGTGAATCGATGCTTTATGCTGCTGCCGGGCTTTCTAGAAGTCGCAAAAAGATTTGGGCGACCGTTCCATCAATTGGAATTAGGGGCGAGTGCTGGGTTGAATCAATTCTGGGACAGATATGCCTATCGAACCAGCCATTGGAAGTATGGCGCAGATAGCAGCGTGGTGCTCGAAACGGATTGGGACACCCAGACGCCAGAAACGATGGGCGGGGCACCGAGTTTAGCGAGCACAGCGTCCTGCGATCTTCGTCCGATAGACGTTCGTAATGAGCAGGAAAGTCTAAGACTGCAATCATATACTTGGGCGGATCAGCAAAACCGACTCGATAGGCTGCGCGGAGCGATTCAGATCGCGGTGGAACAGAATAAAACGCCGGAAGAGGCTGATGCACTCGAATGGCTTCGCCGCAAACTCAGATCGCGTCCCGAAGGTGAACCGACCGTAGTATATCACTCGGTGTTCTTGCATTATCCGCCCCCGGAAATTCAGAAAGCGCTCGAGGAACTGATCAAAGACACGGGTCGGCGCGCGACGGAGCGGTCCCCATTTGCTTGGGTCTGCTACGAATCCCAAGGGTTTTTTGGGAGAAGCCGGAGCTTCGGAAAGATGATTGGACAGGTCACCACTTGGCCCGGAGGTGATCAAAAAATCTATGGTCTCTCAGACGGTCATGTGATGCACGTGGTTGACGTTTAGTCGGCAACGACCAAGTCGAGCGGTAATGCAGTCGTGCGTTTAGAGACATTGATGACAATTCTCGATTGCACGTCTGAAACAAGCGCGGATCCAAGCAGTTTGTCCCTGAGAAATGTGTCGTAGGCGTGCATATCCGTCGTGGTGATCCGCATTATATAGTCGACCGCGCCTGTTACCGTCATGCATTCCGTCACTTCGGGCCATCGTTCTACGAGTTCTTCAAAAGCTTCGAGGTTTTGCTTACTTGGCAAACTGAGCTTTACATTCGCAACCACTTCAAACCCTAGGCCGAGGGCATCGCGATCCAAGAGAGTGACGCGATGTGTGATCAGGCCGGCTTCCTCCATTCGCTTTATTCGTCTCCAGCAAGGAGAAGAGGACAACCCGACCCGTTCTGCAATTTCGGCAACCGAAAGTGCAGCGTTATCTTGAAGAAAAGCGAGGATTTGCCGGTCGGTGGCGTCGATTGGGCTGGGCAATTCATCCCCCTATTGCCTATTTTTTTGAAATAATTTTCTGGTTCTCTAGGCGAGAGCTCAAAATGGCGCAAGAGTTTACGCCGAAACTACTTTTGCAGTGTGTTCTCAGAAGCGCACTGTGTCTCGTGGAGAAATTTGATCGGTCTTCAGTTTCACTAGGATTTGCCGTGGACGCCTGTACTGGAATCGCGCAAAAACTAAAGCATGGAACAGTATCACGATCTTCTGAGAGACATTCTCCGCAACGGTGTCAAACGAGGTGACAGGACTGGCACTGGAACGCTGAGCGTATTCGGTCGACAAGCCCGCTTTGACCTCGGCGCAGGCTTTCCGATGGTGACCACCAAGAAACTGCATTTGCGGTCAATTATCATCGAACTTCTCTGGTTCCTAAATGGTGATACAAACATACGATTCCTTAAAGATAACGGCGTGAGCATTTGGGATGAGTGGGCAGACGAGGATGGCGACCTTGGCCCCGTTTACGGCAAACAATGGCGGAGCTGGGCAGCGCCTGATGGCGGCGTGATTGATCAGATAAGCTGGGTTCGCGACGAAATCATTAGAAACCCCGAATCTCGGCGACTTATTGTTTCTGCATGGAATCCCTCTGATGTCCCAGACATGGCGCTTCCACCATGTCACTGCCTGTTTCAGTTCAACGTTATGAATGGGCGATTGAACTGCCAGCTCTACCAGAGGTCAGCGGATGTATTTCTAGGCGTCCCGTTCAACATCGCGTCTTATGCTTTGCTGACGCATTTGATGGCGCGCGCTACGGGTTATGAACCAGGAACGTTTGTCCATACATTTGGTGACGCTCACCTGTATCTGAATCATATCGAGCAGACCGAGCTGCAGCTCACGCGGGATCACTTCCCATTGCCGAAACTAGAGTTGAATCCCGATAAAACTGACTTATTCGGGTGGGATTATGAGGATATTTCGGTTCAGAATTATCAGGCACATAGTCATATCAAGGCGCCCGTCGCAGTTTGATTTGACTTTGGATGGTGCGCTTGTTGACCCGTGCAATCGAACTTAAAGTGAAGTAAACAGCTGCGTGATGTGCCGATAACTGAAACTGTTTGCACCATGGCTATCGGTTTTTGACTACTCAATTTGGGCCAATCACCATGATTTACAAAACGGCTTGCCTGACTGCTTCAATTGCTGTCCTTGCAGCGTGTTCAAATGACGCGCCGGCCTCGGATGTCGGAACGCAAAATGACGCCGAAATGTCACTCGATTTGCCACACTCTCTAAAGGACAAGCCCCTGGGATTGGAGCTCAACTCGGCTTATGAAGACCTGACGACCGATGTTTCTGCGCCGGCGCTGGAACCGGTCGACCTTCAACCAATTCTCGAGGCTTTGCCAGAGAACCTCTCGGTCACCTGGGTCGAACAAACGTTTGATGATACGTCTGGAGCGACCACTTGGCAGGGTTTCTCAGCAACCGTGACCATCGCCGATCAGCCGCTCAGCTTCGTTGCGGATTCGCTTTCGGTTTGGGGGTTCGACTCGGATCTCTTGGGGTCACGCCTGCGAGGTGATCGTCTAGACGAGGCCGCACTTTTGTCTCAACGGCTATCCGCTCAGCAATTCCGGATCGAAGGTGCAGCAGCGCTCACCGAGCAATTGTTCACAGCATGGGTGACGGAGTTGCCTGATGCGGATGAGTTCGAAGATCTCGATTTCAGCTTCGGCCGAATGGACATCCGACAAGAGGAGCTGGTGATCGACGGTCTGTCTTTAAAGCCTTGGGAGTATGTTCCAGTCACCTCAGAGATGTTGCCCGCTGAGTTGACGGAAGAAGAGGGCTTTCTCGAAGTGGCGCTGCCTCTCGCGCAAAGCGGCCAATGGTGGATCGCGCTGACCCGCTCGCTGGCCATGGACGCGATTCTTGCAACCAACAGTCGCGCAGATGTTGACTACAACATGGTCGGCAGCGATGTGACGACAGTTTATGAGACAGACCTGTCGTTGGCGATTGGCGTGGATGGTTTTAATCTTCGCGCCAGCCTGGTGGAGGATGTTACATATGTCCAAGGCGCAACCTTCGATTCCCTTGTCGACGAACAGTCGTCGTTTGAGCCTACCTCGGCGCGCATGCTCGAAGATTTCAATTTTGAGCGGACGGATAGTTTCAGTTTTGGGTTGGTTTCCGATATTCGACTCGACAAATTGATGGGCTACTTCGCTCGCGCCGAAATCCCGTCGCTTGAAGAACGCGATCTGATGTCGCTTGGAAATTGGCACTATGAAGACATCAATTCGATCTGGTTTGGTGAAGAGTTGATCTCCGTCAAACATGCACACCTCAGTCTGGATTCCTTTGTGAGTTATATCCCGACAAGTTTAGATTTTAGATTTGAAGGACTGACGCTCGACCTTGGCAATGCTGTCGGCCTCGGGATGCGGTTCGGAGATTATTACGCGGCTGAACGTAAAGACGGTGCGAAGTTGGACGAAGATGAGATCAGCGAAGCTGAAGCATTTATTGCTGCTCTTCGAGTGGCGGAACGTAAGCTTCCGGAATTCGGTTTTGATCGCCTGACACTTGATTATGGTTTAAGCGCCGATTGGTCTCCCGATACCGGCGCTCTATCTGCGAGCTCAGGTGGCAGCGCAGTCGCGATTGGCGAGGAACTGCTCAACATCGATTTGACAGTTCCAACTTATGAGCAAATTGTTGAGACTTTCAAATCAGAGCCCACCTCATCTGCCTTTGACCAGGCTTTGGAAGAGGCGTTTTCCTTTGTCGGCTTTCGCTATGTTTTGACCGATCTTGGTGGGTTTGATCGTGCATTCGCGATGGCGCAATCAATCGGTGCGGAATATCCGGACGAAGGTTGGGGAGCGATGCTGGCAAATATGGACACCGCTCAGATGAGAACCACACTTTCGACCTTTGTGCGTTTGGCCAAAAGTGAGGCTCGAACCGAGTTCCCACCGGCGGTCGCATGGATCGAATCAGTTGCTGAATTCGTCGAGACGTCTGGTGGAGCGCTAGAAATAAGTGTGCAGCCGAGCGAGCCGCTGACTTCAGAATCATTCGATGACCCTGGCTTCGAGGAAGAAGATCCAGACTGGATTGTGTCCCGATTGGGCATTTCCGTGACACATACACCCGAATAGGCGCACAGAGACGCTTGACCATCGCCGCAAGCGGCCTCACATCTGCCTCACAAATTCGCGGAGATTTCATGACCCGACTCGATGACGAGAATGACCCACAAGCGCTTTCGGAACCAAACACGTTTCTGGAAGAAGCACTCTTCAATGCCCGCACAATCATGCTGACGGGTGGTATAAATGACAAATTGGCGCGACGCGTGTGCGAGCGTCTGTTGGCATTGGCCTCTGAGAAGCCTGATCCCATTTTAATGGTCGTGTCTTCCCCCGGTGGTCATGTCGAATCGGGTGATATGATCCATGACATGATCAAATTTGTCGAAGCACCCGTGAAGGTACTTGGCTCAGGTTGGGTCGCGAGTGCCGGCGCGCTGGTATATTCGGCCGCCAAGAAAGAGAACCGCTATTCGCTTCCAAACACTCGTTTCTTGTTACATGAACCCCGCGGCGGCGTTGGTGGCCAAGCATCCGATGTCGAGATTCAAGTCCGCGAAATCGTCCGCATGCGGGAACGTCTCAATAAGATCTTTGCCGAGGCTACCGGCCAAACGCTGGAAAAGATCCAGGCTGATACAGATCGTGATTATTGGATGAGCGCCGAAGAAGCTGTTGCCTATGGTCTCGTCAACAAGATCGTTCAACACAAGAGCGATATTCAGTAAAACCGAAATCTGAAATTTGGTTTGTAAGACGTAAAGGATTTTGCGCCAATTCTAACCTCCATAGTAGAGGTTAGAATAAATGCCTGTTCGTCTTGGCGCGCTTGCGGAGCCCGTGATTTACATTCCGCGGCAAATGCGGTTGACCGAAGTGGTTCAACGCTTTGTCAATGCGCCTCATCAACAACACCTTATCGTTACAGAAGAAGGTGCGCCCTCTGGATTGGTGAGTCGGTTGCGTGCTCTAGAGCTAGCTATTACGGCGAAAACGGACACGCTCGGGGCTTTGACCGCTGCCGACATGGCGCAACCGGTTTTGCAATTAGATACCAACATGCCGGCCGCACTCGTTGCGATCAAACATCAAGCGAATGGTTATGAGGACCTGCAGAACGGCGCTCTTGTCACAGAGAATGGTCAGACGCTCGGTCATATGAGTTTGCCGAGCCTTTTACAGGCGGTCGCGCGGGAAAACGCAGCTCGGGCGAAGGCGATGAAACGCCTGTCAAAAACTGTTTCGGCAACTGAGAAAGTCGACGAACATACGCCCTCACCTTCAACGGTCGTGCCGGAAAAACCGGATGCGCCATCGTGGCCTGATGCTGATATGTTGGCAACGCTCGCTCACGAGGTCAGAACGCCACTTACTGGTATGATTGGCCTCGCCGAGATGCTCACAAAGCGCATTCGTGACACCGAGCAACGCGGCTTGGCAGAGTCGATCATGCGATCCGGCGAAACGCTGGATCGGATCCTTCACGATACGCTTGATCTCGCGAGTCTGCGTGCCGGAAAACTCGAAGTCACGCCCGAACCGTCCAGTGTCTCCGATTTGGTTGTCGATTTGCGGCGCCTGTGGTCGACACAAGCCGATGCAAAAGGGTTGTCATTCAGTGTGTCGCTACTGGCAGACGGTCCCTACCGGGTCGAAGCGGATCTCGGTAAGGTTCAACAAGTAGCAAACAACCTCATCAGCAATGCGCTAAAATTCACCGAAACCGGTGGCGTTGACGTCTTGGTCTCGACACACGATGACGACGGAGAACTCAGTCTCATGGTTGAGGTGTCTGACACCGGACCTGGATTGACGTCTGCGCAAAAGAATGAAGTGTTCCGGGCCTTCAACAAAGGAAGTGCTCTTCGAGGAGAGCCCGGCTGGGGATTAGGTCTAACAATTTCTAAGGGGTTATCCAGCCACTTGGGCGGAACCCTCACAGTTGAAGACAATCCTCATGGCGGCAGCGTGTTCACCATGTGCATCCCTGTTAAACCAGCGCTTTCAAAGGTAACGACCCTTCCGCAAACGCGGCGACCCAAATATGGAAAATTCAATCTCGGCGAAATCTTATTAGTGGAAGACCACGAACCGTCAGCCATGGTGCTGCAGGATGCGCTCGAAGAGGCGGGATGGACCGTACATCACGCCCATTCGTTGGCCGCTGCGGAAGCTTGCCTTCGCCGGAGTGCATTCCAAGCTGTGCTTACCGACTTGCATTTGATGGACGGTTCCGCGCTGTCATTAATCGAGTCCATTCGTTACAGAGGACTCGCAGGCCCCGACGTACCTGTCCTGGCGCTTACCGCCGACACATCGCCGCTTACCGGCGAGGTGGCCACTGCGAAAGGGGCAGACC
Source organism: Pseudomonadota bacterium (assembly GCA_038534315.1). GTDB lineage: Bacteria > Pseudomonadota > Alphaproteobacteria > Caulobacterales > Hyphomonadaceae > Henriciella. Next base: position 27,251 of record JBCAWZ010000030.1, on the reverse strand, counting down.
GCGTGCTTCAAAAACCGGTGAGAGGGCCAGAACTGGTCGCGCATCTTGCCGACGCTGTCGTCAAACGGACTTTGGAAACGGTCGATCTATCGCGGATGCAGTCACTGGTCGCAGCGAGCTAGCGACCAAGCTCTTTCATCGCTTCTTCCAGTCCTTGCAGCGTGAGCTCAAACATCCGCTGTGGGCCAACCAGTTCTCTGATCAGTTGGATTGAAGCGGTGTATTCCCAGGCGCCTGATTTCACTGGATTAAGCCAAACTAAGTCGGGGTACTGTTCGACAAGTCGTTGGATCCAGAGGCCGCCTGGCTCTTCGTTCCAGTGTTCAACCGAGCCACCCGAATACGTGATCTCGTATGGGCTCATTGTGGCATCGCCTACGAGTATCACTTTGTAATCGCTTGGGTATTTATGTAGAACGTCCCAAGTTGGTATGACGTCGTTGCGGCGGCGACGATTGTCCTTCCAGAGGCCTTCATAGGGGCAGTTGTGGAAATAATAGTATTCAAGATTCTTGATCTCGGAACGCGCCGCAGAGAACAATTCCTCACATACCCGAATGTGTGGATCCATCGAGCCGCCAACATCTAGCAGCAATAACACCGAGATCGTGTTGCGACGCTCTGGGCGCATCTCAATATCGAGATAGCCTTGTTTCGCTGTGTTGCGGATCGTTTGATCCAAATCGAGTTCATCTGCGGCACCATCGCGCGCCCATTTGCGCAACCGCTTTAGAGCCAGCTTGATGTTTCGAGTTCCGAGCTCAACGCTGTCGTCATAGTTTTTGAATTCGCGCTTGTCCCAGACTTTTACCGCTCGGCGGTGCCGCGACTTTTCTTGTCCAATGCGGACTCCTTCAGGATTATAGCCATCTGCACCAAAAGGCGATGTGCCGCCTGTTCCAATCCACTTATTGCCGCCCTCGTGCCGCTTCTTCTGTTCTTCAAGGCGTTCTTTGAGTGTCTCCATAAGTTTCTCAAATCCACCCATCGCTTCGATTTCGTCCATTTCTTCCTGAGTTAGGAATTTTTCGGACATCTTGCGCAACCACTCATCCGGAAGGTCCTGCACATCGACGGCGTCAGCAAGGGAATCTAAGCCTTTGAAAACATGACTGAAGACGCGATCGAACTTGTCTATGTTGCGTTCATCCTTCACCAAGGCAGTACGCGCCAAATAGTAAAAGTCTTCGACGTCTCGATCTATGACTTGCTTATCCATGGCCTCCATCAGGCTGAGATATTCTCTCAAAGTGACGGGCACTTTTGCTTCACGCAGCTCATTGAAGAAATGCAGGAACATGTGGCGGTGCCTCCTTCGGCTCGTTATCAATGTAACGCTACAAACGGTACTGTCCAAGCCTTACCGTGCGGGAAGCGGGTTTAGAGGTCTCTTTGCTACTGATCTTTGTATACTGGAGGGCGTTTGGCAAGAAACGCATCAATCGCCTCTTTTGCGTCCGACGTGCCCGCCAACAGGGCTTGATGGCGGTCCTCCATCGCAAGTGCAGCATCGAGACTCGGAGCATCGATCGCTAGGTTTAGCGCCTGTTTTGAGAGCCTAAGCCCCATGGGCGCCGTATTGAGCATATCTGCAATCAATGGCTTTGCGGCTGCAATGAGTTGCTCTTCTAGCACCACTTTAGAGACCAAGTGCATACTTAATGCTTCAGGCGCGGAAATGAACCTGCCGGTATAAATGATCTCTGCGGCGCGGGACGCACCGATTAAACGCGGTAGGAAGTAGGAGCTGCCCATATCGCAACCCGTCAGTCCTATCTTAATGTAAGCTGCATTCATCTTTGCGGTATCTGCAGCAATCCGGACATCGGATGCCAATGCGAGAGAAAAGCCACCGCCGCAGGCTGGTCCCTGAATTAGCGCCACAATGGGCTGCGGGCATTTGCGCATCGCCCGATAGATGTCAGAAATCCTGACTTGCAATTCCCATGATGCCCGCGGACCAGTGAGCGTCAAATCCGTGCCGGGAGTATCTTCCGGTGCCATATCCAAACCAGCACAAAATGCTCGACCTGCAGCCTTGAGTACGACGATACGGGTATCACGGTCTCGGTAGAGGCTTTCAAAATATCCGCACAGGCTGTCTACAAGCGCGAGATTCAGCGCATTCAACCTATCGGGTCGGTTCATCGTTACGTAGGCGACGGAGCCATCTTTTTCTACAAGAAGCGGCGCTGACATAGTATTCTCCTCAGATTTTCTGCCCGGATTCCGAGGCAAGATAGTAGAGTGATGGTAAAGCCTCACTCAGGGTCTTAGGCTGCATGGCGGGAGGAAAACAAGATGCAGCTGAAAGCGACGACTTACACCGTAATCGGTGGAATTGCTGAAATCACGCTCAGCCGTCCACATCGAGGCAATGCTTGGACAGGCCGGATGCATACCGAGTATCGCTATCTTCTCGAGCGAGCGGAACAAGAGTCGACGGTTCGAGCGATCCTTGTGACGGGCGCCGGTCGCCAGTTTTGTGTAGGTGGCGATAGTCAGGCGCTCGATGGGCATTCGAAGGCTGGCGCCTATGATGCTGGAACGACAACGGATTTGGTCATGCCAGGCAACTCCGACTTTGACGCGTTCAAGGAGGACTTCTCCTACCACTTCGCACTGACCAAACCCGTTATCGCCGCGATCAATGGCGCCGCTGCAGGTGTTGGGTTGGTGCTTGCTTGCTACGCCGATATCAGATTCGCAGTGCCTGGCGCAAAACTCACGACGGCGCATGGGCCCCTTAATCTCCCCGCGGAGTATGGCTTGTCTTGGCTCTTGCCGAGACTGATCGGAGGCGCGCGCGCGATCGAGTTACTACTGTCGAGCCGGAAATTTTTAACCGACGAAGCGCATTCGATAGGCTTGATCCATCGGCTCATCGATCCTGAAGCGCTGCTAGAAGACACGCGCGCCTATAGTCAAGATCTAATCATGCGGGTTTCGCCCGGGGCGCTTCGGGAGACGAAACGGCAAACCTATCTAGATTTTCACCGAGATGTTGGTGCTGCCGTTCGCGATGCGAATGTGAGCTTGAGCGCTATGGTCAAGCAATCTGACTATAAAGAAGGTATCGCGGCGTTTCTCGAAAAACGAAATCCTATCTGGGGTGACAATAGCTAGAGGCAGACTTCAGCGATGTAAGCCTCGATGCGCAATACGCCTGGCGGCACCCATTGGAAAAGCAAGCTCATTGGAAGAAACTATGGGCAACAGCTATGTGATGATGATCGATGGTGATGTGGTAAGCGGTATTGAAGTGATGAAAGAGTTTACCGTCGCGAAGAGCGTTTTTACGCGATATCAAACGGCATAGTTTCGGCTCGCTATTTTGAGGCCGCGGGCTCAGACGCTTCAGGCAGGCGCTTGCGGGTGAAGGCCTCTACATCCTCTTCAAGGGTCTCGGCAGCTTCCTCTGCGAGCTGATCGATAACCGTGGATGGCGGTGTGTCGAGACCCAGAGCCTGAATGTCGGGGTTACTCAGCATCGCGTCTATCTCTTCTTGTAGAGTGTTGATCTCATCGCGTTGCATCGCAATGATTTCTTGTTGGCGCGCCGCTTCTGCACCGCGGCCGCTGGAAGACTCGCGCGCCGCGTTGTCTTCCAACTCCTCAATGACGTTTTCGATCGCCAAGATCTCCCGGCGGCGGACGTCGAGAGCCTGTTGAACAGCGGAGGGGTCATAGGCCCCTTGCTCAACCGTGACATCACCGCCCCCGATTGCTGGAATTTGAATCGGCATACCAGCCTGAAAAAAGCCGACGACGGGTTCGTTCGGTGTTGCCGTTTCTTGCGTCCGCAATGACAACGACATTCGTTGTGGATATTCCGAGTAGCCATTCATCAGTGTTTGGACTGTTCCATCTGAAAATCCAACATACCCGACTTCTTGATCGAGATTGGCACGCTGTGCATAATCTTGGTTTGCAGCGATTGTTGTCGGAATGCCTGCGCGTAACGTGACGGGTTCGGCCAAATCCTCCCCAGATTCGCAGCTAATGAACCGAGCAATATGTTGCTCTGTTGGAGAAGAGGTCGGGCGTCGGCGAGATTGTTCTGGTTCGGCTCTCGTTGCAAAGGCTTGTTCGATTTGCTGGGTCAGAATGAGGTTTTCGCCCATTGAAACGATGTGACTGGTTCCCTCAAACCCAGTTACCATATCCAGCCGCTCCAAAGCACGATTTGGCGAGTGGATCTGCCAAATTCCAGATTGTCGGCGCCAGGCGACGCAACCTTCGAACCCAGTATTTGAGTCTACTGAAACCCGGACTATGGGATCAAGGACGCCGTCCAACGCGGCGTCAACTTGCAGTGTGTCGGCGAAACCAAAATTCGGATTGCGCCACAGCTTTATGCGGCCGGTTTCGTCTGCAAGCACCAGCCCGTCTCCACGGTTAAGCTCTACCGATGTCGGTCCGGCAGGCCCAAACCTTTGCTGAGCTGGGATCGCCGCCAATATGGCGAACCAAGCGCCCATGACGCTGGCGCTTACCAACCCAACGCCTGACCATTTGAGCCAAGGTGGGCCAAAGGCTTCAGGCGGGCGAACACGTTTCGGTTGGTTTTGTCGATGTCGACGCGCTGCTTGCGCAAAGGACCGAGCGGCTAGTTCAGCCACGATCAGCGAGACAAGAGCTGCTCCGATTATGAAGCTTGCCGGATCATTGCCGAACGCCGACTCCGCATAAAGGATCGCCGGTAAGATCACTCCAACGCCGAGAAAAACAGCGATCAATACGCGTCCGAACGCAACCATAATGGCTTTTCCACGACCGCGAAAAGCGAAGTTGATACCAACATCCGGCGACTGTCGCCGATCGAGTATCCAGGCGTAGAAAATGCCGGGGAGGAGAAAGATGCCAAACGCTATCAAGAGTGCGATCAATTCCAGAAAGCCTGAATCAGCGTTTGGGAAGAGTGTCGCCAGAAATCCGTCCGCCAGTAGATCGGTAATCAGCCCACCAGCAAAGATCTCGCCGACTTCGGGTATGGCGAACAAAGCTGCGCAGGCTGCATAGAACCCGGCCGCTCTTGCGATGATCGATGATGTCATCAAACGATGACCGCGGCGATTGATGGGAGGCGGGGGTTGAAATGCCAATCGTCGCCATCGACGCGACAGACCGATCAATCCACGCAGCACGATCCCCCACAAACTGACCATCAGGACCAGTATGGGCCAATACGCCATCGTGCCCCATTCCCATACGCTGTCGTTAAGACGCCCCACGCCGCTCCCCGACAGCCCCACAGCACTGCCAATAACAACGAAGCCAATCCCCAAACCGAATGCCAGGACCAAAGGAATGGATAGCAAGCTCGACACAATACGCCTGCGTAGAGGCACGTCGCGGGCGGTGGGAAGCACGCCGAGTCTTGCGCCGAGCCAGTAGAAGAGAAAATGCAGAGCGCCCGCATAAAGGGCGGCCAGCATGAATGCCCACCCGCCATCGTTGACGAACCAATCTAACCATGGCGGGAAGTCGCCATTGATGTCTTCAATGAAATCTACAGTTGGCTCAGTGATCAGCCAAAGCGGTCCGTCAATGATTAAGATGAGTGTGAGCACCATTGCTGTTCCGGCGAGCGCGAACATGGTGGATGATGAAAATGTGTGCCACCGGCGATAGGTTACTGAAGACGGATCAATGATGAACAGGCTCAAACCGGCTGCGCCGAGGGTAGCGAACGCCAAAATCAACATCCGCCCCCAAGTATTTGAGTCATAGATCATGTCGACGGGATTGATCTGGTCGAACCACCCAAGCTGGCCGCCAAATGGCAAGGTTCCAACCAAGATGGCACCCCAGAGGAGACCTGCCTTCCACAACATTGCGCTGACTTGGTCGGCACCGCGTCGACCTCGATTTGTGGTCCGGGTCTCTTTGTCTTCTAGTCGGTCGAGTTCAAAGTCCGTGGCTTGCCCCCCCACCAAGAAATCCAGGAACACAGTGTCTTGAAGTGGCGCTTCATTGCCCGGTTCAACCGTCGCGATGCGGAGTTGCATTGCATCGTCATTCGACACATCGCCGCCTTCGGTCGCGTCATCGATGAGCTTTCTAAGCAGCGTTCTAATTTGCTGCGCCGTTTGCGGAGCAAGCCCTTCAATCAAACGCGCGCGGAACCAATCCGGCATACGACCGCTGCGCAACCAGGGCAGTTTGAGGATATCTGCAAGTTGCGCTTCGTCAAACAGCACCTGGTTCGAACCGATGTCGACATTCTGTCCAAGGTATAGCGTCAAATCCCAGCGCAGCTCTGGATAGACGGCGCATGCACTTAGCCAAACATACCCGATCGGATTGAGATAGTTGCGCAAGGCTTCATCGAGGCGAGCCCAATCCGCCTCGGTTATGGGTGCGTCTCCTAGCCATCTAGCGGCGCGAGTTTCTATGAGCAAAGGCACGGATCGCGCGAAACCATCTCCTGACTCAGAGTATAGAGGAGGGCGGTCACGACCATCCAAGCCAAGAAGTGCGGGCAGCGCGCTCGCGCCACTCTCTGTTGCTCGCCCAAGAGGTAGCTTCAGCGCCTGGGCAATTGTGAACTCCCGGGTGCCCCAGCTGCGCAAGGCGATCGGTGTTAGCATGGCCCGCTCATCCCAGTTCATCAGCGCGCGCGCTCCAGGACTGGCAATTTCTGTCACTGGATCGACAAATGTCTCGCCTTCGCCCAACACAATCAGTCGGTGCTCTGGGTAGCGCATCTTCAACTCTTCGATGGTGAAAATCGGGCCGGCAAACGGGTTCGCTCCATCCTTGAGTTCGCCCTTCTCTGCACGACACCAATACGGGTTCCCCTCGTAATAGTAGATGCTCACCAAAATATGCGCGTCTTCGAAACGGCGCACCAATGATCGCAATCTCTGCGTCTCCTGGTCACCAATTCCCCGGGTTTCGATCAGCACCAAGTATTCGGGTAGTCCTTTGACCTCTGCGCGTACTGGCGTAAAGACGCCCTGCTTCAAGGTTCGATCGAGCGTTTTATCAATGTCCAAACGATCGCTCTGCCGCGATTTCCATTGTTGAAGCGATTGAATCGTCCGTCGCAGCGCGTTTGATGAAAAAGGTGTGGTGCGTGCAACGCTTGTCACGAAATTATGGATTGATGGAGGATAAAGCGGCCGTCGTCTTCTCAGGAATGCTTTGCGCCGATCAAGGCCATTGGCCATCCAAACAGCCAACAAGACAGCAAAGACCGCCAAAAACAGGGGCCGAATAGACTTGAACCAGAACGCGTCGATTAAGCTCGATTCGCGATAGAGTGTTCCGCCTCGGCGCCAAATCGGGTTATCGACATAGTGCGCGTTACTTTCGGGATAGGGTTGGCCAAGCGCCTTTGCCCGAAGCTCCATCGCACGCTGTTGAAATAGGCGTTCGGCGCCCATGCTAGCATTTACCATGCGCGTCGCAGATCGCATCGTGTTTTCGGCATTCAGGGGGTCGAACTCAAAGCCAGCCTGATCTGGCGCTAACAGAGCAAGGATCAGGCGTTCGGATTCAGCGACATACTCCGACAGTGGCGCCAAATTCGGATCATTGCTTAAAACGCCGATCGCGCGCGCGATTCGAGCGGTGATGGTTGGGTCATAGGCCACCGGAAGAGGTCGGTTGACCGGCAGTCCCGATACGAGGCCGATACTATTGGCGAGGTACCAGGAATCTGTGTTGTCGGTTCTGGCGATGTTGTAACAATAACTCCCGATATTCTCGAGATTGGAAGCGCCAAAGTCGTCCGTAATGTAGGTGAGTTCTTCAAGTGTGGGCGCGCCAACAAAAGCTGAGTAGAATTCCGGATTGTCCTCGCCAGAGCCAACACCGCTTCGACGACAGTAACCAAAGCTACCATTAAGAACCAGTTCGATTCTGTCTGTCGTTGATCTGCTTTTGACAGGTCTAGCGTCGATTGGACCGCCTTCATCTGTTCGCGGTGCTTGTTCGCAAAATTGTGGTGTCGCGTCCGTGCAAACACGCTCAACTGGTGGCGATAGCGGCTCGCTTTCTAAATCTGCGGGCCGAACCGTGATCGCTGCATAGAACAACACAAACGCCACTAGAGCCCATGGCCAAGCGCGGTCGATCCAGTTGAGAAGAAGACTTTTGTATGAGAAGCTCGCCGCTTGCTTGTTTTGTTCGGACGCGTTTTTCGGGACACCAAGAACCGGCTGAACTGGCGGTGCCAAGCCAAACCATCGCGAAAAAGCCTGATCGAAAACCTGCCGGTCGGCCTCGGATCTCGTTAGCACTGGTGCGAGATACCCGCGAACATCTTCCAAAGATGAGAGCGCGTCATGCGCGATCAACTCGGTGAGCAGACGCGTCAAAGCGACTTCTTCCCCAATCCCTATAGGGATCTGTCCCAATTCTCTCAATTCACTGAGCAATCCGTTCAGTTTCACAGAGCTGATGAGAGGTGGGCTGGAGGACGCAGTCTGCGCCATACCTTATCCCCCTTGGCACCAGACGGGTATGTGGGTTTGCAGTGCCGCGAGATCTTCCTCTGTCTTAACCAGAGCATAAATCGAACCCAGAAGCGGCTCTATCTCGCTTTCGTTCCGAATGTGCGAGCTTGAAGAATAACCGCGGCTTACCAAGAATTGCAGCCAGTTCAGCAACTCGGCGGTTCCAGGTCTCTTTTGTACAAGTGGCTGAGACTGTTCGTCTCGGATCTTCGAAAACAGATCAATCGCATCTCCGACAAGCGGGCTGGCGCTTGGCAAACCCTCTAGCCGCGTGGCGACGATTTCCTTGAGCGTTTCTGCGCTCGGAAACGGGATATGAAAATAGATGCACCGCCGCAAGAATGGGTCTGGCAATCCCCGCTCTGAGTTAGATGTAATGATCACGATTGGTTTCAGATGCGCGGGTACGCCTTCTGCGCGATCGTCCATCCCAGGGGAAGCCAAGCCGCCCAGCTCTGGCACTCTGAACGCCATGCGGGCGATCTCATTGAGCAAGTCATTCGTGAAGTCTCTCGGCGCTTTGTCTATCTCGTCGATGATAACGAGGGATCGTTTCGGCCCATTGTGCAAAGCGGTGCCGTTTGGAAAAAACGAAGAGACGTTTTCGAGCTCAAAGGCGTTCAGAATTGCCAAACCGAGCGCACTATAGGTTATGAAGTTGACTGGATCTGGATCTGCCCCTGTGTCCTTCGCGCCGTACCGGCCAAGACTGTCGAAATTGTAAAATAAATCGCGGGCTTGGCTGGTGGATTTGGTTTCAAATACATAGGGCAGCCCGGCGCCCAGCTCGTGGGCCACGGCTCGTCCAAGTTCGGTCTTACCCGTCCCCGGCTCGCCGGTGATCAAAAGCGGCATACCTAAGATCAGAGAAACATTTATGGCCTGAGACAGATCGCGGCTGAAAACATAGTTCGAAGGATCGTCCAACGCTGCGGTTGAAAGGGTTTCCAACTCTTCGGCGCGAGGCGACGGGTCTGAAGCTTCGGTTTCGCCGAGTCCTTTTGTGAATAGCGGATACTTCATTCGTTTCGTCTCCCACCCTCGAAATTACATACCTAGTCTATGTGTTCGTCTGCTAATACGTCGCCGAGGTGGTCTGCAAAAGTTTGCATCGCAACCGGCGTCATGCGTCCGTCAGTGTTGCGAAAAACCTCGTCGAAAGCGGACAGCACCGCCCGTCCTAAAGGTGTGTCCTGTCCAAACCGCTCTATGGTTTGCGCGCGCCAGTCCATCGCATCCTCTTTGGCGAAAGGACTCAAAACAGGAACGAGTTTTGTCTCCCCGGTGAATTTCTTGAGCCGGTTCAAGATTTTCTTATTGTTGACAGACTGGCCCTTTGGGGTCGGCGGCGTGCCGTTCCAGCTTGGAGCCGCAGCCGCCATCCAGACACAAAGGATCGGTACAGCGCTAAGCGCATCGGGACTTTCCTTTCCGAACTCATTCCAAAGCTTAACCCACTCGCGAATTCGCTTGTGTTCCTGTGCGTCCCACTGCGTCGCATAAATGTCGGTAACGAACACTCGAACATGGCCACGTCGAGCTTCGTCAGCGAGGAATTGACGGACTTCATCAAGGGTTCCCGGTCGCCTGAGTAGCGACGTCGCAAACCGGGATATGTAAGTGTCCCGGAAATCAGGTTGCCGATTCCAGACCACATTTGTTTTACTGACCGGCGTATTCAAATCGTTTTCGAGGCGCCGTTTCCAACGGCTGATGAACCTGTCGGGGACTTCGTTCTCGGGGCCGATGATGATGGCCGGTTGAACATTGGCGCCGCCCGGCACAGTAACCTCCTTCGTTGCTTTGAGGATTGAATCAAACGCGACAGTTCTGTCCGCTTGGTAAGGCAAAAACGCTCGGTCACGCGACCCGGTGTGCAGGCCCGCCATATGCCGACCCATGCGCGACTTCACGTTCTGACGATTGGCTCGGTCGGCGTCCTGCCGCGCTAAGTCCAATCTGTGTTGCAAGTCCGCCAGTAAAGGTGCCCACTCGGGGTGTGCATAACGCGGATCATAATCATGAAGGTCTACCGCATGATACTGCCGGTATTGTTCGGGAAGCTCGTCAAATGGTACGTCATCAATCCGCACTAGGTAAAGACGCCTGTTCTCATGGGCATACTGCATTTCCCAGGCGAGCGTGCCGCGCTCGTCCGTTGACCCTTCTTTTATGCGTTTAGCCGCCTGCCTGGACCACGCAACGATGACAGCGCTGCCGGTGTTTTGAACGGCGCCTTCAATATCGTCCGCCCAGCTGTTTCCATAACGGATACGCCCGCACTGAGTGGCACGGATGTCGCGCGTGATACGCGTTGGTTTATCGATCCAGAGCGGTATGCGGGCATCAAGCAAGCCCAAAACAATCGGCTCTAGCCGCTTTTTGTCTTTGTCCGCGTGAGACAAGAAGAAGACGGTTTCTCCGACCATTCACAAAGTGTTGAACACGGTTTCTCAACAATCAAGACAATTCATGCCGTCTGAGCAACCATTGCAGAATTGGTGTTGCGCGAATGCTTAAGCGGAGGTGCCGGGCTTTTGTCAAACCTTTTGAGCAATATAAAATCCATAGCCGAAATATTCTCTATAGGCTTCATAGAGGTCGATTTCGCTTTGTTCTGCGACGATAATTGCTTTTGCGGCTTCCGAATGCTGATGTCGCTCGAGAAAGGCTGCATGCTCAACTTGCAGGGGGGAATAGTAATTTTCTTTCCAGCATGCCTGCGGAAGAACGAAGTAGCCGAGTGGCTTGTAGCCATGCGTTTCAAGCTGGGCGAGTTTCGCCGACGCCGTGTCGACCTCGGGATACTCGCGAGTCCAATGCGCAGTCAGTGCATCGGGTCGCTCTGACGTCAGCCAAGTGAGCTCCGAGACAGCCAATATGCCGTGTCGCTTTAAAAAGTGCCGCCAATTGCGAATGCCAGTCTCGAACCCAATATTGTAAATCGCGCCTTCAGACCAAATCGCGTCCAGAGAGCCTTCTTCAAAAGGCAGCTTTTCCATGGAGGCTGCGAGGGTTTCGATATGGTCCCCGACGCCGGTCGTTGTCGCACGCACTTGGAGTTCGGAAAGGAAATTCGGAAAAAGATCGATCGCTTTTATCTGCCCCTTAAGCTGCGTTGCTAAGACCATGCTAGACGCGCCAGTGCCGCACCCAATGTCCGCAATGGTGAGTGCCTCCGAGGGTTGAAGGCCGGACAGGCTGATTGCGAGCTTGGTCTCAGCAACGCCACCGGGACCTTGTCGGACCTGCTTTCGGTGCAGATCGACGAGAAGCGACATATCGTCCATATTGCTACTGCGCCTCGAACGGAAAAGTCTCGAATTTGTTCATGCCAGCGCCACCTTGAGAGCCCGCATCATAAATGAATCCGAGCTCGGCTCCTTCGTCTTCGTTGTGTAGCGCTGCCCCACGCACCCAGGATCCTTCAATTTCACTCACCAGCAGAACAGGGTCTTGCCATGCAGTGTCTGAGCGCTTTGCGCCAAATATATTACGCGCCTCCTGATCCACAAAAAGCACGTGTGGCACGCTGCCAATCAAAATGAGATCAGCTGCCGGCTGTTGTGAATCAACAGCATCGGTAATCACTGGCCCTTGTGTGATCAAAATCGCTGACGTTAGCGTATCATCCGGCTTAACGTTTCGCTCCCACAGACTACCATCTTGCAACCGATAAACTATTATAACGGTGTCCGTCAGACGATCATAAGCCAAGGGGAGCACTGCGCCATACTCCGCTTCACTGTTGCCGGCTCCCGTCGCGATGACTTCGCGGTCTGTTATACTGCCATCGGGCAAAACGCGTCGATACGATATTGTGCCATCGGCTGTAAAGTAGGCGACATGCACGACGTCGTCTTGATCAACAACGGCTTGCGGACCCGCGTTCACCGATAGCAGGTCGGGGTCGAGCGCCACCCGATCACTCCAATGCCCCAGAGCATCCCGAATCGTCATTTGCAACTGATCTGTCAGGAAAAAGGCAACGATTGAGCCGTCGGATCGCGCAGCCATGGCGCTGCTTTGCGATATCGCCTCGCCAATAGCGACGGGCTCGTCAATCAGTTCCCACTGATCTGGATGCGTCGGGTGGTCAGATGTCCGGAACACGTGAAAGTAAGTGGCTTCGGTGATCTGATGGAGAATGAGTATTCGATCGCCCAAAAGGCGCGCATCGACTGCCTCAAGATCTCCTGTAGCGGGCCGATTGGCTGCGTCGACTTCGAGCCAGCTGTTCCCGTTATCGCCCGATTTTACGATCATGAACTTGTTGTCCGACTCTGCAGGTTCCATAATAAAGTAGAGATCGCCGTTCTCGGTTTGCCAGGGTCCGATACGACCCGGAGACTCGACAAAGGTCCCGCCGAGATGGTTGTCTTGCACGACAAGTGTAACACTCGCCGTTGCGCTTTCGAGCGGTACGCCGTCAATCGTCGATAAACGAAACTCGAACACGTCTCCCGTTTCGTTCAATACCGCCCCATCGGCAAATCGACGGATGACGATTGGAAACTCATATTCGCTATGGGTGCCGGTTACCCTTTCGACCAAATTCCGCTCTGAGAGCGAGACGCCCAGCCCCGGAACAAAGGTTTTGTTAGAGCCGCGGAGTAGATCAGATGTCCTATCGCCATCATTGAACGCCATTGAAGACACAATGCTAGCGCGCGGGGATTTCGGAACGCCTTGTACTGTCAGTTTTTCCAGGGTGACGTGCGCATTGGCGCCGTCTGGACCAGCAACAGGATCAAGCTTGATCCCGAATGCACCCGTTTCCGGCAGATCATCGATAGCAACGGCAATGATAGAGTCTCGCTCGTCCATGGAGACTACGAGCTCGCCATTCTCGACTTCGATTTCCAGATCGTGATAACCGTCGATGATCGAAACAGGTAACGGAGTCGTAAGTCGGGTTTCATCACCATCGATTGTTTGTATCAGGGTGACCGACTGACCGCGATCAATATCCAACCCGAAAAAATTGTTTGAATCCTCGTAGCCGAACAAGAAGGTCAGCTCCGCACCTATCGCCCCTGATAACGCCAGTCCGAGCTCAAGTGAGAATTCTGGGATAGGCCACGGCGCCTCATACAGCGCAAAGGTCGTGTTCAGCGGGAGGTTGTCGTCGACACCCAATGAAGTGAATCGATCCAGCGGCTGATTGGGATCCAATTCGACTTCCCGCTTTGGATAAGGGAAATCATGTGCTTCGAGCATGATCCAGTCCCCATCATTGCGTCGGGCTTGAAGGACGAGATCTCCTGGCGTTGTTGCGTCTTTCTGACCACCTTCGATTCGCAGGCGAAATGGCTGATCTGCGAACACTGTCACCGACTCATTCGTTAAACCGGCCCAGCCTTTGTCTGAATTGAGCGGTGCGCTGAAGTCCGCACGGATACGGAATGCGGGCTCGTCGGCCGCGGCCGTTGCGACTAAGAGCATTGTTGCAGCGAAACCCAATAGTGTTCGAAATAGGCCACTGATGCGATCCACAGTTTCGGCGCGTAATTTCATTGTGGTTCCTATTGTTTGAGCGGGTGCCATCTTGAGCGCTCTCTGTGACAAAACAGTGTCGCGATTGTCGCTTAATTACATAGCGACACGAATTGGAGCCGATGGCGCACCTATCAGGATTCGAACCTGAGACCTCTGCCTTCGGAGGGCAGCGCTCTATCCAGCTGAGCTATAGGTGCGTAAGGGGCGTCCATAAGCGAAGCTGTCCTTGGATGCAATTGGTTCATACTGTTCTGGTTTTCTCAATGGTGTTTGGCTAATCAGCTCGGAGTGGTGGTTCCAGGAGGACGATGTGGTCTTGAATTTCTTGCGCGCAGCAATCTTTGTGGGCGTGTTCTGCCTGGTTGCCTGTACGGGCTCTGAGTCAGAAAGGACTGCGACGCCAAACTCGGAAGATAACCGGCTAACCAAGATTGAGCTCGAAGCTCAGTTCCAAGAGGCGTTGACAAAAGCACAGGCAACGGACGGTCCGGGACGACCGCCAGTTTGGACGCTGGCGGATGATGACACCAAGATCCATCTTTTTGGGACAGTTCACTTACTGCGTCCCGATTTGGATTGGCGTTCTCCTTCATTCGAGGCGGCCTTTGAAGCCGCTGATACTCTGGTTGTCGAGATTGATATGAGCAGCGATGAGGCGCAGGCCTCTCTCATTCGCGATTTTGTGCAACGTGGCATGTATCAGGACGGCGAAACACTTCGAGGCGCGTTGGGTGAAGAGGATGAGGCGATCGTCGAAGCGGCGTTTGAGTCGCTGGGTGTACCGTTGAACGCGATGAACACGTTCGAGCCGTGGCTTGCCGCAGTAAATCTGTCGAATATGAAATTGCAGGCGGATGGTTACGATCCCGCGTCTGGAGTGGAATCCGTTCTTGAGGCGGAAGCGCTGCGAGCTGGCAAAGCGCTCGGCTATCTGGAAGAAATCTCCGATCAAGCGGACGCATTCGATAGCATGTCGGTTTCGACGCAGATCCAGTTTCTTTACGAAACCGCTCTGTTGCTTGATGAAAGCCCGCAAATGCTAGATCAATTGGTTGCCGAGTGGGCAGACGGTGATGTCGCAGGAATTGGAGTGATGGTCGCCAGTCCTGAGGGCGTTGGCTATAGCCGCGAAGCTTACGATGCGCTCTTGGTTAATCGGAATGCCCGTTGGATTCCCAAAATAGAGGCGATGTTGGATAGTCCAGGAACCGTCTTTATTGCAGTGGGTGCTGGCCATTTGGCCGGACCAGATAGCGTCATCGAAATGCTGCGCACCGAAGGTTACGAAGTCGACGGCCCTTAGGACGCGTTGTCCTCCCAATCAAATAGCCAATCCACTTGATCCTCATCGAAGACGTCGTCCTCGCTCACGGTTTGCCCGATCACCGAGTGGCCGCGGCGATGTATCTCCATCGGGTCTCCACAGATGAGGTGATGCCAGTCCGCGAGCGCGCGGCCTTCATGAATGCGCCGATAAGCGCAGCTTTCAGGCATCCAATTTAGCTCAGCAACCGACTGTGGAGTCAGGATCACGCAATCCGTTACCTTTTGCTTTCGATTCGCATAATCGCTGCACTGACAGGTTTTTTCGTCAAGCAAGCGACAGTGAAGACGCGTCGGGAAGATCTCGCCAGTTTCTTCGTCTTCGAGTTTAATTAGGCAACACTTCGCGCAACCGTCGCAAAGCGATTCCCACTCCACTTTGCTAAGTTCGGAGAGACGCTTTCGCTCCCAGAAGCGGTCTGTTCGATCACCCATTGGGTTTTGGGCCGTCGCCAATAGTCCATTTGAAAGGGATTATTTCGACGCGATCGAATAGACCAGCTTTCTTATATGGATCTTCCGCCGCCCATCGCCTTGCCGCTTCTAAACTCTCAGCCTCGATGACGAAGGTCGATCCCGCCATCGTTGACTCGTCTTCGGCCAAGACGGGCCCCGCCATCAAAACCTTGTCGAGCGCATTACCAACCCAGTTCAAATGCTCTGTTCGTGTAGCAATTCGTAGGTCCAGGCTATCAACCTTGTCGCGTGCATTGATGAGATAAAGTGGCATTATTCCTCCCTAAAAGGTCTTGAGAGCAGAGCGCTCATCGCTTGGTTTACATCCGCTCGTTGATTCAGTACGGCATCTACCGCTGCACAAATCGGCATCTCCACATTTTGTTTTCGGGCGAGAGCCATGAGTGCGGGCGCTGTCGTTACCCCTTCGGTCACAGCATCGCGTGATGCTAGGATTTCAGAGGGGATTCCGCCCTCGCCGAGCGCCTTACCAAAGCTCATATTGCGGGATTGCGCTGAGGAGCAAGTCAAGACTAGATCTCCTAGGCCGCTCAATCCGGCAATAGTTTCCGGCCGGCCGCCAACTGCCACGGCAAGCCGCGTCATCTCAGCAAAACCGCGCGAAATTAGAGCAGCATGCGCGGACCGCCCGAGCCGAAGTCCTTCCGAGATTCCGCAGGCAATAGCGAGCACATTCTTGACCGCACCACCGATTTCAGCGCCAACTAAATCATCCGACAAGTAGGGCCGAAACGTTGCCCGCCCGATAGCCTGAACCAAGCTGGTTCCGATCTTCGCATCTGGACAGGCGAGGGTTACGGCGGTCGGCATGTTTCGCGCGACATCCACGGCAAAGCTCGGACCCGACAACACCGCTGGAATCGCAGCGGGTAGAGATTCAGCTAACACATCAGTCATGAGCTTTAGTGTGCTCCGCTCAATCCCTTTTGCACAAAGGACAACAGGCGTTCCACTCTTGATGTATGGTTCAAGCGCCTCGAAAGCGGCGCGCGCGAATTGTGCTGGCACGACTGCGAGTATTGCGTCATTGCCGGACAAATCTGGTAGAGAGGTTGTTGCCTTGATCGGCGGTATCGCGACATCGTTCAGATAGATGGGATTGCCGCGGCCGTCTGACAGTGCAATTGCAACAGCCGTTTCGCGCGCCCAAATCGTGACCTCGCGTCCTGCAGCCTGTGCGGTGCTGGCTAGTGCAGTGCCCCAAGCGCCCGCACCAAGAACACCAATTTTGTCGTAATTCATCACTTGGTCTGACGTCTCTCGATAGATAAACTGAACAATTTGTTGATCATTCACAAATTTCCGCTATTTTAGAATAATGAGTGAAAAGACTGATACCCGCCAGCAGATTCTCGAAGCCGCATTTCAGAGGATTATGCACTACGGTTACTCAAAGACAACGATGGCGGAGATCGCCCGTGACTGCTGCATGTCTGCGGGCAATATCTACCGTTTCTTTGCATCGAAGATCGACATCGCCGAGGCGATGGCGCGAAAACTCAATGCTGAGATCAATCAAGAGAATGCCGCGCTGGCACGCGGACCTGGCTCGGCGCCGGAGAAATTGCGGCAGTTTCACGTAAATGCAATGCAAACAACTTTTGAGAAACTTGACGCGGATGCGAAGGTTCTCGAAATTGCAGAAGTGTTGTCCGCCGAACGCCCCACGTTTGCGAATGAGGAGCTCGCTCAAGAGCGTGTCTACCTTGTGCAGATATTGGAACAAGGTGTGTCTGAAGGACACTTCGCGAAACTGGAAAACCCCAATTACACAGCCGAAATGGTACAGACCGCAACGATGAAGTTTCGGTATCCGCAACTATTTTCTCGCCTGTCATTGCCGCAATTGGAGCGCGAGCTTCATGGGGTCATGGATCTTTTATTGGCAGGGCTGACGGTACCACAAACAGTGGTCCAAAAAATGATCGCTGAATAATTTGAATATCGTTCATTGATTTTTATTCACTGCGTTGCTATATGATAGCTACGGACGGCGGATATTCGTCGTCCGAACGCAAAGAAGGAAAAAATCCATGCGCGTTTCCTCCCAAACCGAAGCTCGTCAGGGCTTCATCGCTGCCGCAATCGCATTGCCGCTCACCGCATTGAGCTTAGCTGCAACACTGGCTTTTGCAGGCTTCGTTGTTTAACTGGAACCGCCGACGCACTTACCAAACACAACAGTGCGTCGGCGCTGACCAAATTTACTCTACGGTGACGGATTTGGCCAAGTTTCGAGGTTGATCCACATCCGTGCCTTTCTCAACAGCCGTATGATAGGCGATGAGTTGAACCGGAAGTGCGTACAGAATGGGCGCCGTTAGAGGATGACATTCTGGAATTTCGATTGTATGTGCCGGCGACTGTCCGGCTTTTTTAATACCTTCAGCATCGGAAATAAGAGTCACTTTGCCGCCTCTTGCAACGACCTCCTCCAAATTGGAGAGGGATTTCTCGAACAGCATGTCGTCTGGCGCGATAAAGATGATCGGCGTTTTTTCGTCGACCAATGCGATTGGGCCATGCTTTAGTTCACCAGACGCGTAACCCTCAGCATGAATATAGCTGATCTCCTTTAATTTCAGGGCGCCTTCTAGGGCGATAGGAAAGTGTACTCCGCGACCCAAATAGATCACATCTCTTGCGCGCGCATATTCTCTTGCTAGTGAAATAATCGGTTCCTCGAGCATCACAGTTTGTGACAGCAATCTTGGCAGCGCCGTAAGCGCGTGTGTTAGTTCCTTTTCTTGTTCCCGGTCGATCCGTCCGCGGGCGACTCCTGCTGCAATCGCGCATGCCGCCAAGGCACAAAGCTGAGCTGTGAATGCTTTGGTCGACGCAACACCGATTTCGGGTCCCGCAAGTGTTGGCAACACCAAATCCACTTCCCGGGCTATGCTGGAAGATTGAACGTTGACGACCGCCGCTGTCTTCAAGCCAACGTTTTTGCAATAGCGCAGAGCCGCGAGCGTATCGGCCGTTTCTCCCGATTGGCTCACAAAGATGGCAATCCCATTCTCACCGGGAAGGGCAGGCTGCCGATAACGAAACTCCGAGGCAATATCTGTTTTGACCGGCAGCCCGGCCAATTGTTCGAACCAGTATTCGGCTACTGCTGTGGCATAATATGCAGTGCCACAGCCGATCATGTGAACACTTTGGATCTTGTCCCATTCGATCGACTGGCCATGTCCTTCTGGTAAAGTCACCGCTTGCCTTAGCGGGTTTACATAGGCGCCAATGGTTCGCGCTGTCGTATCGGGTTGCTCGTATATCTCTTTCTGCATGAAGTGGCGATAATTGCCTTTTTCAGCCGCTGCAGCCGCGCCTTGAACTGTTTGAATGGGTCGATCAACGCGAGCACCATTTGTCGCGAAAACTTCGAATCTATCGGGTCTGAGAACACACCAGTCGCCTTCCTCGAGATAGACGACTTTCTGTGTGAATGGCGCAACTGCTAAAGCGTCCGAACCAAGGAACATTTCATCTTCGCCAATGCCGATGACGAGTGGAGATCCAAGCCGCGCGCCAATCATCAGGTCGGGCTCGTCCTCGAATACGATGGCCAAGGCAAAAGCGCCGCGCAGCTCTGAAAGCGATTCTTGCACGGCGTCCTGCGGCGATGCGCCCTTGGCCAAGTGCGATGCTATTAGATGCGCGATGGTTTCAGTATCGGTCTCTGTTTCAAACGCGTGGCCAGCGGACTCAAGCCTGGTCCGCAGCTCGCGAAAGTTCTCAATAATCCCATTGTGAACGAGGGCAACGGGTCCAGATTGGTGTGGGTGCGCATTTGTCAGGGTTGGCGGCCCGTGAGTGGCCCAACGTGTATGACCGATGCCAGAGCTTCCAGAGATTGGGTCTTCTGCAATCGCCGCTCGCAAATTGCTGAGTTTGCCAGCCGCGCGGCGTCGAAGGATTTTTCCACCAGAATGCGTGGCGATCCCAGCGCTATCATACCCCCGATATTCAAGGCGACTTAGCGATTCTAACAATCGAGGTGCCGCGTCGTTTGAATGACTGGAAATGCCGATAATGCCGCACATAAGGTCTCACTCCACGCTTACTAGGTTTCTGCTTTGGCCCAATCCGGGCGTCGCCGCCAATGCACATTCGATTGCAGTTTATGACGGCTAATGGGCAGAAATTTCGAGCAAAAAAAGACGAACCGCAGGCACGGAGGGCGCCTGCGGTTCAGTTTTTCTCATTTATCGGAGCGAAAGGGCTAGCTGTCCGCCTCGATCAAGGTGCTCTCATCTGGTGGCAAAGGTGCGCCTGCTGTACAGCAGCGTACATGCATTTCCAGAACTTGTGAGTTGAACCGGCACTGCTCGTCATTCACTTCGCGAAGGAACGACAACCCGCCAGCTCGGAAGGTGTAGCGCGTTTGCGAGCAACCCATCAACGTATAACCTTCCCGACATGTACCGATATTCGTCTGTTGGATAACGCGTGTTTCGCAACTGAGATCGTGGCTCATTGCCGCTGTCATGGCTTGGTTTGCCGTGCTTTGTGCCGCATCTGCAGCAGTTTGCGCATCTGCAGAAGCACTCAAGGCGCTGTCTGCGATACGCCGAGCTTCATCGACGCTGAGATTGGTTTCTGCGAGGCGGGTTTCCGTGCCCTGCATCTCAACTCTTAGCTGACACACAGCTTCTTCCCCGTTGTCAGGAATGGCACAGTACTCTGCGACCGTCTGCCCGTCGGACAGCGTCGCGCAGCCCGCAAGCATGGTTGCCAGGCCAAGCCCAGCGATTGTTGATTTGATCCGCATACCGCGTCTCCTTAAAGTAAGCCCCACGACCCGCCGCCAAGTTTGTCTCAACCTTCTTATGGCATTGTGACCTTGGCATGGCAGCAATCTTCATGCATTTGCCAGGCCACGTTGAGGATTTTCAAGGAAAGACTCCTATGACGCGAAAGTATTTCGGCACTGACGGGATTCGGGGCACGGCCAATACGCCGCCAATGACGCCCGAAATCGCGATGCGCTTGGGCATGGCTGCAGGAAAATATTTCCGAACGACAAGTCCGCGACGGCACTCTGTGGTCATCGGAAAAGATACGCGGCTATCTGGCTATATGATTGAGCCAGCTTTGGTTGCCGGATTTACGTCTGTCGGTATGGACGTGACGCTTTTTGGACCTTTACCCACGCCTGGTGTTGCGATGATGACCAGGTCGCTTCGGGCTGATCTTGGCGTCATGATTACCGCGAGCCACAACGCATTTGCAGATAACGGCATCAAGCTTTTTGGCCCCGACGGGCACAAATTGTCTGATGTCATTGAGATGGAAATTGAAAGTCGAATGGACCGCGCCCTGGACGATCGGCTTGCGGCTGCGGAAGAATTGGGTCGTACTCGAAGGGTCGATGATGCTCAGGCGCGATACATTGAGATTGTTAAAGCGAGCTTCCCTCGCGGGATGCGGCTGAGCGGATTACGGATCTGTATCGATTGTGCGAATGGCGCGGCATACAAAGTGGCACCCACCGCATTGTACGAGCTCGGCGCAGAAGTCTTCCCGATCGGCGTGACACCCGATGGATTCAATATCAATCGCGAAGTTGGTTCCACCGATACGTCAGCATTGAAGCAAGCTGTCCAGACCTATCGCGCAGATATCGGCATTGCGCTCGATGGCGACGCAGATCGCTGCATCATTATCGATGAAAATGGTCATGAGGTGGATGGCGACCAGCTTATCGCCTTGATCGCGACACACTGGAAGGCATCTAAACGCCTTTCAAAACCTGGCGTCGTTACAACAGTAATGTCGAATCTGGGACTGGAGCAGTATCTCGCCTCCATCAGTCTCAAGCTCGAGCGCACCAAAGTTGGCGACCGATACGTTGTCGAAAAAATGCGGCAGGCCAAATACAATCTTGGTGGAGAGCAATCCGGTCACATTGTAATGTCCGATTATGCGACAACCGGCGATGGTCTCATGGCTGCGTTGCAGGTCTTGTCCGTTATGGTCGAAACTGAACGTACGCTATCCGAGATCGGTCATGTATTCGATCGGGTGCCGCAGAAACTCGTAAATGTTCGATTTACGAGCAAAGATCCGCTCAAAGCTGTCGGCGTCAAGGATGCCATCAAGTCCGCCGAACGCGAACTTGGTAAAACGGGTCGCCTGGTGATCCGAAAGTCCGGTACCGAGCCTGTGATTCGTGTAATGGCAGAAGCGAGTGACGGAGCACTCATGGATAAAGTTGTCGACCAAGTTGCCGATGCCGTGAGGTCTAGCAGTTAAAACACTTACAGATTGGTGCTCGAAAGAGCTGCGCTTTGGAGAGTGTTCGAACCCATCAACCGCGGACCGCAAACAATGCAAAAAAGGCCGGCGTTTGTGTTGTAGGGAACCAGCCAAAATTTAGCTTGGTCTCGGTCCTCGGTTAGCGGGTTTTTTGCTGCGCTTTTTCTCGCCATTCGGGCCGCGTGGTTTTTTGGGGCCGGTGCGCGGTTTTTTGGCCTTTGGACCACCCGTTTTGTCTTCAGCTGGACGACGGATTTTTTTAGGTTTCTTGCCTTTTGAGTGTTCGCGCTTTTCGGCCCGAGGTGTCGGTCCCGCCGGTGCATCGGCCAAGCCGACCCATATACTCTTATCGATAATCTGGCGGTCTCCCGCTGCGTCCAAAAGTTGTTGTGCTGCCTCGGGTTTCAGTTCGACATGCGTTGCATCTGGCTCAATGCGGATCGCACCGATGCTGTTTCGTGAAAATCCGCCCGACTTGCACAGCATTGGGATCAGCCATTTTGGGTCTGCCTTATTCTTGCGACCGACACCAAGCTTGACCCATTTGCCATTTGGAAAGTCTGAACCGCGCCGCCCACCATGTTCGCGGTGTTCTTCACGCGGATAGTCCCTATCTGGGTCATATTTATCTTTGCGTGATCTTTGTTGTGTTTGACTGCCGGGGTCTTGGAGGACTTCGGGCGCGGAGTCGGTTGCCCGCGTCAGACGCACAATGGCGGCAGCGAGGTGCTCCGCCGGATAGGCCTCAAGCAGCGCGCTCGCAAGCTTTTGTTCGGACGGCCATGCTGGTGCTTGTAGCACATCATGGGTGAGCAAGTTCGCGTTCAATGCCTCTTCGATTTCTGCTGCGGAAGGAGGTAAGCGCCATTCCGCTTCAACTTTTGCATCTTGCAACAACCGTTCGGTCCGGCGCCGCGCTCGCACGGGCACAATCAGTGCGCACACGCCTTTGCGTCCAGCCCGGCCCGTACGTCCAGAGCGGTGCAGCAATCCTTCTGTGTTCCTTGGCAAGTCGGCATGGATGACCAAATCCAGTCCGGGAAGATCTAGTCCACGCGCCGCAACATCGGTTGCGACACAGACCCGAGCGCGGCCATCCCGCATTGCGAGCACGGAGTTGCTACGCTCTTTCTGACTAAACTCGCCGGACAACGCGACGACGGAAAAGCCGCGATTTGTAAGGCGCGCGGCCAGCTTGTTCACCGCATCGCGACGAGAACAGAAGACAATAGCATTCGTTGCGTCGTGGAAGAGGAGGAGGTTGATGACGGCTTTCTCGACATCGGTCGGAACCACGGTCATCGCTTGGTAGTTGATGTCGCTATGAGTCGATTGCGCTGAGACCGTGTTGAGCCGAACCGCATCATTTTGGTAGGTTTCCGCAAGTCGTGCGATCGGCTTTGACACCGTTGCAGAGAACATTAGCGTTCGACGGGTTTCCGGCGCGGCTTCGAGGATGTGTTCGAGCTCTTCTCGAAAGCCCATATCCATCATCTCGTCGGCTTCATCAAGAACCACGGCTTGGAGCCGGCCCAAGTCCAGTGACCCGCGCCGGATATGGTCAACCAATCGACCTGGTGTGCCAACGACAAAATGTGCACCACGTGCCAGGGAACGTCGTTCGTCCCGGATATCAACTCCACCAATGCAAGACGTTACCCGTCCCCCCGCGGGAGCGAAAAGCCATTGCAGCTCTTTTGTCACTTGCAAGGCAAGTTCGCGGGTTGGCGCAACAATTAAAGCCGATGGAAACTCCGCCTCCGGCAGGTTTTCTGCATCTCGCAAAATGGACGCTGCCAGCGCCAACCCGAACGCGACCGTTTTTCCCGATCCCGTTTGCGCTGATACGAGCAAATCCCGATCCGATAGTGTCGGTTCCAAGACGGCTTCCTGAACGGGCGTCAATATCTGATAATTTTTGCTCGCCAACGCCTGGGCGAGTGGCGCGGCAATCTCAAATTCGGTCGTCATCATTGGACTTTCTGATGCAATTGCAGCACTCCGCATGATCTAGGGTAGATGGCAGAGCTCAATTTGCCCGCAGATACTCTGTATCTCACGCCATGCATACGACTATGTGCAGAGGGACTTCGCGCTTGAACGGCTCTCAGCAGCCTCGGTTACAAGAAGTTTGCTTTTCGTGATACCCAAAATGGATCGCCGCCTCGAGCTTGACACCGGTGGCGATGCATTCTGTTCCTTTTACGTGTTGTGCTTGCGCGCCTTTCTGACCGTCGCAGAGCCCCGAAAGGGCGCTCGGTGATGGCTCGCCTTCGTATCCCCAACCGTACGGCAAGACGGCTCTGGCTGGGGGCTCAGGGACTCGCGATCACGCCGACGGGGCCGCTCGATTTGGCCGTAATAATTAAGCAGTTAGGCTTTGTTCAGCTCGACGCGATCCAAGTGGTCGCGCGCGCGCACCACCATATTTTGTGGAGCCGCAATCAGAATTATCGCGAATCCATGCTCGGTCAACACATGGCAGTTCAACGCGGTGTGTTCGAACATTTTACGCATGACGCTTCGGTTATCCCGATGGAATTCTATCCAATGTGGACACGCCAGTTTCGCCGTCTCGAAGCGAAAGTGCGCGGCTGGGAGTGGCATCGCGGAATGTTGCCTCTGGACGGGAGGGAGGCGATTAAAGCGCGTATCGAAGCGGAAGGCCCGCTTTGTACCAAAGCATTTGATACTAAGGTCGAAGGCAAGAAGGTGATGTGGTCTCGGCCGCCGCACAAGCTGGCTTTGGATTACCTCTGGTACGCTGGTGAGCTATCCACGGCGCATCGTGAGAATTTCACGAAATTCTACGATCTCAGCGAACGGGTCATTCCGTGGGACTATCGTCAGCAAGAACTTTCGGACGCTGATCAGATCGACTGGCTCTGCCGGGCCGCACTTGATCGGATGGCATTCGGTTCCGAAGGGGACATTCAGCGATTTTGGGCAGCTATGGACTCAACCGAAACCAAGGATTGGGTGGCGTCAAATGCCCACCATCTTGTCCCCGTCGAGGTTGAAGGCGCAGATGGCACTTGGCGAACCGCGCTTGCATCTGGCGACATTGAGTATCGGATCGGATCAGCGCCTGCGCCAACCAGTCGTCTCCGTGTTCTCAACCCTTTCGACCCAGTGATCCGCGACCGCGTTCGTCTGAAACGCCTGTTTGGTTTTGACTATACCGTGGAGATGTTCGTTCCAGCCGCAAAACGGCGTTGGGGTTATTATGTTTATCCGTTGCTCGAGGGAGACCGTTTCGTCGGCCGGATCGAGGTCAAGGCGGATCGCAAGTGTGGTCAGCTAAATGTCCTGAATCTGTGGCCGGAGCCGCGCGTGAAATGGACCGCTTCGCGAGCGGCGAAGCTGCATGCAGAACTCGAGCGGCTGGCGCGTTTTGTGTCGGTCGACGACATCGTTTGGAGCACGATGTAATCAGCTGGGGATCGCCCAAGAAAGCAGCGGCGGAGAGGAGACCGCTTCGATGTTTAATAGAGCTTCAGATTCGAGTTGAGCTTGGTTTGCATTCAGTCATGATGTTGGGGTTCCACGGGGGGCGTAGGAAATGGGAGCTAAACCCGTTGATTCGAGGTTTGGCTCCAATCGTTCAACTAAAAAAGATCGTGCCGCCATCGAATTGGTCTCACTGGCATAGGCTTTGCTCCATAGTGTCTGACCGGGCAGTGATCCGGTTTTGGCGGGGGACAGCCAGATGTGCAGCAAGACCCAAAACGTCTTCGATTTTCCAAAGTCGGTACGGTTCCTGACGTGTTCTTCGGGTGCGAGCGTGGTGGAATACAGCCTCATGGCTGCTTTGGTGAGTGTGGTGACGCTCAGCGCGCTCGTCGCGCTTGGCCTGGGGCAAGACGACACCTATGATTGTCTAAGCACGAGTATTGAAATTGGAGAGAAAAGCATCCTCTGCAATCCTGAGGGCCGGATCGGTTAGATCCATTCTGATGGTATTGCCATTTCCTCAGCCATTCCCTTGTCCAGACGCGCTTTTTCCATAATCCCCTTTGTGCGGTTCAAATACACCACAACGCTTAAGCAAAAGGCAGTAATATTTGTTGCGACTGCAACTGCGTCGCAATTTCATATCTCCTTGTTTTTATTGTGAAAAACATTGATTTATTCCTGGAATCCTCTATCTCCCGGCTCAGGATAAGCAATAAGTGAGACCGACCATGAAGGGCGACCCGAAAACAATCGAATTTCTCAATCAGGCGCTCAAGAATGAGCTGACCGCAATCAATCAGTACTTCTTGCATTCCCGGATGCTCAAAGACTGGGGCGTCAGTAAGCTTGGTGAATATGAATACAAAGAATCAATCGAAGAGATGACTCATGCCGATTGGTTGATCGAGCGGATCTTGTTCCTGAACGGACTGCCGAACCTGCAAGATCTTGGCAAACTCCGGATTGGGGAAAGCGTCAAAGAAATACTTGAGTGCGATATGGCGCTGGAGGAAGATGCAATCCCGTTGCTGCGTGATGCGATGGCGTATTGTGAATCCATCCGCGATTATGTCAGTCGCGATCTGTTCGGTAAGATTCTGACCAATGAAGAAGAGCATGTCGACTATATCGAGACGCAATTCGATCTTATCGAGCGTATGGGTATTGAGAATTATATCCAGCTTCAGTCTGAGGCGAACGCGCACTAACCACCCCCGCTTGCAGATGGAGCCACGCCATGTCGAAGAAGACGATTTTTGAGTATCAAGGTGAAGCTCAAAAGGTGACATGGGACCGGCGCTTATGCATCCACGTTGGTGAATGCGGCCGTGCGAAGGGCGAGCTCTTCGTGGCTGGCCGTAAGCCATGGTGCGATCCCGACTCTGCAGACGATGAGAATGTTGCTGACGTGGTTCGCCGCTGCCCAACGGGCGCTTTGGCAATTAAAACTCCTTCAGGCGTCGCCATTACCGAACCACCTGAAACAGCGAACGTAATTTCGGTATCGAATGACGGCCCGCTTTATGTCTCTGGAGACCTCAGTATCGATGGCGCAGCAGATGATATGCAGAGTGTATTGCGCCGCGCCGCGCTCTGCCGTTGCGGCGCGTCGAACAACAAACCATTTTGCGACAATTCGCATCGCGCTCTTGGTTTCCAAGATGCGGGCGCGATCGGTGAAACAGGGCTTTCAGATATTGAAAGCGGGGGAGCGCTTCAAATTCGGCGCATTCCGGACGGGCCGATCGAAGTGTCTGGCAATTTTACTTTACG
>JBCAWZ010000029.1:0-39402 GCA_038534315.1 Pseudomonadota bacterium | reverse complement strand
CTCGATGTCCGCTAAATCCCCAAAAGCAGACCTTTGGCAAAAGAGTTTCAGACGACTCTTAATCGCCGGAAGCGGGCATTGCGGTACATTTCGCGAATAGCTGCTTTAGGGCGACTTAAGCCTCTGAGCTAATGTCCGGTTTTGCTCGCTTTTCAGAAACAACGAGTGTCTTAGATGGGGCAAATTTAAGCCGCTCAAATCATGCGCGATCTGTTGAGTTCTGGCGTTTCACATAAAACGCCCCTCCAACAGGGGCGATTAGACAAAGTAAACACCTGCGTTTGTGCCGCCATACGAACTAACGAACGCGATCGAGTTCAAACAAAGAGATTATCTTCGATATTCTGGACCTTGATATTTCATCTTCGATCATTCGTTCGCTGGCCTGTAAAGTTTGCTCGACTCGAATCTGACTCCCGTAGCATTCGCCTGAATGGATTTTAAGACCATCGTAGACGATGGATTTATCTAGCCGTCCACTGGGATCGATGAAAATGTGGATCAGACTAATAAAGGACTGCGGGTAATCGCTCAATTCAACTAAGGGTTTCTCATACAATATGGTTTGCAACAAACGATACTGCAGTGCGAGTGATTTTTGGGTATCAACAAGCACAAAATTTGATTGAGGACAGTTGGCGAGATCCACATAGTTGCGCAAAGTATCGTAGAGGTGTGCTTTTCGATTGTCTACTAACTCTTGCCAAATAGCCAATTCACCATTGGCGCGAAGTACGTTTTCGTCAGTATTCAGAGTTACGTTTGATTGGGCAAAATTTAGCAATTCGCTGGCTGTTGAAGCGTTTTGATCCATCCTATTGGTCAGGCTTAAAATAAGGCTCTCTGCTTCATCTAGTTTGTTGAGGAGTCGGGAGATCTGGTCGGCATTTTTGCTATCTTTCTCCGACGATCGCGCTGCATCCATTTGGCTATTGAGGGCTGAAACAGCGGTTAGCGAAACGAGAGTTATGCCTATCACCACCCCTAGCTTGGTAATTCGTCCATTACGCACACACTCGAACCAACCAGCCGAAAGCCCGACGGCTACAATCGCCAGAGCAACAAGTATTTGAAGCAATCCAACGCCCCCTAATGTTTGTATGCGGGGATAGTATCCTCAGCCGCAACTATTCTACAAGTTCTGCTTTCCAATCCACCGCGTATTTTGAGACGTGGCCCTGAGTCGCTGGGCGATAGCGATAAGGGTCCGGTTTAGGGCGTTTTAAGCCGCTGAGCGAATGTCCGCTTTTGCGCCCAAAGCAGACATCAGCGCTTCCGCTCCCCACGGCTTGACCGTGGGGTCCATCACGAACTCCATCAGCCCCTGACGGGAGCGGCGTTATCGCTCCCGATCAACTGAGGCCGTGCCCGCGATGGACTGCCCAATCAAGTTGGGCAGAACGGGAAGGTGGAAATCGTTCATAAGAAAAGCCCAATGCCTTACGCCCAGTTTTTGCGCTCAAACAGGACATCGGCGGTTCCGCTCCCCACGGCTTGACCGTGGGGTCCATCACGAAATCCATCAGCCCCTGACGGGAGCGGCGTTATCGCTCCCGATCAACTGAGGCTGTGCCCGCGATGGACTGCCCAATCAAGTTGGGCAGAACGTGGACGTGGAAATCGTGCATAAGAAAAGACCAATGCCCTCCGCCCAGTCGCTATAGGATTCAATCTCGATGGCATGCGTGTCACTGGCGCAGTCGGCGCGGGCACCCGAGTCCAATAGGACTTCTGTCTCATGTCCCGCACACGCGCAGGCTTGATAATCCGCCTCTTGCCACGCCCCACTCAGCAGCACTTCTAGGAACACAGTCCTATATCCCCCAGACACAAGATTTCCCGTTCTGGGGGAGGTTACACTACCTATAATAGAAAGGCGAGGACATTCAGTGCGGCGCGTCGGGCCGGTCTTTCGGATCCCGCAGGCTGCGCGGCAACGGCGCCACGGCGCCGGCGGGCACCGCAACCGAGACGCTGGAGCAGGGCCGATGCGGCTCGACCGCCTGATGCACAATCCAGTCTCTCGGATCGGTGCGCACACACCAGCGGGCGGTCAGAGTGAAACCGTGTTCCGCAAAATCCTCCCCCAGCGCCGTACGAAAGAGGTCACGGTCGATAAAGTGGGTGAGCTGGCCGTTGCCGCTCGAAGTTGGCTGTATATAGGTGTCCAGCAGCCGCGCGTCCGTGCCGGGCTGCGCCGCGGTCAGGCTGAGTTGGTGGCGCCCTGACGGCCCGTCGCCATAGTCGATCAGCAGCTTCAACTTTTCCGCATTGGCATAGGGCTGAAGCTCGAGCCGGGTCAGCTGCTGTCGCGGCGCATTGAGGATTTCTGTCGCCTGCGCCGTATCTTCGGCAATCGCGCGCTCGATGCCGTCATAGCAGGCGGTTTGGGAAATTCCGGACCCATCTTGGAAGGGGAGGCGCCGTTCCCGCACGCGCGAGCAGAGATCCGGCGCCCGCAGGTCAACCGCCGCCTTTTGCAGGCATTCAGAGCGATCATAATAGGTCTTCAGGCCGGGCGGGTTGAAAAACAGGCCATCCGAGGTCTGCGTCTTTGGGATCGCCTCGCACGCGGCGACCCGCTCTGCCCGCCAGTCGGGATCGGCCTGCGACAGCGCAAGCAGGGACGAAACGGCCTGCAAGAGAAGCGCGAAGAGCAAGGTCATAACACCATTTACAGGCAAAGAGGCTGACATGCGGTGAAAGCAGAGCAAGAAATTTAAGCGGCCAGACCTGCGACACATTACACATTGCTAATGAGAATGAGTTGCAACTAGTGCAGAGCTGTGGCACACAAGTTTTGAGAACGAGTCGCAACTGGCAAAGACGACAGGCGCGGCGTGTTCTCACTCTGAAGCACCAAAGGAGCCCCGCACCATGTCCAAAGTCTCCCCTCTCCAAAGAGACGCAGCCCCCTCCCGGCTGCAGCCGGTGTCGGGGTTCCGATGCGCCCGCCATATGGCCGACACCGCCCCCCCTCAGCGCGGCTTTGGCGGCTTTGACATGCTGAGCTGGCTGAAATCACAAGTGCGCGTGGTCGAGCATTGGCGCGAAGAGCTCGCCCGCCAACCGGACATTGATTTGGACGCCGTGATCCGCGTCGAGACGCATTATCAATGGCTCACCGAAGAAGTGGCGCGGCTGGAGGGGTAGGGGGGCTAGATTTCTTTGGGTCTTACATTAGCAGCAAGATGGAAAGCTTTGAGATAGAAGGCCCGATCCGAACGACTGTTCTCTGGGCTGGTGAAGACTCCTTCGAGCGCAAGGAAATCGTTCTCTAGATGTTTGTAGCGCTGCGTGAGCTGGTCAACCCTCTCTCGGAAAGCATAGAACCAATCCGAAATATCATCTTGCTCGTCGTCTTCAGAGATCCATGACAGCTTCGAATACTTGCGGTCTTCATCATGCATATGGGCTCCCAACCCGAGTGCGAGTACTTCACCTGTTTTGTTCATATGTTTCGGATCCGCGTCAGGGTGTATTTCGCGAATAACGGTGAACATCTGGGCCGCGACTTCTCTGCAGATCAGATTGAAGCTCGGCTGAAACATTGTTCGCTGATGACGTCGGCTCATGCCGAGTTCGACCGTTAATTGAATGCCGGATTTTCCTTTTGGTCGTCTGAATCCATGCTTTGCCGTCTGTTTGTACCCAAGCTCCTCCAAGACAGGGCTCAGCCTCGCGATGGTGTAAGCTTCGAACGTCGTCATCCTGGGATTGTACACGAAATCGTATTCGATGGAGAACGGTTCGATTTCATTTCGTCGCTTCAAAGTTCGAGTTTGCGTCGTCGAGCATTGGCGCGAAGAGCTCGCCCGCCAACCGGACACTGTTTTGGACGCCGTGATCCGCGTCGAGACGCATTATCAATGGCTCACCGAAGACGTGGCGCGGCTGGAGGCGTAGGGGAGTGAGACTCGATGTCCGCTAAATCGCGGGAAGCGGACATTGCGGGCATCTGCTGGAGGGCGCCTAAGCCATGCTCGGAGGTTCAAGAAATGCGCCAAAAAATCGGGCGTTTCAGCGCGTCTTTCTTCATTCGGCACTTTCGGAGAGCTCTAGGTTTTCGCCCGCCGCCTCACTTATCGCAAAACTTGGTGAGGCCTCCATTCGCCGCACAATCTTATCAACGTATTCGCCGAATGGACCTCTGAAGTAGTGAATGCCGACTTTTTGCCACCAGGTCCGAGCGCCCGGGGCTACGAAAAGCGCCTCAAGATTCCGGATGTTCCGCTTGAAAAGCGACTCTTTGAACAGGTTTTGACCCTTCAGAACATAAGCCAGTTCGATTGCGGACAAAGCCCCAAGAAGACGAGCGTTGAATCGTTCTTTGTCGGTTTGGCTTAGGGGAGCGTTGGGCCGCATCGCCCTTGTCATGAACTCAGAGCTCTCTTCGGTGTCGTACCATCTCGCTTGAAGGTTACCAATCAAACCCCATGTGGTCATGCTTAGCTCGGCCTCTGCCAAGCGGTTTGCTTGTTCTGCTTGTTGCTTCGATTGTCTTACTTGAATGCCAACAAAAATTACAGAACCAAGAATCGCTAAAACGGCGACGACCTGGCTCAAATAATAGATGTTTTCCAATGACATCTGCGCCCTCCCACAAAGCCTGCTGTCAGGGTGACAGAGTTTCCGAGCAGACGCAAAGGCCGGGTGCTCGCATCGATACCAAATCAACACTGCAACTATGCCGCTAGGAGCGGTTCGAGTTGTCCAGCCGGCGTCCGCTTTTGCGCCCAAAGCGGACGTCCGATATTAGTTTTCTGCCTTGGCTTGTGCGCCAGCTCCGAAGTACCTTTTTCCCGGACCCGTTTTTTCGATAACGCGATCCAGATAATCGGAAAACTGAGGGCTGTACCAATCTCGACGGATCGACCAGTACTGCCGAAATCCTTTTCCGACGGTCATGGGTGCCGGTGCGTTTTCATTCGAAATCCATAGTTCATCCCTGAGGTGGCCTTCATTGTGATAATAGAAAACAATCTCCCAGTGCCGCAGAATCAATTGAAGGCTTGCCGAGAGGCGACCCTTCGAAACATCATCGAGACTGTCCAACCCCTGCATCAGGCCTACCCGGAAAATCTCGGCTTGTTCGCGATCGTACACTGTAACCTGGGACCAGATCTTGAAAAGCTCCCCTAACTGCCGAACTGCCTCTAGGCGCGCTTGCTTGTCTTGCTGGCGCATCTGCAGGCCGACAAAAATCAAGGACGCAATTAGAGCTATGACAGCGACGGTCTGCCCGATGTAGTAGATGCTTTCGAGTGTCATGGACAAAGCCCTCCCGTCGTTGAGCATAACGGGAAGTCAAAGCTTGACTACAAAAACCAATGTCCGCTTTTGCGCCCAAAGCGGACATCAGTTGTTCCGCTCCCCACGGCTTGACCGTGGGGTCCATCACGAAATCGATCAGCGCCTGACGGGAGCGGCGTTATCACTCCCGATCAACTGAGGCCGTACCCGCGATGGACTGCCCAATCAAGTTGGGCAGAACGTGGAGTTGGAAATCGTGCATGAGAAAAGCCCAATGCCTTCCGTCCGCTTTTGCGCACCCAACAAAAGCGGACGTTTGGCTTTTAATCCAACACAAAAAAAGTGGCGACGCTTCGTTGCGCCGCCACGACCCTGCATCACCTGGGTTTGTTTTGCACGCCATTGTGCGGTCCCGGCTGCAGGAAGGAGTGGAGAGGATCAGTTAGATGCTTCGGCTTCCGCCAGGCTTTGACCGGCGCTAACGGTGCCGTCATTGTGCAGGTCGGCGAGTTGCGGGTTGCCAATCTCAGCGACGACTTTGTTGAGCAGTTCCCGCTCGCAATTGGCGATGGCGGTGCCCCAAACGCTGCGGATTGCGCTATTCTTGTACTCAGCTTCGCAGATCGTTTCCGCCGCTTCTGCGAGGTCGACATAAATCTCGGCTACGCTCTCATTAGGGTTGAAGCTGAACTTTGATTTTTCGGTGTCAGCGAATGTGGGAAAAGATGCGGCTGCGGCCAGGGCGAGTAACGAAGTAAAGACGGTTTTCATGATGAGCTCCTTTGCTGTGTAAGTGAACCGTGAGCCCTTGATGCCTAACCGGGCCGAAAAACGCCTGAGGCACTCCATAAGGTTTTATGATGTGTTTCCGAGGTCGCTGTTTTTGCTGGAGAAAAACTGCTGTTCGGATGGGTTTTCCGGACCTGCTCAAAGATTGGCTATAGGAAAACCTTGCAACCTACGCGATAAGAAAACAGGGAAAACGGCAAAGACGCTGCACGACCATGTTTGACACTGATGATATGGCAGCTTTCCAGCTTGGCGCTTTCAGTGTCATGCCTGACCGCAATGTGATCCGTCACGGCGACGAGGAACACCGGCTTGAACCGAAAGTCATGGGCGTACTCTGTATCCTGGCCAATGCAGGCGGCAATGTCGTCTCTCGTTCGGACTTGATTGATGCGGTGTGGGGCGTCGAGCATGGCGCAGATGAGAGTTTAACGAGGGCCATTTCTCTTCTGCGCGCCGTTTTTCGGCACCAAGATCAGGGTGCCAGATTGATCGAAACAGTCCCACGCAAGGGCTATCGCCTCTCTGAATCAGTGCAGTATGAGGAGGTTGTTTCTGACCAAACGGGACGCCAGATTCTTGAACCGCCAATTTTGCACGAAGCAAACGCCGATGCGGCGCAACGGATAGATCAGAAGGCTGCGAGCGACGGGCAGCGCTTCGCACGACACCCAGCCATTTTGGTCATTGTGATATGCTTTGCCTTGGTGGGCGGATTACTTGTGACCAATTTGTTGACCGAGGGCAGCCAACCGGACGAGGCATTCGGTGACGCCTCCATCGCCGTTTTACCCTTTGAAGATTTGAGTTCGGACGGCGACAAAGATTACTTCGCAGCCGGCGTATCCGACGAAATTCGAACCACGCTCAATCAGCTATCAGGGGTTCGCGTGGTTGGGCGCTCCTCCTCGCTCGCTGCAGCCGCCGACAATGCGAAAGCTCGTGAAACTGGATCGACATTGGGCGTCAGCTATCTTCTAGACGGATCTGTTCGTTGGTCCGGTAGTCGGGCATTGATCACTTCAGAACTTGTGAACGTTGCGGATGGGAGCATTGTTTGGTCGAGGTCTTACGACCGCAATATGACGGCTGAAGATCTTGTGTCTATTCAAAGCGATATTGCTGGCGAGGTGGCTGGCGCGCTCAGCGTCGCATTCGATCTAGATCTCGACCTCAGAACACGGAGCCGAATGGAAGGGCTCGGCACGAGGGACCTCACCGCTTACGACTTGTATCTCCAAGCCCGAATGGGACGCATGCGTATGCCTTCTGGGGATGCGATCGTACTTTTACGGCGGGCGGTGGAAGAGGATCCCAACTATGGAGCAGCCTGGTCGCTGATGGGCATTCGGACAGGGGGTTTGCAATGGAGAGCCCGCTCAGCCGCAGAAGCGCGAACTTACTTTGAAGAAGCTCTCAGTCTGACCCGGCGTGGGGTGGAGCTCGATCCAGAGTCAGCCGAGGCACGCTCCTATTATGGTGGCATGCTTGTGGGAACAAAGGATTTCTCTGCGTCGGAAGAACAACACCAAATAGCGCTATCGCTTGGCGCGAATTCCGCCTCTTTGGTACAGTATACGAGGCTCCTTCAGAGAACAGGGCGGATCTCCGTTGCGCTTGTTCCAGCGAAACGTGCTCAGCAACTGGAACCTGTCACTCAGTTTCTAGATCTTGAGGCGGAGCTTATGCGTCAGGCGCAGAATTATGCAGCCGCGCGTACTTCTCTGGAGGGCGCGACTCGCGGCGACTATACCGTTTTCTCTGACGCCTTCGAACGTTGGTTGATCGAAGCAAATGCGGAGCCGAACTCAGATCAAACTTGGTCTTATCTGAGCGAAGTTCGAGACCTCGCAACCACTGAAGCAGGGATTGTGCTCGATATCTTCCTAGAGAATCGCGGAAATGATGAAGCTGTGCGCGTCGCATTGCGTCGTGAGTTTGCGCGCAACGGCGACCAATATCCAGAAAAGAATTTGCACATTGCGATCTTCGCTGCTCTGGCTAACGATCCGGCGCTCGCGCTTGAAGCACTGTCGGAGGAGATTTCCTGGTCCACCGTCCGCATGACCTATCTGTGGGAGGAGATCTTCTCAGACATGCGTAAATTACCAGACTTCAAATCTTTTGCTCGGGCGAATGGTCTTGAAGTGTACTGGCGCGAATACGGATGGGCGGATCAATGCCGACCGCTCAGTGAGACTGATTTTGAATGCTATTGAAGTTCGGTCCATGTGTGGATGAAGTCGGGTATGGCCGAAACCCATGTCCGCTTTTGCGCCCAAAGCGAACATCAGTGGTGCCGCGCCCCACGGCCTGACCGCGAGGTCCATCACGACATCGGGGCTCTGATACGCGAAATTCAAACGATTTTCTTAGCGGGATACAAACTATAGATCGCTAGCCTGGCGGGATGATGTTTGGCAAGAAATCCAATCCGAGACTGGACCCATCGCGTGTCACAGGGTTGCAGACCGGCGGCGGCAAGACGGTCCCGCGGGCGCTGCGCAAGTCTGCTTTTGCGAATTGTACCGTGCGCTGGGAGCGCGGCGGCGAAGCCATTGGCACGGTGATGGATGTGTCCAATTCCGGCGTACTGGTGCGCCTGCGCGAAGGCACGCGTGTGCCGCAACAGGTGCGGCTGTCCTGCCCGACCTATGGCGTCTCTGGCGTGGCCGAATTGATCCGCACCGATGGTCCGGACTATGCGTTTCGGATGACCGCCGCCTAAGCCGCTTCGGCGGCGTTGCGCCGTCGTCTAGGCTTTTGGATGCACAATCACCGGCAGATCGGTGATCCCCATGACAAAGCTCGAATAGGTGCGCTGGGCCTCGCCCACCACTTCGATCCGGTCGAAGCGTTTGAGGATCTCTTCCCACAGAATGCGGACCTGCATCTCGCCGACGCGGTTGCCCATGCAGCGGTGAATGCCGAAGCCGAAGGAGATGTGGCGGCGGGCATTTTTGCGGTCGATCAAGAATTCGTTCGGGCGCTCAATGGCGCGCTCGTCGTGATTGCCGGAGATGTACCACATCACGACGCGGTCGCCTTTCTTGATCAGCTGGCCGCCAAGCTCGACGTCTTCGAGGGCGGTCCGGCGCATATAGGCGAGCGGGGTCTGCCAGCGGATGATCTCGGAGACCATGTTCGGGATCAGCGCGGGATCGGCTTTCAGCTTGGCGAATTGTTCGGGGTGGTTGTGCAGCGCGAGCACGCCGCCCGACATCGAGTTGCGGGTCGTGTCATTGCCGCCGACGATGAGCAGCATCAGATTGCCGAGCAAATTCATCGGGTCGAGATTCTTCATCTCTTCATTGTGCGCCATCAAGGAGATGAAATCATTCGCCGGCGGTGCGCTGGCGCGCTCTGTGTAGAGCCGTCCAAACACGTCGAGGCACTCATACAGCGCTTCGCGGCGCTGCTCGAGGGAGAGGCCCATGGCTTCCAGCGTGGCGGGATTGGCGGTCGTGATGTCCGACCAGAAGGTCAGCTTGTAGCGGTCTTCGAATGGGAAATCGAACAGGGTTGCGAGCATCTGCGTGGTGATCTCGATCGATACCAGATCGACCCAATTGAACGCTTCGCCCACTGGGAGGCTGTCGAGCACGGCCGCGACGCGGCTGCGGATCAGCGGTTCGAGGTCTTTCAGAGCCGGCGGCGCCACAGCTGGGGTGACGGCCTTGCGCTGCACATCATGCTTGGGCGGATCCATCGCGATGAATGTTGCCGGGTTAAACTCGGGCGCATCGTCGGAGCCTGTGTTGGCGATGAAGATGGAGGGTTCAGATGAGAATTGTTTGTGATTGGAGTCGACGGCCATAATGTCGGCATAGCGGGTCACCGACCAGAGCCGGCCAAAGTCCGGATGGTTGTAGAGATGCACCGGCGCCTCATTACGCAGGCGCTCAAACAAGGCCCAATGCTGTTGAGTCGGGTACAGGCTGGGATCCGCCATATTGATGTCTTCGAGCGGAATCTTACTGGCATCAAGCGCGCCTTCGGTGGGTTGCGCCAAAGCGGTCTCTGTCATCACCATCTCCCATCATGACTTGTTTATAACAGTGTTGTAAGTTACAACTTCGTTGTAGTCAACATTCGTTAATTGCTGCGCTTGAACTTTTCGTCGATTCCGACTGGCATCGACAATAACATCAAGCGAGCACATCAAAGGCGGTCACATGGATCAACGCGCGATCAGTATGCAGGCACGGCGCGACCGGATTGTAGACACGGCGGAGCGCCTGATCGTGCAAGAGTCACTGGCCGCGTTCACCATGCGTCGGCTGGCCGAAGAAGTCGGGCTGAGCGTCAAGACTTTGTACAATCTGTGCGGTGACAAGCATGCCATCGCTGCCGAAGTTGAAGACCGCGCCTATTGCGCTTTGGAAGCTTCCGTTCGATCGATCTCAGATGACCTCAAACCGATCGACTGTGTGCTCGAAATCATGACACGGGCGGCGCAACAATCGGTTCTTCGCAAAGGGATCATCCACCCGATGTGGCGCGGCGCCGACGATATTCGCGCCGGCGAACTGCCGCGATCCCTCGAATTCATGGAGCTTGGCACGCAATTCGTCGAAGCGGCTTTGCGGGAGGCGGCGGATCAAAATAGGCTCAGTCCGAAGCTCAACGCGCATGCACTCGCCACGCAGTGTTCGGTCAGTTGGTTCGGCACAGCGCATCTCTGGGCGCGGGGCGTCTTAACCGATGCCGACTTTGTCACCCGCGTGAAATATGCCGCCTACAGCCTGCTCTTGCCGTATGCAGAAGGCGATCTTGCTGAAACCTGTCAGACCATGATCCTCGCTCTGCAAGCGGAGATGGAACCGCTGTCTTATGTCAGCGTCGCTTCAGCAAGCCTGTCCGTGTCTGCGGAATAGTCCAAATCTGCGCAAGCCGCTGAGCGAGTTGCTCACCGAACGGTGACCTACCCCTTGCGTGTGTCGTCTGGACGGCCATTGGCCTCAGGCCCCACCACATAGACAAAGGTGCCACCTTCGATCCTTGGAATGATGCGCTTAGCCTGCGTTTGACTGAGCGCCGGACAGCCCCAGCTCCGTCCAAGAATGGCGCGGTTCGCAGACACATAATCTGCGCCATGGATCACGATCGCCCGGGCTTCCGCGAGATCATTCTGAGGTTCAAGCCCATGCAGGCGAAGTGACAGACCGTGCCGGCCATAATACGTCTCGCCGGTCACAAAAGCGCCGAGCGAACTCATCTTAGACTCGGGCGTGTTCGAGAAGGTGTCGGCATAGCCGTCATGGTCAGGGTCAGAGCCACGGCCATGCGCAACCAACAAAACTTCTGTCGTCTCTTGTTGGAGGTCGACGAGATAGAAGCGTGGCTCGCCGGAAGGCTGGCGATAGTCAATGATGGTCATCAAGCGGTTATCGGTGACCGCTTGCTGGAACTGGGTTCGGGACTTGAGGGCGGCGGTTAAGAGGTCAGATGCAATGCCGTCAATCTGTGGAACGGCGTCCGAACGGGCATCCAGCGCTAAGCTAAGACTGGCAACAAGGGCGGCGAGAAGGGTGATGACGGAGCGGGCCACCCTCAGACTTGAATGCGCAATCCGGGCTGAATGATGGCGGTGCAGCCCTTTGCCTTTGGCAAACTCTGACTAATGTAAAATCCATTACGGATGAGCTCCCGGCAGATGGGGCCGCCAGGGAGGGTCAGAATGATGACAGACTTTGAGATCGCCAATCAACTCACCGATACGATGGCCCTGTTCATCCAAGGGTTTGCGCTGCTCAGCACAGTGATCTTCGCCTACATTGCCGGGGCGTTCTATTTCCTGCACCGCGCGCCGCTCTTCACCAAAGTAATGTCCTTTTCCTTCCTGGTGTTCGCCATGTCCTTCATCCTTGTGAATCTGGTCGGCAGCTTCTTTCATTACATGGCGGTCGCCGATCAGGTGGATTTGCAGGTGGAGGCGGGTTCGGCGTCTTTTTTGATTGAGGCGGTGCGAGAAGGACGGACCCGGGAGATGGCCTGGATTGGCCTGTGGAGCGGCGCACCGGTCGCGTTTGGCACGATCGCGATGTGCTTTTGGATGACGTTTTTCTGGGTGCCGCATGAAGCGGATATCGCGCGCGCAGAACAGCTTTAGGGCGCGCCACCTTCATAGACATTGATCGCTTTGCCATAGGGCAAATGATTGTCAGTATTGAAGTCCGACTTCGCCGGCACGGTGTCGGTCCAAAGCAAGTCGGCTTCTGGATAGGGTAGGAGGGCACGAACTTTGTTCGCAGCAACGTCATCCAACGATGCGAAGGCGTCCCGCAAGCATTCCAGGCAATAGACCCGGTAACGTGACAAAGGCATATTGGTGTAGGTGCAGCCTTGCACCGTCATTTCGAAGGCTTTCTCGTCTGTCGCAAAAGCCTCTGCATTGGCGGCGAGTTGTACCAAATGCGTCTCGCAAATCTCTTTCAGAAGCGCGTCCAATGGTGGGTCGATCTCGCTGATGAAAGCGCCTTCTGGCTGTGGGGTGGCGCGCCACATCCGAGCCACCCATTCATAAACGAGTGGCGCGCGATTGCGCATGATCTCTTGCGGGTCCGGGTCCTGGCTGAAATGCCGGAACATTGGCGCCATCATCCCGAAATCGGCGAGCGAAGGCTGCGTTCCGAGCAGGAAGGGGCGGTGCTCGAGTACGCCGCTCATGGCATCCAGCGCATTGAAATAGCCTTGCTCCACATGGTCCCAGGTCGCGGCGTTGACGCCATCATTGGTGGTGTAGGAGTTGACCTGCCGCCGCCGTATCATGCGGCGGATGAAATAGCGCGGCAGGCGCACCGGCACAGTCAGCTCATCGACCAATATGTTCGACAGCAGTTCACGGCTGTAGGGGTAACTCCAGCGATAATGCATGGCGGAACGCCACAGCCATTCATCGCCATAATCTTCAATCAACCGGGCGATGAAATTCACCACTGGATCGGTCGGCAGGATGGAGGGGGCCGGCGTCTCTTTTTCCAGCTCTAACAAGATCGGCGTCGTGTCCGACATCCATCGGCCGTCTTCGCGGTCGACAATCGGCATTTGAATAACACCGACCTTTTCGCGCAGCATTTTCGCCTGGTCGTACGGCATGCCTTGGGAGGTGTAGGGAATGCCTTTGTATCGAAGATAGGCTTCCAGCTTGCCCGTATAGTATGAGACGCGAGAGCCATAGATATGCATGGGATCCTCCGAGGGTCGATGCCCGCTTTGTAGGCGTATCAGGAATTCAAAGTGTTTGCGAGTTTATCGCTTTGCGCGCCGCCGAATCGGGGCAGTTTTTGTTCGTTACATGTTCTTGAGTTGGGATCGGCGATGACGCGATTCAAAATCATTCCGGAAGTGCACCTCATTCTTCAGCGCGGCGAAGAAATGCTGCTCTTGCGGCGCTTCAATACCGGCTATGAGGATGGTAAGTACAGCCTGGTTGCCGGGCATGTTGATGGCGGCGAAACCTTCGCAGCGGCCATGGTCCGCGAGGCGCAGGAAGAAGCAGGGCTGGCGCTGGCCCCAGCGCAGCTGCAGCTCGTCCACACCATGCACCGTCTTTCCGACACAGAACGTCTTTCACTGTTCTTCCGCGCGGCTGACTGGTCAAATGAACCGCGAAATTTGGAACCTCACAAATGCGACGATCTGAGCTGGTTCAACCAAGCCGCGTTGCCGTACAATATGGTCCCTTATGTTCGTGCCGGGATTTCTAGGGCCGCGAATGGACAGCCTTACTCCGAGTTTGGCTGGTGATGTTGCACGCGTTTGATGCCATCAACATCTATAGCGCCCGGCCGGTGGGGTCCTTAACCGCGGCCTTTCATGACCATTTGAAAGATGTCATCCATCGCTGAGCCATCCTTGTCGGCGTCAAACAGCGTGCTCAACATACCCAGACCGTCACCCTGGGACGCGCTTTTCTGAGTACCACCGCCTAGAAGGCCGCCGAGCATGCCGCCCAAACCACCACTCTGTCCGGCGCCACCAAGCATGCCAGCAAGTTGAGACATGGTGTCGGGTTCTTCGGTCCGTTTGGACAGCGAGCCCATCACCATGGTTGCAACAATTGGTAACATTTGCTTCAGCAAATCAGAGTCCAGTCCCGTCTTGGCCGACGCCTGACTGGCGACGGACCGGCTCATCTCCTTCGATCCCA
Organism: Pseudomonadota bacterium; assembly: GCA_038534315.1. Taxonomy (GTDB): domain Bacteria; phylum Pseudomonadota; class Alphaproteobacteria; order Caulobacterales; family Hyphomonadaceae; genus Henriciella. The sequence goes on along the minus strand of JBCAWZ010000029.1, from coordinate 25,208 downwards.
ATAGGTGGCCGAGAATGCCATTGCCTTCGTCGCGCGTTTCGGATTGCTCCAACAGGTCGGGATCTTCCAAATAGCGACCGTGCGTGCCCTTATTGAGCGCGCCAAGCAGGGCCTCTGCACCGCCAGGTTTGCTGGCATTGGATTTCAAGCCCGCGGCTAAGGCTGGGATCAGGGCCGCCATGGCTTTTTGGGTCATGTCTTCGCTCAAACCGAATTGTTGGCCGAGTTTTTGTTTGGCTGGCTGCGCCTGTGCGCCGGCCAGTAGATCGAGCAAACCTGCCATCGTCGTCCCCTTGTTTTGAGCCTAAGGCCTAGCGGTCTCGATCGCTGACAACAAGAGGTTGCACCAGCAGGTCTATGGTTTGGGCGCCAGTTTCTGTGGCAGGTGCCATGCGCAGCCGATCAAAATTGACTGGAATAGCGAGGCAGCCATGCAGGCCCGCCCAAAGGAATTGAGCAAGCTGATCTGGATCGCCGTCAAGGATTTGCCCACGCATTTGTCCGTCGCGAATGGTGCGGCTCAGCTCGTCTCCAAACGCAACGGATCTGAACGGATCTGGCTCTGGTTTGTCCAAACCATCGGGGCGGACAAACATGAATGCGCCCTTGTAGAGCTCCGCATTGTCGATCCCGAAAGTGAGGTAGGCGGCCATCAAGCCGCGCAATCGACGGACCGGGTCTGGCTCGGCTTCCGCCAGATTGCGCAGCGTCGTTTCGAACCGCTCGACATGCCCAGTCCACAGCGATTGCATGAGCCCAGGCAAGCCATCAAAGTGGGCGTAGATCGTCCCGACAGACACACCGGCGTCTTTTGCGACCGCCCGAGCCGTGATCGCAGCGATCCCTTGCTGGGTGTAGATCTCGGCTGCCGCGCGCTGGATTCTTCGCCGCAGCGCGGCGCGTTGTTCAGGGGTCGCTTGCGGCCGTGCCATGATTTAGGCGGCGATCGCGATCTGGCGTAGGCCGAACCGGGACTGCAACGTTGCCAGCGGTGTGTGCAATTCTTCTTCCCACTTTTCGAAGTTTAGATTCTGCGTATTGCGGCCATACGCCCAGCCGTCAACGAATGCGTCCATTGTCGACGTCACAGCTTGCGGCGCAACAAAGGCAGTGTGTGCCATGGTCACAGCCAAACGCATGGCATGATATGGAAAACGGATCTGTGCGAGATAGTATGCCGCGAGGCTGAGCTCGCCCGGGATTGTCGCGCCATATCCGGTCAACACGTGCATGAAATCATGAATTTGCGTGCCGCGAACCATCATATAGCTCATATCATCTGGTAGCCGGTCGAGCTTTCCAGATTGCCGCAGCTGGTCATTGAACTTGCGATAGTCGCGGGCAAAGTTCTCGAACAGGTTATTGTCGACAATGAATTGGCGATACGCATGACCGAGCGTGCCAGGGGCGCAGTCTTCCAGCCCCTCAATCGTTAGCGGTTCTGGAATGTGGCGGTCCTCTAGAAACGCTGCCGCACCGGGAAGCGCGTGCAATTCTTCCATATAAGCATCAATCGCGCTGGTCGGTGCGCCTTCCCACCAATCATGGAACAGGAAATAGACGCCATAATCGAGTGGGCGGTCGACCGAGATCATGAATTTCTCTGCGAATGCGCGGTCAACAATTGGGGGTTTGGTCATCGGAACTCTCCTTTGAATGAGCTCCGGATATCATAGGGAATGCGTTTTGTGAACACGTTCAGTAAATTATTTTTCGAACACGTTCAGTTTATATATTGGTCTGCGCCCTCAGCCAGGTCTTCAAAGCGGATTCGATTTGCTCAGGCTGCTCAGGCAGCAAAGCGTGGCCGGCGCGATCAATTCGGACCGCGGTCACCGTATCGGGAAAAGCCGCTTCGAGCAGATCGACAGTGTGCTCGGGCGGCGCGATTGTGTCTTGCATAGCGGCGATCACCAGCATCGGCTTACCGCCCGCTGGCCACCATTCCTGCGAGTTGACGGCGCGTGTGGCGGCGCCTTGCACTTGTGCGGTCTTGCGATGCCAACCGCGTAACCAATAGTCCGGGATCTCGTTTCCTTCGGCGAAGAATCCGTAGCGCACAGCGGTGCGGAGCGCGTCAGCCGATAGGCGCGGATCGAAACAGTTTTGCAAAGCTGTATTGGCCTTTTCCGCGATCGGATGAAGGCCGCCTGCGGCGATCAGGACAACGCCGCGAACCCGATCTGCGTATCTATGCGCGACAGCGCGAGCGAGGCGATTGCCAAAGGCGTGGCCGAGGACAAAGACTGGAGCGGGTCTGGTTTCAAGATAAACCGCCACGTCATCTGCCAAATCGTACAAAGTCGGCGCGGCAGCGCTCGACGTCGCGCCATTGATGTGGGGCGCTTCGACCATGCTGACGGCGATACCGTCCCCGACGAGGGCAGCTGCCAATTCATTGAAGTCGCTAGCTTCGCGACCCGCGCTGGCAAACATCAGGATTTCGCGCTGTGAGCGTGTCGTGTGGCCGGCTTGAAAAAGCACCAGCCGACCGTCATTCGGTAAGTCGATCTCTCTGCGCGTTCCAAACGGTATGCGCGCAGATTGCTCAGATCCGTTTGCTCCACTCATGCGCGGCCATCGATCGCAAAAGCGTCCAGCCAGAACTGTGTCATGTCGGCTTTGAATGCCTCTGGCTGATCGCCTTGACCGCCCAGTGATGCGCCGGTGACGCCAAAGCCGGCCTTTAAACCATAGACCATCAGCTCGCGATCGGTCGCGGTCGGATCTGCTTCGCCCGTCACGGGATGGATCATCGCACCGTCCTCAGCGATATAGACGGTCGGCGCGTGGGGGGCGACGGAGGCGTCCGGCGCCGTCTCGATAGGGGGTTGGCGATCAAAGCTATGCTCCGCTTCGGCGAAGAGGCGGAAGCTGATATCGCCGCCGGTCAAGCGTATGGCCTGCGCATAGCCTTGAGCTTGTTGGGGTGAGCACCAATTGTCACGCTCGCCGATGACAATTCGAGTCTTTGTTGTGCCAATATTGGGTGTTCGCATTTGGTGCCCACACCAGGGATAAACAGAGTAGACAGCACGAAGCCGAGCACCGTCCGTGTCAACAGCGACCGCAAAGTGCTGCATCGCCGCCATAAGCACCGCAGACCCACCACGGCTATGGCCCTGGGCGCCAATACGGTCCGCGTCAATGTCTGGGTGTTTTGCGATCAAGCGGGTGGCGGCCAGAACGTCATAGGCGCTCGCTGCGAATGAAAACTGCGTTTGATTGGCGACGGTTGATGTCACGCTGCGGGCGCCGAACGGATCGATGACGAAGGCTGCGATGCCAAGATCTGTCAGTGTTTCCGCATGCGACAAATGCGAGACAGCAACCCCGACGCTGCCGGGTACCACGACCACTACAGGCATGGGTGACTGAACAGGGATTGGTGGCCGAAACAGCTTGCCATCAATGGTGACCGGTGGGGGTGGTGTCTTCGCTCATATGATTGCGGCATAATTGGCAGGATTAGCGCTCTGAAGGGTCAGCGGTTCGCCAACGGCGCCATTGCTGAATTCGATCACCTGGTCCGCAAAACGCTCGCTCATGTCCCGGTCCTTTGCCGTGCCGCTCAGCTCGCTTGTGCTTGTTCCGCTGAAAGCTTCATCAGGTTTTGCGCGGCGAGCGGGGCAAACTCGACGAGTTTGCCAAGCACTGCACGCTTCGACGAGTCATCAGGCCCGATTTGAGAGACCAAATTGGCGGGACCGTTTAAACGACAGGACGACATCCATTCGCTGATCGCCGGTGTCTGGCTCCAGAAATACTGGTTCATCATTCCGTCGGCGAGCACGCTGACATAATCCTCGACCGTGTCGAACATCGGTGTTGGACGGGCGAGATTGATCTTTTCGTCTTCGCTCTCAAAATTCGCTTCAATAAAGGCGATGATCGCAGCGCTGAAACAGGGTTGGATCTGTCGTACCATTTGGATATTGATCTCGCCGTCGCGAAACACCGGCGTTTTGTCACCGACATTGTTCTCGCCCGCACTGGCCGTGCAGTCGACATAAAGCGTGTTTGGCGCCGTTGCGATCTCGCCATTTTGCAGGATCATTTTGTCAGCTTCGACCCGCTTCACACGCCCGAGCCGAATGATGTTGGCAACATTGCGCAGCAAGTCCGCTTCCGTCTCGGTCACTGTCGGCGCATGAAAGACTTCCGGGAGTACATCTTGGTCCAGCCGCATCCAGATACCAGCCTGTTCCAGGCCCTCGGCGATGTCTTTCGCGCTGTTCGCGTGCGCATAGACTTCGAACGCTTTGGCCTGTCCGCCAATTGTCGACTCGAAAAATTCCATACCGGGCTGGGTGAATTTGCGGTTCCACATCCAAACATCGCGCGGTACAACCCAAGAGATGGATTCCGACGGGTAGCCCAATTCCTGCAACCAGATAATCGCATCCATACTTGTCTTGCCGGCACCAAGCACGGTGACATGATCATGGTTGGCGACATGCCGCGGTAAGTCATTCGGCGGTATGCAAACAACGCCGTCCGCAACCTCAAATTTGCGTGTGTGGGTCGATGGGATTTGCGTCTGGAATTGCGCCGCGTTGACGGTCTTTTTAGCGACATCGACCTTGAAGCGTTCACCCGACACCATTGAAACGAATTCGCCATTGCCAACATATTCACTCATGGGAAAGAAGCGAACCCGCCCCGTTGGCAGAAAGGTCTCTTCCATCAGCGCGTGGTAATAGTGGTTCAGTTCGGCACCTGAGGCGAGCTCGTAGAAGCCTTGATTGGTTCCGGTCTCATCTTTTCGGTCGCGCCCAAGCGGGCGGGACGCAACGCCATAAGACATCGAAGGTTGATGCAAACGAACGAATGGATAGGCATCGTTCCAATGCCCGCCGGGAGCATGACGCTTGTCCAACATGATAATGTCGGCATCTGTCTCCTGAAGCAAAGTATCGACAAACGCCATGCCAGTCGCGCCGCTGCCCACGACCAAATAATCGGTTTTCAGTTCCACGATTTGTCTCCACCCAATTCTATCGCCGCACCCTGGTCGAGGACTTGTACCCTTTCAAGAAAAATCGCTGAAAGGATGCAGTCATGTGATGCGCTTGGACGTCCTAACGCTGCAATTGTTCACGCGGTTCAGCCTTTTGTCGATGTCACCTTTGCCACCGCATTCGCGGGATGAACCAAGATGCGGCGACCATCTTCGGTTGCCTCAGCAGTGTCCTTCATAACGGCGATCAGTTCGGAAACCGTCAGGCTGGAGTCGATGGCCAAGAGTTTCCCAGCCAAGTTCGCCACATTCGGCGCAGCCATGGATGTGCCTGAGAACGCCATCTCCGTCCCGCCAGGCACGTCGCTGACGACTTCATAGCCGTTGGCATGAAGGACAACGGTTTCGCCATAGCTGGTAAAACCGGTTTCATCGCCCGCTTGGTCGACCGCGCCAACGGCAATGATATTGTCTGCTAGGATGCCGGATGGATAGAAATTCGAGAACGACACATCGCCATCTGAATTGCCGGCAGCGGCGATAAACAGAATCTCAGGCGCATTGTTGATGGCGTCTTCTAATCCGCTTTTGACGACTTCAAAAATGGCATAGGCGCGCTCGCGGCGTTTGTCTGGATCGGTCTCAATATTGTTGACTTCAAGTGTGTACTCGATGCTCTCGGGCGAGCCGCCCCAGGACATGTTGACGACGCGCGCTCCATTCGCGGCGAAATAGGCGACCGCTTCCTTCATCATGGCCGCGTCTTTTGCGGCATCCTCCTCGAGATACGGTTCCGGCTTCATCCTGAAGTCGAAGGTCAAGCGCGCAGTCATCAATTTCGCTGCCGGATTGCCTTCCAGCATGATGCCAGCGACATGTGTGCCGTGGGCGTAATTGCCATAGAGATTTAGGTCTTCGAGGAGTGGCTGGACTTGGTCCGCTTCGAGCGAACCCAACTTGCTTTTGATCGCAGACGCTTCGGGCGAGTTGATGTTGGCCGATGTATCAAGCCAGCCTTTAATGTTCGCCCGAACTTCGTCCTCTGACGCCGTCAGTTGATCAACAGGGTGGAGCAGTAGCGGTGTTTGATTCGCGTTTAGATCGAATGCAATCCCGTGCAGATCGTCGACAAAGCCATTGCCATCAGTGTCCGCACCATCCATCGTTTCGGCGCTATTGGTCCACAACTGGTCGCTGAAAATGGGCACATCGACTCCCGAGTCCCAAGCGACAATCGTAACCTCGTCGAGCCCATCCATGCCCGTGAGGTCAATGTCGCGGTCAGCCCAGATATCTGGTTTTTCAACCGAATTAGCCTCGATATATGCCGCCATCGGGGCGATCATCTCGTCCTTATATGGCAACACAACGTCGCGCACATAACGCATGCTGACCAGGGTCGAGAGAATGTCATTGCTGACAGCGCCGCGTTCTAGCGCTCCGTCATCATATTGGCCTTGAATGATGCCTAAGATCAAATTCTCGCTATAGATTTCCAATGTGCCTTTGGAGCCTTCAATGTCTTCTTGCACCAAGGCAAAAGGCATTGCGTCCAAGCGTGACGCCATCGTCTCGTCAACAGGTGTGGCAAACCCTTTTGCGCTGGCGATTGTCGACATAAACAAACCGGTTGTGAATTTTTCGGCTGGTTTCTCGGCGAGCTCTGTCATCCGTTCGACGCGAGCGAGAACGCTTTCATAATCGCCTTCGAGCATGTCGAGCTGCGCCAGGCTTGAGATCAGTGACGATTCGGTCGCCGGATCAGAGATGTCGTATTCCGCAAGCACGGACTCGATATCCGCGCGCAGTTTCGGTCCATACTCTAAGAGCAAAGCATCACTGACCAAAAGCTCGGATGGCAATGAGTCGATCTCATAGGAGAAACGCGGCAAGTCTTCTGATGAAGCGATGACGGGCTTTGCGTCAGCAGCGATTTCTGGCATCGCTTCTGGTTCGCTGACGACTGCAGTCGGCGTTGCCTCAGCGACGTCTGATACGGTTTCGCAGGCAGCAAGGATTGCCGTGCCAGCGAGCAGTGCGGCGGCCCAACTCATGCGGCGGTTCTTTTGGAAAGTCGTTAGAGTCATTGTGGGCGTTCCCTCGTGGATTGGTTGTTGGCCATAAGATGCACTTTAACTCAAAGCGGCGTCAATTGCGGCCAAACCGACTGGCTCGCATCAAACCCGGCCTGCGTCCAAATCCGCCCAAACATTGGGATCATTCCAAATCTCACAGTTTATTGAGACTCATAAGCATTGATCAAACTCGCGACCTCGGCTTAACCGGACAGTAGCGTCGCGAATTTATGTTTTGGCGAATCACACGGATCTGGCCTACGGCCATCGAAACAGGAGTCGGTTTTGCGTTATCACCTAGACATTAAGGCTAACCGACTCTGATGATCACAGCAGAAAACACGCACCGGTCGCATAGCGGCTTGTTTCGATATGGCGCCGATCGGCTTCCTGTGGCGATCTTTCTCGCTTTGTTTGCCGCTGATATTCTGGTGTTTGCCCTGGTGCAATCGTGGCCATTGGTCTTGGCCTGGTCGCTCGCATCTATGGTGCCGAAGATTTGCATCGCTGCCTGGAACCATCATCACCAGCACACGCCCTTCTTCCGATCAGAGTTTTGCAATCGCTTGATGGAAGTCATGTTCGGTCTGCAGACCGGCGCGACATCTAAGGTCTGGGTGCTGCATCACAATATCGGCCATCACGACAATTATATGGACCAGACCAAGGATGAAAGTGGCTGGCGCGCGTCGAACGGGCGGATTATGGGTGCCAATGAGTATACGTTTAGGCTCGCAGTATCGGGCTATTTTTGCGCTTTCAAAAACGGCCTTCGACACCCACAGCACCAACCTATGTTCGTCGCCATGGTGCTGGTCCAAGTCGCGATACTCGCTCTGCTGTTCAGCCTCAATTGGGTGAATGCGCTTTTGGTGTTTGCGCTGCCAATGTTGGTCAGCTTCTGGATGACCTGCCGCCACACTTACGATCATCATTCGGGCTGTTCAGAAGACGATGAGTATGCCGCGTCGAACAATATCATGCATCGCGGGTACAATATTCTGACTGGCAATCTCGGCTATCATACCGCACATCATTTGCGACCGGGGCTGCACTGGTCGAAGCTGCCAGCCTTCCATGCTCGGATCGCCCACAAGATCCCGGCCGAGAATTTCCGCGGCCCGGGCTTTTTGGGCGAAATCATCCCGGGCTAGCCGGAACCTGGCACGCCACCTCACGAATCATGAGCGACGCACCAAGCCAGAGGCCTTAGAGCAGATCGCCGCCTGCCGCCGCGGCTGTCGTGCCGTCTTTCTTGAAGGCGCGGATGACATTTTTGCCGGTGATCCATTTGTGCACTTCGTCCGGTCCATCGACGAGGCGCTGCGAACGAATATGTGTGTACCAGCCGGCCAGCGGTGTGTCGGTCGAATAGCCGAGTGCACCATGGAGCTGAAGCGCCGTATCGACGACTTTGTGGACCATATTGGCGAGGAAGACTTTGGCGATGCCATTCTCCTGGCGGATGTCCAGCCCATTCTCGGCCTTGTAGGCAATGTGCATCAACATCAGTCGCGCGATATAGAGTTGGCTGGCGCATTCAGCGAGCATGAATTGGACGCCCTGGCGATCCTCTAAGCCTTTGCCAAATGTCGTTCGCGTGGTGACATGCTCCGTGGCGAGGTCGAGCGCGCGTTGCGCCATGGCGACATTGTGCATGCCGTGCCGTAGCCGACCATAAGCGAGCCGGTGCTGCCCCATGGAAAAGCCGCCACCTTCGCCACCGAGAATGTTCTCTTCCGGCACGACCAGATCTTTGATCTCAATCTCGCAATGCGCCGCGCCCATTTCCTCGGCAACCTCGCTATGGATTGCCATGGTCGGGATGTTTCTAAGGATGTTGTAGCCTTTTGCCGGCAGTTCCACGATGAAGGTCGAAAATTGCTGATGCCGCGGCGCGTCAGGATTGGTCTTGGCCATGACGACTGCGATGTCCGCAACATTCGCCGAGCTCGAAAACCACTTTTCGCCGTTCAAGATATAATTGCCTTTGCCGTCTTTTTCGGCGCGGGTCTGCATGCCGGTGGCGTCGGCGCCGGCGGCTTTCTCCGTCATCGAATAACAGATCCGCTTTTCGCCATTCAGCAGCGGCTTGAGGTATTTTTCTTTTTGGAAGTCGGTGCCGTGCGCGAGCAGGGTCAGCATGGTCGCATCATCTGGGCCCTGGCTGTTCATAGACAAAGCGCCAAGATGGCTACGCCCAAGCTCCATCTGAACCAGTGCATTGGCGAGAGGGCCGAGCCCCATGCCGCCATGCTCTTTCGGAATGAAAGGGAGCCACAGGCCTTGCGGGCGAGCCTTCTTGCGCAGGCCGTCAATGACCTCCTTCAAAGGCTTACCCGCGGCGAGCTCTTTCTCTGCCGGGATGCACTCATCCTCGACCCAGGTGCGGACCCGTTCGCGTACCTCTTTCGCGTCATCTGGAATGGTAAAATCGATCGACATGCTGAGTTCCTCCAAAATCTCGTATTTTAGCCAGACTAGAAGCGAGGTGTCGGTTCGACAATTGGTGCCGCGAGGTGCGTTAGGTCGAATTTCGAACGAGATCTTGGACCCAGGGCAAATGCTCGCGATCGACAAAGATTTGTTTCCCGATCACATAGGCGGGCGCATCTTTTTTGTTGTCCTCTTTTTGCAGCGACAGCGCCAGCTTCTCGACCATAACGGCCTGCAAACACCGATGAGATTGGCGTGTTTCGTGGACGGAGCTGCGCTTTTCCGATAAGGTTAACAAACGCAGAGAGATGGGGAAGAGGATGCGCAGTCAGCTAAAATTGATGGCGAGTGCAGCGCTTTGCGCTGTTCTGGCGACAGCATGCGTCACGAGTGAAGAGCCGACCGAAGAGGCGGCCGAGGCGCAGCCCTTTATCGATCCAGTGGTGCTTGCCAATAGTCGGTGTGGGCCCGGAGACAAGCCGCTTTTGGCAACTCCGTCCGGTGCAGATCTTAATGAATTGGCTGCGGGATTTGATTTTGACACGCCTTTTGCGCTGCCCGACGATGTGGTCGACCATTTCCATTATCCGATCAGCACCGATAGCGATGCCGCTCAGCACTGGTTTGATACGGGCCTCGCCCATATGGCCAATTTCAACCATGACGAGGCGATTGCCGCTTTCCGTCAGGCACAGACTGAGGATCCAGCCTGTGCAATTTGCTATTGGGGTGAGGGCTTATCCTTTGGCAGCAATATCAACGCGCCGTTTGAAGCACCGCGGGGCGCTGCCGGGCGCATGGCGACCGACGCCGCTTTGGAATTGATCGATGGCGCGTCTGAAACAGAAGCGGCTCTGATCACGGCATTGGATACGCGTTACAGCATGACAGAAGCCGGCGTCGTCGAAAATGCAGACGCCTTTGCAGACGCGATGGAAGTGGTTTCGCGCGCTATGCCGGCTGATAAGCTGGTGCTCGCGCTCGCAGCAGAATCCAATATGGATACTCAGCCCTGGAATTATTGGGAGGCGGGTGCCCGCGCGCCCTATGGCCGAACCGCCCGTACGCTCGAATTGCTCGAAACCGCGTTGCAGATCGACCCGGAATTCGCGCCAGCGATCCATCTCTACATCCATATTACAGAAGCATCGGTCGATCCGTTCCGTGCCGAAGCCTATGCCGACCGTCTCCATGCCCGTCAGCTCGGTGTTGGTCATTTACTGCACATGCCGTCACACACTTATTTGCGGCTCGGCAAATGGCGGAAGACGCACGAGGCTAACATTGCGGCAATTGCCGCCGATGAAGCCTATATCGCAGGCAGTGAAAACGCAGATTTTTACGCGGCGGTTTACTATCCGCACAATGTGCATTTCGTCGTCGCGAGCTCGCAAATGGCTGGCAATGGTACCACCGCCTTGGACATGTCTTCCAAGCTGCCGGAAGCGACATCGCTAGACCCAGCGGGGCCTGCGCCATTTGCCGAACACATCGCGGCTGCGGATCATTTCACCAAGCTGCTCTTTGCTGATGATGCCGCCGTCCTGGCAATGCCAGAACCGGCAGAGGCGCATCTCTATTTGCAGATGGCCAGGCATTATGCGCGCGGGGTTGTCTATGCGCGACAAGGCGATCTCGACCAGGCGAAGCAGGAATCTGCGAAGCTGAGCGCACTCGCGGAAAACCCCATTATGCAACAATACGCCGCAATGGGCATTCCTTTGCCGGAGACGCATCTGGTTGCTGATTTGACGCTGAAAGGAAAGATTGAAGCGGCCAGCGGCGATTTGAAAGCGGCGATCAAGCTTCTCGATGAAGCGGCGGATCGGCACGCACAAATCCCATATTTCGAACCGACCTGGTGGTACTATCCGACACGGCAGACGCTGGGGGCGTATCTGCTTATGGATGGGCAATATGATCGGGCAGAACGTGAGTTTTTCAGAACGCTGATTTACGCGCCGAACAATGCCTATGCGCTGTACGGTCTTGCCGAAACTTTCGAAGCGCAAGGCGATGATGCGTCAGAGGCCTATGCGCGGAAACTGTTTGACGAGGCTTGGATGGGCGAAACCGGCAAAACCCCAGAGCTAAGCGACCTTTAGTCCCGGCCCATCGTCGCCACCCTAATCGCCCATATATCGCGCACGCGGGCGAATGAATTGGCCGCTTTGAGCTTGCTCAATGGCATGGGCAATCCAGCCAACAAGTCGTCCCGAGGCGAAGATCAAGAAGGGCGCGTCATCCGGTAAATCATATCTCAAGCACAGTGCGGCGAGCGCCATGTCGACATTTGCCGCCTGACCAGATTCACGCTCCGCAGCACGAATCGCACGGCGTAAATCCAGTGGCGGCGACATCCACTTCAGCAAGGCTGTGGCGCGCGGATCTCCGCCTGGATAAAGCGGATGGCCAGTCGCTGGGATCGTTGTTTGAGTCTCTGCCAACTGTATCAGCGCCTGTTTTGGGCCAAGTGCCTGCGCGGTTCTCAAATAGCCCAGCGCGCGGGTGGACGCTTCGCCGTGTCGCGGACCAACAAGGGTTGAGCAACCGGCAAGCGCACAGGCGGCAAGCGGCGCGCCCGTTGACGCAGCGATCCGCGCCGCGAATGTTGACGGATTGAGCTCATGATCTGCGACGAGGACAAGCGCCCGCCGCAACACATCCGTTGCTATTGGATCTAGTCTCCATAAGCGGGAAAGTCTTTGATGGAAAAGGCCGCGCCCTTTGGTGCCTGACACGGCCCGGGCAAAACCGGCAAGCAATGAGGCTCCGTCGGTGATAAGCGAGGCCTGGGTCCGACCGGAGATCGGAATATCGCTTGCAGCGCGTTCCGCGAGAAAAGAGAGCGCTCGGTCCTTTCCGGCGGTTAGATCTGCGCTTGGTTTGGGCGCTTTCATCGATGTGATCGCATCGGTTTGCCACAATAAGGCTGCGGTCTCCTCCAATGTCGCATCGGCGGCGAAATCCACCGCGTCCAGGCCGCGATAAATCAATCGGCCAGTGCGCACCGTGGTGATCTGGGTTTCCATAACAGGGTCGCCCCAAGCGATGGCTGCGGAGGCAATATCCGAGCGAGAGCGACCCCGCCGACGTTTCTCCAACAGCGCATTGATGTCGGCTTCTGCATACAGGCTGGCGCGTGGATCGTCGGGGTGGGCTTTCGACTTGATCCGACCGCGACTGACATAGGCGTAGAGCGTTTGCGGCTTCACCGCCAGAGCGTCAAGCGCTGCGTCTCTATCTAACCACGTCATATATTGATTATATTGATCAAGATTGACGATAACAAGTTCGAGAGCGATCTTCCTCGCAAAAATGAGGAAAACATCATGGATACAGGATTGGAAAACATCGTTGCGGCGGAGACGGCTCTGTCCAAGGTCGACGGCGAACATGGCAAACTGATTATTCGAGGCTGCATGGTCGAGACCTTGTCCGCCAGCATGGCGTTTGAGGATGCCGCTCATCTGCTCTGGGATGGATTGTTTGAAGATTTGCCCTCAGTTGAGGTTTTGGGTGCCAAAATTGGTGCGGCGCGGGTCGACGCATTCGAAGCGCTTCCGTCGGTTGATGCAGGGTCGGACATTGTGCGCGCTTTGCGGCTCGGTTGGGCGGGGCTGCAGGATGATGAAAGCCTAGATTCCGCCATCCGTCTTGCGGCGGCAGGGCCAGTCTATACAGCGGCGGCCATTCGAAAGTCTGTCGGTACGGTACCGATCGCGCCAGATCCCAACCTTTCATCTTCTGAGGATTTTCTGCGCATGATCACCGGAGTCGCGCCAGATCTCGCAAATGCGCGCGCCTTGGATGCCTATTTGGTCACAGTGTGCGATCACGGCTTAAACGCATCGACCTTTGCGGCGCGTGTTGTCTCATCGACACGAGCAGGCCTTATGTCGGCCGTGGTCGGCGGCCTGTCGGCGCTGAAAGGCCCGCTTCATGGCGGCGCTCCAGGCCCGGTCCTCGACATGTTTGATGCGATTGGCACCAAATCGAACGCTGAAGCTTGGATTGCGGACGCATTGCAGCGCGGTGAGCGGTTGATGGGATTTGGACACCGTGTGTATCGGGCGAGAGACCCGCGTGCGGATGCGCTAAAAGTTGCCGCGAACCGGTTGCCGGGAACAACTGGCCGGATTGCCTTCGCAGAGCATATCGAGCGGAAAGTGCTGGGTGAGCTGCGCAAGAAGTATCCAGACCGGCCGCTCGAAACCAATGTCGAATTCTACACGGCGATTTTGCTCGAAGCCTTGGACATACCGCGTGACGCTTTTACCGCGATTTTCGCCTGTGGCCGGGTGCTCGGCTGGATTGCTCATGCGCGCGAACAAATCGCCGAGGGGCGCATTGTGCGGCCGAAATCTGTCTATCGCGGTCCCGTGCCAGAAATGGCTTAGGGCCGATTGACGTGACATGAAGGTGTGCCGCACCATGGCGGCATGCCGAAGACTGTCACTTTTTGGTTCGAGTTCGCATCTACTTACTCATACCTGTCCGCGATGCGGATCAAGAATGAGGCGTCCAAGCGTGGCGTTCCGATAGAATGGAAGCCATTCCTATTGGGTCCGATTTTCGCGCAGCAGGGATGGAACACGTCCCCGTTCAATATTTATGCGGCCAAAGGGAGGCACATGTGGCGCGATATGGAACGCCAATGTGAGAAATATGGTCTTGAATTGCACCCAGCCTTCGCCGCCGGAGAGATTGCGTTCCCGCAAAAGAGCCTCTTAGCCGCGCGCACGGCAATCGCTGCATTGCGTGAGGATTGGGGAGAGGTCTTTTGTCAGAATATATATTTGGCTCAATTTGCAGCGGGGAATGACATCTCTGATCCAAGCGTGGTTGGCAAATGTATCGAAACCGCAGGCGGTGTCGACAAAACCTATTTGGATTTGAGCAACGCCAACGGCCAAAAGGACGCGCTCCGCGCCAACACGGAGCGCGCTCAGCAACTGGGAATATTTGGTGCGCCGAGTTTTACAATCGGCGAAGAATTGTTCTGGGGTGATGACCGATTGGAAGATGCTCTTGATTGGGCGATGAAACCGTGATGCTCTCATTGCGTCTTGGAACATCGAAGGGGAACAGTATGGCGCACATTCGCCAGCTTAAGTCGATCGCTGCCGCGATGATTGCGGTCGCTGTCCTGTCGGCCTGCGACACCGCTCTACAGACTGATATTGAGCCTGGCACGTTTCCAGACCCGCTTGAGGTAAGCTTGGAAACAGATGACGGGCGAACTGCAGTGTTGTTGCGTGATTTCCGTTACATCGACAATCAGGGGCAGGAATGGGTTGCGCCAAGCGGCATGATCTCCGACGGAGCTTCGATACCGACCTCGCTTTGGAGCCTGGTTGGCGGACCCTGGTCTGGCCCACATCGAAAGGCGGCCGTGGTCCATGATTTCTACTGTATGGAAGAGAATTTGGTGCGCCCCTGGCAAGATGTGCACAACATGTTTTATGAGGCGCTGATCACCGCGGATGTCGACCCGGTTACTGCGCTCGCAATGTATATGGGCGTTTATCGCTTCGGCCCACGATGGGAGATGGTGATCGATCAGCAATGTGCGGATGACGAAAACTGCGACGTCACAACGGCCTCCGTTCAAGCCCAAGTGTTTTCACCGGCGCGCGAGATCGACGATCGCGAATCGTTGCTCCGCGAAGCCACCGAGATCTCCCAAATGCGTTTAAGTGCTCAACCAGAAGCCCGTGCTGCGGCAATCTCGCGTTTGGATGCCGTGCGTCGCGACGAGATCGAGCAGGATTTAGACCTTGGTCGGCTTGAGCTTCGCCGTATTGAAACGAACACGGATGTCCTTCCGATGCGACAGCAAAGAGCGCCCCTAATCGTCCGCAATACTGAAACGATAGAGGATTTTCGGGCGCGTTCTGTGCTGATAGAGCCCCTTGAACCCGAAGAGTGATGGACGCCTTTTGATCCGTCTCCCCAAGCCAAATCGCGTCCGAAAAGAGAGAGTTCGCTGCTATGCCTCATTTGTCCCGTCGCGCCCTAATCGGTGCGTCGCTTTCGGTATCAGCGTCTGCGACGCTGACAGGCTGCGCGAGCCAGGGCGCGTCCATTGGCTTGCAAACGGCGAACCGCATGCCGGACGATGAACCAGCTTGGGCTGAGGTCGCAGCGCATTATGATGTAAAGCCCGGCATCACCAATGTTGAGAACGGCAATTGGGGATTGATGGCGCGACCGGTTCTGGACGCGTACACAACGCACACAGAACGGGTGAATCGCGACAATTCTTTCTTCGCCCGGCGCGAGTATGGACCGATTTGGCGCGGCATCATCGACGAGGTGACAGAGCGTATGGGCGCTCAGCCTGGTGAAGTGGCGCTCACCCGTGGCGCGTCCGAAGCTCTGCAATGTATGATCGGCGGATACAATCGGCTTCAGCCGGGTGAGGCGGTGATGTTCGCCGACTTAGATTATGGGTCGATCATGGGCGCGATGCGGTGGCGCGCAAAACAATCCGGAGCCGACGTGGTCGAACTCGCAATCCCGGAACAGATCACACATGATGCTCTGGTTGCCTTCTATATTGACGCGCTCGATCAACACCCAAACACGCGTTTGTTGCTGCTGACCCATCTCAGCCATCGCACGGGACTGGTCATGCCGGTGCGCGACATCGCGGACGCGGCCCATGCGCGCGGTGTCGATGTGGTCGTCGACGCGGCCCATTCCTGGGGGCAGATCGATTTCCAGGTTCCAGATTTGGGAGCCGATTTTGTCGGCTTCAATCTACACAAATGGGTCGGTGCACCGGTTGGGGTTGGTGCGATGTACATCAAAGCCGATCGACTTGACCGCATTGATCCAAACTTATCTGCCGGACCCTGGGAACTCGACCGCATCGAGGGGCGCGTGCACACCGGCACCAGCAATATGGCCGCTTTCATGACGGTGCCGGATGCCTTTGCCTGGCAGGATCAATTGGGCGCAAAGTCTAAGGCGGAACGGCTCGCCCATCTTCGTGGGGTCTGGGTTTCGGAGTGTGCCGAGGTAGATGGCATCGACGTGCTAACGCCGGACGACCCGCGCTTACATGCAGGCATCACATCGTTTCGATTCACCGGATTGACCTCTATCGATGAGAACAAAGCCATTGCAGCCTATTTGCTGGACGAGCACAGTGTCTTCACGGTGCATCGGACGGGCGTCGCCGCCGGCGCCTGTGTGCGGGTGACACCAGGATATTACAATTCGGCCGAGGATATGCGCAAAGCCGCGAAAGCGATCATCGCCGCGCGCACCCATTTCCAAGCCTAGTGCCAAGCAGTGTCTAAGCAGGGCTTTGAATACTGGGCGGGGCACTCTAAAGCGAGGCTATGGTATTTTTGGCCCTAAGGCAGATCTGCGATGACGGACACTAAACTCAAAACACCGGTGCGATCAATGTCGGACCAGGTCGCTGTCAAACCTGGCCAAGGTCTGTTCATGGACATTTGGTATGTTGCGGGTCGGCTAGATGAAGTGCGCCCAGGCGCTTCGGAGCGGTTCAAAATCTGTGGTCGCGAATTGGTCATCGCCCGGGATCGTAACGATCTTTGCACGGCGACACTGGTCGATGGCGACATCCATGTGCCGTGCGAGATCAGCGAGGATCTGATCTGGGTATTCATCGCCGAAGACCCCAATGATATTGACATTAAGGCACCACCGCCGATCTTTGGTGGGCCGAAGGGCAAAGTCCGTTTCATGGAGAAGGTTGTGATCCCAACCCATCTTGATGATGCGGCTTACGGACTTCTTGATCCGGCGCACACGCCCTTTGTGCACCGTTCTCCTTTCTGGCGTGGCAATGAAATCCTCAAGGAAAAACGCAAGACTTTCGCGCCGAGTGATTTCGGTTTCACCATGGTGCCGCACACGCCCGTGAATAGCGACATCTACAAAGTGATTGGCGGTGCCATCACCGTGCGGATTGCCTTTCGCATCCCCGGCTTGCGCGCTGAATATATCGAGAATTCGAAACACACTGTGCTTGGGCTGACCGCCCTGACGCCAATTGATCATGAGAACACGCATTTGCGGCAAATCTTCTATTGGAATTCGCCGGTGCTGAATTTGGCGCGTCCGATCGTTCCGTTCTTTGCGAAGCCGTTCTTGCAGCAGGATGTCGACATTATGACCCTGCGCCGGAACAATTTGGAGTATGGCGGCAAGGGCATGCTGCTTGGCGATTCCGACCGACAATTCCTTTGGTACCTGAGTCTTAAGAAATCCTGGGAAGCCTGCGGCCATGATCCAGCCGCGTTTGAGAACCCGCTCAAAACGGAGACGCTCCGCTGGCGGACTTGATTGGCCAGCGCCCTATCGATGGTCTAGATCTGAGTCATGGGATCGTGATCAACCGGCATGCGCAATTCAATTTTCGACTATATCGACAATCTCGACACGCTTCTGGCGGTGATCGTTGGGGCTTGCCTCGCGACGGGCGGCGCCCTGATCGCCGAAATCATTCAGGATCGATTGAGCCGCAGGCGCCGTCAGCGCGACGCGGCGCGCTTTTTCGGCGAGCTGGTCGCGTCACTGGCCCAATTGTTCGATCTGGCACTGGCCTCGCGCACAAGCGGCGATCCATGGGGCAGCTATACAGTGCGTTTATTTGATGTCGCGCGAGTCGAGGCGGACACCTATATCCGAAATCGCGAGCGTCTGTTTGATATTGAGGACATGGACCTTCGCTTCGCGGTTCACGAGCATATTTTGCGCTTCTCCATGCCGATTGCCGATCTGGTCGATCGATCTGAGAAAATTACGGAAATGGTCGAACGGTTGGAAGAACAGGGCGACAGTCTGAGCGATCAGGCGAGACAAGCGATTGAGGCCCGGATCGAACGGTTGAGCCGTTACCGCGACGGCGGGTTCAGTATTGCCAGCGAAGAGCGGACGAAGACAACTGGATTGCTCAAGCGCTTGGAAGTGCCTGCCCGAACAAGTTTTGAGGCGAAATACTCATAGTGAGCACCGTTGCCCCGATTGGCAGATCGGCCCAAATATCTTGACCGCAATCATTCGAACGGTACGGCGAGGTCATGACTTATCTTCGAACCGATGCCGAGATCACCCCAGACGCGATCAATGCCAGCTATACCAGTGCGCTACCGGGCCATATTGGCGTGGTCGTGACCCGGCTGACTCGCGAGGGTGGAGACGCTTATATCGACATTGGCAAGCAGCATATGGCTCCGAACGGCTTCCTTCATGCGGGAACGATTGTAACGCTCGCGGATACGCTTTGCGGCATGGCTTGCGGCGCGAGTTTAAAACACCCTGCCATCGGGTTCACGACAATTGAGTTGAAATCAAACTTCTTTGCCACCGCAACGGAAGGCCGATTGGCGGGTGTTGCCGTACCAATTCATCTAGGAGGAACCACGCAGGTTTGGGATTGCGAGGTTCGACACGTTGAAAGCGATAAGCGCTTGGCGCTGTTTCGATGCACGCAGCTGGTGCTGAAAGCGCGGTAGTGCCGAACCCTAGCGCGTCAGACACACGCGCACTAAGGTAACGGTGACAGAATGTGGAGGTGTCCCATGAGGCTAAAAGATCTGATCATGCCAGCAATTGTGCTGTTGGCAGCGCCCGTTGCGATCGCCGACGCGCCGGCGTCGATTGACGATGTGGTCGCTGCCGCACGAGATGGCATTAGCTTTGTGAGCGATGCTTATGTGATTGAGCGCCAAGCCGAAAACCCCGATCTACTGCTCTATGACGTCCGCACCGAGCAGGAGTTTGAACTTGGTCGATTGCCGGGCGCGGTCTGGATGCCACGTGGCAAAATTGAGTTTGATGTGGCGGAAAACGTTCGCGATGCAGATGCGGAGATTATCATCTATTGCCGAACGGGCAGTCGCGGGGCCCTGGCTACAAAAGCACTGAAGTCGCAGGGTTATCGCAATGTATCGACGCATGAGGGGTTCAAGTCCTGGGCGGATGCTGGCGGTCTGATCGAAACCGATTTTGGGGTTTTACGGCAGGTAACCAGACCTGCGGCAGAGCGTTAGGTGACACCGCCTGAAGGCTTCGCGCCGCACTTTCGCAAGAGTCCGCTCACCGATCCATGGGAGCCGCTTTACTCGAAACAAACTGACACCGCTGTGGTGCTGGCCATGCTCGCTGGGGAACAACACTGCAACTCACGCGGCTTTGTTCATGGCGGTCTGATTACGGCGCTTGCAGACAATGCAATGGGACTGTCTTGTGCCGTCCAGCATGACAAGGTGGGTGGATTGGTGACCTCGACTATAAATGTCGAATTCCTGTCGAGTTGCAAACAGGGTCAGTGGATCGAATTTGTGACCCAAAGCACCAAAATCGGACGCCGGGTCGATGCTGCCCAAGGACAAGTCTTGGCAGACGGCAATCCGGCTGCCTTCTTTAGTGCGACGTTCAGCGTGCTTTGACGGCGATTTGCCGTGAATGCTTAACCAAGTGCTCCCTTTTGTTAGGCATTCGGCATGCCACTTGCAGAGACAGTGCTTTCAAGTCGATGCGCTGAAGGAGGCGGTCATGAGAAACGTAATTGAAACCATGATGGCGCCCCTCGCCAGGCTTGGTCGGAAAGAAAAAAGCGCCACGTCACGTCGGCGTGTTTCGAAAAGTCGGCTCGAGGGGCTCGCGGTTACCGGTTATCGACAGCAACGCGCGCCGCGACGCGACGTGTTCTCTCGGTGTACTTTGACCTGGGCGCCAAACGGTTTGGTTGAAGGCACTGTGCTGAACATCTCTAAAACAGGGATTTTGGTCCGTTTTCCCGGCGGTCGTTCGGTGCCGGCAGAAGTCCGGATGCGTATTCCGGTTCACGGCATCAATGCGACAGCGAAAAAAGTGCGCAAGACCGACCACGACTACGCTTTCAAGTTCCAGTAGGCCAATCTATCCAACCCCTGGTCCAGTCATGTTATAAAGGCTGAGCAAAAGGGGCTTGGCTTCCCCTCCGGCATGATTGAAATATCAGAACGCGTTTCAATTTTTGGAGAATCCTATGGCGATCACTGAGGCCGAGAAAACCGAGCTGAAGCAAAAATATGCGGAAGAACGGGACAAGCGCATTCGGGCGGAAGGTAATGACCAATACGTTAGATTGGTTGAAACGGATGAAAGTCTGGCGGCAGATCCGTATACGCCATTGAAGCCACGAGACCCGGTCACGGATCACGTAACATACACTTTTGTCGGCGGTGGATTTTCGGGTCTGGTGGTTGGCGCCCGCCTCAAGGAAGCGGGCATTGATTCGGTCCGCATCATCGACAAGGCTGGTGATTTTGGCGGCACCTGGTACTGGAACCGTTATCCTGGCGCGCAATGCGACACAGCGGCGATGATTTATCTGCCTCTGCTTGAAGAGACCGGGCATATGCCAAGCGAAAAATATGTGCACGCCCCGGAGATCCGGGAACATTGCGGGCGCATCGGCAAGCAGTATGACCTTTACGACAATGCGTTGTTCCACACTGAAGTCACCGCTTTGGAATGGGACGAGGCGCAACAGCATTGGAAAATTGAAACCAATCGCGGCGATGCATTCACATCGAAATATGTTGGTCTGGGCACGGGCCCGCTGCACGTTGCGAAACTACCCGGTATTCCTGGCGTTCAAGACTTTAAGGGCAAGACATTTCACACCAGCCGTTGGGATTACGCCTATACAGGTGGCAGCCCGGACGGCGCGCCGATGGACAAGCTTGGTGATAAGCGCGTCGCCATTATCGGCACTGGCGCGACATCAGTTCAGGCCGTGCCGCATCTCGCGAAAGCGACAAAGGAACTCTACGTGTTCCAACGCACGCCATCTTCTGTGGATGCCCGCAACAATGAAACTATCGATCCAAACTGGTTCGATGAGATCTCTCGCGAACCCGGTTGGCAGCAACGCTGGTTCGACAATTTTGTAGAAAACCAATCCCAGGGCATGCCGGAAGAAGATTGGGTAATGGATGGCTGGACCGAGCTCTCTCGGCGCATTCGTGAGAAAATTATGGAATTGCCGCCGACCAAGTGGACGCCGGACAAGGTTCTCGAGGCATTTGAAGATGCCGACTATGAGAAGATGAATGAGATCCGCGACCGGGTCGACACGATTGTCTCTGACGGGGATACGGCAGCCGATCTCAAAGCCTGGTACCGCCAGCTCTGTAAGCGCCCTTGCTTCCATGACCAATACCTTCAAGCTTACAATGAGCCGGGCACCCAATTGGTCGATACCGATGGTCAAGGTGTTGAGCGGATCACCGAAAAAGGTGTCGTCGCGAATGGCCAGGAATATGAAGTTGACTGCATCATTTATGCGTCTGGCTTTGAGGTTGGGTCTGACTACACAGAACGCGCAGGCTTCGATCTCACGGGACGCGGCGGCGAGAAGCTTTCTGAGCATTGGGAAAATGGCATGCGGTCAAAGCACGGCCTACATGTCCATGGCTTCCCGAATGCGTTCATCGTTCAAGCGGCGCAAGGCGCCAATTTGATCTCCAACTATCCGCACAATCTGGTGGACCATGCCAAGACCATTGCGACCATCGTCGCGCATGCAGAGAAGGTCGACGCCAAAGCCGTCGAAGTGACCAAAGAGGCGGAAGACTCTTGGGTGGATTTCGTGCTGACAGGACAAGGCATGGCCATCGGCTCTACCGAGTGTACACCTGGCTACTACAACAATGAGGGTCAGGGTTTGTCGGAGAAAAACCGCCATGGGCTCGGTCATCCAGGCGGCGCGCGCGCTTACTTCCAATACATTGATGAGTGGCGCAAGTCGGGCAAATTTGACGGGCTTGAAATCCGCTAAGGGCAGGATCGTTTAGAGCCAGACTTCGAGATTGTTCGCGCGTCCGATTTTGCGATCGAGGCGCGCGTCCAAAAGATCCGCCATCTGGATCTGTTCAAGCAGGCGGCGGGTCTCGGTCTGGTCGGTCTCATCCATCGCTTCAAAGGCATCCTGCACGCGTGCCAACAGATAGAAACGATACGGCTGCGCCAAAGCGCTGATCGGGTCGCCGCGCACCTCGAAGCTGGCAAAGCCTACGCCCCGCAGGCATTCGGAGCCTGGCGCGAGATCAGCCTGGTCGGCCAGCCAGCTATTGATACACGCGGCCGCCGCAAGGGTTTCCGGTACAAAGTCTTCGGCCAGAACGTTAAGTGCCGCCAACAGGCTGTCAGGGATGTCGTCATTTGGAAGGTAAGCGTCATCCATGCCGGCATATTCCAGCAAATCGGGATCCGCGCGGTTCATCCGCTCGACCCAGCGATAGACGCGGGGTGCTTCTGTCTGCATCAAGGCGAGCGGTTTTGGATCCCGACCAAGATGCGCAAATAGAGGCGCCAGCATCCCGAAATCGCCAATACATGGGCGCCCACCAAGCAAATAGGCATGGTCTTCAAAATGCGCATCCAACGCTTTCAAGACATCCAAATAGAGGGCTTCAATCAGGGCATAACGCTCTGGCGTCACGCCAAACGCCTGGGCGGCGCCCCGCATTTGATTTTCGACCTTTAGAGCGAGCGCGCTTCGGTCGGGACGGTCGGGCACAAGCATCTCGAAATGCAGACGCAAAAAGGGTAGATTCTCAGCATCAAAATTCCAGCGATAATGCATGGCAGGGCGCAGCAAACCCTCGGCACCAATGACATCGAGCAGCAAGCTGAAGAGGTGTTGTTTCGGCGTCTTCGGCGAAAAGGCGTGGCCGTTCTGCGCTTCGAAATGATCGATGATCGCAGCGCCATCCCGGATCACATTGCCATCGGCCAATTCCACAGTCGGTAGGCCATGACGCCCGCCAGCATTGGGTTTCACATGCGTGCCATAGTGCTGTGAGATGGCGGCTGTTTCGCGATAAGGGAGCCCGGCTTTGATCAGATAGGATCGGGCCCGGCCGGTATAGAGCGAATGCGGTGCACCATAGAGTGTGATCATGATCTGTCCTGTCTCAAGAGGCCTGAGCGGTTATGCGCGCCAATGCAGCACAGCGTCAACGCGCGACCCAGCGGCAGGGATAAGCCTGCGATCAAATCCGCGCAGGCCGGGTCTCAAAGCCGAGCCGACCCGGTCCCCAAACCGGATCGGACGGGCGGCGAAACAGTCACCGCAGCAGGTCTCTGTCGCGATGGGCGGGGCCTCTGACCCCACCGAGATTTCTAGGATTTCTGTCCCATCCGCCGTGCAATCGGGAATGGCGACCATGCCTGTGCCTGACCCCTGAATATGCGCCTGCGCGCCATTCGCGGCATAGTCCGTCCAGGCCAGCATCAGGCAGATCAGCCGGAAGAGCCCGCGCGGTGTCATGCCTGGAATTCTGACACAGTTGGCGGAAGTGTCATCGCGGCATTTTGTGTAGAGATAGGTGTAAAGTCCTAGGTAGTAGGTCCTAGGTAGATAATCCTAGGTATGTGGTCCTAGGAAAGAGCTTACTCAAAACAGCGCTTTTCGCTGACGTTCAGGTGGATCCGTATAGCGTTGCTGAGAGTAAACCCAAGATAGTAGACACGTTTAAAAATCAGTGCGCATTGTACCGGGGGTGTTTCGTTTTCGGTGTTTGTACCGGCGATCAGAGAAAGGCTATTGCATCGATGGGCCCTGAGTTTTTTCCAATCATCTTTTTCTTTCCTGTTATTGTCGCAATCTCGATCCTCCTCCCCTTGGGGATTGGAATGAGTCCAGAGTGGCAGGACAAAAAGGTCTTCGGACTCGCTCGTGGTGCGATGGTGAGGGGCGTGATCGGGACTTTGCTCGGTATCTTTCTCCATAGCGTCTTGGATTCTTACTTCCTTGCAGTTGTGCGAGTGGCTGAGGTTGAAAGTCTTGATCCATCAAGTATCCCGGCGCTGATCTTCGATTGGACGTGGTTCGCTTTTTTTCTCTATGCGGGTTTAGTCTTGTTGTTCTTGGTTGTCTTTCTGGTCCCAATACTGGCCGTGTTGTCGTTCGTCCGGTTGGTGTCTTTTGCCGGCGCGATACTAATTGTTGCAATTATCACAGGGGTGTTCGCGTTTGGCGCCTATTCGAGCCCTAGCAATGCCTGGTGCGCAGAAAACGTAGGGGCAGGTGTCAGAAGAGACGTTTGGAGGAGTCTCGTATTCTACCTCCCCTTGGCCCTGGGGTTTGCAATTGGCGCGCAGCTCCCTCTTCTTCGATCAGAGAAACCAAACCGGGCCGGATCTTGAGATTGGGTAGAGCCGCTCTTAGACGATGGACGCAAACTTGGCGTTTCTGGGCACTACTCGCTCCAGTTCGGATCGATCTTGTTCAACAGAATCCTAGCTCTACGACGAAGTGATGGAGCACTATCGCTAAGAGCAACTTTTTTGAGCGCTTCTTTCGCTTCGATGTATCGTCTCGCAAGCTTTTGGAGCGGACGGAGCGTCAAGACTCTGACGGAAGCGAGACTGTCTTTGTCCGGGCCGCTTGCAATTTCAACCATAGTGTCGAGTTTTGGTTGGGACGCAGGAATTCGATTTACGATCAGCTCCCCTAAACGCCTCCGGATTTCTTCGAGACCAGGCTTCCATAGCAACTGTCTACGGACGATTTCTAGTAACTCCAGATCTAGATCGTCGTACTTCGCGGTTTCTTGTACGAGAATCAGGAGTCGTTCCGGATCTGGGGCCATCCGCGCGGATTCTTCAACCAGCCCGATCTGGGGCGGTTCGTACTGATAACTTGCACGTTGGAAGATTGCATCAATTGATGCTCGAAGCTTACTATTTCGCGGGGCGCT